>NZ_JAVJSH010000021.1:0-21022 GCF_040219535.1 Botrimarina sp.
GCCAGTCGGTCCGTACCGGTGAGGGGGGAGAACAACGCGGCTACGACGCGCACGAAGAAGATCACCGGCCGCAAGCGGCACGTCGCGGTGGATACGCTCGGGTTGGTGATGATGGTCGTGGTTCATTCGGCCAGCCTGCAAAACCACGACGGGGCGTGCTTCGTGCTGTCGCGGATGAAGGAGCGGTTCCGGCGCCTGCAGGTCGTCTTCGCCGACTCGGCCTACGGCCGCAACGGGCTGCCGGGATGGGTCCAGGAACAGTTCGGCTGGGTGCTGCAGACGGTGTTGCGGCCTGTCGGTGTGAAGGGCTTCGTCGTGCTCCCTAAGCGATGGATCGTCGAGCGGACCTTCGCCTGGCTCGCCCGCTACCGACGCACCACCCGCGACTACGAGAAGACCAACCTCTCTAGCGAGGCCTTCGTCCACCTCGCCATGATCCGACTCATGGCAATACGACTCGCCAGGCCATGAAACCAATTCCGGGACAGCTTCTCATGGCGAGACGACTCGCCAGGCCATGAAAACAATTCCGGGACAGCTTCTGAGAGATTGCTGCAGGCATCGATGGTAAAGTTGGTTGCCTCGGCACGTCGGTGCTGAAGTTGGACCAGTTTCGGCGAGTTCCGACTGTCGCCAACTTGCCGAGGTCTTACCGGAGAATCGAGACCTCGGCGCCTTGGCCAGACCGCTTCCAGGGAGCGGATGAGGCATCCTCAGCGACTTAGCCAGGGGCAAAGGTCCGCGAAGTCGATGCACCCGACGGCAGATAACTGGGAGGCAGTACGATGAGTAGAACTGCACGGCCGCGGGTTTGGCGAACCGCTTCGCTGCTGTTGTTGGACCTGCCTCAAGGTATCGCTCCCGGGTGGCACTGTCCGGCTTGCCCGGCAGTAGGCGCTGGCCTGCCCCCAAAACCTGTACCAGCAGCTATGAGAGTACGGGTTGGTTGAATCCGCTGCCCTCCCTCCGCTCCGAAGGCGGCTTCGGCTACGCCTCAGCAGCCTTCTCCGCTACGGCAGGGCAGCGGCTTTACCCAACCCGTACCTTCATAGCGGATGGTACAGGAATTCGATGCCGGTCAATTCTCAACGGCGACTTCTGAAACGGCCCCCGGTCGTGCTAGGCTTCACCCATTGTCGCAAGTGCGATGACCTGGAGACTGCCCATGACTAAGAGACTAGCAACCGCGTGCGTCCTGGTTCTGGTGGCTGGGACGACGTCGACCGCTCAGCAGGTCGGCAGGTTCGACACCGAGCGCGACTTTTTCCTCGCGCACTTTGATCTGAAGACCGACGTAGACGATATCCATTCAATCGCCGCGCTAGCGACGGTTCTTGCAAGCCCGCGGTACGAGCGGGTCTCTTGCCACGCCGTCGCGGGCGCTTACGGCGCCCAGAGCGGGCTGTACGTCCCGTCGAATGATCTCTTCAAGCTCGCTTTCGGTGAGCATTGGTCGGACGCGCACAAGAATCGCGATCGGGCCATCGATGAAGTGTCTGAGCGGGCACTTCGAGCACTCAAGAAAGGTGGACGCGTCTGGATCGCCGAAGCAGGGCAGTCTGACTTCACGGCCGCGTTGATTCGCAAGCTCAGGATCGACCTACCTGCGGTCGACTTCAAGGATCGCATTCATGTCGTCCAGCACTCGAACTGGAACGAGGAGGTCACAACGCCCGCGGACCTTGCGTTGGTGAAGCAAGCGGCGAGGTATCACAAAATCCCCGACGGCAACGCACCTGGCAACGGCACGCCTGGCTTCAACAGCCCCCGCCCTATCGACTGGCGGCCGCGCGTCCAGGACAAGCGGCTGCGGACGATCTGGGACAGGGCGATCGAAATCGCGAATCGCTACAACGGCGCCGATGGTCGTTACCTGAACAAGTCGATCGAGAGCGGCGGGCTGGATTTCTCTGACATTGTTGAGACTGCTTGGATTTTCGGCTTTGCCGAGATGAAAGACGCCGACGGCTTCTTCGCAGAGTTCGCGACTACGGAGATCGTAAACCCCTGACCGGGTCACCGCCAATCTTCGGCAGCTCACTGCTTGGCAGGGCGCCAATCTGCGTATCTGAAGTGGACCGCGTTTTCTCGGAACGCGGGGGCTGGCGGCGATTTATTCGACCTCGCGACGGCGGCTAAATTGGGTCCATCCGGGAATATCGTGGGTTTGGTAGGCTTCTCCGCGGAGGAGAATGGCCGTGCAAGACCGCGAGCTTTACCAGCAGATCCTTGGGCTCGATTCGCCGTGGTCGGTGTCGGGGGTTGAGCTGGACGCGGGGGCGGGAGAGAGCCGGGTGAGGGTCGAGCACCCGCGTGGGGCCCGGTTCGTCTGCCCCGAATGCGGCCGCGAGCTGGCGTGCCACGACCACGCGGCCGAGCGTCGCTGGCGTCACCTCGACTCGTGCCAGTACAAGACGGTGCTCGTCGCCGGCGTGCCGCGGGTGAAGTGCCCCAAGCACGGCGTGAAGAACGCCCCGGTCCCGTGGGCCGAGAAGAGCAGCTGGCCTGCTCCCCAATTCCTGGTCCAGGCGGGGTGCGAGTTTTTTAAGTAACTTGCACGTGGAAGGAGGGCCCAGAGCCATGTCGAGGAAGCGTTACACGGAAGAGCAGATCGCGTTTGCGATCCGCCAGCACGAGTCGGGCACGGCGATCACCGAGATCGTCCGGAAGATGGGGATCGCCGAGCAGACCTTCTACCGCTGGAAGAAGAAGTACGCCGGGATGGGCGTGGCCGAGGTCCGCCGGTTGAAGAGCCTCGACGAAGAGCAAGAAGCTCAGGCAGCTGGTGGCGGACCTTTCGCTCGACAAGAAGATGCTGCAGGACGTCGTGCAGGGAAAGGTCTGAGGCCCGCTCGTCGGCGGCAGGTGGTGGAGCGGCTCCAAGCCGCCTACCAGGTTAGCGAGCGGCGGGCGTGCCGAGCGATCGGCGCGGCGCGTTCTTCGCATCGCTGCCAGAGCTGCCGTGACGAGCGGGCCGAACTGAGGATCCGACTACGCGACCTGGCCGCCAGCCGGGTGCGGTACGGCTACCGCCGTCTGCACGTCCTGCTGCGGCGAGAGGGCTGGGAGGTTGCACGCTGCTGTTACGCTCGACAGCCGCGAGCCGCAGAAAACAGCACGGCCCCAAGCCCGATTGTCAGAAACGCACGCGGCTCAGGCGCAGCGACGTTAGCGGCGTTCTGGTCCGCCGCGGAGGTTCCGAAGTTTGATCGCCAAACGTCGTAGTCTGCGGCCGTAACCGAGCCGGGTGTCGTGTCGCCTGGCAGCGCAGTCTCACTGCCGAGGTTGTCGCGCCAGACTGTGTAATCGGCTGCGTCGACGGCTCCGTCGCTGTTGAAGTCTCCGGCGAGTGCCGGAGCGGAGACGAAGGACGAGAGCCACTCGCCCAAAGGCAGGTTGTTCGGTTGATCCCCGCCGGGGCTCGCCGCCACGTTCCACTTGCTTCCGCCTGAACCGTCCATCCCCCATTGCCATACGTGGATCGCGCTCAGTTCGTCTCGACGGCCGTCGAGCGCGCGTACGAGGCCCTTGAAGGCCATCACTTGTTCGTCAGAGTCGAGCGGCCCTGATTCGTTCTGGGGATTGACGGTCGTTCGGTTGTAGGGGAGGTACCCGACCTCCGTGAGAACAACCGGCAAGCCGTCGCCTCCGCGTAGGGAGCGCGCGTAGGGCAGGATTTCGTCGTCCAGCCGTGTGTTCCAGCCCGCCTCGACTTTGGCGATGAAGGCTTCGTTGGGGTCAGCTCCCGAGGCGTCCGACTCGGCGGCCGTGGTCGTGTCCCGGAAGTACGCGTCGATTCCGACATAGTCGATCGCCGGGTTCGACCAGATCGCGTTGTTGAGGTTCCCGTGGCGGTAGTTGTCCCAGTTGGCGGCGTAGCCGAGGGCGCCGTCGAACGCCGCGTCGACGGTGGCGATCACTTCGCCCCACCGCTCGTTGTTGCCGCTGTTCCGTGTGATGGCCTTCAACTCGGTGCCTATGTTCATCGCGTCGGCGCCGTTGGCTTGAGCAACCGCGGCCACCTCGCCGAGGTACGCGGTGTAGCCGTCCCAGAACGCGTCCCAGGAGGCGCTGCCGGGGGTTGGGTCGTATTCACCTCGCCAGAAGGCGAAGTTCTCCATCTCGACGAACGGGTTGACCGTCACCGTCATGCCGAGCCCCTTCGCTTCGGCGATTCCCGCGGCGATATGAGAGAGTTCCGGACCGCGTTGCGACGAGGCAGCGATCACGCCGGTCGACGGGTTCGCGTAGCGGACCGGGCTGATGGAGACCTCCGTGAACCCGGCCGCGTGGACGTTGCGGACGGCGTCGCGCCAGCGAGTTGCGCCGCTGCCGCCGAAATTCCACCACGAGACGAGGTTGAACCCGATCGCCGGGTCGACACCCGGTTCGTAAACCGTCCGGTCGCCGGCCGGCGCCGGCGTAGCGAGGGCCGCGAGCGTGGCGACCAAACACCAAGCTGTGCGTCGGCGGCTGCGTGAACGGCGCCTCAGCATGACGACCTCACGGGCGAGGAATCCGGATGTCGAGCGGCCCCGAGCCATCGAAATCGATCCTCAGCGGCGTCGATTGCGAGTCGAGGTACTCCTCGGGAACCACACGAGAGCCTGCCGAGGGCGCGCCGAACTGCAGGTAGACGAGGTGCTCGCCAACGGTCAAGCCGTCGTGGTAGCGGTAAGTCGTCACCCCCTCGAACTTGCCGTCCGGGCCGACTTGCGCGGTCGCGATCCGCGGAAACGTTTTTTCGTCGACGGCTTCGATCTGCGGGACGAACTTCAACTTGAACCCCTCGCTCGGCAGGGCCTCACCGTCCTCGTACGCCACGGCGCCTCGGACCGCGATCACGCGGAACGGCGCATCGCCGCAACCGGCGGCCAACAACGCCGCCGCAAAGCCTATCCAGAGCGGCCTGCTGTCCACGTTGCTCAGTACTCCGAGACGCTGTAGGAGTCGCGGGCGACGTTGAGCCGTTGCCAAGTGCGGAAGCGGAGGTCGTTGGTCTGCTCGGCGAGCACCTCGCCAACCGCTTCCCCAAAGTCGCCGCTCTCGATGAAGTCGGTGATGAACCGAACACTCCCGTCCGCCATCGCCGCCACCACGCCGCCGGGGTGCTGGCTCCGAACGGCGGACTGGCCGCTGGCGTCGACGCTGGCGTCGACGCCCATGCATTGCTGGTTGAGGGCGCCCGCCCCGAGGTTGTTCGCGAGGTCGGGCCCGCCGAAGACGTCGTCTTGATTCGGCTCGCAGTCATTGGGGGGGCGGTTCATGTGCCGGCAATGGAAGCTCGAAGCGCACTGCGCCATCGCCCACACGCCGCGCCGGTCTTGTTCGTTCACGCCGGCCCGCAACTCCGCGATCATCAGCGTCTTGGAGGTCCCGTCGGTAATCTTGGCGATCGAGAGGCTCTGGTCGGTGTCGCCGTCGCTGAACCCCGAGAGACCTATCTGGAAGGAGTAGTCGGCCGCATCGGGATCGTTACTCACCCGCTGCTTGGTCTCACGCCAAAACCGATTCGGCCAATAGTGGACGGCGTTGAGCCCGTAGTTGCCCCGCGCCCAGCTGAAGCCGTCGCTGTCGACGAACGGCGCGCCGTTGGCGCCGTCGCTCGGGCAGAGCATCACGCCTAGCTCGGTCGCTCGCGCCACAGCGTTCCGGTCGCCGTTGGCGTCGTCGCTCACGCGGTTGGTTGGCCGGATGTCGAAGAGGTCGGACAACGGCTGTTCTTCCAGGTAAGGAAGGATGCGGATCACCCAGTTTTCGAACAGCGCCCTGCCGGTCAGCGGACTGAGCCCCGTGGCGCCGGCCAACTCGCTAGGAGAGGGGAACTCAGCCGCCGCGGGGAACGACCCGTAGCTGTCGTGGTAGTTGTGCATCGCCAGTGCAAGATTCTTCACGTTGTTGACGCATTGCGACCGCCGGGCCGACTCGCGTGCGGCCTGAACGGCCGGTAGCAGCAGCGCGACGAGGATGCCGATGATCGCGATCACGACCAACAACTCGACGAGTGTGAAGCCGCCGCTTCTTCGGGTAGCCACAGCCATCCTCCTGGAAGAGAATATCGAACGACGCCGCGCCGGTCTTCAGCTCGCTAGCCGGCGCCGCGGAGCGCCGCCGAGCAACGCGGCCATCCCGATCAACAGAGCCGCGGACGGCTCGGGGATCGCGGTGGCCGAGCCTCCGACGGTCGCCCCGTAGTTGTCTTGCCAAGCCTGCAATTGAGCCGCGCCGATCAAGCCGCCGGCGGGGTCGTTGAGCAACGTCCCCTCGGGCGCGCCGACGTTGTCGCGATAAACCGTATAGTCGGCCGCATCGACGACGCCGTCGTTGTTGTAGTCGCCGTCCAGTCCAGTCAGTTCCGTTAGCAGGCGGAAGTTGTCCAACGAGAACGCGTTGGCCGAGTCCGAGTTCGTAGCCAGCGCGATGCGGAAGAACGTCCCGTCCTGCAGGCCCGCGTCGGCGAGGCTCACGCCGCCGGCCGTAAGCTCCGAGATCGGGATCTCGATAGTCACCGTTTCGCCTGGGTTGTCGGTCGGGTTGCCCGCTTGCTTCGCAGGCGACTGGTAGAACGTGCCAGACGCATCGCTGATGTTGACGAACAGGCTGAGATACGTCGGCAGGTTGGGGAATTGGTCGTCTGGGAAGGTGACGTCGAACGCAAGACGGTCGGCCGCGTTGACGCGACCGATCAGGTCATCGATCAGGGCTTGATTGGCCGGGTCGCCGGCCTCGCCGCTGTCGATCACAAACTGGCTGCCCCAAGAGAAGCCGTCTTGCGGCGAATCGAACTCGAGGGCCGACGCGCCGTCGGTCGCCCCGTCGGAGACGATCGTCCGTGTGTGGAAATAAGGCTGGTCGCCGAAGCCATCGACCCAGCCTTCCAGCTGCTCGTTGACCCCCGGCGTGCCGGGGTCGTCGGGCGTCTCCCACGAGAACAGGACGTCTTCGACGAAGGTGGGCGCCTGCGTGAAGCGGATGTTGTCGAGGTAGTAGTAGACCCCCTCGCCGCCGAGGCCGGCCGTATGGTTGCCGTTCGTGCCGAAGCCGAGTTGGAAGAAGCTGGAGTCGGGCGTGAGCGAGAGCGACGTGGCCGGCAGGCTGCCGGTCGCGAAGCTGGGTGAACCCGGCGTCCCGTTGACGACGCCGAACGATTCCCGAAAGCCCTGCGAGCTGTCGCTATTGGAGAAGACGTTGACCTGAAAAAAACCACCGGGGTCGGCCACGCGATCCCACCCGTCCTGGGTGAAGGTCACGTCGAAATCGAGCGTGTACCGGGACGGGTCGGCCGCGACGGAGTTGAACAGGTCGTACCGCGGTCCGCCGACGTCGGAGGTTTCATTGACGACCACGTCGCGGCCGAACCCGGGGCCGGTCTCGACACGGAGCGACATCGCGCCGTCGGTCGCGCCGATGGACGATTGCACGTGGCTGATGTAATCCGAGTCGGCCGCCCCCTGCGGCTCGAAGCCGTCGAGACCGGACTCGAACGAATACAAGAGCTGCGCTTCCGCCTCGACGGCGCCCATCGCTGCCGCGAGCACGATCAGGCTTTGCAGAAATCCCGATGACAGTCGCATGCTGCAGGTTCCTTGGTAGAAGAGACGATTCTGGCAACGGCGCGCCGGCCCGACCGGCCGCCCCCCGCAACGACCGGGCGAGCCGGCGGCCTCAACCTCGCTTGGATTGACCGCGCCGAGTCGCGGCCAACAGCCCCGCAGCGATCGTTATCACGAACGCCGACGGCTCGGGGATCGGGTCGCCGGTCAGCCGAATGTTGTCCAGCAGGAGGGTGATACCTCCGTCGATGTTTTGGTCGGGCCCGCCGTACAACTGCACGGTGAAGGCGCGGGTCGCGGTCATCCCGTCAACTTCAGCGGCGGGCACCGTGTAGGTCTGCCATTGCCCCGTCACCGGCGCCAAGTTCTGGTTGAGCACGCTGTTGAAGTTGTAGCTGTCGGTCTCCCGCGAAACGAACTGAAAGAAGCCGTGATTGCCAAAAGCGTCTAACGCCGCACCGTCGGCAATCTTCAGGTCGAACTCGAGGGTGTCGAAGCCCGAAAGGTCGGTCGCGGGGAAAAACAGGTCGCCGGTAAAGGCGAAGCGGTTCCCACCGCCCTGGCTCGACACGAACGTCATGTCCATGCGCAGCGCTCCCGGCGCGTTGCCGGGCGATCCTTCGCTGGCGTCTCGACTGAGGTTCGGGGTGATCGGGCTTCCGAAATCAAAACGCCACGACTGCAAGCCGTCGCCGAAATCATTCACCAACATGTCGCCGTAAGCGACGCCGCCGGTCACAGTCGCCATCGCCGTGGCGCAGCCCAGCACGAGAGCCGTCAGCTTGCTCATGAGTCACCCTGTAAATCAAAGTTGAAGAGAGGCCGAGGTTTGCCCGGTTCACGAGCGAACCGGTCGCGGAGGAGTAAATTGCCGCCGATGGCTCGACGACATTGGCATGCTAAAGTACTTGAACAGGCGGGTCAAGCACGTGGCCTCCGCATTTCGTCGATTTCGCGGGAGCGGCTAAGCAGGCGCCGGCCCGGTCGATTCCCGGAGCACGAAATCGGCCTCGATCTCGGAATGGACGAAGGGTTCTCCCGCGAGGGGGCCGTCCAGCCGGTCGATCAGCAGCGACGCCGCTCGCTCGCCGATTTCTTGCGGGCGTTGTCTCACCGTCGAGAGCGGAGGCATCATCGTCGCCGCGAAGTCGAGGTCCGCGAAGCCCACGACTGAAAGGTCACCCGGGATCGAGAGCCCCAGCGTGATCGCCGCTTCGTAGACGCAGTGCGCTTCGTGGTCGGTCACCGCGAAGACCGCGGTCGGCCGGAAGTCGTCGGTGAGCAAGTGGGTGGCGACCTCAACGCCGTTGTCGCCCGTGCGGTTGAGCCGCCAACTCCGGACCTCGGCCTCGCTTTTAAGAGAGATTGCCCGCTCGAAGTTTCGCCGGCGTTCCAGCGCCCAAGTCTGTGACTTGCTCTCCCGGCTCGAGATGCAGGCGATCCTCCGGTGCCCCAAGTCAAGCAGGTGCTTCGCGACGGCGCGGGTTGCCTGCGACTCGTTCGTGGCCACGGAATCCCCGTAGGGCTCATCGCTGCGATGGTCGATCACGACCACCGGAACGTTTTTCTCGGCCAAGCCCGCGAGGTGCTCCTGGTACGCCACGGCGAATGTTGGCCAGAGGATCAGCGCGTCGACCCGACGGTCGAGCAGGCGGTTAATCTGCCGCACGCCCTCCTGCTCGTTCGCTTCGAAATGCGGCAAGTGATCGAGGTCGCCGAGCCAGAGCGTGATCGGTAGGAAATCGGCTTCGCCCAGCCGCTTGTGGATGCCGGAGAGCACTTTGACCCAGAATGAGTCGTATGGCGGGATCATCACCCCAACCGTATTCGTGCGGCCGGTCTGGATCCCACTCACCAGAAGATTGCGTCGCCATCCGAGGCGCTCGGACGCCTCGACGACGCGGCGACAAGTCTCTTCGCCGAAGCGGCTGCGGTCGCCGCGGAGGATCTTAGAGGCGGCGCTAACCGAGACGTTTGCCGCCTCGGCGACATCTTTCAAACGAGGAACGCGGGGTTGGCTCATCCAACCGTTATAGCCGCTGAGCCGACGACGAGGAATCGAACACGCAAAAAAACGCTTGGTCAACTACTTGAGCAGCCGGTGGCGTCCTGCTAGGCTTGGCGAAGTCTTGCGAATCTCTCGCCTCTGGCTCATTCACCGCAGCCGTCGGACCACGCCGATGACTTCGATTCATTCCAAAGCCGCCGCGACCGATCCGGCGCGCAATGGCCAGACCGGCTCCGCGAGCCCGCGCGGCGCGCGACCGTTCCCTTGGCAGGCCCGGCCGGCGGGCTCCTCCGAGATCATCTGGCGATACCGAGACAACCCCGTCCTCGGCCGCAAGCCCGTCGGCGACATCCAGGGCATCTACAACAGCGCGGTGACGCCATTCGGTGACGGCTACGCCGGCGTGTTTCGGACCGAGGACTACACTCGGTTTCCCCGCCTGCACGTTGGTTGGAGTAACGACGGGCTTGATTGGACGATTGAGCCCAAGCCGATCGAGTTCACCAACCATCCCTTCGACCCGGCGGAATATGCGTACGACCCGCGCGTCACCGCGATCGACGGCGAGTACGTCGTGCAGTGGTGCGGCGGCCACAACGGCCCAACGATCAGCCTTGCGCGGACAAAGGACTTCCGGTCGTTCGAGCGGATGGAGAACGCGTTCCTTCCGTTTAATCGCAACGGGGTTCTCTTCCCGCGGAGGATCAACGGGAACTACTACCTGCTCAGCCGACCTAGTGACGACGGTCACACGCCCTTCGGCGACGTCTATCTGAGCGAGAGCCCGAACCTGGTTCACTGGGGGCGTCATCGGCTGGTGATGCGCAAGGGGGGCGAGCACACCGGGCAGTGGTGGCAACGCACGAAGATCGGCGCGGGGCCCGTGCCGATCGAGACGCCCGACGGCTGGCTTATGATCTATCACGCCGTGATGGACACGTGCAACGGCTTCGTCTACAGCCTGGGAGCCGCGTTGCTCGATCTCGACGAGCCGTGGCGTGTGCTCTACCGCACGAACCGTCACCTCCTCACGCCCGACGCGGACTACGAGGTGTCGGGCCACGTCCCCAACGTCGTCTTCCCGGTCGCGACGCTGCTGGACGACACGACCGGCCGCCTCACCATCTACTACGGCGCCGCCGATACCTGCACCGCGTTGGCGTTCGCCCACCTGGGCGAGCTGGTCGACTTTACGAAGGCCAACTCGACGGTCTTCTGATCCGCGACCCGATCAGGCGGCGGACCGGCGCTGGGGCTACCACCGATCCCGGGCGAACCGCCCCGGACCTTGTCGCGACGGCGCATGACCGAGCTCCACCCCATCGACTTGGCGATCATCCTCGCCTACGTGGTCTCGACCGTCGCGATCGGGTTCTGGATTTCCAAACGGGCTTCGAAGAACCTCCGCAGCTATTTCCTCGGCGGCAACACGATCCCGTGGTACCTGCTCGGGCTGTCGAACGCATCGGGCATGTTCGACATCAGCGGCACGATGCTGATGGTCTACTGGCTGTTCGTCTACGGGATGAAGAGCGTCTGGATCCCTTGGATGTGGCCGGTCTTCAACCAGATCGTATTGATGGTCTACCTCTCGGTCTGGCTGCGCCGATCCGGTGTGGTGACGGGGGCCGACTGGATCCGCTTCCGCTTCGGCGACGGGCGCGGCGCCCAGGCCGCGCACCTGATCGTCGTGCTCTTCGCGCTGGTGAACGTCGTCGGGTTCTTGGCGTACGGTTTCATTGGGATCGGCAAGTTCGCGGCCACGTTCATCCCGATCGCGCTCGCCTCGGACCCGGCCACGAACGCGAGCCTGTGGGGGCTGCTCATCACCGCGATCACAACCGTCTATGTCGTGAAGGGCGGTATGTTCAGCGTCGTGTTCACCGAGGTGCTGCAGTTCGCGTTCATGACGGTCGCGTGCGTCGGCGTCGGATTGATCGCTATGCAGCAGGTCACGCCCGAGATGATCGACGCGGCGACGCCCAACGGGTGGCGTGACTTGTGGTTCGGTTGGCGGCTCGACCTCGACTGGGACGGGCTGGTCGATCAGGCGAACGCGAAGATCTCCGGCGACGGCTGGAGCCTCTTCTCGTTGTTCGTCGGGCTTGCCCTCTTCAAAGGCGCCCTGGCGAGCATGGCGGGCCCTCCCCCGAACTACGACATGCAGCGAGTCCTCTCGGCCCGCACGCCGCGCGAAGCGGCCCTGATGTCGGGCGTCGTGAGCCTCGTGCTGCTCGTGCCCCGCTACATGCTGATCACAGGGCTCACCGTGCTCGCGTTGGCCTTTTTCACCGACGAACTCGACGCGATGGGCGGAGGAATCGACTTCGAGCTGATCCTCCCGTTCGCGATGCGCGAGTTCGTGCCGGTCGGCCTCTTCGGGCTGCTCGTGGCGGCGCTTCTGGCCGCGTTCATGTCGACCTACGCGGCGACCGTCAACGCCGCGCCGGCCTATGTGGTCAATGATATTTACAAGCGATACTTCAACCCCGAGGCGAGCGACAAGACCTACGTGAGACTCAGCTACGCGACCTCGGTTGTCGTCGTGCTCGCCGGCACCGCGTTCGGCTTCGTGATCGAGGAGCTCAAGGATATCGTCAACTGGATCGTCGGCGCGCTGTACGGCGGCTACATCGCCGCCAACCTGCTGAAGTGGCACTGGTGGCGATTCAATGGCTGGGGCTACTTCTGGGGCATGGCGAGCGGCATCGCCTCGGCGCTAGTGATCGCGAGCGTTGTACAGGCGAACCCACAGCTCGGCGGCTTCGAAACCAACCTCGCCCTGTTCCCGGTCACGCTCGGCGTGTCGCTCTTCGGCGCGGTCGCCGGCAGTCTGCTCACCCCGCCGGATGACCGGGCGGTCCTCGAGGCGTTCTACTTCAGGGTCCGCCCCTGGGGCTGGTGGGGACCGATAGCCGACGCGGTCCGACAGGAACACCCCGAAGCCGCACCCAACGGCGACCTCCCGCGCGACATCGTGAACGTCGCCGTCGGCATCGCTTGGCAGACCGCGCTCACGGCCGCCGGCGTCTACCTCGTCCTCCAAGACTACCGATCGCTGGCGATCGCCCTCGGCGTGATTCTCACGACGAGCATCATCCTGAAGTTCAACTGGTACGACTTGCTTGAGAACTACCCCTCCGGCGTGACCGATCCCGAAGCCGCCGCGTCGTAAGAAACCCCTAGGGCCAAGCAATGAGAACCGCGCCGTTGCTCCTGTCGATGCTCCTTGCCGCCACCGGCCTCGCGACCGAACCGATGCGATTCCTCACCGCCCGCGACGGGAAGCTCTACGACGGCGAAGACGAGTTCCGCTTCGTCTCGTGGAACATCCCAAATCTCCACAACGTCGAGGACGCGTTCGACTTTCTCGGCGACTCGCCGTGGCGTTGGCCCGATGCCTACGAAATCGACGACGCCCTCGAGACCGTCCGCCAGATGGGCGGACGCGTCGCACGGACCTACGTCATCAGCGTCCGACGCGATGAGGGCGACATGGGCGATAACGTCCACGTCTTCGCCCCGGGAAGGTTCAACGAGGAGGCGTTCCGAACGCTCGACCTCGTCCTAAAGACGGCCGCCGAGAAGGGCGTCCGCGTCATCATCCCACTGGTTGATAACTGGCACTGGTGGGGCGGAGTCCGCCAGTACGAGGCCTTCCGCGGCAAGCCGGAAGGCGCGTTTTGGACCGACCCGCAGGTGATCGCCGACTTCAAACAGACGATCGAACACGTCGTCACCCGCACGAACACGCTCACCGGCCTTCGCTACGCCGACGACCCCGCCATCTTCGGCTGGGAGACCGGCAACGAACTCGACTCGCCGCCCGACTGGACCCGCCAGATCACCGCTTACCTCAAACAACTCGACCCCCGGCACCTGGTGATCGACGGCAGATCGCTGCGCGGCGTCCCGCTCGAGTCGCTCGATGACCCGAACGTCGACGTCATCACAACCCACCACTACCCGAACTCCGGAAACAACACGGCCTGGAGCGTCATCGACGCGATCCGCCGGGTTGACGGCAAGAAGGCCTATTTCGTTGGCGAGTTCGGCTTCCTGCCGATCGACGAGGCGCGGCGGATGCTCGACGCGGTCATCAAACACGGCGCGAGCGGCGCCCTTTATTGGAGCCTCCGCTTCCACCGCCGCGAGGGCGGCTTCTACTGGCACTGCGAGCCGTCCGGCAACGACCTCTTCAAATCATACCATTGGCCCGGCTTCCCAGAAGGACGCGCGTACCGCGAGCACCTCGTCATGCCGTTGATCCGCTCCGCCGCCTACCGGATCCGCGGCCTCGACGAGCCGCCCCCACCGACTCCCAAGCCGCCCCGAATGCTTGAGCCGATCCGGCCGAGGCTCTTGAGCTGGCAAGGGTCGACCGGCGCGTCGGCGTACGATGTCCAACGCGCCGACTCTGCTAACGGGCCGTGGCGAACCATCGCCGCCGACCTCAGCGACGCGGCGGTGCAGTATCGCCCGCTCTTCGTCGACGAGACGGCCCCGTTCGGCGCGCCGCACTATTACCGCGTCATAGCAAAGAACACCTCAGGTCAGTCCGCCGGCTCCGAGCCAATCGGCCCCATCATCGCCAACACGGGCCTGCTCGTCGACGAACTGAGCGACGACTCCCGTATCGCCACAATCGAAGGACCCCACAACTTTCGCACCGGCCGTGCCCGCGGCGTCCAGGAAGACATCCACCGGCTCGAGCTCTTTCCCGGCTCGAGCGTGACCTACGACCTCCCCGGCCCGGCCGTGAGCGTCCGCGTCTGGACCTTCTCCGAGGGCGAAGCAAATATCGAGATCGCCTCGACCGTGCCCAGCGGACAAACTCGTTGGGCGACCCACCACACGACGCCCCCCAAAGCCGCCAACGACTACGGCTACCTCCGCAGCGTCCTGACCGAAGCGACCGCCGAAGTATTCCCTACGGCTCGGGTGACGATCGGCCTGCCCAAGGAGACCGCGGTGAGCGTTGAGCTTTCGCGCGTCGAGTGTGAGTACGGGGTTCCCCCGAAGTAGACCGAGCGTCGCTTCCGCCCCCACAGTGGGAGACCAAACGCCCGGACGGCCGAACGCAGGCTCGAGAGGATCCCGTTGTGCCGTTCAACGTAACCTATCCATCCCGCAGTGGATGCATCAGCGAATGGCACTTATTGACGCTCGCGCGACAAACGAACCCTGCCTGTTGCTAGCACCGTAGCAAGGTGCATGAGACCCAAAGGCAGTGCGGCGGGGCTGGAAGCTCGACGCCGTCGCGCTGCGGCGTGCTTCCAAGCAGGGGAGTCCGTCCGCACGGTGGCCGAACGCTTCGGTGTCGATCGCAGCAGCGCGAAACGCTGGGGGCGTGCCTGGCGGGAAGGGGGCGAAGACGGCCTCGCCGCCAAGCCGCACCCCGGCGGCAAACGCAAGCTGTCCGACGAGCAGATCGACGAGTTGGTCGACCTGATCGTCGATGGGCCGCGTGAAGCGGGCTTCCCGACCGACCTGTGGACTTGCGCCTGGGTGGTCGAGCTGATCCGCGACCGGTTCGGCGTGGAGTACCACGCGGGGCACGTGGCGCGGGTGCTCCGCGAGCTGGGCTTCACGCCGCAGAAGCCGCGCACGGTCGCCCGCGAGCAAGACCCCGAGGCGGTCGAGCACTGGCGGAAGGTCGAGTGGGCGCGGATCGAAAAAAAGCCCGCCGACGCGGCGCCAGCATCGTCTTCCTCGACGAAACGGGCTTCATGCTCCAGCCGGTGAACCGCCGGACCTGGGCGCCGGCCGGCTGCACGCCGGTGCAACGCTCGTGGGACCGACGCGACCGGCTGAGCGTGATCGGGGCGGTTGTTCTCTCGCCGACTCGCTCGCGTGTGGGCTGCTGCTTCGACGTGCAGCGGAAGAACGTGAAGGCCGACGACGCGGTCGAATTCCTCCGGCGCCTGCGGCGAAAGATCCGCCGTCCGCTGATCGTCGTGTGGGACCGCTGGGGCGTGCATCGATCGGCGGAGAAACGGATCGCCGAGAAGGGCTGGAAGCACATCGAGTTCGAGCAGCTGCCCGCCTACGCCCCCGAGCTGAACCCGGTCGAGGCGATGTGGAGCCACGCCAAGTACGCCGACCTGGCGAACTACGTCCCCGACGACGTCGATGAACTCGACGACGCCGTCCACGCTTCGCTCAACAGTCAGGCCCGTGACCACCGACTCAAACTCTCCTTCATCAAGACCGCTCAGCTCAGGCTATAAAGGGGCTCGTTGGCGGCGCGAGGGTCAATAAGAAGCTGTCCCGAATACAAATGACCGGGCAATCAAGGGCATTCCCGATAGGTGCTACGCCCGGGTGTCGCAACTCCGTAAATTTGGGGCCAACCATACGATGCGACAAGCCGTCGAGAGATGCCTTGTGCTTTGTCAATGCTTGCCTTAGGGGTGCGAGGCTGCGCAACCGACTGCGATTCCGACACTTGGGGCGCCTCGCAGCCCAATCTTTATATTCGTCAATGCGCTAGGTGGACCGTTTGCGTACCACAGCGACTAGAGTAGATGCAATGAGCGTGGCCAGACACGTCGCTGGCTCTGGTATTGCCTGCCCGTCGTTAAGCGCTGTTAGCCTGAAGCCGCTCATCGTCGGCGTCACATCAAACTCGAAGCCGGGAACCAGGCCAGCAACTAGAAAATCGGAGCGTGCGAGGTCGGTTGTTCCCGCGACGTTGAGAAACTCGAAAGTCTGTCCTTGCCTTGGCCCGAAGCCGTCGATGAAGCTGAAGACGATCTCGCCATCGATAGTGGCGTCACCGAAGACGGTAAGCACGTCGTGTTGCTGGCCGGGTGTGGTGCCGGCGATCTCCACGATCAGAGCGCTGTTGGCGTCAACGCTGAAGTTGCCGTCGACGGTGAGTTCGCCGGGCGAGAGCCCGGGTGCGATTGCGCCGCCGACGAGGTTGACGTCGGCCTCGATGGTCGCATTGCTGCCGGTAATGCGACCGCCTGTGCCTACGAGGATGGATCTTGCCTTGACGCGAGCGAGGTCTTCGAGGCGTAGTTCGCCGTTGCCGCCATCGGCACCAACGGAGTCGATCGCGATGAGCAGGTCGGTGGCGTCGCCCATGTCCCAAAGCGAGCCGGCGCCGCGGACGTGAACGAGCGCACCGGGCTGGCCGCTCTCGCTGGCTGAGGTCCCACTGCCGATGATGTGCCGCACGGAGTTGGACGTAAGCTTCGCGCCGTCTTCGATGATGAGCTTTGAGCTGCCGCCAAAGAGGCGTACGGCGGTCTGCCTGCTGATTGCGGTAACCTGGGT
Organism: Botrimarina sp.; assembly: GCF_040219535.1. Classification (NCBI taxonomy): domain Bacteria; kingdom Pseudomonadati; phylum Planctomycetota; class Planctomycetia; order Pirellulales; family Lacipirellulaceae; genus Botrimarina; species Botrimarina sp. The sequence continues at coordinate 16,846 of NZ_JAVJSH010000021.1, forward strand.
GTCGACCCCACGGATGGTGGACTGGCCGAAGAGCCAGTAGAGGTCCGTCTCGACCGAAGCACCGTTCTCGATGACTAGGTGCGCGGCGCCACCCACTTCGACCGTGGTCGTCTTGAGCAGGCTTCCAGGGTCGCTGATAGTTGCCAAGCTCGAAAAGGCCTCGCCGGACTCGGGCGAACCGCCATTGAGGCGGAACGTCTCGGCATCGACCGTACCGCCCTGGTCTACGAGCAGAGTGGCGCGCCCGATCTGCCCGACCTGCATGACGCTGAACACCTTGTAGAGGCTGTCGGCGCCGCTGACCAGGAGGTTGGCACGGGCGTTCTCCAGCGGCTGGTACTCGCCGAGCCCGGGGATCGGGAAAGGCACGGCGATGGTGGTGTCGACCCCGCCGACGCGCGTCTGCCAAGCCTCGATCGTCCCGCCGTCGAGGACCGAGACCGAAGCGGCGCCCTCGACCGCCGCCAGCAGGACACCGTCGCCCACGTCGCCGCCGGTGGTGACCGTCAGCTTCGAGCCGGCGCCGGTGACGATCAGCTCGTCGTTGCTGGCCTCGTCCAAGCCGAAAGTCATGTGGCCGTTAACCATCTGGGCGCCGTCCCGCACGGTGATGGTCGTTGAGCCCTCGCCGGTGTTGAAAAGGTTGCCACCGAGTCGGGAGTTGGCCCCGGTGACTAGCAGCTCGCCGCGGCCTGTGCTCAGCACGCTCAGGAGCACGTTGGCTTCAACCGCGGCGTTGTCAATGACGAGCTTGCCCCGGCCTGCGCGGGCGATGTCGAGCCGGCCCAGGCCCCCGGTCGCGTCGGCCATGCCATCGCGTAAGGTCAGCGTGGTCAACAGCGCGTCCGAGCCATCGACCTCGACCCAGCCGTTGGTCGAGAAGTTGCTGTCATCGGTGAAGGATAGCTTGTGTCCGGCGAGGTCGATTGTGACATCGCCTGCGGTTGCTCGGAGGGAATGAACGGTTCTGTCTTCGTCGAGATCTACCGCATAGCTGCCCGACTGAAAGAAATCGATTCGGTCGTTGCTGTTTGGAACTCCTGCGGGGAGCCAATTGCCTGGATTGTCAAAGTCACCAGAACCGAGGTTAACCCAAGACTGGATCAACGCTTCGTCGCCCGACGGCTCGCCATAAACACTCAGCAGCCGACCGTCCTCGAGCCCAGCGAGAAACGTCAGTTGATCCGCCGTGTTCAGTGACCGACGGCCGGGGTGAAGGGACGTCACGGTCGAGCCGAACAACGGATCGCCAATCTTGATCACCGATCGGCTGCCGCCGTCGCCCTCGCCCAGGATCAACTGTCCCTGGTCCCCGGAGCGATCGACATACAACACGTCGCCGTCATCATTCATTGAGAACGGAGAGAAAAATCCGTCTTCCCGCGGAATCGTGTGGACCTCGCGTAACGCGTCAGGCGGCCCGGCCCAGATGCCGTACGTGTCGGTGTCGTTGGAGTATCCCTGGAGTAGAAAATCGCCGTTGTCGTTGACGGCCCATGAGTCCAGGACGGCCAGCTCTGTTCCGCCTGGAAGCGGCGTCCCGGGGCGAGGCGGCGACTGCATCGCGATCCTGATGACGACGTCCTCCGGATTCGGCCCAGCGTAAACGCCCGGTCGAAAGAAGGGACCTCTTGCGTAGGTATTGCCGTTGTTGTCCGCCTGTAGATCTCCGAAATCGCGAGGGAACTCCTGAGACAGCCCGCCGTCGAACTTTGCCCATACGCCGTTCCCCCCGTTCAGTACCGCGGAGCCGGGCTCCGCGATCACCTGGAAGTAAACGCTGCCGTCGTTGATGATCTCCGGCGTCGCGTTGCGATCGATCTGCCGGATGTCGATACCGTCCTCTCTTGCTACAACTTGATCATTCACCGCAAGCACTTCGTCGTTCGAGCCCCGCTCGAGGGCCACGACCGCAAACTGCCCGTTGTCGTTGAAGGAGAGGTAGTCGCCTAGCCGGAACGACCTGAGTTGCCCGCTGGTGGCGTTGTCGCCGAAAGCCTCGGCCGCGACCGTCAGCGCACCCGGCTTGCCCGTAAGGATTTGCGAGCCCTCACCGGTCGACCGCAAGAGAGCCACCTCACCGGCCTCATTAATCGACGGCGCAAAAGCGAAAGCGTCTCCGAGCAACTCAAACGAAAAATCTTGGGCGGTGACAGAGGCCGGCGTCGGGAGGAGCAACGACAGCAGCATCCCAATTTGCTTCCAAATTGACATATCGCTTCTAATCCTCGCTCGAGTTCGCCCGGTAGCTTCCCGGGGCTATGTCTTGGCTTGAGATTCAGGCAAGTCCTGCGAACCAACGAGACGCAGAGCGCGCGGTCTCAAACCTATTCGCGGGCGCCCGCGATCGCAAGCTTATCTGTCATCGCAGCGATCCGCGGACTCCCCGCTTCCAGCCGTCTAGTGTGAGCTGAGCAAGGAATCCCAAGTGGTGAGTATCTATAGTCAAGCGGAAGGTCGACGAATGCGGCACAGATGACTGCGACCAGGGCAGCCGACGCTAAGTTAGTGTCGGGAGCATCGTTCCCAGTGGCCGACGAACTTGCTGAGCAGGAAGATGTGTGCCGGGCCGTGCGCCGCGGACGACTCAGCGAGTAGGATTCGTAGACTCGGCGGTTGGACCAACACCGGCGGATTCGCTGCCCGCCGTATCTACGGAGTTCGTCACCCCGCCGAGACACCGCTACGAGTTCGAGGTAGCGCTTTCTGCGTACGGCCGATGCATCCGCAGCGCGCTCCGATTCTGCCGAGACGCTTGCAGAAAAGCAGCAATACTGCTATACTGCTAATATGACTGAGAAGGTAACTCTGACGAAACGGGGCGTGATCACGATCCCCGCCAAGCTCCGCGAGGCGTTCGGCCTTAAAGCGGACGACGAATTGATCCTCGAGTCGGTCGAGCAAGGGATCTTGATCCGACCTTCGGTGAGCGTGCCGGTCGAGATCTACACCGAAGAACGGATCGCCGAGTTCGCCGAAGACGAAGACGCGCTTGGGCCGCTGTTGCCCCCCGGGCAGTGAGCGATGCGCGTGTTCCTCGACGCCAACGTCCTCTTCTCCGCCGCCAACTGGGGAAGCCGCGTCGCGCGGCTCGTCGCCTGGCTGCTCGAAGGCCACACCGCGGTGACGAGCGACTTCGCTATCGAAGAAGCGGTCCGCAACGTCAGGCTCAAGCGGAGCGGATGGAGCGAAGCGCTGGAAGAGCTAGTCGCCAAGGTCGAGACCGCACCGTCGCTCCTCTTCCCGCTGCCGGTCGAGCTCGAAGTGAAAGACCAGCCGATCCTGTGCGCGGCGATCCGAGCCAAGTGCGACCTCCTGGCGACCGGCGACCGCAAGCACTTCGGCCACCTGTACAACCAGACGGTCGACGGGGTGACAGTGGTGTCCCTATTAGGGCTCGCCAAACGGATCGTGCCCGACGCGGAGTGATAGCCGCACGCCAGGCAAGACCGACACGGCTTGGCGCCGCTCCAGACGCCTTACGGAGCGAAGCCTCGCGCAGCGGCGGCCGACTAGGAAGCCGATCGACACCGAGATCGCCAATGCCTTGCATACCTGCGATAATTGTAATCGGCAACCTCACGGTGCAGCGTCTGGCGCAATCGTCAGTAAGCCCAGTCTGCGTGTCGCACCGGCAAGTCGTTCAGGACTCGTCGCCGGTGCTCCCAGTCTGGCATGTGGCGACGCATGAGGGACTGGAATGTTGCGTTATGCGTGGGCTCAATAATGTGGACCATCTCGTGGACGACTAGATGCTCCAGGCACTTCAGTGGCTTTTTCGCCAGGTCGGTTTTCAGGCGGATCGATTTGGCTTTCGAGTTGCAGCTACCCCAACGCGTCTTCATCCGCTGCACGAACAGCTTCCCAACGCTGACGCCGACCTTCGGTTCCCACTGCTCGATCAACTTCACTGCCCCCGCCCGTAGTTCGTCGCGGTACCACCCGTCGAGCACGGCCTCACGTTTCGACCCGACGATCTCGAGGTTATGAGGATAGAGAGTTCCCAACCGCGAAAAGCCAGTTGGTGAAACGACTTATACGCATTCCAATCTGAAGTAGCGCGCTTTCTCTTGCGCCCGCCCAGGTTGCCCATCATGATATCGCGATCGTCCCGAACACGGAGGTTGCGATGGAGGTGGCGGATCACTTGCCGCTGGGGGAACTGAAGCGGCTGGAG
>NZ_JAVJSH010000022.1:0-131640 GCF_040219535.1 Botrimarina sp.
CCGCACGCCAACGTCGTCATCCGCCCCGAGGTCCGCTACGACTGGACCCCGTCGGACGCCGCCGCCGCGAACGTCGGCTTCGCCGACCAAGAGGACTACAACAACTGGGCCTTCGGCATGGACTGTGTGATCACCTACTGAGAGCTTCGCGTCCGAGAGTGAGAGAGAGGGTTTGCCTGATCCGCCAGCCGCGGGCCGCCATCGGGATGGCGGCCCGCGGCTTCCCTTTGGTAGCTGGGGTCGGCGGGCCGCGTGGCCTCAGCGAGCCAGCCGGAAGCCATCCGGGAGCAGCTCGCCGATGGTCCGCGCCGAGCGGACGGCGCCGTCGGCGCCGACGAGCAGCACGCGGCAATCGGGCCCCAGCTCGAACAGGAACTGCCGGCACGCGCCGCACGGCGCGGCGGCCCCGTCGGTCACGACCGCCGCGGCGACGATCCGCTTCGCCCCCGCGGCGACCGCGGCGCCGATCGCGACTCGCTCGGCGCAAATCGTCAGGCCGTAGGAGCTGTTCTCAACGTTCGCCCCCGCGGTCACCCGGCCGCGGTCGTCGCGCACGGCGGCGCCGACCTTGTATTCGGAGAACGGCGCGTACGCGTTCGCCCGCGCGGCGGAAGCCGCGTCGATCAGTTCCTGCTCGTCTGGAGTGGGGCTCATCATTGTGGCGTGACCCGGCAGTGGGGACGGGCGTTAGTCGATTCGTTCTACGATCAGCGGGGGCGGCTCGACCGGCTGGTCGCCGATTCGCAGGGCTTGCTGCGCAAGTCGCGACGCGTCGTCGCGCCCTCGATCGCCGGCAAACAGACGCAGGAGCGGCTGCCGGGGTTCGACACGGTCGCCGATCCGCGCGAGCATCTCGAGGCCGACCGACGGGTCGACCGGGTCGCCCTTCTGCTTGCGTCCGCCGCCCAGCTCGATGATCGCGTAGCCGAGCGCCTCGGCATCGACCGACGCGAGGAAGCCCCCCGCGCCCGACTCGACCACCAGCTCGGCGGCCCTCGGCCGCGGTGCGTCGAGGTGGCCCCCTTGGGCGTGCACCATCTCTGCGAGCTTCTCCCGGGCGGCGCCGTTGTCGAGCACGGCGGCGATCTTCTCTCGGCCGCTCCGGAGCGTCGGCTCGACGCCGGCGGCGACGAGCCCCTCCGCGCCGAGCTCCACCACGAGCTGACGCAAGTCGCCCGGCCCGCCCCCTTCTAGGCAAGCGACCGACTCGTCGATCTCGACGGCGTTTCCGGCGAGCCGGCCGAGGGGCTGGTTCATGTCGGTCAACAGCGCGGTGGTAGGGACCCCGACCCGTCTGCCCGTGTCGACCAGCGATCGGGCGAGGGCCCGCGCGTCGTCGATGGTCTTCATGAACGCGCCGCTGCCGTGCTTCACGTCGAGCACCAAAGCGTCAAGCCCCTCGGCGAGCTTCTTGCTCATGATGCTCGCCGTGATCAGCGGGATAGAGGGAACCGTGCCGGTCACGTCGCGCAACGCGTAGAGCTTGCGATCGGCCGGCGCCAGGCGCTCCGAGGCGGCGCAGATGACGCAGCCGACCCGGTCGGCGATCCGCTGCGCCTCGGCCGTGGAGAAGCCGGTCCGCAGGCCGGGGATCGCCTCGAGCTTGTCGAGCGTGCCCCCGGTCGCCCCCAGACCGCGGCCGGAGATCATCGGCACGCGGACGCCGCAGCACGCCAGCGCCGGAGCGAGGGGGATCGAGGCCTTGTCGCCGATGCCGCCCGAGGAATGCTTGTCGACGTTGGGCGGCCCGCCGGGGGGTGAGGGCTCGAAGGTTTCGCCGGAGCGCAGCATCGCGTCGGTCAGCGCGGCGGTCTCGTCGACCGTCATCCCGCGGAGGAACACGGCCATCGCCCAGGCCGACATCTGGTAGTCGGGCGCGTCGCCGCGGGCGTAGGCGGCGATCAGCTCGGCGATCTCGTCGCTTTCTAGCTCGGCGCCGTCGCGCTTTCTTGCGATGAGTTGGGCCACGTTCATAGGCCGCAGTGAACCACAAAGGAACGACGGAACGAAGGGCCCGAACAAGAGGCTCGGAGGGGGGCTCTCGGTCCGCGGCTCAGCCGGCTGCGACGACCGCCTCGACGACGGCGCGCAGCTTCTCGCCGGCCGAGGCGGCGGCCTCGACGACCCCTTCGTGCGTGGTCTCGCCGAGCTGGTCGGGCGAGCACGCGTTGGTGATGGCCGAGAGGCCGAGCACCCGCATGCCCGACTGACGGGCGGCGATCACCTCCGGCACGGTCGACATGCCGACCGCATCGCCCCCCAGCGCGCGGCACATGCGGTACTCGGCGCGGGTCTCGTACGTTGGCCCGAGCATGCCGACGTAAACTCCGCGGGGCAGGCCGAACCCACCCGACCGGGCCGCCTGTTCAGCGACCCGCATGAGCGACCGGTCGTACGGCGCCGACATGTCGGGACCGGGCCTCTCGACGTTGAGTTGCTTGAGCGCGTCGTGGTGCTGGCCGACCAGCGGATTGCGGAACATGAGGTTGACGTGATCCTCGATCAGCATCACGTCGCCGACCTTGTAAGCCGGGTTGAGCCCCCCGGCCGCGTTCGAGACGACCAGCGTCTCGACGCCCAGCCGTTTCATCACCCACACCGGAAAGGCCGCCTGCCGCGCGGTCCAACCCTCGTAGAGGTGGAACCGCCCTTGCATGGCGAGCACGGATTGACCGGTCCCACGTAGCACGCCGACCAGCAACCGGCCCGCGTGGCCCGCGGCTGTCGCGCGGGGGAAGTGCGGGATCGAGGCGTACGGGATGACCGTCGCGTCGTCGACCCGGTCAGCCAACCCACCGAGGCCCGACCCGAGGATCACGGCGACACGGGGGCGGAGCGTGCCGAGTTCGTCGAGGATCGCCGAGGACGCGGCGGCGGTTTTCTCGGACAGTCCGGTCACTTGGCTCCCCTTGAAACCATCAAGGCTCTGGCGCCACGGAGGAGGCTCTTCTATCCAGCCGCGGCGACCGTGAGGGAGCGACCGCATGGCTCAACGGCTCGGGTGTCGCTCCCTCACGGTCGCGGCTCGGCTAAGACCTCTCGCCGTGGGCCTTCCCCGCCTCGTAATCGAGGACTCCCTCCACGAGCATCCGCAGCCGGGGCTCGGCCGAGTTCGCAACGCGGATGATCTCCTCCACTTCGGCCACCTCCAACGCGTCGGGCAGGCACATGTCGGTCACGACCGCCATGCCGAACGTCCGGAGCCCACAGTGCACCGCGACGATCACCTCCGGCACGGTCGACATGCCGACGACGTCCGCCCCGATGCCGCGCAGGAAGCGGTACTCGGCGCGGGTCTCGAGGCACGGGCCGAGCACCGCCACCGTGACGCCGCGGTGCACGACGAAGTCTTGCCGGCGGGCGATCGCTTGTGCCTCGTCGAGCAGCTCGGAGTCGTAGGGCCGCGACATGTCGGGGAACCGCGGCCCGAGGCGGTCGTCGTTCACGCCGACCAGCGGGTTGTCGCCCAGCAGGTTGATGTGGTCGTCGATGAGCATCACGTCGCCGGGCTTGTAGTAGGGGTTCATCCCGCCGACCGCTTGCGACACGACCAGCAGCTCGGCGCCGAGCTCCTTCATCACCCGCACCGGCAGCGTGATCTTGTCGAGCGGGTAGCCCTCGTACGCGTGGAAGCGCCCCTCCATGACCATCACGGGCAAGTCGCGCAGCTTGCCGAACACCAGCCGCCCGCGGTGGCTGGTCGCGGTCGAGACCGGGAAGTGCGGGATCTCGGCGTAGTCGAGGGTCGCTTCGACCTGGATGTTCTCGGCGAAGTTCCCCAGCCCGGTGCCGAGGATGATCCCCGCGTGCGGCGCCGTGTCCCAGACAGTGCGGACCTTGGCGGCTGCTTCTTGGACCTGCTCGTAAACGTGCAGCATGCGAATCCTGGCTCCGGTCGGGCCTCGGGGGGGGCACAGAAGGGGCGGCTTTGACCGCCTCGGTGAACGCTAGCGCGGGGACTTAGTACGACTCTCCGGACGCGTGCGCCGCGATCGCTTCGGTCGCGCTCGTGCCGAGGCGCGTCGCGCCGGCCTCGATCATCCGCAGCGCGTCGGCGTGCGAGCGGATCCCGCCCGAGGCCTTCACGCCGACGCCGGGGCCGCACGCGGACCGCATCAGGCGCACGTCGTGGACGGTCGCGCCGGTCGAGCGGAGCGCGCCGTCCGGTCCCTTGACGAAGCCGAAGCCGGTGGAGGTCTTCACGAACGCGGCGCGGGCCGCTTCGCTCAGCTCGCACAGGCGCCGCTTGTGGCCGTCGTCGGGCAAGAGGCCGGTTTCGAAGATCACCTTGGTGATCGCGCCGGCGTCGCGGGCCGCGTCGACGACCGCGCGGATGTCTTCGCCGACGAGTTGCCACTCGCCGGCGAGCACCCGGCCGAGGTTGACCACCATGTCGACCTCTTCGGCGCCGTCGGCGCACGCGGCGACCGTCTCGGCGACTTTGGCGGCGGTGCTCGTCCCGCCGTGTGGGAAGCCGATGACCGTGCTCGGCGCGACGCCGGAGCCGTCGAGCAGCTCGCCGGCGAGCGCCAGGTGCGAGGGCTTCACGCACACGCTCGCCACGCGGAGCCGCACGGCCATCTCGCACGCGGAGCGCACGTCGGCCGAGGTCTGCGTCGGGTGGAGCACGGCGTGGTCGATCTTCCCCAGCACGTCGGTCATGGCGGGGATGATATCGCCTGTGTCGGGGCGGGCCTAGTCGCCCTCGCGGTGCGGCAGCTCGAGGTCGACCACGATCGGGAAGTGGTCCGAGGTGTCCAGCGACACCGTGCGGCAGATGAACACCCGGCGCACGTGGTCGGCCAGCTCGGTCGGCAAGAGCACGTGGTCGATCATCGTGTAGACGTCGTCGCCGTCGGCCGCGCCGTTCTCGTTCCAGTCCCAGTGCGACGTGTAGCGGTCCGCCTTGCGTTGGACCCACTTGGCCGCGTTGACCAGCTCGGGGCCTTGCCGGTCGGGGTCGAAGTCCTTGATGCTGCGGAGAACGTCGGTCGAGGTCGAGCGCGAGTCGTCGCGGTCGGGCACGTCGGGGTCGTAGTCGTTCAGGTCCCCCAGCACGACCGGCAGGAAACCGCGGGCGACGATTTCGGCGCGGATGGCCCGGCGCACGACCTCGGCCTCGCCGGTCCGCTTCGCGTTGGAGTAGTCGTCCGACGGGTTCGACTTCAGGTGCAAGCCGAAGAAGCCGAGCCTCCACCCGTTCACTTCGACAAAGTACATCGAGTTGCGCGAGAGCGAGGTCGTGCCCTTCCGCTGGTCGCCCTCCCAGCCGACGAACGAGAAGGCTTGCCGCCAGGTGGGATCGTCGGCATCGGAGTAGATCGTTTGCAGGTGCTCGCTCTGTCCGGCCTCTGCGCCGACATCGCTTAGCGCGAGCAGCGGCACGCGGCTGATCACGCCGACGTCCATTCCGCTGAACGTGTCGTGCGACTCTACGTGGTAGCCGCGGTAGTCGCTGAACCCCTTTTCATGGAGGATTTCGACTAGGCGATCGACCGCTTCGACCGAGGTCACCTCGACCAAGTTCAAGAGGTCCGGCGACAGGGTCTCGATCAAGCCGGCCACCCGCTCCAGATGCCGCTCGCGGGCGTAGTCGAAGCGGTACTTGTTCAGTTGCCCTGCGCGGACCCGCGGCGCGGTGAGGATCTCGGCGTTGAACGTCACGACCCGCAGGTCGACCGGCTGGGCCGCGGGGGCCACGAGCGGAGCGGAAAAAGCGAATAGCAGGAATAGCTTGCGCATGCAGTTGTCGGTGAGCTTGAGGCCGGGAGGGCCGCGGGGGTGGGTAAAGCAGGGCACTTTAGCTGCTGGGGGCTCTGGGGGGTACCGAACGCTGCCCCCCCCCGCCGCCGGCCCGACCAAAAAAGGGCGGCGCCCTCCGCCGGGGGGCGGTGTTTAGGCTCTTAGAGGGACACACAACCTCGTGGTGATCCGGACACGTCCGCCGTGGCAGCGGCCGGACGCCACCCAGCACTCGTCGGAGAAAAGCCTTGATGAAAGCGATCCCCCGCACCCGCGTTCTGCTGACGGCGGCCGCCTGCACCGGCCTGGCCGCCGCGGCGCTGGCCCAGCCGCCCGGCAGAGGCGGTCCCGGCGGCGGCATCGGCGGCCTGCTCCGGTCGGACGAGGTCCGCTCGGAGCTGGACATCACCGACAGCCAAGCCGAGGAGCTCCGCACGCTCGAAAGCGAGATGCGTGACAAGATGCGTGATCAATTCCGGCAGATGCGCTCCGGCGGCGAGGTCGACCGCGACGCGATGCGCGAACAGTTCCAACAGATGCGCGAAGAAGCCGAGCAGCGCGTGGCCGGCGTGCTCAGCACGACCCAGATGGACCGCCTGAAGCAGATCAACCTGCAGCAGCAACTCGACCAGGGGACGGGCCGCGCCTTGATGGGCGGCCCGCTCGCGGAGGAGCTGAACCTATCGCAGGAGCAGCAAACCCAACTGCGGGAGAAGCTCCGGGAGGTCCAAGCGGAACTCGACGAGAAGATCCGCGAGGCTCGCGAAGCGGCCCGCCAGGAGCTGCTGACCGTTCTTACCAGCGAGCAACGCTCCAAGCTCGATTCGATGCTCGGCGAGCCGTTCGCGATGAGCGAGCAGGACGGGCCGCGGTTCGGCCGCGGCGGAGACCGCCCGCCGCGCGGGCCGCGCGGATTCGGCCGGGGCGACCGACGTGGACCACCGCCGGGGGGCCCAGAGGGTCGCCGCGGACGGCCGGGCCCGCCGCCACCTCCGCCGGGGGGTGAGCCGGAACTCTGAGCCGAAGCAGCCCTCCGCATGACGGATCGCCGCATGCAATGGGGGCAAACACCGAAACGCCACGCCGGGCGGCGGTTTGCCGCCCGGCGATGTGGCGTTGATAATCGCGGCAGTTGATCTCTGCCGGAACACCCGGGCGGCGTCTGTGGATTCACTTGCGGTTTTGCTGAAACACGGCGCCCTGACACCCGAGGGAGCTACCGAATTGCGCGGCCTGAACGGCGACGCGCACGGGCGTCCGCCGCACGAGTTGGCGGTCGAACGGGGTTTGGCGACCGAGGACGCGGTGCTCGCCGCGTTGGCCGACGAGATCGGCGCGGAGTGCGTCGACCTCAACAAGCTCGACCCGGACCTCTCGCTCCTGACGACCTTCCCCCAGCGGTTGATGCACCGCAACGGCCTGTTCCCGGTCAGCCGAGAGAACGGCACGCTCTGGATCGCAACGAGCGACCCCCTCGACTTCGAGGCGCTCGACGAGGTGGCCGCGGTCACCGGCCTGGCCGTCGAACCGCTAGTGGCGACACGCCGGCAGATCGCCGAGCGGTTGAAGGCCCACTTGGGCGTGGGCAGCGAAACCGTCGAGGGGCTCGTCGCGGCGCGTCAAGCCGACGGCGGCGTCGAGCTCCTGGAGGACATCGACGCCGACGCGGCCGAACTGGCCGAGGGGGCGCAAGAGGCTTCGGTCGTGCGCTTGGTGAACGAGATCCTCCTCGAAGCGATCCAGACCCGCGCAAGCGACGTGCACATGGAGGCCGAAGCCAACGGCCTGCGGATCCGCTACCGGATCGACGGCTTGCTCGTCGAGCAACCCACCCCGCCAGAGATCAACCACTTCCGCGCCGCGATCACCAGCCGCCTGAAGATCATGGCGCGGCTCAACATCGCAGAGAAGCGGCTGCCGCAGGACGGGCGGATCAAGCTCCGCGTCGAGGGGCGCGAGGTCGACGTGCGTGTGTCGGTCATCCCGATGGTGCACGGCGAGGGGATCGTCATGCGTCTGCTCGACAAGGGCCGCATGAACTTCTCGCTGCAAGGCCTCGGCATGGGCGACGCGCTCTACGAGCAGATGAGCGAGCTGATCCGCGCGCCGCACGGGATCGTCCTCGTCACCGGGCCGACCGGCTCGGGCAAGACCACCACGCTCTACAGCGCGCTGACAGAGATCCGCGACGAATCCACCAAGATCATCACCACCGAGGACCCGGTCGAGTACCAGCTGCCGGGGATCGCGCAGATCCAGGTGCACCCGAAGATCGGCTTGACGTTCGCGGCGTCGCTGCGGTCGATCCTCCGCCACGACCCGGACGTGGTGCTGGTCGGCGAGATCCGCGACCACGAGACCGCCGAGAACGCGATCCAGGCGGCGCTGACCGGTCACTTGGTGTTCAGCACGCTCCACACGAACGACGCCCCCAGCGCGTACACGCGGCTGATCGACATGGGGATCGAGCCGTTCCTGGTCGCCAGCACGATCGAGGCGGTGATGGCCCAGCGCCTGGTGCGGAAGCTCTGCTTGAAGTGCCGCCAGCCGACGACCCCGCGGCGGGACGACCTGCCGCGGGATTTCCCCTGGGAGGATTTCGAAGAGACAGGCGCGACGCTCTACGAGCCGCGCGGCTGCCGCGATTGCCGCGAACTGGGCTACGCGGGCCGGCAAGGCATCTTCGAGTTGTGCGCGACGACCGACCCGGTGCGCCAGCTCGCCCACGACCGCGCCAGCAGCTGGGAGATCCGCCAAGCCGCGCTAAAGACCGGCATGCGGACCCTCCGCCAAGACGCCTGGCGCCAGTGCCTGGCGGGCGTCACCACGGTGGAAGAAGTCGCCCGAGTAACACGAGGCGACCAGGTATGATTTGGGATTGGGGATCTCGGATTGCGGATTGATGAGCGAGCAAGCCAATGAAATCCGACAGAGGACGCGCGAGTTTGGACTGAGAGCGATTCGGCTTGTTCGTTCGCTGCCGAGCGACATGGTCGCGGACACGCTGGGCAAACAACTGCTTCGTTCAGCAACCTCAGTCGGCGCGAATTACAGAGCGGCGTGCCGAGCCCGCAGCGCTGCCGAGTTCCGCTCGAAACTCGGCATCTGCGAAGAGGAAGCCGACGAATCGATCTACTGGATCGAACTCCTGGTTGACTCGAAGCTAGTCGACGCCCTCCGAGTTTAAGACCTCTTACGAGAAGCCAACGAGCTGACAGCAATCATCGTGGCGAGCATCAAGACCTCGCGCCGCAGCTAATCCGCAATCCGCAGTCCCCTATCCGCAATCCCCCGTGCCCGACTTCGCCTACACCGCCCGCAGCCTCGCCGGCGAGCTCCTCCAGGGGACGCTCTCTGCCGGGTCGCAGCGCGAAGCGCTGGCGGCGCTGTCCGCTAAGGACTTGTTTCCGGTTAAGGTCGAGCCTGCGAAGGGGTCGGTCGTCACGAACGACGGATCGATCCGCGTGCCGTCGGGGAAGGTCACGCCGGTTTACAACCAGCTCGCCGCGCTGTTGCGGAGCGGCGTGCCGCTCTTGAAGTCGCTGGCGGTGGTGCGCGAGCAGGCGTCGCACGCGGGGCTCGCCGCGGTGCTCGACGACCTCTACTCGCAAGTCGAGCAGGGCGCCAGCTTGGCCGAGGCGATGGCGCGCCACCCGCGCGCGTTCGGCGAGCTGGCCGTGAGCATGGTTCGCGCGGGCGGCGAAGGGGGCTTCCTCGAAGACTCGCTCGACCGCGTGGCCGCGTTCACCGAGCAACAAGCCGAGCTCCGCGGCAAGGTGATCGGCGCGCTGGCGTACCCAATGATCTTGTCGGTGATCGGCGTGCTGGTGGTCACCGGTTTGGTGGTCTTCGCGGTGCCGATGGTCGCCGAGATCTTCGAGCGGATGCGCGAAAAGGGCGAGCTGCCTTGGTTGACCGAGGCCCTGCTGGCCGTGAGCGGGTTCTTGGGCGCCTGGGGCGTGCTGATCCTGGCCGCGCTCGCCGCGGCCGCGTACGGCGTGTCCAAGTGGGCCGCCACGCCGCGCGGACGCGACACGCTCGACCGGTTGCGGATCAAGGCGCCGCTGCTGGGCCCGATCGCCCGCAGCCTGGCGGTCGCGCGGCTGTGCCGCGTGCTCGGCACGCTGCTCAAGGGGGGCGTGCCGATCGTCAGGGCGCTGGAGATCTCGGCCGACTCGGCCGGCAACCGCGTGCTGTCGCGGGTGGTGACCGACGCGTCGGACAACATCAAGTCGGGCGAGTCGCTCGCCGCGCCGCTGGGAGCGAGCGGCGACTTCCCACGCGACGTCGTCGAGATGATCGCCGTGGCCGAGCAATCCAACAGCCTCGAAGCGGTCCTCGAGCAAGTCGCCGACTCACTCGAGCGCAGCACTTGGCGTAAGATCGAGCTCGCGGTCCGGCTGATCGAGCCGCTGATGCTCGTGCTGCTGGCCAGCGCGGTGCTGGTCGTCGTGATCGCGCTGCTGATGCCGATCGTCAACGCCGGCAGCGCGTTGTGACCGGAAGGCAAAAACACCAAACCGCGTACGAGAAACCCGAGGCGGCGCCCGCGAGTCAGCTCGCGCTACCCGCCAGAACCGCTGAAACCCGAATAGTAGAGAGGCACTGGATGAACAAGCGAATCCGCCGACGGAGCGCCGCACGCGCCTTCACGCTGCTGGAAGTGTTGCTGGTGCTCGTGATCCTGGTGGTGCTGGGGTCGATGGCGTCGGTCGCTGTGCTCGGCTCCCAAGACCGCGCGCTGAAGAACGCCGCCAAGAGCCAGGTGCAGACGTTCCGCCGCGCAATCGACATGTACCAATTCAACATGAAGAAGCTCCCCGAGTCGCTCGACGACCTCGTGAAGAAGCCGAGCGACGCGAAGCTTGCCGAGCGTTGGGGCACCAAGCCCTACCTGGATAAGAAGACCATCCCGCTCGACCCGTGGGACAACGAGTATCGCTACGAGGTCACCAGCGACGACTACCGTGTGTGGTCGACCGGCCCCGACGGCAACGACGGCACCGACGATGACATCTCGACCGACGAGTAATCGGCCTAGCGGCTTCACGCTAATCGAGCTGTTGCTCGTGCTCGTGCTGGCCGTGACCATCGCCGCGATCGCTGCGCCGTCGCTCACCGGCACGATGGCCCGCGTGCGGCTCGACGCGGCCGCCGAGCAGGTGCGCGACGCTTGGGCGCAAGCCCGGCTGCAGGCGATCCGGGCGGGCGAGCCGGTGGCCTTCCAGGCGCAGCTCGGCACGGGAGACTTCCGGCTGTTCGAGCTGCAGGCCGACCCGGCGGCCGCCGCGGCCCAGCCCACACCGGCCCAGCCCGCCCCGGCCCCGGCGACCCAGGACGATCCCGACGAGGGGCTCGGCGATGTCGTCTTCACGCAGGTGTCGGCCGGCGCGCCCGACGCGCCCGCGACCGACCCCACGCTGAGCGCCTGCATCGTGTTCCGGGCCGACGGTTCGACGGACGATGCGTTTGCGGTGATCCAGGCGGCCGACGGGCGGCGCCGCACGATCGCGTTGCGGGGCTTGACCGGCGCGGCCCGGATCACCGACGACGCGCAAGCGGAGGTCGTCCCGTGAGCCGGCGCCGCCAACCTGCCGGACGCGGTTTCACGCTGCTCGAGGTGATCCTCGCGCTGGCGATCCTGGGCCTCGCGCTGGCGACCCTCGGCCACGCGGTGGGCAGGTCGCACGAGAATGCTCGGCGCGTGGCCGACGAGTCCGAGCTCACGCAGATCGCCGCGAGCGTCGTCGACGAGGTGGCGGCCGGCGTGCGCGCGCTCACGCCGGCGGCCGGACTGCCGATCGCCGACCCCGACGACCCGGCGGCGCCGCCGCGAGCGGTCGTTTCGATCGCGATCGAAACGACCCCTTTCCAAGGCCTACAAGCGGTGCGCGTCCGCGCCAGCACGCCCGAGGGCAACGCGGCCGATTTGCTCGACTCGGTCGAGCTCGTGAGGTGGATGCTCGATCCCTCGCTCACACAGTCGACCACGGAGGCCGAGCTGTGAGCCGCGCCGCCTTCTCGCTGATCGAACTGCTGCTGGCGATCGCGCTGTCGATCACGCTCGTGGCGCTGCTCGGGTCGGCGATCAACCTCCACCTGATACGCCTGGACGACAGCCGCACGACGGTCGATCAGGCGCACCTGGCGCGGGCGGTGCTCGACCTGATCGCCGCCGACCTGCGGGCGGTCACCACCGCGCCGACGCAGGACGTGTCCGAACTGATGGCCGCAGCCGAGGCGGCCGCTCGGTTCGACGTGGACGAGGTCGACGATCCGGCCGAGGACCCGGAAGCGGACGCCGCCGGCGCGTCGGCGGACCCCGCCGCGGACGACGACTCCATGCCCGGCGTGAACGGCACGGCCGACACGATCACTCTCGACGTGCGGCTGCTGTCGCAGTCGCTCGTGACCGCCGCCGACCCGGCCCTCCCGCCCACGGCGCGGATCGACGCGGGTTGGTCGCAGGTCGTCTACGGCATGTCGCAGGTCGCCGGCCAGCAGGGCCTGGTGCGGACAATCGCGCCGCGCGACGCGGCTCTGTGGCTCGTCGAGCAAGGACAAGCCGCGCCGGTCGCGGCGCCGATCGCTCAAGAAGTCATCGGCTTTCAGCTGCAGTACTACGACGGTGCGCAGTACCAGCCGGTGTGGGACATGAACGAGCAGCAAGCGGCGCCCCTAGGCGTGCTGGTGACGATCCAGTTGTTGCCCGCCGACGAGGCGAACGACCCGACCGCGCCGCTCGAGCGCCGCAACCCGCGCACCTACCAGCGATTCGTGCGACTCCCCGCCGCGGCCGACCAGCAGCAGCCCACGGAGGAGGCCGACGCGTCGGCCGACGGCCCGCAACCGGAGGCCGCGTGATGCCCGCCCGACGCTCCCCGGAGAACCGGCCGACCGGCGTGGTGCTGCTCGTGGTGCTGGTGGTCATCGCCCTGCTGTCGATCGTCAACCTCGCCTACTACGACTGGACCTTCGCCGAGCGCAAAGCGGCCGACGCCGCCACGCGTCAAGAGCAGGCGCTGCTGGCCGCCGAGTCGGCGGTCGAGATGCTCAAGCTCTACCTGTCCGAAGAGCCGACCAGCATCGAGCAAGACGGCGGACTGTGGAGCAACCCCGGCCGCTTCCGCGCGATGCTTATCGCCGACGGCGTCGAACCCGAGCTGAGGGTGCGGGCGTCGGTCGTCGCGCCGATGTGGGGGCCGCTCCGCTTGGAGGGCGCCCGCTTCGGCCTGGAGGACGACTCGGGCCGGCTGAACCTCAACACGCTGCTCGTCGCCGAGACGAGGCAAGAAGGCGCCGCACGCGACCAGCTGATGGCCCTCCCCGGCATGACCGAAGCGATTGCCGACGCGATCCTCGACTGGCTCGACGACGACGACACCCCACGCACCCTCGGCGCCGAGCGCGACTATTACTCGACGCAGACGCCGCCCTACGCGCCGGCGAACGGCCCGCTAGCCACGATCGAGCAGTTGCTGCTGGTCAAGGACGTCACGCCCGAGCTGCTCTGGGGTGTGGACGTTAATCGCAACGCGGTCGCCGACACGGCGGAAGTTGCCGGTGTCCCGTTGCCGGTCGACAATTCGACCGGCGCGCTGGACGGCGGCTGGGCGTCGATGCTCACGCTCTACAGCGCCGAGGCGAACGTGCAGCCCGACGGCACGCCGAAGATCAATGTGAACGCCGACGACCTCGAGCAACTGCACGCGGACATCGCCGGCTTGCTGGGCGAGGGCGCCGCCAACTTCGTCGTGGCCTTCCGTCAGGGCGGGCCGGAAGACTCGCCTGACGACGACCAGGCCGGACTCTCCGCCGGGGGCGGCGGCCAGGCCCCACCGCCAAGCGACTCTGGCGGCGGAGGACCTTCTAACGGCCCGCTGCCGACGAAAGCGCCCGAGTCGATCCAAGTCGATTTCGACACGCCCGCTGCTGTCGCGGTGCAAGACCTCTTCGAACTGGTCGGCGTGACGGTGCGGGTCGTCGAGAAGGGCGAACTGAGCCCGACGCTCGTCGAATCGCCCTGGCAAGAGGCCAGCGGCACGGTGGCCAACGGCCTGACGGATCTGATGCAGACCCTCACCACGACGGACGCCGAGTCGATACCGGGCCGCGTGAACATCAACACGGCGCCGCGGCCGGTGCTGGCGGGCGTGCCCGGCATGCCCCTAGAGGCGGTCGACGCCATCCTGGCCAGCCGCGACCCGGCCGCGGGCTCGACGCGTATCGACCGCTTGCACGCCAGCTGGCTGCTCGCCGAGGGTTATCTCGACCTAGAGACCATGCGGGACATCGCCCCCTACGTGACCGGCCAGGGAGCGGTCTACCGGGCGCAGGTGGTGGGCGGGTACGAGGCCGGCGGGCCGGTGCGCAGGCTGGAGGTCGTGCTCGACACGACCGCGTCGCCGCCGCGAATTGCGCTACGCCGCGACCTGAGCCCTCTGGGTGCGGGCTTCGACCCGGCATTGACGCTGTCGCCGACCGAGCAACCGATCGCCCCCTAAAGCGGCCGCTGCGGCGGTGATTGGCGTTCGGCGCGACTGGGAGCGTAAACTAGAGGACTCCCACCGCCCCTTTTTCGTCCGAAAGTTTGCAGACCTTAGCCCTCCAGATCGACAGCCGCGGCGTCGGCGCCGTGCTCGCGGAGACAGCGAGCGGCGATCCACGGCCCGTGGCGGCGTTCATCACGCCCCTCGCAGCGGACCCCGCGGCCGTAGCAGAAGCGTTGCGCAGCGCGGCGCCGACGCTGCGCGGCGGCAAGCTGCAACTCGCCGTGGCGCTGCCGCCGAGCGAGGCCCGTCTGCGGCGACTCGCGGCCCCCCCGGCGCCCGACGAAGAGCTGCCGCACCTGGTGAAGCTGCAAGCCGCCCGCGAAGCGGCCGCCGACGCGGACGGGATCATCGTCGACTTCGTGCCGCCGAGCCGCCCGGCCGAGGGGCCGCTTGAGCTGTTGGTCGCCTGGGCCCCGTCGGCGACGATCGATTTCTGGCGACAGGTGGCTGCGAAGCTCGGCGGCCGTTTGGCGCTAGCGACTCCCCGGTCGCTGGCCGCTTGCGGATTGGCGGCACAGGAGCGGAACACCGTGGTTGTCGTCACCCGGGCGGGCGACGAGGTCGACATCGTCGCGACACGCGGCGGCGAGCCGGTCGCGGCGCGGTCCGCCCGACTCATGGGCGACAACCCGGCAGCGTCGGCCCGCCGTGAGCTCCGCCGCACGCTGCTGTCGCTCCCGACCGAAGGGGGCGAACCGACCGTCTATTCGGACTGGGACGGCGACTCGCTCAGCGAGGCCGCGCCGGGCGAGGGGCTCGACCCGCAGCAGGCCGCTGCCCTTCAGCAGAACCGCGCCGCATGGGGGATGGTGCTAAGCTGCGCCCGAGGCGACGCCGTCATCAACCTGGCCGACCCGCGGCGGCCGCCAGAGAAGCGCGGCTCGCGCCGCACGACCGCGCTGCTGGCCGCGGCGGCCGGTTCGGTGCTGCTGTTTGGCGGATGGATGGCCTACGAGCGGCTGGCCGCGCTCGACCGCGAAATCGCCGAACTCCAGACCGAGCTGAACGACCAAGAGCTGTACGCCGAAGATTTCCAGCCGCAGCGGGAGCAGGCCGCGGCGCTCGACCGGTGGCTCGAGTCCGATGTCACGTGGCTCGACGAGCTCGAGCGGCTGAGCGTGAAGCTGCGGCCCGAACCGCTCGACTCGGACGATTTCCCCGTCGCAACCGACGTGCGGCTCACCCAACTAATCGCCACGTCCTCCGGCGATGGCGCCCCCGGCGGCCGCATGCAACTCCGCGCGCTCGCCCGCACCGCTTCGACCAGCGACTTGGAGGCCCGCCTGCGAGACAGCAGCCGCCCGGTCGAACCGATCTCGACCGCCGAGGCCGACGCCGAGGACGCCTACCGCTACGAGTACTCGGCCGTAGTCCGCACGCCGCCGGCGTCCGAATCCGAATCCGCCGAGGCGCCCTCCCCAGAACCGACGGCCGCTAGCTCGCCCGCCCCCGACGCCGAGTCCGACGCCGAGGAGGCCGCTCAGTGAACCAGCGCGAACGATTCCTCGTCGGCGTGGTCGTGTCGATCGTCGTGCTCTGGCTTGGCTGGCAAGGCTGGCAGTCGTACCAGGGCGCGTACGACCGTCGGGTTTCAACGGTCGACCAACTCGAAGAGGCCCTCTACGACCAGGAACTCGAGGTCCTCCGCGGCCGCGAGGCGCGCGAGCGGCTCGAGTTGTTGCAGACCCGCTCCCTTCCCGCCGACGCCGACGTGGCCCGCTCGGCCTACGCGGACTGGCTCAAGGACACGATCCGCGAGTCGGGCCTCGAGCTCGACAGCGTGCGCGGCGTGGCCACTCGCCGCTTCGACGACGCCGCCACCGAGCTGACCTTCAACGCCGTTGCGAGCGGCCCACCGGAAGCCGTCGTCCGCTTCCTCGACGCGTACTACCGGCTCGGCGTGCTGCACCAGCTGACCAACCTGCAGCTGCGCCCGGCCGACGACACGGGCGAGCGCTGGCGTGTCGTTTCACTCACGAGCGCCGCGTTGGTGGTGGACGGCGCGTCGCGCGAAGCGGGTTTACCCGAGGAACCACGCGAGCCGCCCCGGCTGCGGTTGGCCGAAGCCGCCGCCTACGCGGAGCGGATCGGCGCCCGCAACCTCTTCGCTCGCTACACCCCGCCCCCGCCGCCGAGGCCCGACCCGCAGCCGGTAGCCAGGAGCGAGCCGCGGCCCGAGCCGCCGCCGTTCGACGACGCGAAGCACGCGAAGCTGACCGGCATCGTCCGCGACGGCGCCGAGCTGCAGGCGTGGGTGCTCGTCCGCACGACCGGCGAGCAACTCCGCTTGAAGGCGGGCGACAAGCTCGAAGTCGGCTCGCTCACCGGCACGGTGAAGAGCGTCGGCCCGCGCGAGATGACCGTCGAGTCCGAGGCCGGCCAGTGGGCCGTGTCGCTATCGGACGACACCCTCCGGCAAGCCGCCGACGACGCTCAAAAGGCCGGCAGCTAGCACCCGCTCGCTCGCCGGCGCGGCCGCCAGAATATCTGGCGAGGCCTGGCAGACTTTGCCGATGATCCGGGTGGCGCCGGTTGTACCGGCCAACGCGAAACCAGTGCGCGGACGCGTCGCCGAGTGGGTGGCGGCGCGACCACCGCACGGCTGGGGGGGCCGATGCCGCTTCTGCTCGAGCTCAGACGACACGCCGCGCCAGTGCGATGGCTGCTGGCCGGCCTCCTCGCCGTGGGGGCCGCTGCGCCGTCGCTCGCCCAGCCCGGCGACGACGTGCTGCAGACGCACGCGGTGCCCGACGATCGGCGGACCGCGGTCGAGGCTTGGCGGTCGGAGCTGCCAGAAGAGGTGCGATCGGTCTGGGACGAACGGACCGGCCGGCTGCTGCTGTTCGCCCCGCTCGAGACTCACGGCGACCTGCTCCGGGTGCTTGCTGCCCCGGCGCCAGCGCCCGCCCCTAAGCCGGCGCCCGCACCGATCGCCCCGCCGCAGCCGGCGGCTCCGCCCGCCCAACCCGAGGCTGCGCCCACCGCCGACGGCCCGCTGCGGCTGAGGCGTTTGACGCCGAGCGAGCTGCACCAGCGGATCGAGCGGCTCGCCAAGCGTCCGCTGCCCGCCACCTGGAGCGCCGACCGGTCCCAGCTGACGTTCCCGGCGCCCTTCGGGGGCGCCCGGGCGACGCGCATCCGCGTCCGCGCCGCCGACGGGGCCGTAACGATCGACGGCGACCCCGAATCGGCCGCCGCTTGGCGGGACGTGATCGCGGCGATCGAGAGCTCTCAGGCGCCTCCCGACCCGAACTCAGCCGACCGGCGGGGCGCGGTGCGTGTCGTCTCGACAGCCAATGCGTCGCCCGGACGCGTGCGTTCCGCGCTGCAGGCGATCCAGGCCTCGGACACGGCGGCGGTCGCCGATTCGCCCGACGAGCAAGCCGAAGGCCGGCCGGCGCCGGCGCAGCAACCGAGCGCAGCCGGTGTCGCCCAAGACGAGTCGATCCTCGGGCCGGTGCGTATCGAATTCGTCGAAGGGCTGGACGTGATCGTGCTCCGCGGCGATCAAGAAGACGTCGAGCGTGTGATGCAGATCATCGATCAGATCGAGCGACTCAGCGCCGAGACCACCCCCGAGATACGGGTCCGCCGGCTAGACCACGTCGACGCGGACTCCCTCGCCCGCTTGCTCTCGGAAGTCTACGAGGAGGCGCTCGGCCCGCGCGTGGGCGACCTGAGCGTGACCGGCCTGGCGAAGCCCAACGCGCTGCTGCTGATCGGCCGCGCCGAGAACGTGCGGCTCGCGCTCGGCCTCGTGGACCAGCTCGACCAGCCCGTGGAGCCGGCGAACCAGTTCGAGGTCTACCCGCTGGAAAACGCCTCGGCCGGCGCCGTCAAGGCGCTGATCGACGAGTACTTCGAGCAACAGGTCGAGGCCGGCGGCGAGGAGGCCGCGTCGCTGCTCCGCTCGCGGGCCTTCGTCGTGGCCGACGTCCGCAACAACCTGGTCATCGTCAGCGCGGCCCCACGCGACCAGAGGGAGGTGGCCTCGCTGATCCAGCAGGTCGACGCGGCCCGCGGCGCGGCCGTCGACGAGGTCCGCGTGTTCCCGCTGCGCAACGCCCGCGCCGAAGAGCTGGCCGAGCTCCTCCAATCGGCGATCAACCCGGCCGAAGGCGACGACGACCCCGAGGGGCCCGGCGCGCGATCGGCCGCGCTCCGCGTGGGAGCGCTCGACGGCAGTTCGCTCGAGTCGGGCGTGCTCTCCGGCGTGCGCGTGGCCCCCGACACACGGGGCAACGCGCTGGTGGTCACCGCTCCACCCAGCGCGATGGCGCTGATCGAGGCCCTCGTGCGCCGCCTCGACGTGGCGCCCGACGCGGAAGCGGAGCTGAAGGTATTCGAGATCGCCAACGGCGACGCCGAGGCCCTCGCCGCGATGCTCAACTCGCTGTTCGGCGCCGACGAGGACTCCGACGAGCCCGGCGGCTACGGATCGCGTGGCCTCGCGCCGCTTACGGTGACCGTCGATCCGCGCACCAACAGCATCATCGCCGCGGGAACCGCCGAGGACCTGGCCGTCGTCGAGGCGATCCTCTTGCGGCTCGACGACGCGGAGGTCGGCGTGCGTCGCACGACCGTGTTCCGCTTGCGGAACGCGCAGGCGCTGGAGGTCGCGCAGGTGCTCAACGAGTGGCTCGAAACCGAGCGCGCCGCGGAGGCCGACGCGGGTCTGGCAATCAGCCCGCGCGAGCTGATCAACCGCGAGGTGGTGGTCGTGCCCGAGTCGGCGACCAACAGCCTGATCGTCAGCGCGACGCCGCGCTACGAGGACGAGCTCCGCCGGCTCATCGAACAGCTCGACCAGCGGCCGCCGATGGTGATGATCCAGGTGCTCATCGCCGAGGTGGGCCTGAACGACACCGACGAGTTCGGCGTGGAGCTCGGCCTGCAGGACTCGCTGCTGTTCGACCGCTCTCTGCTGTCCGAAATCGAGCGGATCACCACCACGATCAACGAGCAGTCGCCCGGCGGCGCGACCGTGTCGACCACGACCGAGAGCGTCATCTCGAGCGACCTCGCGCCCGGCTTCAACTTCAACAACCAGCCGCTGGGCAACAACGGCTCGGACCGGGCGTTCGAACGCGCGGGCAACGTGGGCGCGCAGGGGCTCTCCAACTTCGCGCTGGGGCGTGTGAACAGCGACTTGAACTTCGGTGGGTTCGTGTTCTCCGCGAGCAGCGGCAACGTCAGCGCGTTGCTCCGCGCGTTGCAAGAGAACCGGCGGCTGGAGGTGCTGAGCCGACCGCAGATCATGACCCTCGACGGGCGGCCGGGCGAGATCCAGGTCGGCGCCCGCGTGCCGCGTATCACGAGCGTGAACCAGACGAATTTCGGCAGCCAGGTTTTCCCCGTCGAGTACGAGCCGGTCGGCATCATCCTCCAGGTCACCCCCCGGATCAGCCCCGACGGCCAGGTCGTCATGAACGTGTTCGCCGAGAAGTCCGAGGTCGGCGAGGAAGAAGACGGGGTCGCGATCAACGTCTCGCCCACGGGCGAGGTGATCCGGGCGCCGCAGATCGCGACGACTACAGCGAGGACAACGGTCAGCGCGGCCAGCGGCCAGACGATCGTGCTCAGCGGCTTGCTGACGAAGCGGACGTTCGACGTGCACCGCCGCGTGCCGCTGTTGTCGAACATCCCCCTGTTGGGCGACCTGTTCCGCTACGACGCGGTCGAGCAGACGCGGTCCGAGCTGCTCGTGATCCTTACGCCGCGTGTGGTGCGTTCGGAAGTGGACGCCGAGATGCTCAAGCAGGTCGAGTCGTCGCGGATGAGCTGGGTGCTCAGCGACGTGATCGAACTGCACGGCCCGTCGGGGCTGCGCACGCGGGGCGACGCCTGGAACGAAGCCGACGCGTGCTACCCGACGCACGTGCCGTCCGAGGTGGAGCTCCTTTCGCCCACCGCCGAGCCGGCGCCGCCCGAGGTCGACCCGCTCCCGGCGCCCGGCGCGCCGCCGACGGTCGAGCAACCGGCGTTCGTTTCGCCGGTGCGGTCGGCGTCGTACCAGCAAGCCGATCGGCCGCCGCGCCGGCTGCCGGCGACGGCCGCGTCGTACTGAGGCGGTTTCTCCCAGTTGGATCTGATGAAGGCTATGTGCGTCCACCGAGCAAACCGGCCCCTCGCGACCATCGGCCTGGCGATCGCCGCCGCGGCGTCCGGCTGCCAGACGCTTTGGACGCCGAACCCGTCGGCGACCGAAGCGAACGGCGCGGCAGTCGCCAAGGCAGAGAAACGGTCGCTCAACCCGCTCGACTGGGGCGCCGAGAAGGACAAACCACGCGAGGGCGAGCCCAGCCGCATCGTTGCTACCTGGACCGACACGGTGCGGCACGCCCCGGGCGAGCCGGCGGAGCGGGGGTTCGGCGGCCGACTCTACTTCTACGATCGGGGCGCCGATCCGATCGCCGTCGACGGGCGGCTGGTCGTCTACGCGTTTGACGAGAGCGGCCGAGAACCGACCGACCACAAGCCGACCCGGCGGTACGTGTTCCCGGCCGAGCAGTTCGGCAATCACCTCAGCCAATCGGAGATCGGCGCGTCGTACAGCGTGTGGCTCCCGTGGGGCGGGGTCGGCGGCCCCAGCACCGACATCAGCCTTATCGCCCGGTTCGAACCGGCCGGCGGCGGCGGCCTGGTCGTGAGCGACCAGGCGACCCAGCGCCTCCCCGGCCGGGATGTCGGGGCCCCGCCCGGCGAGGGCGTAATGATCGCCGGCAAACCGGCGCCGCCCGTGCAGCAAGCCGGGTTCCAGTCGCCGCCACCCCGCGCGGGCCAACCGGCCGCGTCGGCCACCGCAGAGGCCCCTCCCGCCCCGAAGCGCCGCCTGACGACGACAACCATTAACCTGAGCCGCTGATCGGCGCGGCGACTAACGCGGCGCCGGGAGCAGCTCGGGCGGCTCGGCGGCGACCACCAACTCGTTCTCGACGCGTTCCACGCCGGGCTCCATCTCGGCGAGCTTCTCGGCCACCATCCTCTCCGACTCGCTGGCCACGGCGCCGCGCAGCGTCAGAACGCCCTCGGCGGCCGACACCGACACCTGCCCGTAGCCTTTGCGGCGGAACAGGTCGGCGACGTTCGACTCGGCCGCCCGCACGCTCGGCGCCGACCTCGCCACGGTCTGGCTCAACCGGTCCGAGAGGGTTAGTCGGACGCGCACCGCGGGCCGACGCTCGGTGTCGCCCTCGGCGCCACCGCCGCCGGCGTCGCGGCCGGCGCGTTGGCTCCGCTGCATCGCGTTCCGGAACTGCTGCTGGCTGGCGCCGCCGAAGAAGTTTTGCATGTCGGCGCCGCTGCGACCCACGAAGCCCTGGCTCTGCACGCCGGCGGTCTGCGCCCCGAAGCCGCCTGCTGCTCCGAACGGCGACGCCGACAGCCCGCCGGACGACTGCCCCGCGCCCGAACGGCCGAACGACGACTGGCCGAAGCTAGATTGGCCGAAGCCCGACTGACCAAAGCCGGATTGGCCCATCGAGGAGCCGCCGAACGACGACTGGCCGAAGCTAGATTGCCCCAGTGACGAGCCGCCCCCCAACGAGCCGAACGAACTGGCGCCCCCCGCGCGGCCCTGCCCCTGCGCGTCGGCCGCGAGAGTCAAGATCGCCGCGGCCGCGACGAAAACTAGTAAGATAGGCCGGCGGCCCATGGCGAGCCCTCTCGCAACAGGGAAGGTTCTCGAAACCTCTGCTGCCCTATTCTAGCCACCCATCGACGCCGCTGGGCGCCGAACCGAGCGGGACAAGGTTTTCTCTCTAGGAGACACTCCGTGACGCGCAACCTTCTGTCCGCCGCCGTGCTGCTCGCGGCGGCCGCCTCGGCTCTGCCGGCCCTAGCACAGCGGCCCACGGCGATGCGGCTCTTCCCGAGCCGGTCGGTCGTGTTCTTCCGCACGCCCGAAGCGGCCACGCTGGTCGCGAAGGTGAACGGCTCCAACTTCTTTACCGACCCGGAGATCGCTCCGTTTCTCCTAGCGCTGTACTCCCGTATCGACGACGCGTTCCGCTCGGGCCCGGGACAAGTCACCGGCGGCGGATTGGACGAGTTGCTCCTGTTGTTCCAAGGCGAAGTGGCGGTGGCCGTCGTGCCACGCCGGAACGAGCCGCCGGGCGTGATCGCGCTAGCCGACACGGTCAGCCAACTCGCGGCCGAGGACGACGGGAGCGGCCGACAGCGGGCGCAGGAATTGATCGACTCGCTCAAGCGATACGCGGAGCAACAGGGGGGCGGGCAGGTCCGCGAAGAGCCCGTCGGCGCCACGACGGCCACTGTCTTCCGGCCCGACAACGACGCGTCGAACGCGTGGGGGATCGCCGAGCGGGAGGGGGTCCTGCTCGCGTCGAACGACCCCGTGCTGCTCGAGTCGGCCTTGCTCAAGTGGGACGAAGCAGACGGCGTCGCCTCGGCGCCGGCCCCCTCCCCTGGTCCCGCCGAGCCCGACGCCGACGCCGGCGACGACGAGGCGACCGCCGACGAGCAAGCGGAGGAGCGTGTCCGCCGGCTCCGCGATCGATACGCGGCGCCGCTGGCGGAAAACGCCGCATTTACCGAGGCCCTGCGCGAGTGCGTCGAGAGCCGGATCGGCGGCGGCGACGCCGTGCCGCCCGACGCGGCCGCGTTCGTCGACCCGATCGGCATCTTCCGCGCCGCGTCCGACGGCAATGTCGGGATGCGTTTCGCCCTGGCAACGCTCCCCGTCCTTGGGCTCGACGGCGTCGGGGGGGCCGCCGCAGCAATGTGGATCGACGCGGGCGAATGGGACAGCCTCATCCGAGCCCACCTGTTGCTCGACAACCCGCGGGCGGGGGTGCTGAAGATGGCGCGGCTCGAACCGACCGACCCCACGCCCTGCGACGCGATCCCGGCCGACGTGGCCAGCTACACGTGCGGCGCCGTCGAATTCGGCGCGATCCTCGACGGCGCCGAGCAGCTTCACGACAAGATCCGCGGCGAGGGGACCTTCTCCACGCTGGTCCAAGAGCAGTTCACCGACAAGGTCGGCGCCACGCCCGGGGAGCTCGTTTCGCTGCTCGACGGACGGTTCGCCACGATCCAGGGCTTCGGCGACATCGAGCAGGGCGAGGCGCCGCGCGTCGCGCCCGCTCGGGCGGTGCTGCTGCGGGTGAACGACCCGGCTGTGGCCGACGAGGCCGTCCGGAGGCTGCTGGACAATGCCGACGTGAAGGTCCAATGGCGCGAGCACGCCGGCGTGCCTTATCTGACGAGCGACCGCGAGCCGACCGACTCGCTCCGGGTCGAGCAAGAAGGCGACACGACCCGTGTGCAAAGCAGTGCGGACTTCGGGTCCGCAGCGATCTTGGGCGACGACCTCGTGCTGTGCCAAACCGAGCGGCTGCTCGTGAAGATGATCGAAACCCACGCCGGGGAGCGACCCCGGCTGAGAGAGCACCTCACGTTCCGGCTGACCTCGAGCCGCGCCGCGCGGCTCGGCGCCGATACCGTCGGCGGCGAGGAAGGGCGCCTGCTTATCTACGAGGACCCGGGCGAGCAGTTCCGGCGGTGGCACGCGGCGGGCACGTCGGACGAGAGCCGCCGGCAGCTCGACAACCTGGCCGAGATGGCGCCCCCGATGCGTTGGCTCCGGGACGCGCTGGACGACGCGGGCGTGCCGTCGCTCGAGGCGCTGATGCGTCACGCGGCGCCGTCGGGCTCAACCGTCTACGACACCCCCCGCGGTTTCCGTTACGTTCAGTTCACGTTCAAGCTCGACGCCGGCGAGTAGCCGCGCCGCCAGCCGCCAGCACAAGTGCGGCGAGCGTTAGGGAACCGGGCTCGGGCGTTGCGTTCGAAGCGGTCGCGAGCTCGAGCGGCTCGCGGAGTGCGCCGAACGCGTCGCGCCAGAGTCCATAGTCGTCGGAGTCGGCGTCGCCGTCGAAGTCGGCGTCGCCGAGGCCGGTGAACGCGCCGCCCTGCGCGTCGCGCCAAAGGGTGTAGTCCGCCGCGTCGACGGCGCCGTCGAGGTTGAAGTCGGCCGGGTCGGTGCGGGCTAGTTCGGTCACCAGCAGGCGGGCGTCGCTGGGGGTGACGAGGCCGTCGACATCGATGTCGAGGAGCCAGTCTTCGCCGCCCAGGCCGGCGTGGATGGCCGCCAGGTCGCCGGCGTCGGTCTGCGCGTCGTCGTTGACGTCGCCCCGGCGGAGCAGCACCTGCTCGAGCCGCTGCGGGACCCTCGGGTCGGTCGCCGCGGCCAGCACGACGCTCGGCAGAGCGATCAGGTCGCGGGTGTCGACGAGGCCGTCGGCGGTCAGGTCGGCCGCCGCGTTGAACAGCGAGTTTCGGGAGTAGAGAACCGTCTCGAAGCCGACGGGGCCGATCAAATCGGCGTTGTTGACCGAACCGTCGGCGTTGAGGTCGCCGAGCCCGAGCCCCAACTCGGTTTGGGTGAACAGCCCGGCTTGTCGCTGGATGTTCGTCGTGCCGGTGGGCTCGATCGAAACGATCGTCGCGACGTGGTTGCCCGAGGTGACGCCAAACTGGCCAGTGATGAACTTGTCCCGGTCGTAGTACCCGGCGCGGCCCTGGTCGGCGTCGACCATGGCGAGGATCTGCTCGTCGGTTGTCGCCGCGGGCAGGTCGAGGAACACGTGGACCCGCTCGGCCGTTTGGTCGCGCGAGGTCACGATGAGGTCGCGGTTGTTGGGATTGCCCGGGTCGCTCGCGAAGGGGGCGAAGCTCGTGACCTCCGACTCGGGCGGCAGGAGGTCGACGTAGAGCGTCTTGCGGAAGTCGGTGAACACAGCCGGCCCGCCGTCGCCGCCGGTGGACGCATCGCGGTGGCGGAAGGCCCGCGCGGTGAGGTGGTGCCGCCCTTCGGACAACTGCGTGGCGTCGACGGCTTGCTCGTAGACGCCCTGCCCCGACCCGACGTTCTGCAAGCCGTTCCACACGTAGCCGGGCGCATTGGTGGTCTGAAACTCTTCGAAGCCGTAGGCCACATCGCCGGGCGTCACGGCGTCGACCGCGCCGTTGCCGTTGAGGTCCAGTCCGCCATCGATACGCAGCATCGCGCGGTCCGCGTCGGCGTGGGGGTCGCGGACCGAACCGGGGCCGCTCGGGTTGGGCACGGAGACCGGCGACGTGTCGAGCCGCACGGTGAACGTCGGGTCGCTGATCACCTCGACGTCCGCCAGCCGCGCCGAGCCGTTCGTCGACGTGCTCGGCGGCGCGCCGGGGAGGACGCCGCTGGAGGTCACGCCGAGCACGCCCTCGGGGGGCGCGACGCCGTAGACGACGTAGCCGCGGCCGTGGCCGCCCGAGCCGGGAACCGTCAAGTCGATCTGGCCGCCGGGCCCAACGACCAAGGACTCCGGGATGTCGCCGGAGGGGTCGACCGCGGGGTCGGCCGCGTTGCCGGTTAGCTCGACCAGGATCGTGCCCGGCGCGAAGTCGGTCTGGACCCCGTTGCGCCGGAGGGCCACCGAATCGTTGCGGCTGTTGAGGCCGACGATGGCCGACCGCGACCGCTCGTACGCGTAGAAGTTCGAGAAGCCATTCGGGTTGAACGCGTCGTCGATCCAACGCTCGCGGAACTCGCCCCGCCCGTGCGAGTTGCGCAAGCCGACGAGCGTCGTGATCGTGTCGCCGTAGGCGCCGCCGAGGGCGTCGAGCTTGCCGGGCTGAGGGAACGAGTCGCTGGGGATCGCCTTGGCGTTGAAGTAGACGAGCGCCTCGCCGGGAAGCATCAGCGTGTACGCGTGGGCCACGTTCTCGAGGAACGAGCCGCCCTCGTCGTGGCTCTGGGTGAAGGCCACCCCTTGGCTGCCGTTGATGAGGCCGTCGTCGTTGAGGTCCATCGCGGCGCCGCGCACGCCGTGCCAGTTGTTCGCTGCACCGTTGGCGGTGAGGTTGTCCTTCAGGCGATTGAACAAGCGGAAGTCGAGTGCGTCGCGGTTGCCGCCAACCCGAGAGAGGTCGCCGTTGTCGATGTCACGCCGGATGAAGTCCTGCAGGAAGCCGGGGCTGTCGAAGCCCGTTTCACTGAACGAGTACGCGTGCCGGGGGCTGCCGTCGAGGTAGGGCGTTCGCTTGGCCAGAAAGGCCGCGTTGTCGAAGTCGTTGAGCACGTCGCGCGGGAAGTGCCGAGCCGCGTCGATGCGAAAACCGTCGACGTCGTACTCCTGCAGCATCCAGCGAACGTTCCGCTGCAACAGCTCGACCGAGTTCTCTAACACCGGGTCGCCGGCGGTGGGATCGTCGGCGTTGAAGCTCCAGAGCGTGATCGTCTGGCCGCGCCGCGGGTCGAACACTTCGACGCCACCCAGATCGCGGTCGGGATAGAACCTGGTGTTGGTCGGGTCGGGCCGGTTGAAGAGCGTGCCCGCGGGGATGTTCTGGGGATTGGCCGGGTCGACCGGGTGCCGCACGAATCGGTAGTCCTTCTCCTGCGCGATGTCGTTCAGCCCGGCGAGCTGCCCACGCAGCTCGTCCTGCGTGAAGTCCAAGAACGGCGTGTGGAAGTCGCCGTCGATGTCGCCCGGCAGTGTGAGCGCGAAGCCGGGGTAGCCGCCCAGGTTGACGAAGTTTTGGTCGGTCCGGTTGCCGACGCCGTTGTGGTTCCACAACAGGTCCGGGTGCATCGTGACGCCCGCCTTGTGCGACGCGTCGATCATCGCGCGGAAGCTGGCGTCGGTCCCGTAGCGGGTTTCGTCGCGCGGCGCGCCGAAGCTGAACCGGTCGAACACGTCGTAACCGACCGACAGCACGCCGCTGGCTCGGTTGGGCGGCGGGACCCACATGCGTCCGTAGCCGGCCGCGTGCACGTCGGCCATCCGGTCTTCAACAAGGTCCCAGCGGGCCTCGAAGAACTGCAGGATGGCCGGCGACGACGCGTCGACGCCCTCCGCGGGCGCCGCCGCCAACGCAGCAACCACCGCCGCAAGCAACCCTATCCCAATCCCACGCGGTGTCTTCATCAAAGCGAGCATCTCTCAGGACAGCCCAGCCGCGGCTTTGCCGCGGCGGTTCAGGTGGAGTCGGAGCGCGCCTGACCGAGCCGGTCTTCGAGGCGCTTCTTAAAGTCATCCAGGTTGTCGGCCCGCACGGGGATGCAGTGCACGCCGACATCGACCCGCCCCGACACGGGCAGGGCCAGGTAGCGGCCGGAGCGGACCTCTTCGAGCATGCGGATCGCCTCGTACCCGAACATGAATGGGTCCTGCGCGATCGTCGCGTGCGCCCGGCCCGAGCGGATCGCGTCGAGCACGCGCGGGTCCTCGTCGAACGCGATGACCTGGACGGCGTCGCCGCCGTCGATGCCGGCGAGCGTCTCGAGGGCGATCGGGCCGTGGTAGCCGAACGTGCAGACGATCGCGTCGAGCCCCGGGTTCTGCTCGACCGCCTTACGCACGTTCTCTCGGCAGAGTTCGTAGTCCCCGCGGTCCATGTAGGTCGCGACGATCTCGTACTCGGGTTGTTCGCCCGCCTCGCCGGCCTCCCCGCCGGCGGCGTCTTCCTCGCCCCGCGGCGAAGCGGCGACTCTGGCGGAGTCGTCTTTAGCCGGGGCGGCGAGCGCCTCCTCGAGGCCTTGGCTGCGTTCCGCGGCGTTGGTCTTCGCGAGGCTCGCGATCAGCACGGCGACTTGGCCGCCATCGGGCAGCGCCTCGCGGACGAGCTGCGCGGCGATCTCGCCAGCTTCGTAGTTGCTCGATCCCACGTAGAACATCCGGCGTGAGCCCGGCGCGTCGGAGTCGACCGTGACGACGGTCGCCTTCTCAGCAAGCGTGTTGATGGGTGTGGTCTGGCGGTCGGGATCGATCGGGCCGATCGCAACGCCGTCGACGCCGCCTGCGGAGGCCACGTCGCGCAGCCAGCCGAGCTGTTCCCTGAGGCCCTCCTCGCCCTCGCCGGTCGGCATGCGGACCTCGACCTCGGCCCCCGACCGGCTGGCCGCTTCCTTTGCGCCCGCTACGCAGAGTTCCCAGTACGGGTCGGCGCCGCCAGCCAGAAAGACGTACCGGCCGGGCTCGCTGGCCGCGGGCGCAGCCGCCACGCTGGTCGGCGCCGTGTTCAGGTAGTAACCCACCGCGATCGCCGCCAGGATCACGATCGGCCAGACCACGTAGCGGATTCCGGCGCTCATAGCTCTACCCGCGGGAAGAAGGAGAAGGTCCGTTGATCGAATGGGTTTCAGTTCGGCGTGAAACGGATGGCCTGCCCGCCGCCCGGCGCCAGCTTCAGGGTCAGCACCGTGTCGGACGTGACGCCGCGCTCTTCGACGGCGTACGCCGTCGGGTTATCGCGCCAGTGGGCGTCGTCGGCGTCGCGCCAGATGCGGGCGGTGTAGGTCTTGTCGGGATCGAGGAAAGAGAGCGGCGTGTCGAGTGTGCGGGCCTCGTCGTCGCCTACGGCGCCGAGGTACCAGCGCTCGCCGTCGCGCTCTTGGCGGGCGACGACGCAGTGGTCGCCGATGCCCCCGCTGAGCGCCCGGGTTTGTTCCCAGTTGGTGGGCACATCGACGATCCAGGCCAACGCGTCGGGCTCCTTCTCGTACACCTCCGGGAAGTCGCACGCCATCTGCATCGGGCTGTAGATCACCACGTACAGAGCGAGCTGCTTCGCTAGCGTGCTCGGGATCTGGTTGCCCGGCTTGTCCCCTGTCGTGAGCTTCAGGTCGAACACGCCCGGCGTGAAGTCCATCGGGCCGGACAGCATGCGAGTGAAAGCGAGCACACTCACGTGATCGGGCGGGTTGCGGTACTCGCCGCTCCACGCGTTGTACTCCTGGCCCCGGGCGCATTCGCGGCTGAGGAAGTTGGGCCAGGTGCGGCGGAGGCCCGTGTCTTTGATCGCCTCGTGGGCGACCACCATGATCTTGTGCTTGGCGGCTTGTTCGACCACGTGCTGGTGGTGCCGCACCATGTACTGGCCGTGGTGCCACTCGCCGACCTCGTTCCCCCGCTCGTCGATCCGCTCGATCCCGGGCCCGAAGTCGACGTACCCGGTCTTCACCGCGCGGACGCCCAAACGCTGGTAGAGGTCCAGCGCTTCGTCGAGCTGGCTCTCATAATTGGGGATCGCGCCGGCCGTCTCGTGGTGACCGATCAGGAAGACCCCCCGGTCGTTGGCGTACCGGGTCACTTCCTCGATGTCGAAGTCGGGGTAGGGCTCGGTGAAGCTGAACTTCTTTCCGTTCTGGATCCAGTCGCCGTCCCAACCCTGGTTCCACCCCTCGACCAGCACGCCCTTGAAGCCGTGCCGCGCGGCGAAGTCGATGAAACGCTTCGTGTTCTCGGTGGTGGCGCCGTGCTTCTCGCCCGACTCCCAGGTGGATCGCCCGACGTGCATCTCCCACCACACGCCGACGTACTTGCCGGTCTCGATCCAGGAGGTGTCCCCGAGCTTCGAGGGCTCGTTGAGGTTGAGCAGCATCGCCGACTGGTAGAGCCCCGCCGGCGTGTCGGCCACCTGGATCGTCCGCCAGGGCGACTCCATCGGCGTGGCGGCGCGCACGAGCACGCCGTCTGACCAGGGGTAGAGGGCCGCCTTGAGCGTGGTCCCTTCGGTCCGCTTCAGCGCCATGCTCGAGAAGTCGACGAGCGCCGCCTCGTGCAAGCTGACGTAGCAGCGATCGCCGGCGCGGAAGGTCACCGGCGTGTGGACCGCGTCGGTCTTGCTGGCGGGCGTTTGCGAGTAGATGTACTCGTACCGGTTGTCCTGGAAGGCGGGGATCCACCAGGCCGGCCAGTCGCCAGCCAGGGCGAACTCGGTGAGCTCGTCGGCGACCACCACGTCGGTCAGGTTCTCCTGCTCGGGCAGCGTGTAACGGAATGCGACTCCGTCGTCGAAGACCCGAAAGACCACGCTCATCCGCAGCCGATCCCCCCCGGGCTGGGCGAGGCCGACACGCAGCTCGTTGTGCCGGTCGTGGACCGCCTCGCACTCGCCCCATGGCTGCGTCCAACTCGTGTCGACGGACTTCCGGCCCTGGTGATCGATCGCGAAGCCCTCGGCGAGCGACACGCCGCCGCGCAGCAGGAAGCCCATGCGCGAGGGCGCCACCAACGGCTCGCCGCGCCGGGTCACCTTATACGACGGCTCGCCGGTGTCGCTTAGTTCGAACTCGACGACGATCGACCCATCGGGCGAAGCGACGCGGGTTTCGGCCGAGGCCGGGCGGCAACAAGCGATCAGAGCCGACGCGGCGATGAGTGGGACGAGAAGTTTCGTCATGCTGTTGGGATGACCGATGAGGTTCGCGGCATGGGGGCCGCAAGGGCTCAG
Organism: Botrimarina sp.; assembly: GCF_040219535.1. Lineage (NCBI taxonomy): Bacteria > Pseudomonadati > Planctomycetota > Planctomycetia > Pirellulales > Lacipirellulaceae > Botrimarina > Botrimarina sp. Next base: position 30,540 of record NZ_JAVJSH010000022.1, read on the forward strand.
TTCGTGCCGGGGTAGACGTCGCCGTCGTCGTTGCGTCCGCCGTAGAAGAAATAGATCTCCGGCTCGACGTCGTACGCGATCGACTGCACGGACCCGTCGCAGTACGCCATGTTCATCGTCGACGGGTGGGCGGCGCCGAAGATCGGCGCGAACGGGTCCGCCGGGTTGTTCTGCACCGGCAGCTTGTCCTGGCCGGCGGTGACCGCTGAGGAGTTGACGCCCACCGGCCGCAGCTCGGGGCTGTCGGCAGCCGGGCCGATCGCGCCCAGGTTCGGCAGGCCCGTGTACCGGAGGTTGTCGTAGTCGTGGCCGACGAAGATGTTTTGGTCGTCGCCGTTGGAGTAGCCGTTGTCGTAGAGCGCGCTGCTGAGGTACTTCTCTCCGGCGAGCGCTGTCTTGCTCGTCCCGTCGGTGATCTGGGCGACCCGCACCTCACTCCGCTGGAAGATGACCCCGTTGTGCTGATCGGTGATCCACTGGACGTTCCCCGTTCGCACAGCGGCCAACGAGGGGGGGCCCGCCGGGCCGGTCGACGCGGTGCTGTTTCCGGCGTTGCCCGCGTAGTCCGTGCGCGCGACCGCGCAGTCGCCCGCGCGGCAAGTGCGAAGGTTGGTCGCCAGACCGGCCTGCACGCTGTTCTCGAAGGTGTAGAGCCGCGCCTCGCGTCGGCTCGGGCAGTTGTAGAGGGAGATCGGAGTCTGCACGAGTTCGAGCATCCGGCGTTCGTCCTCGGTGCGATCGCCGGTCGGCGCGGCCGCGTCGCGGAGGCTTTGCTCTTCGATGAACGGCAAGATGTTGAAAGTCCAACCGCCCGGCTGGTCCCGATCGAAACCGGCCTCCGGGTCGGGCTGCCAGCGCCAGCCCCAGCCCGATGTGGGCATGTGGCCGGTGGTGCTCTCGTGGTTCAAGCAGCCGAGGGCCATCTGCCGGAGTTGGTTCTTGCACTGCGTCCGCCGCGCCGCCTCACGGGCGGCTTGCACGGCGGGCAGCAGCAGCGCGACGAGGATGCCGATGATGGCGATCACCACCAGCAGCTCGACGAGCGTGAAAGCGTTTCGACGGGTCACGTTGGTTCCTCCCTAACCTTTAGCGGACGCTGTGTTCGTGGCGGCCCGCGGCGCGAGCCGTGGCCCGCACAGCAGGACCAGTTTCATCTACCCACGCTTCCGGCCGCCCTCCCCCCGCGAGCGCCCACCGCCTAAGGGCGCCGCCCGGGGGTGCGCGACGGCTCGGCTACTCCCGCGGCTTCCGTGCGCCGGCAACGAGTGCGAACACAGCGAGAAGCAGCGTCGACGGTTCGGGCACGGCCGCCGACGAGCCGAAAGCCACCACCGGGCCGTAGACGACCTTGCCCGTGAGCAACTCGCCGCCGAGGCCGGGGGTCGCGCCGTAGTTGTCGGCCCAGACCTGGTAGTCGGCCTGGGTCACGCCGTCGACGCCGTCGCCGTTGCCGCCGAGCACCGAGTCGTCCGGCGCGCCGAGGTTGTCGCGCCACACGGTGTAGTCGGCCGCGTTGACGAGCCCGTCGCCGTTGAAGTCGCCATCGCTCGACGCGACCAACGCGAACTGGAACTCCAGGTCCCGCCGTCCGGTCGTGCTGAACGGCGTGCCCAGCGAGACCACCGAGTCGGGCCCCAGGGTCCGACCCCCATCGACGAGGAGCTCGGCCAGTTGCGTCGGCCCGGCGTTCGCTTCGAACCACCCGCCGCCGTCGGCGTTTTGATCCTGCAGGCTGCTCCACCTCGTGTTGCTCGTGAGCAGCGAGCCGCTCTCGGACAAGACCGTGTACGCGTCGATCGCAACGGTGAAGCCCGTGGGGTTGACCAACTGGGTCTGACCGGTTGCGGGATCCACGTTGAGCACGAGCGTGTTGTTCGGCAGACCCTCGTAGACGACGTCGCCCTCGATGAAGCCCCCGCCGGGCTTCGCGTAGCGGAAGGTGATGTCTTCGTTTTCCTCGCCGAACGTCGAGGGCGCGGCCGGGTCGAAGACCGCGCCGAGCGACACCGAACCGGACGCCGCCACGGTTCCCGACCCGAGCGGGTTGAGCTCGGAAATCGCGGTGGCGGTTGGGTTGGCGTCGTACCAACCGCTCGCCTGGCTGAAGCCGCCGGTGAAGGCCTGCGGGTCGAGCGCGCCGAGGTTCGACCCCACCGAGTACGCGTCGATCGCGGCCGTGGCGACCCCGCCCGGGTTGGTGATCGTGACCTGCCCGGTCTGGCGGTTGACGCGGAGCACCGGTTGCTGCTCGAGTGTCAGCCGGGCGAACACGCCGTTCACACTGGCGCCGCTCGCCACGGTGTTAACGGCGAAGCGGGCGCCGGGGCCGAGCGACGCGTCGGCCGTCGTGACGACCGAGGCGAAGTTGGTCGGCGTCGCGTCGTTCGCGTCGACCGACGCCGCGTCGATCAGGTTCCAGGTCTGACCGAGCGCCGGCGTGACCCCGTCGAACTCGATCCGCAGCGCGCCGCCGAGGTCGGCGTTGCCGGCGACCCGCAGCGTCGATGCGCCGGCTGCCGGGATCACCCACGTGTGGGTCCCCGCCGCCCCGAGGATCAGGCCGTTGTTGCTCGAGTCGGGGGTGGTCGCGTCGAAGTTAACATTGCTGCCAACCACCCTGAGCCCGCGATCGATGAACGCGTTAGCGACCGTGACCTGCGCCGAGCCGCTGAGGTTGATCGAGCTAGACGGGGCGCCGCTCGCGGAGGTCAACGCGTTCTCGACGTCGAGCGTGCCGCCGGTGACATTGAGGATGCCGACGCCGCCGTTCTGGCCGACGATCATGTCGCCCGCCCCCAGGCCGGAGAGCACGTTGAACGTGACGCCCGTCGGGATCGTCAGGGTCCCGTTCGTGCCGCCGCCGTCGCCGAGGATGACCGACGGCGAGTCGATCGTGCCGCTCGTTTGGACCGACGCGGTGAGAGCCGCGCCGAGGACCGGCGAACCGACAATCGCGACCTCGTCGAAATCGGGGTCGGGGATCTCGAACAAGTCCCAGTTCGCGGCGTTGTTCCACTGGTCGCTGACCGCGAAGTCCGGGTCGATAAAACGGATCTGCGCCGCCGCAGGCGGCGCGGCCGCGATCGCGGCCGTCAACGCCGCGGCGGCGAGGAGTAAGTTTCTGTTCATGACGGTGACTGGCTTTGCTGGGTGTGCGGGTCTGGGCGGCGCCGCGTCGGGCGGCGTCGGCGAGGGGCGGGTCGGTCCGGTGCGGTCAGGTCAACGGCGTGACCGACCCAACCAAGCCGGCGCCGCGGCGAGCATCGCCAGGGCCGCACACGCGGGTTCGGGGATCGCAGCCAGCTGGGCAAAGGCCTCGGCCACCAGGGCGGGCGAGCCCTGATAGGCGTTCTTCCACTCGCGGAAGTCGCGCAGGTCGACCGCCCCCGACAGGTCGAGGTCGCCGTCGGACCGGGCCAGCGGTCCGCCGAAGGTGGCGTTCGTCTCGAGCCAGTTGTCGCGGATCGGGAAGAAGTCATCCTCGAATTCAACGACGAAGTCGCCGTCGGTGTCGCCCGGGATGAACGCCGGGACGTCTTGGGTGACGCTCTCGTAGGTCGGCCCCTGGCGCAACTCGTCGAATTGGAACACGCCGGCCGCGCCGAACCGCGCGAAACTGGTGGAGTTGATGTTGATGTTGAAACCGGAGGCCGAGAAGTCGGCAACCGACGGCTCCGCGGCCAGGCTCGGGTTCCGCCACACAGAGACCGCGTCCATGTTGTCGGTGTCGCTGAGCTCGAACTTCGCGACGAACAGGTTGACGTTCCCGTCGTTGACGCCGAGGTCGCCGAAGAACTGCTCGGAGTCCGAGTTGAACAACACCGCCTGATAGTTCGGCGACTGCGACATGCCGTTCGTGTTCTCACCAACCACGATCTGGAACTGGCGATCGCCGTCGCCCAGGCCGTTGGCGTTGTGCAACTCGAACCCGCCGTAGGTGATCTGGCTGCCTTCGACCGCCGCGTCGGCCTCCATCAGGAAGCTGAGGTAGAGCGTGCGGCTGTCTGTCGCGCCGGTCACCGGGTTGCTGAGGTCGCGGCCGATCCGGCCGTCGGCGTCGGTGGCGCCGAACTGGACCGCGCCGCCCGAGGTCGGCAGACCAGGGTACGTAAGGCCCGTGCCGATGACCTGCGCCCTGTCGCCCTGGAAGCCGTCGCGCCAGGCGCCGGTCCATCCGATGATCGTCGGGTTCTGGCCCAACAGGTTCCCGGTGTCGTACTCGGTTGGGCCGGGGCCAATGTCGAAGTTGTCGATCGGCTGCGCGGTCGCTTGCGCGCCGGCGGCGACGATCGCCGCGGCCGCCGCCCAGCACGCGAGCCGAGTGTTTACTTGTGCCTTCATCTGTAATGCTCCTGGAAGAGGGTGCATGCTGCCGGACTCGATCGGCGCTCGGGGCGTTCCGCCCCCCAGCGACGCCGCCTCGAGAGGCGGCCGTTCGGTACACACCGGACGCGCCGGCGCCCCTGCGCGGGGCGCCGTGTCGCGACCGGCACGGTTCGTTTTCTCTAGGGCGGCCGATCCCCGGCCGCGCCGGAGTTCAGCGGCGACGCGACGCGGTCGCCAGGGCGGCCAAGCCAAGCAGGGCCGCCGCCGTCGGCTCGGGGATCGGCGCGCCCGGCACGACCGCCACGGGGAGCGTCTGGCCGCTGGGGCTGCCGAGGTTCGATGCGCCGTTCAAGCCCGGCAGCGCCTGGTTCGACAGGAAGGTGGCGTCGCCGCTGGTGATGATCGCCGAGATGCCGATGTCGCCCTGGGTGGCGCCGAAGGCCTCGATGAGGTCGATCTCGAGCTCGATGCCGGTGGTCGCCGTGCCCGCGCCGGCCGCGCTCGAGCCGTCGACCCCCGCGGCGTTCGAGTTGTCCCATCCCACCATCACCGCGGAGTTGCCCGCGGCTTCAGCCGGCAAGCTGCCCGGCCCACCGGCCGTAAAGACATCGCTCGCGGTGTTGTCGATCAGGTCGAAGAACCGCACGCCGAGGAAACCGCCGCCGAGCTCGAACCGCAGCCCGTGGTCCATGGTGGCGCCCCCCTCGAACATCAGGCCCTGGAGGTTGTTGATCTCGCCGAACCCGCCATCGGCGTTGTCACCGGCGAGCGACGCCTCGCCGCCATCGGTCGCGTCGAAGAAGATAAACAGCTTGTTGAAGTTGGCCTCGAGGTTGCCGGTGATGCCAATCGTCAGCTTCCGCCCCTCGATGTCGGCGTACAGCGCGTTCAGCTCCGACCCTCCCAACGACTCCTGCGTGCCGGAAGAGTTGCCGAAACCGGTCGGCGTGTCCTGGGTGGCCTGCAGCGTCAAGCCGCCGGTCGGGATATCGGCGCCATCAAGGTGAGCCGCGTCGGCGCCGAGGCCGATGAGCATCGTCAGCGCGACCGCCGAACAACGGAACGGGAACCGATTCATGGGTACCAACCTCCTGAATAAACAAAGGTGCGTAACAGAGACCGCCCAGGCCGAATCAAGCCACGACCACCCCCGGGCGCGTGTCGTGGCGCTACAAGACGTTGCGTTGGAATTGAGCTTCGGAAGAGCCGCCTGTGGCTCACTGCGAAGAGTGTTTAGCGAATTGCGATTTCCCGACCGACGGTCCCTCAGTATACGCAGGCGCCGAGCAATGGCGAAAAGCCCGGGGCGCAATACAGCCTCGCCAGGTCGTCGGCCGCGGCGCCCCTCTGCTCCCAGGTGGCGGAGCCGCCGGTGACCGCCTTGAAGGTGGTGCCGATCCTCAGCTCGTCGATCTCGTGCTGCTTGCTGCCGTTGTAATTGCCGATGCTCACCCGATCGAAGCCGAAGATCCCCTCGATCTCGGCGGTGGGCGTGCAGAGGGACTCGTCGGTCAGCGACTCGGGGTTTCGGTAGACCCGCGCTGCGTCCCGCTCGTGCTCGCCGTAGTCGATGCGTACGACGATGAAGTTGATCCTATCGTCCTCTTCGCCTAGCGACACGAACTTCGCGTCGCCTGGCCTCTCATTGAAATTGACCGCCACCCCGTAGCCCTTGTAGTCGACGTCGTTGCCAATACAGAGCACCCTGTTGTAGTTGCCGTCGCCGCGGTGCAGCTCGAGGCCGTAAAAGCCGTCGTCGGTCTTGGAGATCCGTTGCATGAAGCTGAGGTAGATCGAGCCCCCCGTGCGACGGACCATCGGGAATCCGTCGATAACCTCCATGCAGCCGGCCGCGTGGAACACGCCGCCGAGATTCGTGCTCAGCGTGCGGCGGATGCGGTTGAACTGGCCGTCGAGCAGGCAGCGGTTGCCCAGGGCCACCACCTCGGGCGTGGTCAGGCTGCCGCGGGCGACCACGTTCGTCGAAGAGCCGCCGACCGCGTCGTCTTCCGATTCGAGCTGGACCCAAGCCCCGGCCCAGCCGAAGCCGCCGTTCTGCCCCGCCACGGGACCGGGCTGATAAGCGAAGTTGTCGAACGCCAAAAGGCCCTCTCCGGGGCCGCTGCGTGTGTCGAGGCTGCGGACGAAGCGCTCCTCGTCGGCCGCGAAGCGAGAAAACCGGTCCCCCAGGTCCGCCAAGCGAGCCGCTTGCTGCGGCGCCAGCTCGACGACGCGCCGCACGTTGCCGAGTCGGTCAACCGCCTTCGCCTTGACCCCGCCCTCGAAGACGTGCACCTCCGACGCGCCGCCGTCGGCGACCACCCCGTACTGCACGCCCGACTCGTTGACCACGAGCCGCGGCGTGCGGAGCGAGAAGCTGCTGACCCCTTCTGGAACCGCCGCCGAGGCGCGTCCGCTGTACAGCTCGACGGCGCCTTCTTCGGCCACTCGGAAAGCAGCTGGTCCCTCGAGCACCAACCGGGCGCCGTCGGCGAAAGTCAGCTCGGCGAGGCCCGTCTCCAAGTTCAGAAGCTGGCCACCGGCCACCTCCGCGCCAAAACCGAGATCCTGTCGCTCGCCGCGCCAGCGGCAGTTCCTTGTCGCCGCCACAAGAGCGACCGGCGCCGCAACCTGCTCGGCAGCGCCGTCACCGGCCGGCCCCAATAAGCTGGCGAGCGGGCCGTTACCGCGCGTGCCTTCGAGAGTCAGCCACGACGAGCACGCCGCGCTGATCAAGACCGACGCCGCGATCGCCCAGGCGAACCGCGAGAACCACGCCCTCTGCCGGCCGCCGGACGCCACGCCGGCGCGGTGTGCAAGGACAGGAGAGGGCGCGGCGTCGTCGACGCGCCGGTCGGTCGACGGCAGGTGCATGGCGCCGAGTTCGGCCTCGATGCGCATGAGCTCCATGTAGCGGCGCCGCGACGCTGGGTCGTTCTCCAGCAGCCGATTGAGCTCGGCCGCCTGGTCGTGGCTGATCGAGCGGTCGCTGAGCGCATCGACCAGCGCTCCGAGCCGACCCGACGGCGAGTGGTCCTGCGATGGCGTGCCCGGCGATCCTGCCACGTGGGGCGTCCCTTGTCTTCTCGAGGTGGATAAAAGTCTCTTGGGCGGCGGATCGGGCGAGCCCCGGCCGCGGCTCAGGCTCTGGCGTTGACGGTCCGGTCGACGCAGTCACGGAGCGACCGCCGCACGCGCTGCAGCGCCTTGTACACCGTGTTGACCGGCTGTCCGAGTTGCTCAGCGACCAAGCGAAACGAGCGATCGGCCTCGCCGTAGCAGCGGGCGATCAACTGGCGGTCGGCCGCGGATAGTTTTTCGAGGCACCCGTGGAGGGCGAGGCGTCGTTCCTCCATCAGGTCGGCTCTTTCGATTGCTTCTTCGGCGAGCAGGTCGACGGCCACGTCGCTCAGCCGCTTGCCTTCGCGGCTGCGTTTCGTGCGGAAGCCAAGCACTCGGTTCCGCGCCACGACGCTCGCCCACCTGCGGAAATCGGTCGTCAAGTCAAACGCTTCTTGGTCGCTCCACAAGGTCACACAGACCTCCTGGAACACCTCCTCAGCGTCCGCCACGTTGCCGAGCAGCGTCACCAGATAGGCGTAGAGCCAGCTCTGGTTTTTCGCGAACAACCTTGCGAAGGCGTCACGCCGTTCGTCCATAAGCAGCAGATGAGCAGTCGTCGCAGCTTCCACGGCCGAACTCGGCTACCTTCACGAGCACAGACGGCGGCCGATTTGGTACGACAAAAGCCTGAATGCCCGAAAATGCCCGTCTAATGTCGTGGCAAACCTTCCCAACGGGCACTCAACAACATTAATCCACGACAAACCCGACATGAACCGACGGGCGGGGGCCATTCATCCCGGTCCAGAGGACGCCCCGCTCTCGCCCGGCGTTCCAGGAGGAAAGAACGGCGCTCGCCATCGTTGCATCCCCTACCAGCGCGCTGTCGGCGGGCGGGCGGTGCGGGGGTCCACAACGGTTCCCCCGACGGCGATAATGCCTCCCGCCGAGGGCTACCGGGCACTTGCCAGCGTTTTCGGACGCGGCCGCTTGCCTCTGCCGCCCCGGCCTGTTGGACTGCCATGAGTCGCCCCCCGGGTCGGCTCGTGCGGCCGACGGCGCCTTATCGATCGGTCCGCCTTGGCCCTCATCCCTCCTTCGCTCAAAGCTCGCAATGCTCGACCTTCGCCCCGCCCAAGACACGAGCCTGGACTTCCTTGCGCTCGGCTCGCTAGTCCACCGGCTCGACCCTGGAAAGACGCCGTTCCGCGCGGCGAGGTCGTTCGATGTGCACGTGTCCGGCGGCGAGTACAACGTCGCCGCGAACCTGGCGAGTTGCTTTGGCCTGCGAACCGCGGTGGCGGCGGCGATGGTCGACAACCCGATCGGCGAGCTAATCGAGCGACAGGTCCGGGAACGAGGGGTCCGACCCTTCTACAAGCGGTTCCAGCACGATGGCGTGCGCGGCCCTAACATGGCGACCGTCTACAGCGACCGGGGCCACGGCGTCCGCGCGCCGATCGTGTTCTACAACCGCGCGAACGAGGCGGGCGCCATGCTCGCGCCGGGCGACTTCGATTGGCCGGCGATCTTCTCCGAAGGCGTGCGGTGGTTTCACTCCGGCGGCATCTTCGCGGCGATCGGCCCCCGCACGGCCGAGCTCGTCGTCGAGGGGATGAGAGCGGCCCACGAGCACGGCGCGATCACCTCGTTCGATCTGAACTACCGGGCCAAGCTCTGGAACACCCTCGATCCCGACGATCCTAAGCGCGGCGAGGCCCGCGGCTTGGAGCTGATGCGCGACATCGCGAAGAACGTTGACGTCCTCATCGGCAACGAGGAGGACCTGCAGAAGGGCCTCGGCCTGGAGGGGCAAGACGTCGAGCAGAAGTCGAAGCTCGACCCGGAGGCCTTCTTCAACATGATCGGCCGCGTCCGCGAGGCTTACCCCAACGTCAAGGCGGTCGCCACCACGCTCCGCGAGGTGCACACCACGAACCGACACAGCTGGGCCGCCGTGCTCGGCATCGGCGACCAGCGGTTGGTGAGCCCCACCATGGAGCTCGACGTGCTGTGCCGTATCGGCGGCGGCGACGGTTTCGCGTCGGGGCTGATCTTCGGCCTGCTCGACGGGCGCAAGCCCGAGGACGCCCTGAGGCTCGGTTGGGCCCACGGCGGGCTTCTAACGACCTTCGCGGGCGACGTGTCGCAGGCGCGGCTGTCGGAGGTCGAGGCGCTCGCCGAGGGGGGGTCGGCCCGCGTGCAGCGCTGACATCGCCGCCTACGGCGCGTCGCCCGACGCCGCGTCTGCGGGCGTGGGCAACAGCTCGATGGTGGGCGGCGGTTCGTTGGCGGCAGCCGGTGGCTCCACTTCTTCCCCCGGCGACAGCGCCGAGGCTTCGGCAGGATCCCCCGCGTCCGCGAGCGTGGGCGCCCCGTCGTAGGTCGGTACGAGCGCCTCGTCGGTCAGCCGGCCGGCGACGAGCCTCAGACGCAACTGGGCGAGAAACAAGTCGGTGCGGGCATAGAACTGCTCTGCCTGGGCTTCTGCTAATGCGGTCGCTGCGTCGGCGCACTCGGACTGGAAGACCATGCCGCTAGAAAATCGCTCGCGGACCCAGCGTTCGTGCTCGGTCGCGTAGGCGACGCGTCGCTCCGCGACTTGCACGGCCGCTTCCCGCTCTGCTCTGCCGTTCCAAGCGTCGAGGACCTCCGCGGCGACGATCGATTGGAGCTCACGCAGCCGAGCGTGCGCAGCCGCGGCGCGACTCGAGGCGGCCTCGGCGGTGTGCCGCCGCTTGCCGCCGTCGAGCAGGGCCCAGTCCAGGTAGACGCCAGCCGAACCAATGGATTGCGGCGTCTGGTACGGGTTCTCCTGGTAGTCGAACGACACCTCCGCGGATACCTGCGGCCGCCGCGCGGCCGACCACGACGCCGACTCATAGCGATGGCCGGCGATCACCTCGCGCACCTCGGCGAGGTCCGGCCTGCAGGCGATCGCGCAGTTCGTTAGATCCTGTAAAGGATCCGAGAGCCAGACCACCGAGGGCTCGACGAGTTTTTCTACACACGCGTCTCCGCGCCCGAGGGCGTGTTCGTACTCGAGCAAGGCGCGCGACAGGGAGTTACGGCACTCGAGCAACCCCAGCTCGTCGCGGGCCACCTGCAGCCGTGAGCCGGCCAAGTCACGGTCGGTGGCGTGCTGGTTGGCCTGCCGCCGCTGGGTGTCCGCCAGCCGTTGGCGGCTGGCGGACAGACGCTGCGCCGCCACGCCCACCGCCCGTTCCGCCTGCAAGATCCCGATGTAAGCTTCGGCCACGCGCATGCGCGTTTGCATGCCCACCCAGGTGCTGGCCTCGGTCGACGCGTCGTGCCGAGCGTCGGCCGCGGCGATCGCGCTGCCGACTCGGCCGGCCGTCCACAACGGCGCCGCGGCCCGCACCGAGAAGGCCGCGTTGTTCTGCGGCGCATACGGGAGTTCGAACCGCGACGGCCCGCCCGGCAGCGGGGCCCCCGTCAGAAACCGCGCGTCGCTGGTGCGGGTGGTGTATCCGGTCCTGAGCGACGCGTTGGGTCGCGCCTGGGCCGAAGCGACAAGCAGTTCTTGCCCTGCGGCCGCGGCCTCGGTCCGGCTCGCTTCGACTAGGGGTGCGTCGCTAAGGGCGATCCTCCAAGCGTCGCCGAGGGTGTGCGCCGCGAGCGCCGGTGCGGCAGCGACTATCGCCACGAGCGACACGGTGCGGCGCAAGAGCATGGCAGGCGCACAAAAGAGGACCTCTCCGGGCGATAACGGCGGACCGCTTCCCCCTCATAGTTCGACCCGCGACGCGCCGCGACGCCTGGCCACGGCGGGCCGCCCGCAGGGTTTGGCCAAACGCCCGGGGCCTCGCTAGCAGCCAGCGGGAGCCGAGACGTCACGAGGGATGGTCGTGGGGCGCGTCGGAGGTAGAGGGCGGCTTGGCCAGCGGGTCGCCAAAGTGCGGACCGAAGTCGCGGCGGGACTCTTTCAACCTGCCGACGTTTGCTTCGCTGAGATCCGCCGCCAAGTCGCTCAACAGGCGGTTGATGCGGGACAGCTCACGACAGTACACGCTGTTCGAACGCTCTCCCGTACCCAGGCCGAGTAGGAACGCGATCAACACGCCAGCGACCGCGGCAACCACCCTGGCGAACGGACTCGTAGACACGGCCACGATCACCACGCAGCCAATCCCGCAGGCGACGGCCAAGACCGCAAGCGCCCGTGTCGTCATCCGCTTGGCCCCTCGGGTCGTGGCTCATTGCTCAGAGCCAGCGCCGCCTGCGCCGGACGAGTCCCGTAGCTTGGTCGCTCTACCGGAAGTCTACGCCGCCGGAACCTCGGCGCCGTGCGGTTACCTGACATGCCCCCCCTGCTCCGCGCCGGTGGACTCGGGGCGGATTCGGGGCCGCACGACGGGGCTTAGCGCCCGCCCCCGGCCCGCGAGTAGTACCTCGAAGTGTTCTGGAACTGCGAACGTGAGCTGGGCTGCTGAAACCAGCTAGAGCTGCCGGTAGCGGGGCCTGCCGCTTCCTGGGTCCGCAGCAGGTTGGTCCGCAGCTGGGTGAGCTCTTGATTCTGGAGCAGCTGAATTTGTTGCGTTTCCTGTTCGAACTGGAACTGCTGCAGTTGCGGCCGGACGAGCGAGTAGTAGTTCGGCACCGGCGAACGGTTCTCGCGCAGCAGGTTCAGGTAGGGGCTGACCGTGGGCCGCGCGGGGCTGTACCGCTGCCGGACCTGCGCATGGGCGCCCGGCGCCAGCACGGCCCCAGCTAGCAGCACGATCGCGCCGACGGCCAGCGCCCGGCCGGCTGCCCGCTGAGTTCGATAGTCAAGTCGCATCATTACCCCAGTATGCGAGAAATGGCCGTGCCGAATGGACCAGAAACTCCGTTTAACTGCGTTTTGATATCGGTAACGTAGAAAATGATCTGAAGGAATCTGCCCGACGCTTCCGATCTCCCGATTGTACAGCGTTATCGCCTCGACGGGCGAGTGTGTGCGACGAGCCCTTTCTCGGATTGTCCGGAGCCACGATGGCGGCGCCAAAAGGTCTACTGCTGCTGCGGATCTCCTTGGCCACGCTCATGGCGTGCCCAGGCTGCGGCTTGGTTTACCCCGGCACACGACCGCACGGACCCCGCGGGGCCGTGCCGGCGAGCGTCCCTCGGGAGCTCTCCAAAGTCACGATGCCCGACTACCTGATCGAGCCGCCAGACGTGCTCGAGATCGCCGCGATCAGGCTGGTTCCCAAGTCGCCGTACACGCTGCAGCCCCTCGACTCGGTGGTCATCGCTACCTCCGGCGTGCTGCCGGAAGAGGACGTCACCGGCGAGTACACGGTCCAACCGGACGGCACGATCCAGCTCGGCTTCAAGATCGGGTCGGTGCAGGCCGCCGGCCTCACCGTGGACCAGCTCGAGGAGTACCTGCTCTCGCGGCTTAGCGAGATCTACCGCGAACCCCAAGCCTGGGTGACCCTCAGCGCCCTGGGCGCCCAGCAACAAGTGGCCGGAGAACACCTCGTCGCGCCCGACGGCAAGGTCAACCTCGGCACGTACGGGCGGGTCCGGGTGGTCGGGCTGACGATCGAAGAGGCGCGGGCGACGATCGAGGCCCACCTGTCGAACTACCTCGAGGAGCCGCAGATCGCGGTCGACGTGCTGGGCTACAACAGCAAGGTCTACTACGTGGTGACCCAGGGCGCCGGGCTCGGCGACCGGGTCGCCATCCTGCCGGTCCGCGGCAACGAGACCGTCATCGACGCGATCGGGCAGATCGCCGGCTTGACCTCGCTGCAAAGCACTCGGATGTGGGTCGCGCGGCCGGGCGGCAACCACTGCGGCGGCGACCAGGTCTTGCCGGTCGACTGGCTGGCGATCACCCAACGGGGCGACACCACCACCAACTACCAGCTGATGGCCGGCGACCGGCTGTTCGTCTCCGAAGACAAGCTCGTGGCTTTCGACACCCAACTCGGGAAGCTGATCGCACCGGTTGAACGGGTGTTCGGCTTCACCCTGCTGGGCAACTCGGTCGTCCGCACCGTCGGCCAAGGCAGTGGCGGCGGCAACGGGTTCGGGGGCTTCGGCGGGTTCTGATCGACGGCTGGCGTGGCCGGGCGCCGCGGCGCGACGGCCTGTGTAACTGACGAATGTGAAATCACCTTAGCGTGAAAGGCCGGAGTCCACTGTGGTCACTCGACTCGTGATGCTCGCGCTCACCGCCGGCTTGGTGCTAGGCTGCCGCCACGGCGCCTTCACCGTGCGAGAGCAGGAGCTGTGCTGCCCGACCGACGTCCGCCAAAAGCACTGCTGGTGCTGGGGAGAAGACTCCATCTTCGACACGCCGTGCGCCGTCGACGAGGCGTACCACGGCCACAAGCCGACCTGCTGGCGCGAATGGGACGCTCCGGCCGCTGTCTGGCGAGACGAGTTCTGCGGCGTGCGCGCCTGCCAAGCAGGGATCGTCCACGAGGGACCAGTCGGCGGGACCATCGTCCCCGGCAGCGAGGTGATCTCGGATCAACCCACGTTGCTGCCGCCGGAGTCGTCGCCCGCGGCGCCATCGGCAGAAGCGGTCGCGTCGCCGCCGCCGGCAGAGCCAAGCCGACGGCTCGACAGCGCGCCAGCTCCCGAGCCGGCCCCCGACGATCGGCCGGCGCCCGAGACGCGGCCCGCGCCAGCTCAACCCGATCGGATCGACACGATCGAGCTGCCCGAGCTGCCCGCGGCGCCGCAGTCGCGTCGCGGCGGAGCACCCGCGTACGGCCTCCCGACCGACGCCGAGCTCACGAACGGCCCGCTGCCGACCGCGCCGGCCTTGGCGATGCCCTCGACCGATCCGAAGACCGACCCGGCGCCCGAGAAAGAGTTCGAGCTCCGGATCATCCAAGAAACGGGCTACACGCCGAAGCCGCGGAACTCCTCGCGGACGCCGTACGGGTTCGACTTCGTCAAGTGATGCCCCGCGTCGTCCGGCGCGTCAGGGCGCGTTGCTCACGATGAGCGGGCCCAAGCGCCGCGACACCGACAAGGGCAACCGCCGCCAGACTTGCTGAGCGGCGTCAAGCGCGCGGCTAGGGGCGTCCGCCGGCGAGCCGTCGTCATCGGCGACGCGGCCGTGGCGGAACCAAGCGAGCGGCGCATCCTGCGCGCCCCATTGCCGCTTGAACCGGTGCTGCCCGGAGTCGCGCGTGCTGCGGCCGAAGCGGAACCACGCCCGACCGTCGTCGGCAGCGTCGGCCAGCACTCGCCAGTAAAGGCCGTGGTTCACGCACAGCGAGTTGCTCGCCCGCAAGCTCGACGCCCACGGGATGTCGGCGGCGTCGCCGTTGGCGAGCACCAGCCCGGCGCCGACCGGTTCGCCCGCCGCCCGTGCGACATAGACCGCCGCCGCATCGCCGAGCGCTCCGCAAAGCTCTTCGAAGAAAGCGCGGCTATGCGACGGGCTTCCTAGGTCACGCATGTTCTGCGAGTAGATCTTGTAGAACGCCCCGACGAGCTCCGCCCCGCCGCGATCGACTTCGACGCCACTCTTTTGCGACTTCCGGACCTGGTTGCGGACCTTCGCCGAAAGCCCCGACCAGAGCGCGTCGGCCCCCGCGGGCAGTCGCAGCCGCGCCAGCACCTTGTCCGCCCCGTCGACTCCCCATCCCGCCGGCGGCGCCGCGGCGCAGGTCGTGGGCTGCTTCGTTACGACCTCGAAACGAGCGCCCTCGCTCCGCGCGAGTGCGACCGCGTGGCTCAAGAGCTGTCGCACCGCCTCCGGCGATCCGACGGCGCCGGCTTCGTCGACCCACGGCAGCGACGTGAGCCGCGCCCCGAACACCCGGCTGCTTTGTCTCACCAACGGCATGACCCCGGCCGGTCGGCCCCCTGCCGTCGCAACGAGCCACCACGACTTCAGCCCGTACGTGGCGAAGGCTTCTCTCCAGCCCGGGTGGTGGTAGATCCCGCCAAACTCCGACGACGCGGCCGCGTAGCGCCGGTGGTCGTCGACGACGGTGACCGCCGCGACGTCTTGGGGCGCAGGCTCCGTCGTGTACGACATGTCGCTCACTCGCGTTCGGGCGCCGCAGCGGGGCCGGGCTCGACGCCGAGACCCTTGTAGACTTGGGCCATCTTGTCCATCCGCGCTGCGAAGCTGTACCGCGCTTCGACGACGCGTCGGCCTTCTCGGGCCAGACGCTCCCGCAGGGCCGGGTCTCCGACTAATCGTGTGAGGCCCTCGCGCAGCGCTGCGTTGTCTCCGGGCGGCACGACCAGGCCGCTCTCCCCGTGTTCGATGAGCCGCGGCACGCCGGCCACGCGGGTTGCAACGACCGGCGTGCCCAACGCCATCGCTTCCAAGACCACGTTGGGCAACCCCTCTCGGAGGCTGCTCAGAGCGTACGCGTCCATCGCTTCGAACCACGGCGCAGGGTCCGGTTGGAAACCGACCAAGCGGACCCGCTCGCGCAGCCCGTGAGCATCGATCTGACGCTGCAACGCGTTTCTCTCGCCCCCCTCGCCCAGGATCACCCCCTGGATCGGCAGGCCCGCGTCGACCATTTCACCCAGCACGGCGATCAGCCGGTCGAATCCCTTCTCGGGCGACAGCCGACCGACCGCGCCGATCAACAGCCCCTCGGCAGGCAACCCTAGCGCCTGCTTCGCAGCGTGCGGTGCGCGGCGCCGACGGAACCGGTCGGTGTCGATGGCGTTCTCGATCAGCACGAGCCGCTCCTGGGCTACGCCAGCCCGCCCGCACCGATCGACGAGGTCCGGCGACACGCACACGACGCGCTCGTATCGCCGCAACGCCCAGCGATCGACCGCGTAGTACAGCGGCGTCACACGCGTGTGGTGGACCCACCCATGCACGGTCGACACCAGCCGCATCGGGCGCCGACGCGCGACCAACAAACCGAGCACGTTGGTCTTGTAATCGTGGCCGTGCCAGACATCCACGCCCAGCCGCCGACAGGCCTCCGCCGCACGCCGCACGACGCTCGCGTCCCAGAAGCCGCGGTCGTCGATCTCGACGAGGTCCGCTTGGCAGTCCAGCGCACGCTGGCGGATCCTCTCAAAGCCCGAGTCGCCCGGCGACCGCAGGTACATGCAGACCGAATCGTAGCCCCGGGCGCGGAGGGTGCGCGGCGAGTTCAGGACCGTCTTGTCAGGCCCTCCCCCTTCACCTGCGACGACCCGCGCGTGGAGGATCATCGGCCGCCTCACGCTCGTGGCTGGCTCGCTCGCCGGGCCTTGCAGCGTTTCTAGGGAGTGATAGCTCACGGCCGGCGCCCGCTCACGAGGGAATCGATCGCCGCGGCGAACGCGGCCGACTTCGCGTCCCACGACTCGTCCTTCAACCGAGCCCGCGCCGCCTTCTGCTCGCTCGGCAGCCCTTGCTCGATCCGCCGGAGGGTTGCGGACACGAACCCCTCGGCGGTGTCGACCACGTCGAGGCAGTCCGCCCACGGCGCCGTGGCGGGGAGCCTCCGCACCACGCAGGGCCTCCCGGTAGCCAGGTACTCTTTCATCTTCAGCGGCTGCATCGCTTGCGTCGCGGGCAGGTCGCGGTAGGGCATGACCAGCGCGCCGGCCGACGCGGCCAACGCGGGGAGCTTGTTGTAGTCGACCGGGCCTAGCAGACGGACCCTCGGGTGAGCCGTCACCGCGGCGTCGATGCTCTCCACCGGCCCGGCGAGCACCACCGCGCCGCGTCCGAGCTCGGCGAGCCGGTCGGCCAACGCACCAACCCAAGCGGACTCCATACGCCGGTCGATCAAGCCCCAGAACAACGCGTCGGCGTGCTCGCCGGCGCCCGACCCGCCCTCCCAGTGCTCGAGGTCGACGCCGTGCGTGACGAGCTCCGCGTCGCGCCCCAGGCGCCCCAAACGCCGCTGCAGGTGCTCGCTGACACAGACAACGCCGTCCACCGCCCGAAGCAGCTCGCGTTCCATCTGACACAGGGTCGACCGATCCAGCCCAGGCCACTCCGCCAAGTCGTCCACGCAGTAATACAGCCAAGCGTCGACGTCGAGCCGCCCGACCAGATCGGCCGCTAGGGGAAGAGTCGTCACGGCCACGCGGGGGCGCGGCGAGGGGGCGATACGTTGGTTGATGGCTCGCGTTAGCAAGTCGCGGTTCACGCGGCGTTGGACCCGGCCGCCAAACGAGGGCCACATCACGGGCGAGAGCACTTGCGGGGCGCCCCGGCCGGCGGCGTCGGGTGCGTCGGACCGCGGGTTGGCGGGCTTTAGCCACCCGGCCGCTTTCTCGGCTCCCCTCCGCAAGGTCGCCAAGTCGATCGAGGGCCTCCGTGTGCCGATGGTGTTCACCCAGTAGACCGCACGCGTCGGCAACAGGCGCCGCACGAGGTGCTGACAACTCGAGGGGTGCCGCCCCCAGTCGTCGGCGAACACAACCAGCGTGGCCGGTGCGCTTCCCTCAACACGCGCCCCTTCGCGCCGGTCCATCAAACGCTCACCTCGCACCGTAGGCCGGCGCGTGGGCGTGGCGGGGCGCTTGCTCGTAGACCTCGTGCTCTATCGCAAGCGGCTCTTCGATCTCGCCCTCCGCGTCGAGCCGCAGCAGCACACACGCGACCACCGGGAGCAAGTAGCACGACTCGATGAGCGTGCCGGCGCTGAACATGCTGCCCACGAAGTAGGCCGGCGCCCCGGAAAGCACCGCAATCGTCGCGGCGCACTCGGTCGGGCCCGCGGCCAAGTACCGGCGGCGGTTTTTGTAAACGGCCCAGAACGGGATGAAGAAGTAGCCGAGATACGCGATCAGGCCCGGGATGCCGGTCTCCGCGCCGACCTCGAATATCAAGTTGTGCAGCGCCTTCATTTTGCGATCCAGGCCCCCCTCGTAGTAGATCGGCACGTAGTACCGGCTCACGTACGGGCCGACTCCCGTGAACGGGTAGTCGGCGATCATCCGTGCGCCGGCCGACCAGAGGTAGAAGCGGCTCTCTGCCGAGCTGTCGAGCTCTTCGGTCGGGGCGAAGGCCGAAGAGAACTCCTTGACCACCGGGGGCCCAGCCAGCACGGCCACGAACACGGCGGCCGTCGCCGTCAAGCGGATATTCCGTTTGGTCTTCGGCATGAACCACAGAGCCAACACCGCCAGGACCAACGCGGCGAGCATCGCGCCGCGCGACTCTACCAGCATGAACTGGTGCGCCTGAAGCGTGGCCGCGGCCAGGCAGCCGTACACGAGGTACTTCTTCTGGAAGCCCAACACGCCCCCCACGGCGATCGCCATCATCGGGAGGGTGAGCAGCGAGTAGGTGTTGTTGTCGAGTTGGCTGGAGCCCCAATTCCGCATGATCCAACGGGTCACGCCGGTCTCGAAGTAGTCCAGATTGATCTGGTAAGCGTTGTAAGCAGACCCGACGACACAAGCGATCAGCAGCATCTTCAGGTGCTTGCGGTCGTCGATCAACCAGATCGAGAGGGCCGCCACCAACGCGATCTTCCAGATCACGCTCATGTAGTAAGCGCCTTCGAAGTGGTACGCGCTCTGCTGCCAGCTGGCCCACGCGAGTGCGAGGAACAGCAACAGACTAGCGATCGCCCACCTACCGACCCCGCTCGGCGGCCGCACCCTGCCTAGCGTGAGCGCCGCCCCGGCCGCCAGCGAGAAGAAGATCCACTTCTGATAGCCCGGGTCGGGGGGGAGGGCCCAACGCCAGTTCCAGGCCGGGTCGAGCAGCGCGATGAAGTAGAACAGAATGCACCCGACAGCCGGGCGAGTGACCGCGGTCACACACCCAGCGACGATCAGGCCGATGATGACATAATGCCCCACTCTACACTGCTACTCCGTAACGCCCGGGCTCACATCGGGCCGGGCAGGTTTGTCCTCTGACTCGCGTTCAGCCGCGCTGACCGCAGACGCGCGGTACGCTATCACAACCGGGAACCGCTCCGTCGCCGACTGATTGGGCTTCCACACCTGCGGGTAGCACACCCAAAGCAGGCCGGTTCCCTGATCGATCGTGATCGAACGCCCGATCCGATTGATCCCCTTTTCTGCCTCGTCGAATCGGTAGAACTCGTAGTACTCCCTCGGGCAGCCCAGCGGCCAACGCTTAAGCCGTGCGACGTCAACGAATGCCTCGGCGTCGTAGATATAAAGCACGTTCTTTACCGGGGCGCCCCAGCCCTCGGTCTGAGCACGGTATTTCTGTTCACCAGCCCCGTACGCGGCCAGGTAGAGCACACCCTCGAAGCCATCGATTTTTAGCCAGCATCCGTTTCCCTTGATGGTGCCGGTCCAGTATCCGACGCCCTCGTGTACGGGGTAGTACCAATTCATATCGGTTGTGTAATCGGCGAACGCTTCCGGGACATACCGCTTGCCCTCGGAGAATGGCACCCCCCCTACTTCCGCGGTCGCCAAGTGGTCGAGCAAGACCACGGCCTCGGGGTTCTCCTGCGGCTCGAGGCTCATCGCCGCGAGCGTCGGGCCGATCGCGGCCCCTTGCCCGCTGCTGTACCCGCCTGCGATGAATGCGAAGCGTTTGCCGTCGAGGTGCTCGGTGGCGAATCCCTCTGGGATCAGTCCGAAGCCGCCCGAGAACTTGTGCATCGGCAGCGGAACGCTCGGGGTAACCGGGAGGACCTCGCCCGAGTTGTAGTCGACGACAGCGAGCCACTGCTCCGGGTCCGATTTGGTGTGGTACCAGATGTCGGTGCCAAACCACAAACGCTCTACCGCAGGGTCGAACAATATCCCCCCCGGAGAATGGTATCCTCGGGGCCCTCGGTCGCCGTACAGCTCGTGCTGTGTCCACACCCGGTCGGGGGAGGAGGCCTCCGTGAGCAGCGGCCACTTCGCCGGGTCGCCGTCCATCGAGCCCATCTCGGCGACGGTGTGCGACTCCAAGAACTGCTTGCCGATCTTGCCGTTCTCGTGCCAGAAGACGGTCCGGCCGTCCTCGAAAGTGTGCACCGCTATCGAACCGTTCGTGTACCCGGTGCTGCGACTGGCGCCGGCCTCGTGGGGTCGATGGAAGCTCGAATATACCGGGACCCGGTAGCCACCGACCGGCGTGAGCCGGAGGCCGCCAAACTCGGCGGCGCAGGCGACTCCGCCCAGAGCAGCGGCGGCGAGCAGCGTCGCGCAGGCCTTCACTAGGACGCGCCGTTCGCTAACGAAGCTTCGTGTTCTCCCCATTCGTGCTTTACCCTCTCGGCAGTGTTGGCCGCGCAACCTTCACTTAGCTGTCTTCCCACTGGACGCACGGGAATCGATGCCGCAGCGAGAACTCGAACACCGCGCGGTTCTTGTAGTAGCTATTGGCATACATGCGAACACTCTTGCCAAGTAACGCAGCAGCGATGGTTACGTGCAGTCGATTCGTGCGCACTTCCCGGTAGTGCTTTACACGCGTCAGGAGTGTGTGACACGCCCACTCAGCGGAGCGAACGTCTTCGTATGCGAACGGAATCCGTGCGGGCAGGTCCCAGTTGCCATACGGAACAGGGGTTGGCGTACGCTCGTGATCGCTTCGCATGCAAATGAGACAATCGCCACGATAAAGCGTTCTCGTTCGTAGTAGCTCGTCCTTGAAATAGCTGACCGTAGGTCCCTTTGGCAGCAAAGCTTGTCTGCCGGGCCGATTCGCCAAGTCGCTGAACAGCCTGCGGAGCAAGCGGCCGGCAACTGAGAAGGGCGGGCTGCGTGTCAGTATTTCCTCCGCATCCAACTGCAGCGCTAGATCTTCGGCCAATGCGATTTCGCAACCGCCTGCATGTGCTACGACGTGCTGATAGCTCGGTACTTCTCGACAATACAGAACTGTTCCAGGCCCAAGGCTTCTGAGCAACTGTTCGCAGCCAGTGACGGTGTGTGGAAGCAACACACTAAGGCTTGACTTACTATTGCAGTGCGTCAAGAACTCTGCTGCAGGGCTGCTTTCACTGCCGAGATTTCCGCCCCCCCCGTAAACGACAACTTTTCCCGCTGGGTTGAAACCGACGAGAGTTTTCTCGATTACGTAGGGCACTCGGTACTTCGAAAACAGCCGCACCGCAGCAAGCATGATTAGTGCATCGCCTGCGTTCCCTGGATTCGGAAAGTAATGGACGATCTGGCCCTCGGCCCGCAGCCGTTCGAAGATCTCGTCGGGCGGAACCACGGGGATCTCGCGCTCGCCGACGAGCTCGGTCCGCTTCGGCTCGGCGTGTAGCGGCGGGGTCGGGGCGGGGGTCATGTTCGTACGCAGCCGGCGAGCCACTGGTAGTCGCTGCGGTGGCGCTCGGCCTCGGTCGGGTTCCAGTATCGCATGTTGTTCAGCGTGTTGACCTTCACGGCCAAGGGGCCCGCGTCACCGATGGGCTCTCCGGCGGTCTCGGCTATCTTCTTGTGCAACCGCTGCACCGCGGCCTGTGGCGACATCCGCTCGCTCACCCAATCTTCGGGCGAGGCCTCAGCTGTCGCGTCGGCGTAGCGGAGGAGCGTGTCGGGGAGCGACCGCTCGTCGGCGAAACAACCCGTCTGCTCGTTGACGTAGTCGTGGTGGTGGCCGTAGTTGAAGCCCTCTCGCATGACGATCGGGGTGTCGCTGAACAAGGCTTCGATGACGGCGCGGTTGAAGCCTTCGCGCCGCGACCAAAGGACCTTCACCTTCGCGCGCCGGACTCGCTCCGCGGTCTGCTCGGGAGTCAAGCGGTCTTCGAAGGTTATCCAGTCAGACACTCCGTACAGCCGGGCCACGGCTCGGACCTCCTCGACGCTCCGGCCCTGCGGGTAGCCAACGCAGACCCCGTTGAGCCGGCGCCCCCGCCGCTTCACCTCGGCGAGCGCCGCAAAGAAGCGGTGGTGCCGCTTGAAATCGGACCAACTCGCGACCATCGCGAAGTCGTAGGGGCGATCGCCGTCGGCTGCTGGTGCGAAGACCCGGGGGTCGGTCCACCAGTTCGCGGCGATGGCCACCGGCGTCAAGTTGCCGCCGACTCGCTGCAGATAGCTCGCATCGTATGGCTCGATCGCCTGCACGAACACCGGCTGCGAGAGCCGCGTGAAGGTCAGTATCTCTGGGGTGCAGAAGCCCGCCCAACTCGGCTCGAGCACGATGTGGTATCGGCTGGCGACCTTCTCCACGTCGTAGTGCTTGTGGAACCACGGGTAGACGTACGAGTACGACAGGTTGAGCACGCCCTTGTGGCGTTCGCCGGGCGATCGCAACACGATGGCCAGTGTCGGGAACACGTTGCGGGGGTCTTTCCGCAGGCCCGCCGGGATGTTCGCGTCGGCGGTCGCGATCGCGTGGTCGATAGCGGCCGCCACCGGCTTGGCGCCCTGCCGCGCGTGCCGCCTGACCATCCCCTCCACCAGCCAGTTCGTCGACCGCAAGCGGCCGCTCCGGTGTGTCGCCGCCAACAGGCCGAATCCGCGCCGGCGGGCGGGCGTGTACACGAGCGCCGCTCCGGCCGCCCACGCCGCCAACCGGATCGCCGGGCCGAGAACCGGTGACTGGTACTCGAGGTACTCCCGCGCCCTCAGCTTCAGAAGCCGCAGCCGGATCCGCCGCCGCTCGCGCGCGCCGAGGGGATCGGCCGCGGGCGACGTGGTCTCGCTCGGCCGCTTTTCGACGGGTTCAACAGTCAAATCGGACACGCTGGCCTACGAAGCGAGAAGGGCGACCACGCCCACGAGGATCAGCGCTGCTACACCGACGGCGCCCCCGGCGACGATCAGCTTCGCCCGCCGCACCGCCCGCGCCTTCTGCGGCGTGAACCGCGGCTTCGGGGGCGGGTCGATCTCCGGCGCCGGCGCGGTGGACAGCTCGCCGGCCCCCGCGCGGATCGCCCGGTAGCTGAAGCCCGAGCCGAGCAGCAGCGCGAGCGGGCGCGTGTAGCGGGCCGCGGGGGTCGCCAGCAACTCCTCTACCGCGTGGGCGAAGAAGTACTCGCCCCGCTCCAGGTAACGCTCCCGCCGCGACGCGTCGGCCGCGTGTCGCGCGGCGAAGTGGAAGACCTCGCTCTTGCGGACGTCCTGCGCGCTCCAGGTCTCGGTCGGGTACTCGAGGATGTCGGGCTTCGTGAGGTAAGGGTACTCGTGCTCGGCCATCCAGTCGGCGTAAGCGAGCAGTGTCTGCCGGCCGTACGCGTAAGCCTCGTCGTGCTCGCCGTGCTCGTGCTTGATCTCCAGGTACCGGCCGAGCGCCTGCAGGTACAGGTTGTAGTACCAGCGGGTCTCGGCGTCGAGCAAGTCGAGCGCGTGTTGGTCGTCGCGCGGGTGGACGACGCGGCGCATCAACTCCTCGACGCGGTCGAGGTAGCGCCCGTCGCCGGTCAGCTCGAACGCGGTGAGGAGCGTTTCGGTCGCGTTGCCGGGGCCGCGGCCGGGGCCGTGGTAATCGGGGTTCCCACTCGAACTGGACAGCCCGGTCGGCCCTCCCGCGAGCCAGCGGAAGGGGGTGCGCGACCCGTCCTCCATGGCGAGGACCCACTCGGCGCAGGCGACGACGGCGTCGCGGGCCGCGCGGTCGCCGGTCAGGTAGTAGTAGAGCCGCAGGCCGCGGGTGTAGGTCTGTTCGGCGCTGGGCCCGCCGCCGATCGTGCCGGAAGGGTAGCTGCGGTGGTTGGCTTTGCCGGCGTCGAGGTAATGGATCGTGTGCCAGAAGAGGCCGTGGTTGTAGGCCGCCTTGTCCTCGTCGGTGTGGTAGAGGTCGATGTCGATCACGTGCCGCGCGTGGTCCTCCATCAACTCCCACCACCGCGGGTCGCCCCCACCAAGCGCCCTGACGCCGAGTCCGAACACGAGGTCGTACTGGTTGTTCCAGTGGGACACGAGCGGCGGTTCGGGGGGAGAGAACGCGGCCTCGTGGTCGCCGTACGCGTCGCCGAAGTGGCGCCAGCCGTACTCGTCGATGACCTCGCGTTTGGCCAGCAGGCTCGACTCTCCGTCGACGGCCTCGGTGACAAGGCGGCGGTAGCCCCCGTGCTCGCCGTCGGTGGGGCGGACGAAGCGTTCGGCGCCGCTCGCCGCGACGCTCTCCGGGTCGGGCCAGAACGGCGCGGTGTGATCGACCGAAGCGAGCACGTCGGCGCCGCTTGCGTGTTCGGCGATCCAGACCACGTGGGTCTTCTGCTCTCCGCCCTGCAGCTCGTGCGGCGCGGCGGCCTCGCGCGGGAAGAGGCCGACGCGGAGGCCGTCGCCGCGGCTCTCGATCGCCTTCGGGAAGTTCTGCCAGAACCGCTCGACCGCCACGGCGAACGCCCCGCCGGCGTGCGTGCACGCGACGACCGGCTCGGCGCGACGGCCTTCGGTCGTCTGGCCGTCGGCTTCGAGTCGGTAGCCGCGGAACGGCAGCGGGACGACGCCGTCGCGGTTCACGTGGTTGCTCGAGTCCCACCGCTCCCCGCCGCTGGAGGCCTGCAAGAGCGACAGCTTGTCGGCCGCGGTGGTGGAGCTCCCGGCGTCGCCGAGGTCGCAGCGGAACGAGGTCGCGTCGGCCGGGGCGGTGACGGCGAGGGAGAGGTCCCGGATCAACACCGACCCGGCGTCGCCCAGCTCCCACACGCCGCCGGCGTGGGCGGCGCGGCGGCGGTTGCGCACGGTGAGATGCGTGCGTCGGAGAGTCGAATCGGCGTAGAAGTGCGACTCGGCGAAGACGTCCAGGCCGGTATCGTAGCTACCGGCGAGCAGCCGCCCCGAAGTGCGGACGCCCACGCGCACCGGTCCCTCGGCAAGAAGCTCGACCCCGGTGACGTCCACCCGCACCGAATCCGATTGGGGCAGGCTGGCTTCGAGCAGCACACGGACGGCGTTGTCCGATTGCCCGAAGAGCGCGCCACCCGGCCCGAAGCGCCACGCGGACGCGTCGCGGCGCACGACGATTGCATCGCCTTCCCGCTCGACGGTCGCTTGGCGGTCGGGCGTGTTGGCGGGCGTGGGGGCGTCGTCGGTCAGGCGGACCTCGTCGGCGCCGTCGTGCAGCCACTCGCACAGCAGCCACTTGACCGACGCGTCGGGCCAACGCTGCAAGACCGCCGCTTGCAGCGGCAGCGGAGAGTCGCCCCGGCCTATCAGCCGGAGCCGCGAGGCCTCTCGCACGGCGCCGCGCGGGAGCGGGACGCCCATCCGGCACGGTGTGCCGAGAGCGACCGCCGCCCGGCGCCGCAGCACGAGGCTGCGCTGCGCCCGCGTCGACTCGTGTTGCCCGGTCGGGGTTGCGCTCTGGGTCGGCATCAGGGGGTGGCTCTCGAATTCGACAGGGCGGTCATGGCGATCGCCGCGCACCGGCGCCAGGAGTGCGTCTCGGTCACCCACTGCCGGGCGCCGGCGCCGAGCTTGGCCCGGCGGTTAGGGTCGTCCCACAGCTCACCGAGGGCGGCCGCCCACTGCTCGGCGCGTTCGCACCGCACGACCGTCTCGTGCCCGGCGAGGTTGAGGCCGGCGACCGCGGTCGGGCTAACCACGATCGGCCGCGCCATCGCGGCCGCTTCGAGGAGCTTGTTCTTGATCCCCGCGCCGCTGATGAACGGGAGCACGACGACCTGACGCTTGGCGATCTCGTCGCGCAGGTCGGGCAGGTCGGCTATCACCTCAACGCCCGGCGCCTGGCAGAGCCGGCGGACCTCGTCGCAGGGGTTGAATCCGAAGACGCTGAACGTGGCGCCGGGGCGCTGCTTGATGAGCCGCGGCCAGACCGTCGTCAGGAACCAACGGAGGGCGTCGATGTTGGGCTCGAAATCGAGCCGCCCCCAGAACACCGCGCTCTGAGAGATCTCCTCGCTCTGGACCGGTTGAAAGTGCGTCGCGTCGACGCCGTTCGGCACCACGTCCACCGCCCGCACGCCCATCACTCGCCGCACGGCGCGGGCGTCGGCCTCGGAGACCACCCACACACGATCGATGGCCGGCGCGAAGGCGCGTTCGTAGAAGCCCTTGACGGCGGCCGCTTTCAGATTGGGGTACGTCTTGGGACGCAACGCGGAGAAGAGCGTCCAGTGGTGCAGGACCCACTCGTCGGCGGCGTACCAGACGCGCTGTGCCCCGCGAACGGCGGACAGATAAGGGAGCACGCCGAGCCCCACGGCGACCACCGCGTCGGCCTCGAGCTCGCGAGCCAACGCGCCGACCCCCGCGATGTGCTCGTCGGGCACGCCCCAGTACGACGCGAACTTCCGCTGCGCCCAGGTCATGTCCGAAGCGGCGGCTCCGTTCGGTTTCGGCGCGTTGCCGAAATCGCCGCGCCAGGCGAGGTCCAGGCCGCTCGTCGCCTCGTCCGTGGCTGGCTCTCGCGTCAACAGCGCCACCTCGGCGCCGCGCGCGGCCAAGGCGCGCATCATCTCGTAGGTGT
The DNA here is from genome assembly GCF_040219535.1 of Botrimarina sp. Lineage (NCBI taxonomy): Bacteria > Pseudomonadati > Planctomycetota > Planctomycetia > Pirellulales > Lacipirellulaceae > Botrimarina > Botrimarina sp. The sequence continues at coordinate 57,196 of NZ_JAVJSH010000022.1, forward strand.
GAACGTCGTGCCCGCTCGAGCGGGGGTACGCGAGGCCGGGTTTTACAAACAGGAAACGCAAGTCAGTCCACCACGCTCATCGATCGCCGGGCCGCTTCGACGGTGAGGCGTACGCCTTGTTCAATGGTTGTGCTCGGCGACCAGCCGAGGCGCTCGAGGGGCTCGATGTTGGCGACCGACCGGGGTGGCTCGCCCGGCCGTTTGGGGAGCGCGCCGAAGTTGAGGGTCGCCTTCGACTCGCACAGCCGGTGAATCGTCTCGACGAACCGACGCACGGTCAGGGCCTCGCCGCGCCCTACCTCGAAACTCGTCGCGCCCGGCGGCAGGGCCTCGCGGTGGGCAAGAACCGTCTGGCACGCTTCGGCTACATCACCCGCGTAAATAAAGTCCTTCTCTTGGTCTCCGGCTGTCAGGTCGATCGGCCCCGTGTCGTTGAGGCAGCGCTCGATGATCCACGGCACGAACTTGCCGGGCCGGTCGCCGGGGCCAAAGGGATGCTGCAGCACGAGATTCACGAACCGCGTCGGGGCGTCGGCGTCGCAGAGCGTTTGGCCCCACGCAACGAACTGCTTCTTCGAGAGTGTGTAAGCCCGCAGGTAGGGATAGTCGGGAGTGAAGCAGGTGTCGGCGTTGACGAACACGCCCACCCGCCGGCCCATCGCCCACTCGAGCAAGGCGACCGAGCTTCCGACGTTCGTGCGCACCACCTGGGCCGCCGACGCGTCGCGCCCGTACTCGACGGCGAAGTGCAGGACACCGTCGATGGGCTCTTGCCCCAGGGGATCGACGGCTTCGCCGATGTCACCGAGCGACCGCAGCGGAAGTACGGTGACCCCCCCGTGCGCTCCCCCGAGCCGCGCCGTTTCCGATCCGAAGCGGCACGGGGCCAGCACTTGGTGTCCCTCCGCGGCTAGCCGCCGCGCGACCACACCGCCGAGGAATCCCGTCGCTCCGGTAACGACGAATCTCACGACCCCACTCCCCGGAAGTCGTCGGCGAGCAGCGGCGCGTTGGCGTCCTTCTCGCTGAGGATCGGGTTCTCGATCGGCCATAGCACGCCGACCCGCGGGTCGTCCCAGCGGAGCAACCGTTCGCAGGCAGGCGTGTAGGGGGCGGACGACAGGTACTCCACAACGGCGTCGTCGCTCAGCGCGAGGTATCCGTGGGCGAAGCCGGTCGGGATGTACACGGACAACCCGTCGCCGCCGGTGAGTTCCTGAGCGTGCCAGCCGAGGAACGTCGCGGAACACGCCCGCACGTCGACCATCACGTCGAGCACCCGCCCGCTGACGCAGTGCAGCACCTTGGCCTCGGCGGCGGGCGCCACCTGGTAGTGGAGCCCACGCAGCACGCCACGCGACGAGCAGCTCGACCGGTTCATCTGAGGGAAGTGCGAGGGCAGCCCCTCGCTGGCGAAGGCTTCGGCGCAGAACAAGCGCGCGAAATCGCCGCGGTCGTCGCGCACGACGCGTCGGTGCAGCAAGCGCGCCCCTTCCAGAGGTAGTTTCGCGAACTCGATCACGTCGGCGCCCACGCGCACCCGGCCCGCGAGGCCGCCGCCACGTACTCGGCCAAATCGGTGTGTGACGCGACTCTCTTCTCTCGGTAGTAGTCGCGGTACCAGGCGGCGGTGCGGCGAACGGTCGTCGGCCAGTCCCACACGGGCCGCCAGCCGAGCCGCTCGCGCGCGGCCGCCGAATCGAGTCGCAGGCAGTGCGACTCGGGCGGCGCGTCGGTGATGTCGGGGGTCTCGTATTCGAAGTCGGGCCACTCCTCCCGGAACGCGTCGACCACGTGACGCACGCACACGTGCCCCTCCTCATCGGGGCCAAAGTTCCAAGCGGCGGCCGCGTCCCGATCGCCTTCCAACAGTCGTTGGCCGACGAGCAAGTAACCCGCGAGCGGTTCGAGCACGTGCTGCCAGGGGCGGATAGAGCCCGGGCTGCGGACGGTGAGCTTCCCGCCCGACGAAGCGGCGCGGACCGCGTCGGGGATCAGGCGGTCGGCCGACCAGTCGCCGCCGCCGATCACGTTGCCGGCCCGGACCGAAGCGAGCAACGGCGCGCCGGCCGCGCCGGTCGCCTCGTAGTACGAGCGCCGGTAGCTCTCGGTAACGAGTTCGGCGCAGCCCTTGGAGCAGCTGTAGGGGTCCGAGCCGCCGAGGCGATCGCCCTCCCGGAACGCCGCGCCCGACTCGTCGTTCTCGTAGACCTTGTCGCTCGTAACAATCACCACCGCGCGCACGCTCGGCGTTTTGCGGCACGCCTCCAGCACGTTCGCCGTGCCGAGCACGTTCGTCTGAAACGTCTCGAGTGGCTGGCGGTACGACTCCCGTACAAGCGGCTGCGCCGCCAAGTGGAAGACGATCTCCGGCGCCGACTGTTCGATCGCAGCTTCCACGGCGCGCGCGTCGCGGATGTCGCCCAGGCGGGCCGCGTCGTCGGGCCAGTCGTGCAGGTCGAAGTGACACGGGTCGGTGATCGGAGCGAGGGCGAAGCCAGCCGGTCGGGCCTCGAGCGTGCGCAGCCACAGGGCCAGCCAGCTCCCCTTGAAGCCGGTTTGCCCAGTCACCAGCACCCGCCGGCCGCGGTAGGCGCCGCCGAACGCGTCGGCGACCGCGGCGGCGTGCGATCGGGCTGGGGCGGTCGGTGCGCTAATCGTCGTACCCCCCCTGCCAGACCTTCCACGGCGCGGCGCCGCTGGCCCAGGCGTCTTGCAGCGACTCGAGGTCGCGCGTCGTGTCCATGCACTGCCAGTAGCCGGGGTGGCGGAACGCCATCAGCTCGCCCTCTTCAGAGAGCCGGTGCATCGGCGCTTTTTCGAGCACGCATTTGCGGTCTTTTTCGAGCGTATCGAGAACGCTGCGCTCGAACACGTAGTAGCCGCCGTTGACCATCGCCTCTTGCTGCGGGTCCTTCTCGGCGAAGTGCGTCACGCGGTCGCCTTCGAAGTGCAGCGCGCCGAACCGCGGCGGGGGGAAGACCGACGTGAGCGTCGCCGCCTTGCCGTGGTCCTTGTGGAAGGCGACCAGCTCGCCGACGTCCAGGTCCGTGACTCCGTCGCCGTAGGTGACCATGAATCGCTCGTCGTCGCCCAGGTAGCGGGCCGCCCGCTTGATCCGGGCGCCGGTCATGGTGTCTTGGCCCGTGTAGGCGATCGTCACGCGGGGCGAGAACCCGTCGCCCGCGTCGTGCACGTCGATCCGCGGCGCTCCCCCTGCGGCGAAGCCGATCGTGAAGTCGTGCGTGTAGGTCGCCAGGTTGAGGAAGTACTCCTTGATCAACTCGGACTTGTACCCGCTGCAAACGATGAACTCGTTGTGCCCGAAGTGCGCGTAGTAGCGCATGATGTGGCACAGGATCGGGAACGGCCCGATCGGGATCATCGGCTTGGGCAAGAAGTCGGTCAGCTTCCCGAACCGGGTGCCGTACCCGCCCGCTAGCAGTACTACTTTAATGGGAGCCGCCTCGACGTTGCTATGTTTTGACTATTTCCGCTGTGCATACATCATACCCCACTTCCCATCGCCATCCTCTTTGACATCGACCCGATGATGCTTTTCAAGGCGTGACCGGAGTAAGTTGGTAACTCCGGGGCGAAGGTGCTCGTGCCATTCGATTGCGCAGCGATCGATAAGCCGGAGGTCTTCATCTTCAGCCGAGGCGAAAACGTCGTACTCACTACCTTCGATATCGCATTTGAACATCGCGATAGGTTTTCGACCCACTAGAGCAACGATATCTGATAGCGAGACCGTGTCGACTGATTTTCCCTGGCCTGATAGATCGGAAGCAGCTTCTTGCTCGAGTCGGTGATCCTGAGACCTACCGCCAACCGGTCGGATAATCGCTTGCCCCTCGGTTCCCGACAACGCCTTGTTAAACGACTGCACATTCCTCGCACCAGCGGCATCTAAGTTCGATTGCAAGATTGCGAAATTCTCAGGGAAAGGCTCGAAAGCGAAGACCTTGGTTTGCGGTTCAATCCGAGCGACCAGGAGACTAAATAGCCCTACGTTCGCACCAGCATCTATCACTACGTCGGACGCCTTCGGCACGTAGAAGTCTCCCGTGTAGACTTCGTCATACCAGACCTCTAGGATCATTTTCGCGAATCCACCTGTGCCATCAGGATGTCGCACAGTGGTCCCATCGCGCAATTGTGCGTTGTCAACGATTGAACCATCTACGTAACTATCCGCAAGCTCTTTTCCGTTTAGGAACTTACGTCTGAGGTATCGCTTACGAACAGCGACGTGACGACGCCACGCAATTCCAGTACGGACTCGTGTTAGCAGATTCAACTTGCTACGACTCGAGTAAACGTAAGGCAACGATGATACGCGGGCATTCGTTATTGCCGGACGGTTAGGTGCAGCAGCCAGTGCCCCACCGCGCTTCCCCGCGCCCGCAAGCCGACCCAGAAGTACCGGGCGTTGGCCGGCGTGGGCCGCTTCAGCAGCGAGATCAGGCCGACGTCGTGCGTGAGGCCGTACCGCAGCGCCATCGCGCGGCGGCCGAAGGGGCCGAAGTGCTTCAGGAACAGGTAGAGTGTGTTCCGCAGGTGGTTCAGCCGCCAACGCTCGCTCCGCTCGGACAGGTCGGTCCGCGGCTTGGCCAGATGAACAACGGCGATCGTCCCATCGTAGATCACTCGGTAGCCGAGCCGCCGGGCGGTGAGGCAGTGGTCGGTTTCGATCCTGTTCCCGCTGCTGTAGTCCTTGGCCAACAGCACCTTATCGTGTCGGCCACCTCGCTCGAGCAGCTGGCGGCGGTACGCGTAGCAGAAGCCGTAAACGTGCTCCACCTCGACCGGCCCATCCGTCTCCCGGTCGAAGTTGCCGCGTACGGTGAGTGCATCTGCGTCGATTGCGCCGATCGATCCGTCGTCGGACGCGTAACCCTCTTCGATCGCGCGAAACCCCACCACTCCGACCTCCGGTCGCCGAGCGAACAAGCCGCCGACACGCGCGAGGAAATCGGGCGGCACGAGGGCGTCGTCGTTCAGCTCGACGATCAACTCGCCCAATGCGGCCTCGGCCCCGCGACCGAGCGAGTAACCCATGCCGTGGCCTGGCTCGTTCTCGACGTAGTAGACGTTCAGCCGTTCGGCGAATTCCGCGATCACGTGGCCGCTGGTTTCGGGCGCGCCGTTGTCGAGCACGCGCACCTCAAACGGGCCCTCGCCGGGCTGCAGCTCGCAGAGGTGCTCTAGGCACTGGCGCAGCACGTCCGGCCTGCGGTAGGTCGGTATGACGAATGTGGCGAGCATTAGATTTTCAGCCACGCCTGGCATCAGATGCACTGAGCGGTCGTATATGAGAAACGCTCTTGAGATCTCCAGGCCCTTCTGACAGCGTCTCTGGAGATTGGTAGTTCACGTCGGTTGCTGGATTTTGCTTCCCTCGCTTCCCGGTGCAAGTATCATAGCGGGCGAAGACAGCCGTGCGCAAAAGGCTTGCAAAGCTAATAAGCTTAAGCTCCGCTTGAAAAGCTCTCGCGCGGTCTGCGCGAATGTTGCTGAACAGCCACGCGACCATTTCACGAGTGTGCTGGCGATACATGTAGGCCGGCAACCCGAGAATCGTTCGACGGCCGCCTCCCGCTTGCGTCAGCATGCGATATTGGCTTGATCCTCCGCGCCACTGGCGCCGGCGGAAGTATCGCTTCCGGCAACGCTCGGCGGGGATGAAGTGCCGGACGCTCGCGGAGCCCGCGTACGCGGTCCTCACGCCCGCTGCGATCGCACGCATCACCAGCTCGGTGTCCTCGCCGCCACCCCCCTTGTCGCCGACAACGCCGAGGTCGGTGCGGTAGCCGCCGAGGCGCTGGTAGACCGACCGCGCGACGGCGTGGTTGGCCCCGTACCCGCTCTGGCCGGCTTCGGAGAGCAGGTGGGCGCCTCGGCCCCGGTCGTACAACGCGAACCGCCCGGCCAAGCAGTCGCCGAACCACGGCGGGGCGGCGGTCTCCCACCAAGGGTGGACCGACCCGAAGCAGACCTCGGCGTCGAGCCCCCGCATGGCAGCGAGCGTCTCGGTGAGCCAGTGCTCGTCGACCAGCACGTCGTCGTCGGTCCACAGGATGATCTCGGCCTGGGAGACCTCGATCGCTCGGTTCCGCGCGTAGGACAGCCCCGGTTGGCTCTCGGTGACGATTCTCAGCGGCAGGGCGCCCACGTGCCGCTGGAGCACTTGCTGGGTGTGGTCGGTGCAGTTGTTGTCGACAACGATCAGCTCCCACGACACCGACTCCGGCACCCGCATCGAGGCCATCCTCCGGAGCGTCTTGTCGAGCAGGTCGGCGCGGTTCCACGTGCAGATGGCGACGCTCACGTCCACTACTTTGTCGCCCCCGCGTTTGCTAGCTGCGACCCGGCGGTAACGCGGTCCCAGAGCCGATGAGCGAAACCAAACAGTAACGGCCTCTTGCAGAGCTGGGAGTAGGCGATCGGATCGACGCCCAATTGCCGGAGGCCGTCACGAATCCTGCGGGCGGTTTCGAAGTCGCGGCGCCAGTAACAAGCGTCGTGGCTACGCGCCAACCGGCGGGCGAGCCCGTCACGGAGGCGCTCCAGCCTTTCGGGCTCCAGCTGGAGGTCGGCCCGCTGCCTCCAAGCCCACAACGACCGCACCGACCGCAGGTTGTGGTCGGCTTGCGCCGTTTGCTGGCCGGCGTTCCGGCGGTAAACGCACAACGGGGAGTCCACGTAGGCGAAGGGCCCGCGGCGACGCAGATCGGCGAAGAAGATCATGTCTTCCGAGTCGCGCGTCCACTCAGGAAAGCGAGTGGACCTAGCCGCGGCGGTCCGCACCAGGGCCGAAGATGGCAGCACCGCCCAGTGCAGCAACATGTTGACGATCGGATCGCTCGACTCGTCGCTCCGCGTGCGCGGCTCGACTGGCTGGATCTGCCCGTCGATCAGCGCGTCGAAGCGGCAGTGCACGCAGGCGATCTCTCCGCCTGCGACTTCCAATTGGGCGGCAAGCTTCGATGGCCGCCACAAGTCGTCCGCGTCGAGAAACGCGACCCACTCGGCGCGGGCCTCGTCGATCCCGCGGTTGCGAGCGACCGACTCGCCCTGGTTCGGCTGGCGGATCACCCGCACCGGGTCGCCGTACGACTCGGCGACGGCGGCCGAATCGTCGGTCGACCCGTCATCGATCACAAGGATCTCCAGCGGCGGCGCCGTTTGCGCGAGGACCGAGTCGAGCGTCTCGCGCAGGAAGGGCGCGCCGTTGTAGCACGGGACGACGACGCTGTAGGTGGGGGTTCCCGCGGCCATTCGACGCTCAGATGCCTCCCTCTCCGCCAACGCGACGCAGCGCCCATTGACGGATCGCCTCGTCCGCCGCGACGAACTCGTAAGCGTCGCGCGCGACGGCTTCTTGCACCGCGCGGTACACGCCGTGGTGGCGGTGGTTCGGGTCGGGCCGCCAGTCGTCGCCGGTCACGAGGCCGCCCGGCTTGACCTTGTTCAGCAGCAGCTCTAGCTCGTCCACCGTGTGCTGGTAAGCGTGGCTCGAGTCGACGTAGGCCCAATCGAGCGACGCGTCCGGGAAGCCGCGCAGTACGGCGAGGTCGTCCCCCAGGTGGACCATCACCCGACCGGAAGCGATCGCCGACTTCTGCTGCTTCAGGATCTCGATCAACGCGTCCACCGTGCTCCGGCTCCCCTCGCCCCAGTGCCACTCCGGCGTGAGGTGGAACCAGGGGTCGATCAGGTGCAGCCGCTTGGGTCGGAGCCCCATCAGCAGGCAGGGCGAGAAGCGGCCCTGGAACACGCCCAGCTCCGCGCCGACGGCGCCGGGGGGGACGTGCCGGCTGAGGAACTCGATTCGCTTTTGGTTGTAGGCGTCTTCCAGCGCGGCGCCACGCTTGGCGGCGCTGCGGCGCTGCCATGCGGTGAGGCCGGTCGCGTTCTTGACCGCGTCCACCGTGCCGTCGCCGAGCACCCGGCGTAGCGTCATGCCGTTCACTCGGCGCGTTCTCCCGGGCTCGCTCTTCGTGGCCGGACCGGCGGGGATGGCGTGGGATCGATCATACAGGCCTCACGCGTTCGCCTGCAGGGTCGAGGAGCCTATCAAACTGCCGTTTTCCGTTCGCTCACCGTTCGCGGTTGGCTCGCTAGGCCGATTCCCACTTAACGCGTCGTCATCAATATATGGAATCTTGTGTCCAGTCGCGGCGGCTTCGAGCACAGTACGGAGGCGAGTTAAGCGACTTCGCCGCTCGTAGCAAGCGATCATCCGTTCTCGCCCCGACTGCCCGAGCCGCTGGGCTTTCTCCGGCTCGGCGATCACGCGGAGCATCCGATCGGCCATCCCGTCGACGTCGTACTCGTCGATCAGGTACCCGGTCTCGGAGTCGACCACCGCGTCGGCAATCCCGGCGTGCCGTGTCGCCACGACGGGCAAACCGCTGGCCGAGGCCTCGAGCACAGCAACGGGAGTCCCCTCCGCGTCGCCGTTCGGAGCAGTGACCGAGTGCTGAACGAACGCGCGCGCTGCCGCCATCTCTGCGGCGACTTGCTGGTGAGGCTGAGGGCCTAGTAGCTCCACGACTGAACCAATTCCCGTCGCTTCCAGTATATCGTCACAGACCCCACGTAGGGGGCCATCGCCGATGACCCGCAGCCGGGCATCAGGGGCTTGCCGGAGCACCCGCTCGAAAGCCAGCAGCAACAGGTGCGGCGCCTTCTTCTCTACCAGCCGCCCCACCGCCAGCAGCGTCGGCGGATTGTCGGCCGGCGTGGTGGCGCGGAAGGTTTCGGTGTCGATGCCGTACGGGTTCAGCACGAGCTTCTCTTCAGGGCACCCGAGCGCGAGCAAGTCGCAACGCATCCGCCGCGATACGGCGACAACCGCCGACGCGAAATCAAACATCCGGAGGTAATCGTCGCGGTGGAGGTCGAGCACGTCGTGCTGGCTCGCGTCGTGGCCGTGGAAGTGGACGACCAGAGGCGTCTTAGTCTTGCGGCACGCCGGAAGCACGCGTACTCCCATCTGTCCGTATTCGGCAAGCACTACGTCCGCTTGCCGGAATGCCGCCGCGTACGCGTAGTCGATCTCGTCACTCCACGGCTTTCCGAGCAGCATCCGACGCGCCTTGCGTGCCGCGCGGAGGACATGCGCTTGCGAGCACACGAAGCGTCCGTCGATCACCGGCAGCCCGTAATTCCCTTGCTCGATGGCGATCAGCCCTGGCCGGAGACCCTCCGCATGCGTTTGGATAAAAGTCTCGGAGACTTTCCCCAACTGCTGGGTGCACAGTGCGATACGCACAGGCACGCCTCTCTTTCCCATTTCTGACACGTTTTCTTTTTGGGCGCGGGTCACGTCCGGTCGTCGTTTGCCGACGCACGCGACCGATTGGCGCTAACGCGTGCAGGCCGATCGAGTAAGTTCTTCGCACTCCGCAAGCATAATTGAAGCCATCGCGGGCTGCTATCGACGAGCAGCCAGCGGGCCTCGCGATTCGACGGGGACCTTCGCAGCACGGCGGCCGCATTCCTCACCGCGGTCGCCCAGTTGCCCGCTCGGCGCGCCGCCCTCGCTATTTCGAGCTGCACGTCGTCATGGCTGGCGCCGACAGCCGCGTGCGGCTGCTCCCCGACGCTGCCGCCGGTAGGGAGGGCCTCCGAGCCGAGGTGGCGACCCAACGCGGCCAGTTTGGCGGCTCGCTGCTCTGCGGCGCGTGCCTTCGTTATGCTGCTCTCGTGCAATCGGTATTTTAGAAGAAACTGATCGAGGTTTTCGATCCGCCCCTCTTGCCGAATCCTCAGCAAGAAATCGAAGTCTTGGGCCGTATTGTAGGCCTCGTCGTAGCCGCCGATGCGGCGCGCGGCTGCGGTGCGGAACATGAACGCCGGATGCATCACCTGCCCGCCGTGGCCCGCAAGCAGGTTGTCCACGATCTGCCGCGTGTCGGTTGGCAAAATCAGCTTGTCAATCTCGAATCCGGCAGAGTCGATCCGAGTGAGTTGACAGCCTACCAGAACCAAGTCCGGGTGGTCTTCTAGGGCCTTCACTTGCTCGGCGAATCGTTGCGGGTAGCAAACGTCGTCGGCGTCCATCCGGGCGACGTACTCACCCGACGCTTCGGCCAGCCCCTGGTTGAGTACGGCCGGCAAGCCCATCCCCTCGTACTGTTTGCACACGATACGGGGGTCTCTCTTCGCCTCGCGAGCGATGATGCGGCTGGTGTTATCGGTGGAACCGTCGTTGAGCAGGATCAACTCAAAGTCGCGGAAAGTCTGCCGGACGACGCTACGGATTGCTGCCTTAAGGTACTTTTCTCCGTTCCGAACGGGCAACAACACCGAAACGCGCGGCGGCGTCGCGGCAGACCGCTTGGACATAAAGCTCTGACCGCAAACGACCCTGTTGGAGCCCCGCTCTCGGCTCACTAACCCTCGTAGACTGTCAGGTGCTTTGCTCAAAGCGATTCTCGGTCTCTCGCACCGCACGAAGGTAAACATGCTGAATTATGACAGAAGAAGTCATCATCTTACTCTGAAGCAACACCAGTTCGCTTAGCAGCTATGAAAGCGTCTTTGTTGCACTCACTTCGTGAGTCTCTCGCGTTCTAACGTGGTAACCGCTGACAAGCTGCTGTATGTAGTCCGCATGGCCTCTACTATCTTCCGCCGCTCGAGAAATACGCTCGGTAAACTCGGCGCGTGTCGCAGTCAACCGCAACGGAACCGACCTAACTGCATTGGGGGGCACTACGTATTTCTCTAAATCGAGCGACAAGTCCTCGAAGAAACATGCAACCTTCTTTTGCGGTGTCAACGCGAGAAACTGTCTCCCGATCGCAGCCGCAATTACACCAACATGCAATCGATTGCATACATACGCTTTACTGAGAGCGATGAGCTCGATAGCTTCCGATATCGTTGCCGCTGAACTCATCTCCTCAGCAATTGGGTCAAACTTGGCAAACGTCGCATCAGGCACCATTGACGAAGCCGGAGTGTCGACCAGTGAGTACTTCGGGATGATGCGCAACTTGCGTAGCCTTCGCAATTTGGCCCTTAACTTGAGATCTGAAATCTGGAACGCGAGGTCCAGCTGACCGTGACTCTCACGTTCGCGGAACGGCATCCAACGTGGCATGTCTAGAACTATGTCTGGACAATATTTCATGGCAGCATCGGTCAAGTGTTCTAGGCACTCGCGATCTTGACGTAGCCGGTATGTCCCGCCCCTAAAGTTTGGAGACGTAAGTAGCGCGATAGGTCCCGGCCGCAGTGGTCGAACCACATCAGCACTATCACCGCCAATCGATATTACGTGCAATCTAATGCCGAGGCTTTCCGCAAAGCGCACGACGCTCAGAAGGTAGGTTGAGTACTCGTTGCCCACCGCGTTTGGATTGGGCGAATTAAGCGGCAACAGCACACCACCACCACCTACAAGTATGCAATCGACGCGCTTACAAAACGTCTCTAAGTTCTGCTCGCACTCGCAGCCGCAATCAATAAACACAGGCGAGTTACCATGGATTAGTGCGTCACCTCCTGCGCGCTCAATCATCCTAGCGATCATCACCGCCATAAGATCGTCGCCAAGGTTTAAGCGCCGGTAGTACCCAACGATACCTACGCGAGGCCGTTGCGGACGCACTTGATCGTCGCAGTCTTCAGCAGAATGGCTCATGAGTTTAGTTGGATGACTCTTGATCGCTGCTGGTGCAGATTACGTCGACTGGAATTCGCGACACACCGTTGCGGCGCGCGGTAAGCACGGCAACCGTATTTCGCGCCGCACGAGGTGCTATCGTCACCTGCCCCGCGCATGTCACTTCATGGAATTTTTCTATACCAGGCGCACTGACCCAGAGGTCTACGAGGTAGTCACCTCCATTTACTCGCTCGGCAAACTCGCGTAAGCGGAGAGAGAACGTCGCTGTCTGACCGGGATTAACGACTACAGCGTTACTTACATTTGCGCCTTGTTCGCATACCCTTGTTCCGTCCGGCGCACGAACTCGAAAGCCGCAACCTAGGGATCCCAGTTTTGTGCGCAACGTTGCCGTTACATCGATGTTTAGGTCGGATTCAGAAATTGCGACAATGGCAGCAGATATGAACGCATCTGCACCATTGTCGCGCCCGAGCTGAATCTGGTTCTCGGCGGGCATCGCGTTTAGTTCTTGATAAGTTGCAATGGCTTCGTCTGTGTCATCGAATTCCGTCACGTTTCCCGCTTCCACAACGTTGCAGCGTTTGCAAAGCGACCTGACTGCATTCAAGTTGTGGCTCACGAACAACACGGTCCTGCCGCTGGTTGCGACGTCCTGCATCTTCCCCAGGCACTTCGCCTGGAACTGCGTGTCGCCGACGGCCAGGACCTCGTCGATGATCAGGATCTCCGGCTCCAGGTGCGCCGCCACCGCGAACGCCAGGCGCACCTGCATGCCGCTGCTGTACCGCTTGGTTGGCGTGTCGAGGAACCTCTCCACGCCGGAGAAGTCCACGATCTCGTCGAACTTGCTGTCGATCTCCCGCTTGCTCATCCCGAGGATCGTGCCGTTCATGTAGATGTTCTCTCGGCCGGACAGCTCCGGGTGGAAGCCCGTGCCGACCTCCAGCAGGCTGCTCACCCGGCCGCGGATCACCGCGCGGCCCGCGGTCGGCTCCGTGATCCGGCTGAGGATCTTCAGCAGCGTGCTCTTCCCCGCCCCGTTGCGGCCGATCACGCCCACGACCTCCCCCTCGGCCACCTCGAACGACACGTCGCGCAACGCCCAGAGCACGTCGTCTCCCCGGTCGTCGACGGTCAGTCCGGTCTGGCGCCGCAAGCGGTGGAAGTTGCGGAGGGGCGCGCGGAGCACGTCCGCCAGCGCTCCGACGGCCGTGTCGGCGCGCTCGGCGAACTCGCCAAGGCGGTAGGCCTTCGACAGGTCCTCGACGGTGATGGCCTTGGTGGTCATTCGGGGAGAGTCACGGTTGGCGGCGTCAGTCGGCTAGGCCACGTCGGCGAAGATCTTCTCTTTGCTGCGGAAGAACACCAGACCGCTCAGCAACGCGACGGTCGTCGTCGCGGCGCCGACGGCGATCATGTCCCACGGCATCGGGCCGGTTCCCAACAACGTGGCCCGGAAGCCCTCGATCACCCCGGCGATCGGGTTGATCGCGTACAGCAGTCGGTAGCGGTCGGGCACGGAGATGGCCGTGCTGTACACGACGGGCGACGCGTACATGCCAAGTTGGATGAAGAACGGCGCCGCGTAGTTCACGTCGCGGAACTGCACGGCGAGCGCGGCGAGCCACAGGCTGATCGCGGTGGCGGCGGCGACCAACAACGCGATCAACAGCGGCAGCAAGACCACCGACCACGACGGCGGGCGCCCGTACACGACCATCAGGGCCGCCAGACAGAGCATCGCGATCAGGAAATCAACCAGCTTCGCCGACACGGCCGACATCGGCAGGAAGAGCCGTGGGAAGTAGACCTTCCGGATCATCGACGCCTCACCGACGAGGCTGCTGATCCCGTCGGTCGTCGCGTTGGCGAAGTAGGTCCACGGCACCAACGCGGCGAAAACGAAGAGCGGGTAGGGGACGCCGCCCGTGTCGATCCCTGCCATCCGCCCGAACACGATCGTGAAAACGATCGCCGAGAAGACCGGCTGGATGACGGCCCAACCGACGCCGATTGCGCTCTGCGCGTACCGCACGCGGATCTTCCGCCAGACCAAAAAGCGAAACAGGTCCCGGTACGCGTTCAGCTCCTTAGGATCGAACAGCCGCCAGCTCTTCCGCGGCTCGATGATCGTCTCGGCGACGACGGCCGCCGGAGCGTCGGAGGTCCCAGGCGACTGGCCGGGAGCGGCCTGGGGGCTCGTCTCGGCGTTCGGTTGGGGGAGGGTGGTTGTGGGCATCGATGCGGGTCGGCGGATTTAGGTCGTCGCAAGGCGCAGCGTGTTGGCGTCTGCCTGGGGGGACGGCGGGGTGTCGGCGTCTGGCTGGCTGGCGGGCGCGTCGGCTGCGGGATCGACCGGCCGCACGACCCTGGCCGGCGAGCCGACCGCGACGACGCCCGGCGGCACGGGCCGGGTGACCACCGAACCGGCGCCGACGACCGATCCCGCGCCGACGTCGGCCATGATAATCGCCCCGGCCCCGATCCAAGCGCCGGGCCCAATCGTCACGCGCGCGATGTCGCCCCCCTGCTCTCGGATCGGCTTGTTCGACTCGCCGACGTGGTGCGTGTGGGCGCCGCTGAGCACGTGCACCGAAGGGCCGATGAGGGCGTCCTCTCCCAACGTGACAAGGCCGAGCGAGCTGCGCGGGCCCACGTACGCTCCGCCACGGATGACGACGTCCGCCTTGCTCAGCAGCACCCCGAAGCCGATCCGGCAATCGGGCGAGCAACCCTTCGCGGCGCATCGCAAGAAGGCCACCCGCGCGTACGCGCCAGCCGTCCCGGGCCACAAGGCCGCCCACTCACACGCGCCGGCGAAGGCCTCGTCGCGAGGCAGCGCCAGGCGCGCCGCGTAGTAGGCGGCCACCAGTGGCGACGCGACGACGAGCGCCGCGGCGCGGGCCAACGATTTTGCGGCAGGCTTGATCAATTCTTGGGGGCGCCGCCGAGGGTCTCTCGGAAGACCGCCGAGTACGCTTCGACAGCCTGATCGAGCCCGAAGCGGTCGAGCACGCGCTCGCGACCGGCGCGGCCCATACGCTCGGCGGACGCGGGGTCGGACAACAGCCGGAGGATGGCGTACGCCAGGGCCGGCGCGTCGCCGCGGGGGGTGAGCAAGCCATCGACGCCGTCGCGGACCAGCTCCGGCGTGCCGCCAACGCGCGTGGCGACGATCGGCAGTTGGCTCGCCATCGCTTCGAGGATCGTGATGGAGGCGGCCTCGCTCACGCTCGAAAGCGCGAACAGGTCGGCGGCCGCGAGCACCCGGTCCACGTCCGACCGGACGCCCCAGAATTGCACGCGGTCAACGAGTCCGAGTTCGGCAACCAAGCGCTCGACGCGTTCCCGCTCAGGCCCCTCGCCCAGCAACAGCAAGCGAGCGTCGTCGCGCGATCGTGCGACCGTGGCGAAGGCCTTCACCAGCGTCGGGTGATCTTTGACGGGATGAAAACGTGCCGGCGTGACGACGTATTGCAAGCGCTCGTCGAGGCCCAGTTCGGCCCGCAGCCCGCGTCGGGCTTCGGCCGAGAGCGACCCGCCGAACCGGTCCGCGTCGATGCCGTTAGGGACCACCCGGACCTCCCGGCTGCGGATCCCTTCGGTCTGGACGATCGCGTCCGCCGCGAAGCCGCAGCAAGCGGTCACGGCATCGGCCTGGCGGCCAAACCACAGTCGGTTGGCCCAATGCCGCTTCCAGCCGACCACGTCGGGGTAGTGGCGGCCGTGTTCGGTGAAAACCAGTTTGACTTGTGGCGAGTGTCGCTTGGCCAGAGCGCAGTAGAAGAAAGGCGTGTACTGGTGGGCGTGCCAGACCTGCACGCCCCGCTCCGCAGAAGCCCCCGCCAGCCTGGCGGGCAGCGTGCGGTCGATCCCCTCCCGACGCCCGAGAGCGACGACCTCGACTCCCTCGTCGATGAGCTGCTCGCCAAGGCGTCCGACACTGTCCAGGCACAGCACGGTCGGCTCGATCGCCCCGGCCAGCCGACGGATCATCTCGGCGACGAGCACCTCCGCGCCGGCGACCTGCATCTTGTGCAACACGAATCCGACGCGGATCGCGTCGGTGCGCGGCTGCTTAGCGGGTTCGGTGGTCGGGGCTTGCGAAGTGATCACTGGATGGGCGCGAGGGGGACCGCCTCCGAGGTGGAGCCGATCGGGCTAGGCGAGCCGGGCGTTCGCCGGGTCGGCGCACACTCCGTTCTCTTCGATTGCGCGCTTGCTCGCAAACGTTCCGCGTCGGGGCGGCTCGGCCCCGCGAGGGGCCTTCGGGGGTTAGGGCGTCGCGTCGTCCCAGTCCGGGAGGGCGCGACTAGTCAGCTCCATGGTCTCACGCCGAGGCAGCCAGCGACAGGCGGGCGGCCGGGGCCTACAAGCCCCGCCGGCCGACGATCTCGACCGCCGGGGGCTCGTCGAATTCGGGCGGGTCGATCGGTTCCAGGAAGCAGTCGGGTAATTCGAGCGAAGCCCCTTGCTTCAGGAAGTTCACCGATAGCAAGAGGTTGGTGCGGCTGTGCCGTCGCAGCACCATTCCTTCGAGCCCCGCGTACAGCCCCGACCGGACCCGCACCCAGTCGCCCGGCTCGAGCTTCGATTCGAGCGTCAGCGAAGCGCCGGCCGCGATCGACCTGGCGACCTGCGCCAGTTCGTAGCGGAGGCGGCCCGCTTCGGCGACCGGCGTCGTCGAGCTGATTCGGTTCGTCGAGAGGGCCTCGCGGCGTTGGTCGTCGTCGCAGCACAAGAACAAGTAGCCGGCGAAGAGGGGCTCTTCGACCACGCGCACCCGTCCTCGTGTCGCCGCCTCGCGCGTGTGCACGGGCAGGTAATGGGGCACTCCCATCTCGCGGAGCTGCTGCGACAGCCGCTTCTCCTGGCGGCTCTTTGTGTAGACCATCCACCACAGCGCCCCGTCGTCGACCGGCCCCGCCGCGACGCCGTCGTCCAGGAGACCCGCGGGGTACAGGTACCGACGAACCACTGCGGCCAAGGGCGCGTCGGCCCACGAGCTGTGTCCGCAGGGGGCGGCATCGCCGATAGCAGCCATAAAGGTTACGAGTTGCTGGCTCGGCGTCGGGGAGGGGGCGAACGAGCTGGGCGGTGGATGGCTCGACCGAGCCGACGACCGACCTGTTGGGCAGTGGGGGAAACCGCCGCGAGGGGGGGCCCGGCGGGCTGCGAAAGCCTAGCCCGCCGGGATGCCGCTCATCCTAACTGGGGTGGGCCGGTTGGCAAGAACTCACTCTTGGTTATCACAGCCGTCGGTCGAGCAGTATTTGTGGCTTGCGATGCGGGGGCCGGTGGCGCGGTTCGCGCCGCCCGGTTGCTCATGGCGCCGCCGAGGTGGCCACTCCGCTGCCAGCCTGTTCGATCGGGCGCTGCCCAGAGGGCTGCGCCTGGCGACGCTCCGCTATCTCCGTTGCGGCGTGGATGATCGGTCGAAGCGTCTCTTTCCAGACGTGCCGTCGCAGCACGTAGGACCGCGCCAACCGGCCCATCTGCTCCCGCCGATCAGGCGCATCGAAGAGCCCGATCAGGACGTTGGCCCAATCCTCCGGTGACTCGGCTCGGAGCAGGTCCTCGCCCGGCGTCGCGGAGATGCCGGTCAACGCCGCCCCCGACGCGACGACCGGCCGCTGCATCGCCATCGCCTCGAGGACCTTGTTCTGCACCCCCCGAGCGATCCGCAGCGGCGCAACCGCTACCGCGCTCTGCGCAATCAACGGGCGAACATCGGGCGGGCTAGCGACGATCTCGATGCCGGGCGCGTCGCCCAACCGCCGCACGGCGGGCGAAGGGGTCCGGCCGACGATCCGCAGCCGAGCCGCCGGCCTCCGGCTCTTCAAGAGCGGCCACACGGCGTCGACAAACCAGCACATCGCGTCGACGTTCGGCTGGTAGTTCAGCACGCCCACGAAGACGCAGGTCTCCGGGTCGGGCGCTGTGCCGGACGGCAGGGCGAAGTAATCGGCGTCGACGCCGTTCGCCGCGACCACGGCGTCCGCCCCCGGCGCGACGCCGCGGAGCACCTCGCGTTCCTCGTTGCTGATCACGAACACCTTCGCTGCCTCGGCGGCGATCCGCCGCTCGAGCCCGCCAACGCGCCGAGACTCCAGCGCCTGCAGCCTGGCCGCCCAGCCGCTAGAACGCTCCGCGCAGTCGGCCCACTTCCGGCTGTCGACATCCACCAGGTCGACCAGCTGGGGCGTGTTGCGTAGGCCGGGCAGCCGCGTGTACGGGTACATCCCCGAACAGAAGCAATAAACTGCGTCGAACCGGCTCTCCTCCGCCCAGCCGCTCACCTTCCGGGCGAGTCCGCGGCTCCAGAAATTCCCTTCGGTCGCCGATCGGCCCCGAGCGAGCGACACGACGCATCCCGCCGCCCTGCCAAGCCGAGTGGTGTTCACGGCCGCGACGCCTTCACAGAGGCGACGGATCGACTCCAAGTGCTCCGCGGGCGTTGGCTCTTGAGTGACGCACCCCAGCGACACCTTGGCGCCGGCCGCGGCGAGCTCGCGCAGCACGTTGTACGAGCGGATCCGGTCTCCGCGATCGGGCGGGAAGGGGAATCGGTGCGATAGAAAGAGCACACGCAAGGGCGGACCCGGGAGCGGGCGTAAGGACTAGCAAGCCGCCGCGAGCTGCGGCTCGAAAGCCGCATCGACGCGGTCGAACGGGAACCGCTGCAGCAGCCGTTCCAGGCGCGACTCGGTCTTTCGGAGATTGGTGTAGTGCCGCAGGCGCGACTTTGTCGAAGCCCCGACCACCCGGGGCTGCTCGGGGTCGAACTCCCATGGGTGAAAGTACGTCACCACGGGGCTCCCCTCTGCGTTGATCCGGCGGACGGCCCAGTCGGACACCCGTGCCGGCGCCAGGCGGAAGTGGCCCCCGCCGACGACCTGCAGCGTTTGACCCGCGACACGCACGGTGCTCGGCGGAATCTCGAGCAGCCCTTCGTCGCGGCGGTGGGCGAATCGCGGCGAGTCGCGCACGCCGTAGCGGTCGTGGAGCGAGGCGGGCGACAGGCTCGAGTCGTACTCGAAGCCGGCCGACTTCAGCTCTTCAAACGCCCACGGGGTTTGCTCGTTGATCGAAAAACTCGGCGCCCGGTAGCCCAGCAGGGCCGCGTCGGGCACGGCGGATCGGATCGCGTCGGACGCCCGACGCAGGTCTTCGCGGAAGCCCTCGCGACCGAGCTCATAGACCGGCTGGTGGAGGTGCCCGTGGCTAGCCAGCTCGTGCCCCGCGGCGTGGATCTCTTGGACGAGTTCCGGCGCGCGTTCGGCCACCCATCCGAGGACGAAGAAGGTGGCCCGCGTTTGCGTCCGTTCGAGCAGCCTCAGGACGCGCCGCGTGGAGTCGACGACCCGCATCGGCCAACGGTCCCACTCGCGGAGGTCGATGACGTCGCGGAACGCGTGCACGTGGAAATAATCTTCCACGTCGAAGCTCAACGCGTTGGTAATCGTGGTCCCGGGGTCGCGGATCATTCTGGCTTTGCGAACCTGCTGTGGACCGGCGAAGTGCTGAGGGGTTCGCAACGAGGGGAACGACGCTGAGCGTCACCCTGAGCTTCCCCAGAGTGGGCTGCGCTTGGCGCCGGTGCGGCGACGAACAGGGGGGGGACCGCGTCGGGGTTTGAGAACGCTTGCCAACCGCTTGGGGGGGGCAAGAGAGGGCAAACAAATCGCTGCGCCGCCAAATCGCTGCGCTGCGCCGAGCTAGCGGGGCCGCCGGGGTCCCCCGCACGCGGAAGCGACGGCCAATGGGCGATGGGCGTCGACGATCGTTTCACCGATCGACACGAACTCGCCGGTGTCGTCCAGCGCGCTGTCGACGCGGTAGCGCGGGTCGTCCGATTCGCTCGCTGGGACCGGCGGCACGTACTGCACGCCGAGGAGCTTCGCGCCGCGGAAGTACCGGATGCCGCAGAACCTGAGGGCCGTCGCGAGCATCAACCGCAGGTCCAGCCACGCGGACGCGTTCTCGATGTAGTAGAGGTCCGCGGCCAGCTTCCGACGAACGCAGTCGAGCGTCTCGTCGGGGGGCAAGTTCACTTGCGCCACGCCGGTCACACCCGGCAGCGCGAAAAGCCGCTGGCTATACGAAGGGAGGATCCGCTCCAACCGAGCGGCGATCTCCGGCCGCTCGGGCCGCGGACCGACGAAGTCCATCTCGCCCCGCACGATGTTGAAAACCTGAGGCAGCTCGTCGAGGTGGAAGTAGCGGAGCAGCTTGCCGATCAGCGTGACGCGCGCGTCGCCCTTGGCCGACCAGACCGGGCCGGTCGTCGCCTCGGCGTCGACACGCATCGAGCGGAGCTTGTAGATCGTGAACTCTTCACCGTTGAGTCCGAGCCGGCGCTGGCGGTACAAACCCGGCCCGGGCGACGTCAGCCGCACGACCGCGATCAGCACGAGGATTACCGGCAAGAGCACAACGGCGAGTATCGCCCCGAGCACCCGCACCGCGATGCGCTTGCGGCGAAGGTAAGCCGGGACCTCGATCGTGTGCTCCGGCAGCCGGGCTTGCGACGCGGGCGTTGGCTCGTGGTCGTTCGCTGCGATCGCCTTCGGCGCAACAAGGCTGGACGTGGTCATGGTAGAGCGCTTTTGCTAGTGGGTCGCCAATCAGTAGAAAGCAAGTCTCTTAAGAACCGCTCGCCGGTGTCTTCACTCGTGCCGTCAGTCGCTTGCGAGGCCCGATCGTGGGAGGGCGTCGCTAGCTGGAGCTTGTACAGATAACGTCCGCCTGCGAACTCGTAGCGAGGCGCCGCCGAGGCTTCCCACGGACCACCATCCGACCACGCATAGTAAACACTGACGGGAGCTTCTCCCGCGCGTTTCGGCTCGAAATGCAGAGCCCAAAACTCGTCACCGCGATCGGACAACCGAACTTTTTTGCGCGGCGCCGCGTCGTCCGTGTTGTAATCGCGGCTCGAGAAGCAGATCTCAGGCGTGTGAACCGAGATCGGGCCTGGCGGGCCGGCGAGGATCGCTAGGTTGACACGTTCTCCCGTTCGGCTGTCGACGTAGGTGCGATTTACCGAGTTGGCGCACTGGAGCACCTCCGCCACGTCGGCATCGAGTTCCAGGACAGAATCGACGCGCCACGGACCGATCGCCTCAGGGAACGTGTCCAATCGGGCAGCCGCGGCGTCGAGCTGCTCGCCTGCTCCCCAGCGCTGCGAGAGCACACCGTGGGCGTAGCCCGCTCCCGCGATCAATCCCACCCCGAGCAACGCAAGCAGCGCGACGTTGGGGCGGTCGGACTTTAACTTCGGATGTTGCATGCTCAGCTTGCCGGGTTATTGGAGGCCGACGACCCGGCCTGGGCGGCGAGGCTTTCCTCGATTTCTTTGAGCAGCTCGCGGTCCGACGCGGTCAGCACCGACTTGTGCAGGTCGCGTTCGACCGCCTCCGCGTAGTTCCGCTGTGCTTCCTCGAGCCGACCGGCCCGCAGGTAGGCCGCCGCCAGATGGAAGTAGTACCGCGGGTCAACATCGATCGCCGCGACCGCCGACTCTAGCGCGTTGATCGCTTCCTGCTCGAGGCCCATCGATAGGTAGATGGACCCCTTGGTGTCGAGCAGCATCGACTGCTGCGAGTGGATGCCGGCGGTGAGCTGCAACCCCTGTTCCGCGAGCGCGAGGGCTTCCTCCCGCCTGTCCGGGATCTCACCGAGCAGCGTCGCGAGGTTGTTCAGAGCGTTCACGTTCTCCGGGTCGACTTCGAGGACACTCCGGAATGCCTCGATCGCCTCGGTCTGTTCGTCGCGCGTGGTGTGGAGCACGGCGACCGACATCAACAGCGGGACGCTGCTCGGCTGCTCTTCGAGCACCGCCGCGATCCGCTCCCATCCACGCTGGTAGGTCGACTCGCTCGAAGGGCCCGACGACAGCACGACCGACAACAGCACCGCCTCGTTGACGCTCGGCCGTTCTGTTCCAGACGACTCCAGAAGCAAATTGACCGCGTCGTCGATCCGGTCTTGGTTCACCAGCGACTGCAGCACGAGGTTGCGCGTCGTAGGCGACTCTCGAGCGGCCGTTCGGAACCAACGCTCCGCTCGCTTGTGCGCATCGACCTTCGAGTAGCTGCCCCCGAGCTGGATCGCCAACTCCAAGCGGTCCGCTGCCGCGAGGTCAACGCTGTCGATGGCCTCCTCGGCGAACCGATCCAACCGCTCCGCGGCGGCTTCTGCATCGCCGTTGGCCGCTAGCAGACGCGCGTCCTCCGACACGATCGCGAGCCGCGCCTTGAGGTTGGTCGCTTCGGAGTCAACGGGGACCTCGCCCAGCAGTTCGGAGAGGACCGCCCTGCCCTGGGCGACCATCCGCTCGCGCAGCTCGGCGGTCTCTGGTTGATCGCTTAGGGCCTCTACCGACCGGATCAGCAGCCCGGCGTACGCCGGTCGGTACGGCCGGCCCTCCTCGCCCTTCTGGACGACGAAACGGAGCCTGTTCGCCGCGTTCTCGTAGCTTAGGGGGTTGTCGTTGTCGAGCTTGGCTTCACGCTCGTAGGCGGCCGCCAACAACACCTGGTCGACCAAGCCCCCCTCGGGCGAGTCGACCACCTCTTGCAGCAATCGCTGGCTCCGCCGGGTGTCGCTCAGCCGCTCCTCGACAGAGCGGCCACGCTCCATGAGCAAGACCGCCTTCAGGCGGCGAGCCCCGGTCGAGGCGTCCTCGTCGCCCCCTTCGAGGGCGCCGACCAGCAACTCGATCCGGTCCCAGTCTGCGGCCGGCCCCGCCATCGCCAGCACGGTAGCGAGCGTCCTGCGGACCGCCTCGTTGTCCGGCGCCTTATCGAGAGCCTCTTCCAGCACCGGTTGGGCGGCCCGCGGGTCCACGCTGAGCAACAGATCGGCCAGTTGCAGGCGCAGCTGCACGTTGTCCGGGTCGGAGGCTTGAGCTCGCTCGAATGCGTCGCGCGCCGCGGCGATGTCTCCCAAAGATTGGTAGGCGCGTCCGGCCCAACTGAGCCGGACCGCCTTGTTGCTCTTGATCGCCTTGGGGGCCTCTTCGAGCAACCGGTCGATCGCCGAACGGTCCTTCCGCACCGTGGCCAACATGAACGATTGCCCCCACAGCAACGCGTCGTCGGGGTTCGCTTCCCGGCCCTCCGCGACGACCCTCTCGGCCTCATCCAGTTGTCCACTGCCAAAGAGCACCTCCGCCAGCAAGGCGCGGGCTTCTCTGTCGTCGGGACGCTCTTCGACTAGCTCCCGGGCGCGTTGCTCGGCCTTGTCGGCGTCGCCCAAGCGGAGGTCGGCCATCGCGAGCGACGCCTCGACGTTGAACGACTGTCCGGCCGGCGCCCCCTTGCTCAGCTGCTGCAACAAGCCGCGCGCCTGCCGCATCCCGTCGGGCGTCGTGGACAGCAGCCGGGCCAACGCGAGCTGGCTCTTCGGCTGTATCGGGCCGAGGCTCGCCGCCCGCTGCAGAGACTCGAGCGCCGCGCCGGCGTCGCCGGTCGCTAGCGCGAATTTGCCGGCAAGCTCGTGCGCGGCCGCCCATTCGGGGCGTGCCTCGACCATCTGCGACACGAGGCTCTCGAGCTGGTCGACGAGCGCCTTCCGGTCGGCTTTCTGGCGAGGCTCCAGCCCGACGAGCCTCAGCAGCAACAGGTTCGCTTGACTGTAGGCGACTTCCGCCTCGCTAAAGATCCCCGAACGGCGGATCCGGTCACCAAGGTCCTCCGCAACCGAGAGCTCCCCGTTTTGGAGGGCAAGCACCATAGCGGCTTGCAGCAGCCACCGGTCGTCGGGGTGCGACTTCAACGCCTCCCGCGCGTGCCGCAGCGCACGCTCGGCGTCGCCGGAGGCGGCGCTCAGGCGCACGCGGGCCTGGGCCAGGTACGCGGAGTCCTTGCCCCCGGCCGCTTTGTTGGCTTCGTCGAGGACCTGCTGCGCTTCGTCGGTCTTGCCAACCCGGCTGAGAAGCTCAACTCGCAGCAACCGCGTCGCGTCCTCGCTGGAAGAGAGGCGCTCGTACGCGTCGATCGCTTCGAGCATCTGCTCGGGCTCTTCCGCGGCGGCGAACGCTTCGGCCGCTGCGCGCCAGAAACCGGCGTTGTCCCCCAGGCCCTTCGCGTACTCGTCGACGAGTTCGCTGAGGGCCGCGCCCTCTGTTCCGGCGCCGGCCGAAGCCGTCAGACGGCGCGCTGCTTCGGCACGAAACAGCAGCATGCTGGGCCCCGTCTGCTGCTTGACCTCGGCGAGCTGCTTGTCGAACTCGCTCCAATCCCGCTCTTCTTGCGGCGCCGAGGTCTGACGCTTGGCCTCGACCAACAGCCCCAACGTCTTGGCCGCCATCGGGGCGACGCCACTCACTTGTCGCAGCTGTAAACTGGCTCGCTCGTCGCGATCCGCCCGCAGCCAGTCGTTGGCGGCCTGCAGACGCAATTGAGCGATCGCCCGCTGGGCCGAGACCCCCCAAACCTCCGCGGCGGCGCTGTCCGAGTTGGTCGCGCCCTGCAGGGCTTGAACCAGGTCCTCCAGCTGCGAAGCCGCCTGGTCCCAGTGGCCGAGGCTCTCCAGCGCCGCGACCAGGCTCTGCCTCGCCTCGACGCTCTGGCCGTTCAATGCCGAGTCGGCGGGGGCGCCGTTGAGGTACGACTTCAACAGCTCGGCGGCGCGTCCCGGTTGGCCTTCGAGCGCCGCCAGACGGCCCTCTTGCAATTGGACCAGGCGGTCCCTCTGCTGCTGCTCCGCTAGCGACACCCCTTGCGACTGCGACATATCGCGGAGCCGGACGTCGGCGGCGATCGCCTCCCGCAGGTCGTCGATCGCGTCGCGGGCGGCCGGCGCGTTCTTCGCCCGCAGGTGCAGGTCCACGAGCAGTGCGTGCGCTTCGACGCTGTGCTCCGGCAATTGGTCGACCGCTCGCTCCGCGGCACCCAGCGCTTCTTCGAGCTTCCCCTGTCGACGCAGCAGCCGGCCGAGCACCACGTGCGCAGGTTCGAAGTCGGGCGCGACCTCGACCAGCCGGTTCAGTAGCCGCTCCGCTTCGGCTTGCCCGGCGGCGTCGGCTTGGCGGAGCGCCGATTCCATCGACAGCCACAGGGCGTCCACGTTGTCGGGGTCCGCTTCGAGGATCTTGCGGAGGTCCTCGTCGGCGCCGTCCAAGTTGTGTTTGCTTCGGTAGGCGTACCGCGTCAGCAAGGCCTCGGCGTCGCCGGGGCTCGCGTCGACGAGTCGCTGCATCATCTCGTCCGCTAGGCGCGTCGCCTCGGAGTCGTCGTCGCCGAAGATGTCCGGGTACTGCCGATACAGCTCGGCTGCGACACCGACCAGCTCGGGGTCCGCCTCGTTGAGCGCCAGCGCGTTCTGCAGCAGCTCGGCGAACGACCGGGCGGGCTGGTCGGACTCCTCTTGCTCGGGATCCAGCGAGGCCAGACTCGGCACGACGGCCTCGGTCTCGAGGTCGCCCGCATAAGCATCGCGGCGGCCTGCCTCGTTGAGCGACAGGTCATTCTGGATGCGGTAATGGTGCGCGAGGGCCTCGACCCTGGCGATCCTCGCCGGTAGGTCTTCGCCTTCGACCTCGTCGGCTCGGACTTCCGCCGTTTGCTCGAGGGCGCCAGAGAATTCGTCGAAGTCCAGCAGCAGCTCCGCCAATTGCGTGCGGAGGCGGTTCGCCTCGGCTTGTTGGTCGCTGCTCGCCAAGCCGATCGTCTCGTAGAGGAGCCGGAGCAGCTGCTGACGGTTGCCCGGCGACGTCTCGAGCGATGCTTCGAAGATATCGATCAGTTCTAGCCGCGCCGCAAAGTCGTCCGGCCGCAGCTGCAGGTACTGCTGCTGATAGAAGGCGGCGCGGCTGAAATCCTCTTCGCCGAGCAATTGTTCGGCGCGCGCGGCGAAGTCTTCGGCAAGGCGCTCCTGACGCCAGCCACGCAGGTAGTAGATCGCCCCTCCCACGGCGACCAGCGCTACCAGCGTGCCCAACAGCAACGGCACGTTCAGCAAGCGGGGCGCGGGTCGACCCCGCGAAGCCCCGCCACGCGTGTCGGTTCGCGGTTGTTCCGCGTTGTGAGGGGTTGAGTCCGCCAAGGGTCCGCCAGGATGGGTCACGTGTGATTGGAACCTGCGTCGCGCCGCCCGCCTGAGCGTCGCGGCGCCTCGGAGCTCATCGACGCGAGGCCTCGCGCGCGAGTCTCTGATCCGGCCGTTTCAGGCGGCCGCGTGGTTGGCCGAGCTAGTTGGAGGACGGCGCTTCGAGGTGCTCGCGGCCGTTCTCCCTGAAGCCGTAGCCGTAAGCGTACGCGTAGCCGTAGCCGTGGGTGGGGATGCCGCTGAGCACCGCGCCCACCACCTCGGCGCCGGCCGTCTCGAGCTTGTCGACGGCCAGGCGCAGCTGCCGCACGCGGCTCACGCCGCGCAGGCTGCACACGGCCGTCGCGTCGGCCGCCGCGCAGAGCGACAGCGCCTCGCTGGCGCCGAGCACCGGTGGCGTGTCGATGACGATCACGTCGAAGTTGCTCCGCAAGAAGCTCATCAGCTCGCCCAGCCGGCCGGGCCGGACCAGCGCGTGCGGCGACTTCTCACAATCGCCCGCGCGGATGACGAACAACCCCTCGACGCCCGGCGCCGGCTGGATCGCTTCGTTCACCTTGCAACGCCCGGCGAGCACCTCGGCCAGACCCGGCGTGTACTTCAAGTCGATCAGGTCCTGCACGCCCGGGTCGCGGAGGTCGCCGTCGATCAACAGCGTCCGGATGCCGGTGACGTTGGCGAAGCTCATCGCCAACGCCACCGAGACGCTCGTCTTGCTCTCGCCCGACACGCCGCTCGTCAGGGCGTACACCGAGGCGCCTTCCTTGTCTTCGGAAACGTGGGTCAGGCTCAGCCGCAGCGCGTCGATCGACTCGGCGAACGCGTACATCTCACGGCGCAGCGACCTGGGCAGCTGCCTCGGGTTGGCGGCGACCCTCCGTGTGGGGAACGAAGCAATCTCGCCGAGCACCCGGAGGTGGGTGTCGCCGTAGAGCTGCTCGGCGTCCATGACCCGGCGGAGCGAGGCCTCGCGCAGCACGGCCAGGCCGAAAGGAAGCACCAGCGCGGCGCCGCAAGCCAGGAACAGCTGCTTCCAGGGCGCCGACTCGATAGGCTGGTTCGACGCGTTCGGCGGGCTGAACAACGAGACCTTCGGCGGGGCCTTCGCCTCGGTCTGCAGCGACAAAATCTTGCTCTCTAGCATCTCTTGGATACGCACCTTTCGGGCGTAGTCGGCCTTGGCGAGCTCGAGCTGAGCGCTCTGGCCGCTGCCGACCTTCAGGTCGTCTAGCTTAGCGTCGTACTGCCGCTGGACAGCGGCCCGCTCGAACTCCATCCGCCGGATCTCGTTCTGCTTCTCGCTCGCCAATTTCCGGGCCTCTTCGGTGCGGCGCCTCTCGTTCTCGGCGATCAATTCGGCGCGGACCTCGGGCTCAGCCGTTTCGAGCTCCTGCTTAGCGCCCTCCAGCTCCGCCACGACCTGCTGGTAATCGGGGCGGGAGGGCGGGTCGACGAATTTCTCTTCGAGCTGCTGCTTGAGCTGCGTGAGGGCATCGATCTTCTCGTTGAGCGCGCCGATACGCTCGTCCTGCTGCACCCGCATCTCGAGCAGGCCGTTGGACTCCGTCCGACTGCTGGCGACGGCCACCGCGTCCTCGATCGCCTGCCTTTCGGCGTTCGCGACTTCCATCGCGACTTGAATGCTCGCCAGCCTCCCGTGGAGCCCGGCCAGCGGATTGGCCGCCTTCTCCGGGTCGAGAACCGTTCCGCTGAAGTAGTCGCGCCCGGTAACTTCCTTCGCCAGCGAGACGATTTGTTCCTGCGCCTTTGCCAGGCCCTCCGACTCCTTCCGCTCGAGCTTCATCAACAGCTCGAGCACCTTGCCCTGACGCTCCATGTTGTCGTCGCGCATCTTGCTGAAGTACTTCTCGATGATCGTCGCGGTCATCACCTTGGCGTCCGCCGGCGACGGCGCGTTGTAGCTGATCTGGTACAGCTCCGAGCCGCCGATCGAGCGGATCCCCAACCGGTCCCGGATGGCCCCCAGCTTGTCGTTGGCGCCCATCACGTGAGGGACCTTGGCGGCCTTCGGGTCGCCGATCACCTCCAGCAGCACCGGGTCGCTCCGCATGGTCTCCATCTGCGTGCGTACGTAGCGGCCGTTGCTCGAATCAACCGACACACCGTTGAAGATCAGCCCTTGCGACCGGTCCTCGATCCGCAGGATCGCCGTCGCCCTGAAGTTCGGCTGGTACTGGTAGAGCAGCACCGACGCCACGCTGGCCGCCAGCAGCAAGCCGACCGGCAGCACCACGCGCCACGACCGGCAGAAAACCCACCAGAGAAACTTCGGGGACAGCTGCATCGGCGCCGAACCGCCCCCGGCCGCTCGCCCCCCGGGCGCCGCCGCGGTCATCGACCGCGGCGTCGTGTCGACGCGCCGCAGCGCTTGGTTGCTGGGTGTCGGCTCGTAGTGGTGATTCATGACTCGGTCCGCAAAAGACGGCTGAAGGCTCAAGCCTCCGGCTTACGACTATCTCAACAGCACTCGTTGACTTATCTACTCGCTCAATCCTTCGATCCAGCAACCATCCGGTAGGGCGTCACCGCTTCGACACGGGGGAACAGTCGGTCGAGGTACAGCAGCAGCAGCCAGAACAACCCCGCGGCGACGGGAATCATCACAAAGCCGGCGAGGTCGTGGCTAAACGTGTGAGCCACCTCGCCCGAGAACGTGCGTTGCAGCAACGCGGTGCCGACGATCCGCATCGCGTTGGACAGCAGCGCCACGGGGATCGCGGCGATCAGGACCAGGGCCTTCTGCCACCACGCCCAGCTAGAAAACAAAACGAACGCGAACGCCAACGCGAAGACGCCCACCAAAATACGCAGCCCCGAGCACGCCTCGGCCACCATCAGCGGGTGCTCTTGCAACCAGATCACGTTGCCCTCGGCCAACGCCGGCTGGCCCATCAGCTGCAGCGTCTCGGTGCTGAGCTTCGTCGCGACGCGCTGCAGCGGCACGCTCAACCAGGTCTCGGCCGAGAACGGGATCGGGATCATAAAGTACAGGAACGCGATGCTCGGCGCGGACCAACGCAGCAGCGGCCAACCGCCCACCGTCAGCACCGCGCCGGCGATCGAAAGGGGCAAAGTCCAAGCGTCGACCGGGCCCAGGAAGAACAAAGCCGCCAGCGCCCGAACCACCAGGCAGCCCGCGAGCACGGCGAGGCCCAGCGCGCTGGGCGCCACGGCCGCTCGGTTCAGTCGGTCTCGGCGCGACCACAAGAAGAACAACGCGATCGGCACGACGAGGTACCCGTGCGAGTAGTCCGGGTCGCGCCCCCACGCCGCGAAGATCTCCTGCAACGCGGGCCAGTAGGCCCAGCCGATCGCGCCGAGCAACAACGCCAGCGCCGCCGTGTGTGGCGCAAGCGAGCGCTCCGCCGCCTCGGCCGACTCTCGTTGATTTGCTTCGCTCTCTGCCATATGCGGTCTGAACACGATGCTTCAAGAGGCGATCGATAATCTCGCGGCGCGCCGAACACCAAGCTGGACTGCGGCGCCATTGCGGGTCACCGATCTCTCGAAAGTCGTTCGATTCCTCTGGATGTCAAGTCGCTGAGCGACGGCCGCGCCTGAGCCGCCTCGCGACGCGTGCCGACCACTCAACCCGCACATCCGCACCCACGGTCGCCGCCCGACACGCCTCACGGCTATCCGCTAATTGAGCGGATAACCCAGGGCGTTCAAGGGAATTCCGCCCCAATTCGAGCAAGATAAAACGCTCGCGGCGGAGTTGGTTAAAACCGCTATGCGGGTCCGTCTTTGCGCTCACCGCAAACGAACTCACCTCTGCGAATTCCAACTCTACGCTCGACGAGAAACCGGATGCTCAGCGATCGCCGTGACACAGAGAGAACGACTCGGCCCGACGCCCTCTGGCGACGGCGCCGACAGTCGCGCCGCCGACAGTCACGCCACCGCTCGCATCAGCGCCAACCCGACCGACGGGATGGGTGTCAACTAAAAGTTGTCTAGCAAACGCTGTTCGGCCGGAGGGCGAATGTCAGATACGACGACGGAACGGCAGGTCGTACGCGTGAAGGGTCGCAGCCTCGAGGTGGGAAATGGAAGTTTCAGGCGGGGCTGCCGCTCGGAGGCGACTCGCTGCCCAAGTCGAGAAACATCCTGCGCCCGCAGTGGCATTCGCCGTAGCGCAGGCGGCCCCTCGGTTGACGCCGCACCAGCGTATTCGCGAGGGAACGGAAAAACAAACTCCCGGACAGAAAAAAGTGCTCCGCACCGACAAGCCCGCGGGACTCCGCCGGATGGGCGCAACGGCTATCTGACGACCTCCCGGGCGACAGGGCTCCCCAATCGATAGGGCTCCCCAATTAACAGGGCTCCCCAATCAAGCGCCTAGTCGAGGCGCAAGAATTTCGTGGGCATTTTTCCCCGCGACCATTGCTTACGGGCCCCCGCTGCCGTTAGTCTGTAGCTGGCTGCATTGCGTGGAGCATTGCGCTTGTGCAGTCGTCGCTCCCCGATTGACCCACTAAGTTTCGCGAAGAAGGCAGCGTGTCGCAACGAGCCGACATAACGATCTCCTCCTCGTCCGAGAGCACTCGCGGGAAATTCCCCGCTAGCGCTCCCAGTCGACTGGCGGGGCTCGTACGTCGATCGGCGGCTGGTGGCCAGTTGACGGATCGTGGGCAGCTATCAGGACCACGCCCAACAGGATCACGCCAACAGCGGCCACGCAAGTTCTCCGGCAGATTCTCCAGCATCGGCGCGGCAGCGGCGATGTTGGCCCTTGCCGGGCTGATCGTTGTCTGCCAGGACGCTCGGGCGAGCATTCATGTCTCGCTAGCCGAAGTGGTCGGAGCGTCATCAACAGCGTCATCGACCGTGACGAGCGACGGCGGTGCAGCTCGATTCGGCGCTGCAAAAGAAGCCAACTCAGCGACAACAGTCGACGCCGCAGCGGGATTCGCCGCCGGATTGGCTGGCCTCGACTCGCCGGCTGCGCGTAACTTGGCCTCTGCCGACGGGCGCCTCACCACGTTGCTGCAGATTGCCAGCGGCTGTCTTTCTCCGGAGTCCGGCCCAACAGCGCTCGACTGGCAGGCGTCGCTCGGCTCAGAGCGACTCGTTTTGAGCCCGGCGTCGAGCTTCAACCCGGTCGGGTCGGCCTCGCTGTTGGTGTCCCTGCGTGAGCTTGCGCCCGTGCACGCACGCCGAGCCGCGAGCCCGACTGAGAGCCGGGCGCACGGCGACACGCCGGCTGACCACGCGGACGATCCCGACGAACCGCTCTCTGCTCCGTCGGAGCCGGAAGAGCAGCCAGAAGAGCAGCTCCCGGACAGCGCCCTGGTTGCCCTGCTGACGCCGCCCTCGAGCGGACAACAAACGACTTCCGGAGCCGGATCGAACTCCGCGCCGGGCAGCGGGCCCACGTCCGTCGCGATGCCAAGTGAAAATCTGACGATTCTTTCGAATGCGAAGCTTGTGCGGGTCGCCACAGAGGCTAAGCTACGCCTGCCCGTCCCGCCCGGTTCCGAGCTCCTCAGGCCGCCGCGGGTATGAGTGTTGGCCGCCGCCCGCCGGACAAGCGGGCCGCGGTGAAGCGATTGCTACATCTGATTACGACACCAAACTACTCGTACCTTTGACGGAGCTTACATCCATGCGTTACTTCATTTTTCTGGCGCTGATCGCAGGGTTTCCCTGCGTCGCATCAGCGTCGATCACGGCGGGTGACCTCGTAGGCGGGCAGCTCAATGCACTCGAGGACGACGACTTCGAGATGCTGGTGAACGCCGGCGGAACGGTCTTGGCGCCCGGCGCGAATACTGTTCTGGACGTTGGCGACTACCTCGCCGGCGTGATCCGTTTCACGGCGGTTGAAGCGCCGTTCGGGAGTGGCACCCAAACTGCCAATGCGACTTCGACTCAGCCGACCATCACGGCTTTGTTCCTGACTCGCATCACCAGCGTCACCGGTGACAACGACAACGACGGGCAAATCGACACGAACTTCACGTTCGGAGCCCCGACGGTCGCCGAATGGGCGGCAGTGTTCGCCGGAACGGGGGCGCCGATTGCCACCACCGATGGTTCGATCGCCGTCGTCTTCCAGGACCCGACCAACATCGACCCTTCTATCCCGACTTGGTACCTGACTGCTGACGGCACCGAGCTCTGGGAATGGGGCATGCGGGGCGACGCGAACGAATTCTGGCAAGCCGCGGCGGACTCTGCCGACATCTCGACGGCGTTCGATGTCGTCACGGACTCCGGCCTTTTCTCGGCCGCCCTCAACGTGACTGAGCAGGGAGCCGGCCCCAAGTTGGGTCCCACGTTTGGCCCTGGGTCGGCGGAAGTGTTGCTCGTCGGTGGTTCTCTCGCGCCGTCGTTCAACCCGATTTTGCCGGTGCGTAGCGACGTCGACATCCTGATCCGGCCGATTCCGGAGCCGGCGACTGCCTTGACCTGGATTGGCTTGGTCTCGGCGGCCGCGGCGATGCGTGGCCGTCGCCGCTAGGCGACTGACCGATCCGGCGTGGCCCTCGGGTGACGCTTGATCCGCGAGCAGTGTTCTTGCAGCTAACGAAAGAGCCCGGTCGGAATCCGACCGGGCTCTTTTTTTGCGCCTGCCAAACCACCTCGACTACTTCTACTTGGCAGCTGATAACGGACGACGGCGGATGGCCAACAGGCCGCGAGCGCGAACCTCGGCGCGCCGGGGCTTCAGACCCGCGTCAACAACGAAACCGCCTAGTCTCACCGTCACCAAAGCCCGTGGGCAGGCCGGTCAGGCGATACGGCGAGAGCGGCTCCGGAACAACAGTTGGCGCAACAGCTGCCACTCGTTCCACATATGCCTGGGCGCAATGTCGGACGACTTAGAGATCCTGCTTGCGCCTTTCCCAAGCAGCGCGCGCCGCTCGACGGGAACGCCGCAAATGAACTGGACGCATGGCATCGCGAAGGAGACGATCTGGAACCAAGCCTTCGACGTGCTCCTCGGCACGGCTTGCTGGAGTTCCTGCGCGGTCCACGCCGCGTACATCGAATCCCTGAAGTCTTGCTTGAACGCAGGCAGGCCTAGCTCGATATAGTCGCTTCCTACCAGCTCCACGTACTCCCGCGTGATCGCCGCGGTCTTGAGGCGGACCAGGTCCATCAGGACGACGACGCCATCGCTGCGCGTCACCCTTTCCATGGCGCACAGCGTCGTCGAGACGGCATCCAGGTCCGACAAGTGGTGGGCCGCGTCGGCGAAGCAGCAAAGGTCGGCGGACCCGTCCGGCAGTCCGTCTGGGTTCGTGATGTCGCCTCGCTGGAAGACGACGCGGTCGGACAGCCCCGCCGCAGTAGAGTTCTCGGTCGCCCTTTGGACCATGTTTGGCGCCAAGTCGATCCCGACGACTCGATCGAATCCGAGGTGCGTGTGCAGCATCGCGGTGAACCGCCCCGGACCCGACGCGAAGTCGTACGCCAGTTCGCGCCGACCTCCTACCACCCGGTCGATGAGTTCGAGCCCAACCGCATAGGAAACCATCAACCGCGTCTCGCCGACGCGGTTGTATTGCTCGACGTGGTCGGCCTCGTTGGTCTCAGCGACGGGCTCCGGCGTACGCCCCAGCGTCTGCCGCGAAAGGTTCTGCCGCACGATGAGCGGCGCCAGCCGGTGCAGCGGCAGCATGCTTTGCTTTGTCGACATGTCTGTTGAGCGTTGAGGACTTGCGGGCCGACTGCGACGCTCCGCTGCGTCAAACCGGCAAAGCCCGCACAAGGTCCCGTGGTGCACGAGCAAGCGGCGACTAACCGATCGGCCTTCGTAG
Source organism: Botrimarina sp. (assembly GCF_040219535.1). Taxonomy (NCBI): domain Bacteria; kingdom Pseudomonadati; phylum Planctomycetota; class Planctomycetia; order Pirellulales; family Lacipirellulaceae; genus Botrimarina; species Botrimarina sp. Next base: position 90,688 of record NZ_JAVJSH010000022.1, read on the forward strand.
GGAAGCCACCGCCGGCCTTGGCCCGTAACCCACGCGAAACATCATTTGGGGTGTTCGTCCCGAGGCTGCCGGAGCGAGCGATCTAAATCGGCCAGCTATCTGCCGAGTCTTCTCTATCAAATCTGGCGGCGACTCAATGGCGTCTGGTCGCTCACCGTGGCCGACGAACACCGTCAGCCCCGCCACGGGGTGGAAGGCCAAACCAAGGCGCGTCGCCTCCAGCCACACACGCTGGAAATCTCTCCCCCCACGCAGGAAAGAGCCCGGGTCGGGCTCCTCAACGGTGAGCATTCCCACGGCGCCGCTGCCGGCCACCTCTTTAGCCGCGTGAGAGCCGATACCTCGCGAATAGCCTAATAGGTTGCCTACCCGCGTCCGCGACCACTTTCGGAAGAACCGCATCACGCTCGCGACGCCCGGCGGCAGCTGCAGGGTCGCCACGTCGAGGCCGTCGCCGGTCCGCTCGGCTTCGTCGCGCGTGAACCGCAGGTTCTCGTAGAACTCCCGGTGGTACTCGGCGTGCTCGAACCGCAACCGAGTGGCGTCGCCCACCAGCGCCGCGACGTCGCGCACACGGCCGGCCGGTATCCAGTCGATGCGAACGCCCGGCTGGCGAACGGCCCTCGCCATCGACTCGAGAAGGTCGCCCGGGACCGGCTTGTCGGCCGCCATACGCCGCGTCGTGCAGCGGGACGCGAGGAACTCGCACAGCGGGTCAGGCGCGCCGCCCGGCGCGAAGCGGATGTCGGCGACGAGCGGCAGCCGATCGTCGTCGTCGCGCGGGGGCGGCGCTTCGACTGTCGCCAGCAGGCCACGCCCGGACGCCGCGAGCACGATCGACTCGATCAGAGCCCCGAGCCCCGTGTAGTCGAGCATCCCGCCGGGGTCCGAGGGCATCCTTCGCGAGCGGTCGTAGCGGACGAGCACCCCCGTCCGACCGCGCTCGACCCGCCACGGCTGCGTGTTCTCCGCGGACGGCGCCCGGAGGGCGGTCTGGAGGATCGCTTCGGTGTCGGCTCCGGTGTCGGCTTCGGGGTTGGCGTTGGGCGAGCGTCCGTCCGGTCGGCTCGCGTCAAACTTTTTTTCCAGATTTCCGTTCATCAGGCGTAACCAAGGGACCGCATTTTTTGCTTGAGGAGGTGAAGCTTGGCCCGTTGCACCGGGCCGCGGTTTCCCCATCGCAACACGCCGTGTTTCACCTGCTCGAAGTATGCGTCGAACTGCTTCCATGCCGGGGCGGCGGCCGGTTTCTTTCTGTCGCAGATGATCCGCATCGCGTCGACCGCCGTGTGCGCCGCACACAGGCTGCAGGCCGCCCCCGACGACGGGCCGCGGGTCTCGCCGCGGTCGACCTCGCTCAGGTCGAGATAACGGAAGTGGGTCCCCGCCGGCGCGAGGCCGAGCAGGAAATTGCAGAACCGGTCGAGTTCGGGCATCTCGTCCAGGCGGCCGAAGTACTCGTCGAACGACATCCCTCCTGGGTCGAACACCAGGCGGGCCGCGCTGAAGCCCAGCGGCGCGGACGTGATCGCCCAGATGCTGCGTCGCCGCGCCTCGCGGAAAACGAGCGGCCTCACCGAGAAGGCCCAGAAGTCGAGCCCGTCGATGTAGAGGTCGGCCCCGTCGAAGAAGCGGTCCAGGTTGTCCGGGCCGATCGGCTCGGCCATCACCCGCAGGTCGAGCTCGGGGTTGATGTCCAGCGCGGCTTCGGCCATCGCCTCGGCCTTGCCGCGCCCCTGATTGGACAACTTCGCGCCGAACTGCCGGTTCGTGTTCGCGACGTCGAACGTGTCCGGATCGGCGATCGTGAACCGACCGAAGCCCATCCGGACCAGCTCGATCAGGTGGTTCCCCCCGACCCCGCCGAGGCCGGCGATTGCCACGCGCGTGTTCCGCAACACCTCTTGGTGCTCCCGGCTGATCAGGCCCCGGTTCCGCGCGAAAGCAAGGTCGTAGTCCCAGCGGACGGAAGCGATTCCTTCGCCGCTCTCGTTCCGCGGCGGCTGCGGAGTGGATTGGCCCACTCCGGGCGACGTGTCATCGACGACCATACAGGGCTCCGTAGCGGCTCCGGCCTGCGAGTCGACTCGCGCGCTGCGAGGGGGTGAGGTGATTCAACTGTCGCCTGCTGAAATCCACAAGCCGGGCAATTTGCCGAAATTGGAAGCAGTTTACGGGTTAGCCCAATTGCGTCGCTACAACAGCCGTGATAAGGCTAGCACTGTGTTCGCGGAAGGGCACGGTCGCCCTAGGCGTTCCGGTGGGCCGCTCTGGCCCGTACCACCCGCAAGACCAGCGGTGCAACCCTCGATGTCGCCCGATTCGAGTCTTTCCGATTTGGCGCCAAGGGTTCCCCGAGCTATCTGTTCAGCAGCGGAGGGCCCTGCCTTCCGCCCCCTTTTCCCAAGACTTTTGCTCCGGCGCCGCTCAACGGCCGATCCTCTTCCTACGGGGAGAGACTTCCGAATCCGGATTGCGTTCCGGGTGCGGAGAGATCGGGCGGCGGCAGACGACCCTGCACCAAGGAAAGGTCGCAATGCTCGCGAAAACTGCGCCCGATGTACGCCCTGATCGATCCCTCGGCACGGCTCCTAGCCAGTCGAACGCGCCGCTGCCGGTGACGGTTGCGTCGTCGCGTCGCGACGTGCTGAACGCCCTGCGGCTGGTCCACGACTCGTATTGCGACGCCGGGCTCATCGAGCCGAATGAATCTGGCTGCCGCGTGCTGCCCCAGCACACTCTCCCGACGACCGACATCCTTGTCGCGCTCTGCCGCGGCGAGGTCGCCAGCACGCTGTCGCTCGTTCGCGACAGCCACTTCGGAGTGCCGCTGGAGTCCGTCTTTCCCGAGTTTATCGAGCAGCGCCGGCTCGCGGGCGTGCCGTTCGCCGAGGTCTCGTGCCTGGCCGACCGGCGATCGGACCGGCACCGTTCCGGTGGCCTGCTGTCGTCGCTCATGGCGTTCACGGCTCAGTTTGCGGTCCAAACGGGGGTCGATGAACTCATGATCACCGTGCACCCGCGGCACGCGAAGTTCTACCAGCGGCGGCTCGGGTTCGAGATGCTCTGCGACGACGTCCGCAATTACGGCGCCGTTCGCGGCAACCCGGCCGTGCTGCTGATGCTCGACCTGCCCGCACTGCAGGCCATGGCGTCGCCGGCGCACCGGCGGCTCTTTGTCGAGCAGGTCTTCGGCCTGCACGCGATGCAGCGGCCCCCGTACAGCGACGCGCTCGCCGCCGAGCTCGCTTGGCTGGCCGGCGAGCAATCGCCCGAGTGGACTGGTCGGATCGAGCCCACCGGCTTGGACGAGGAGCCCGTGATCTTGCCGTTCGAGCCGCAGCGCCAGCTCGCCGGCTGAACACGCTCCGCGGAGCTTGCCTGCGGACGCTCGCTGGCTGCAAGCCACGCTCCCGGCGGAGTGGTCGACCGACGGCCTACTGTGCGGAGGTGTTGCTCGCTTCGCGACGCGCCTCGCGCGCGGTGGGACCGAGCCGCACGTCGACGCGCAGCCCGACGATCAGGTTTGCCGCGCCGCTCAGGTCGATCACCACCTCGCGGACCTTCGTGTCGTACAGCTCGTTCGGCTCGCCGCTAAACAAACTCTTGGCCGTCATCCGCGGGCCCACCGTCGCGACGCGACCCGCGTAGGCGGTCTCGGGCAAGCCGTCGGCTCGGACCTCGGCGGTCGCGCCGGCCTCGACCCGCGGCGCGTCGAACTCCTCCACGTACGCCCGCACACGCAGCCGGCTCGTGTCGGCCACCACCGCGACCGGCCCCTGGTCGGGCGACACGAGCTCGCCGACCTGTGCGTCGAGGTCGAGCACGCGGCCGTCGATCGGCGACACGATGGTGGTCTTCTCCAGGGCCAACCGGGCGACCTCGACGTTCGCCTCGGCCGCCGCGATCCGCGCCCTGGCCAGGCGGACCTCGTCGTCACGGGCCGGGGCCTCCAGCATCGCGACGCGCGCGTCGGCGGCCGCTAGCTGCGCGACCAGGTTCTCGACGTTCGCCCGCGCGTCGTCCGCTTCTTGGCCGGACACGGCGCTCTGCCGCTCGAGTCGCACGAGCCGGTCGAGGTTCGTCTTCGCTTGGTTCAACCGCACCGAAGTCGCCTGGCGGAGGGCGCGGGCCTCTTCGCGCTCGTGGGATCGCGCGCCGTTGAGCAGGCGATCGAGTTCGGCTTGGGCCGACGCCAGCTCGGCCTCCGCGGAACGCACCGCCAGCCGCGCGCGGCGGTCGTCGAGACGCAGCAGCGGTCCGCCACGCTCTACGCGGTCGCCCACCTCGACGAAGCGTTCCACCACCAGCCCCCGCACCTCGGGGCGGAGCAGCACGTCGGCGCTCGCTCCCTCGACGATCCCCGGCGCGCTGATCACGTCGGGCAACGCGATCGCTCGGCGCGTCGGCGGCGCGGGCGCCGAGGAGCGTCGATCGATCACGGCCGCCGAGGCCCCGATGACCGCCACCGCGATAGCCAACCAAATAAAGCGGCTCATCCTGGTCGCCCTCCCCGTTTCGCCCGGCTTTCGGTTTCCGACACGCGGCCGCTGTCCATCGCGACGATCCGCTCCTTCGACCCCGCCGCGGGAACGATCCGGTGGTCGTGTGTGACCACCACCAACGTCCGGCCGGCGTCGACGGTCAATTCCCTCAGCAGCCGCATCGCCGCCGCTCCCGACTCCGCGTCGAGCGACGCGGTCGGTTCGTCGGCGAGCACGATGGTCGGCTCGGCGGCCAACGCGCGGGCGATCGCCACCCGTTGGCACTGGCCCACGCTCAACCGGTGCGGCGCCTCGTGCGCGCGGTCGGCGAGGCCGACCCGCTCGAGCAATCCGGCCGCCCGCTTCGAAGCGGCGCCGCTCGACCAGCCGTCCAGCCGCAGCGGCACGGCCACGTTCTCCGCGGCCGACAGGCCGCGCACGAGCTGGAACCGCTGGAACACAAACCCCAGGCGCCGCCGACGCAGCGCGGCCCGCTCGTCGAGCGACAGGCGCGTCACGTCGCGGCCGAGGACGCGCACCTCGCCCGCGTCGGCGGTCAGCAGGCAGCCGACGATCGACATGAGGGTCGTCTTGCCGCTGCCCGAAGGGCCGAGCAGGAAGACCGCCTCGCCGTGGGAGATCGCGAGCGACACGTCGCGCAAGACCGGCGTTGCCGAGCCGCCCCGCTTGTAGGCCTTGTGCACGCCGCGCAGCGACACCGCGAACTCTCCCTCGCGGGGCGGGGCGGGCGACGGTTGGGGAGCGAGGACGGGCATCGCGGGTCCGGGGGGGGACGGCTACTGCATCACCAGGCCGGGGTCGACCCGCCGCAGCTTCAGGTACGGCGCGAGCGAAGCGAACAGACAGATCACCCCCACGAGCACCACGCTGCCGACACTCACCTGCCACGGGATGGTGATCGGCGCGCGGGGCGTCGCGCAGGCTGTTTGCGCCACGGCGACCAGCAACAAGCCGCAGGCCGAGCCGGCCAGCGCGAGGGTGACCGCCTGGCAGACCAGCACCGAGCGGAGCTGCGCCTCGCTGGCGCCGATGGCCTTGAGCGTCGCGTACTCCGGCGCGCGGTCGAGGACCGACGCGTAGAGCGTCTGCCCCACGACGATCAGCCCCACGACCAGGCCCAAGCCGGTCGCCGCGCCGAAACTCAGGCCGATCCCCGTCCGACGCAGCCAGTAGTCGATCGAGGCCACCGCGTACTCACGGGCGGTCATCGTCTCGGCGTCGGGCAGCCGGGCCTCGATCGCCTGGCGCACGCGGCGGGCGTCGGCGCCGGGCGCGAGCCGCACCAAGAAGTAAGACACCCGGTCGGTCGGCTTCCGCAGGTACGCCGCCGACCGGTCCAGCGTGGTGAACACGTACGGGGTCACCAGGAAGCCCAGCACGCCCCGCGTGTAGCCCACCACCCGCGCGCGCCGGTGGCCGACCTCACGCAACTCGCCGATCGCGGGGTGCTCGACCTTGTCGAGGTCGTCGGCGTCGAGCAGCACCGCGTCGGGCGAGCGGATCGCGCCGACCTCGCCGAGGGCCATCTGCGCGGCGGCGCCCGCGAGCGAGGCAGAGTCGCACCCGACGACCAGCACCTGCTCGAACGCGCCGGAGGGGAGCGTCATGATGGTGTGGCCGATCACGTAGGGGTCGGCCCGCTCGACGCCGTCGATCGCGCGGATCCGATGGACCCACCGCCGCGGGATGTCTTGGGGGAAGTCGACGTTGTTCATCCGCAGGTGGCCGACCCACAGATCGGCGCCGCTCTGGTCCACGAGCAGGCTCGCCTTGCCAATCAGGCCCAGGAAGAGCCCGCCCTGCACGTTGACCAGCACGACCGAAAAGACCACGCCCACCAGCGCCGTGAGCAACTTGCCCCGGTCCGCGACGAGCATCTTGATGGCTAACTGATCCATCGCCTGGGCTGTGGAGGGCGCGCTCGCGCTGGTTTGCCGCTGCGCAGCAGCGACCCCGGTCGGCGCCGGCCGCTGGGGTTCTTTTTCGACCGATCCGCGACGCCGGCCGCACTCCGAACGCGCCGAAGGCGCCCCTTGCTGGCGCCGCCAGCGGCGCCCTCCCAAGGCCGTTTGGTGCTTCCAGCCCGGACGGTGGGTCGAACTGAGCGATCTACCAAAAGGCGAGAGGGTCCGCCGCGACTGGACCTCGAACAAGATCCTTCCGTATTCCGCCTTCCGCCTTCCGCTTTTCCTCAGCACGAATTTTCCTCAGCACGAAGTTCGAACCTCACCCGCCCAATCGGACATAAAACACCCAGTTGCCCCGGGGGGCCTCCCTGGGCGGCGCGGCGCGCAAGGTTTACGGTGCAAGCGTGGTCTCCGCCCCACTGCCTGCCGGCGGACGATAGCCGTTGCCGCGCACCCGGAAGTAGCAAGCCGTGCCGCCCGAACCTTCCGCCCAAACGTTTGGCGCCCCCACGCCGTCGCCGCTGGTGATCGGCCTCGGCGAGGCGCTCTTCGACTGCTTCCCCGACCGCACGGTCCTCGGCGGCGCGCCGGTCAACCTGGCCGTGCACGCCGACGCGTTGCTCCGCCGCGACGGCGGCGCCGGGATGCCCGCCACCCGCGTTGGCGACGACCCCCTCGGCAAGCGCTTCCTCGACGAGCTGACCCAGCGGGGCGTGTCGACCGACGCGGTGCAGATCGACGCCGAGCGGCCGACCGGCACGGTCCAGGTCCGAGTCGACGACCAGGGCCAAGCCGACTACGAGTTCGCCAGCAACGTCGCCTGGGACCGCCTGGCGCTCGACGGGTCGTGGCAGGGGCTGGCCAACCGGTCGAGCGCCGTCGCGTTCGGCACGCTCGCGCAGCGGAGCTACCCCAGCCGCGAGACGATCTACTCGTTCCTCGAGGCGGCGCCGCAAGCGATCCGCTTGTTCGACGTCAACTTCCGCCAGAGCTTCTACTCGCCCACGGTGGTGCGTCGTTCGCTCGAGCTGGCCACGGCGGTGAAGCTCAACGCCGACGAGCTGGACGAGATCGTCGGCCTGCTGGGCACGCAATGCGACGACAGCGTCGACGCCCGCGCGCTCGCCCTGGTGGACGGGTACGACCTGGAGTGGCTCGCGCTCACGCGCGGGGCCGACGGCACGGCGGTGTACGCCGGGGGCAAGCAGCACGTGGCCGACAGCCCGCCGCCGGACGACTTCCAGCGCGACCCCGACGCGGACACCGTCGGCGCCGGCGACGCGTGCTGCGCCGCGTTGCTCGTCGGCGCGCTGCACGGCTGGCCGATCCAGCAGCGCATCAAGCTCGCCGACCGCGTGGGGGCGTTCGTCGCCTCGCGCGCCGGCGCCACGCCCGAACTCCCGCCCGCCCTTATCGAAGCGGCCGCCCGATAGGTCGCGGCCCGCCGCGCGAGTCTCCATGACCAACCAGCAACGGCTCGAGGACCTCGTCGCGCGCCTGCAATCGCTCGGCGGTGTGGACGCGCGCTCCGCGCGGCGGCTCCTCTCGGCGATCGACTCGGCCCGCGCCGACGGCCCCCAACGCGACAAGCCGAGCGTCGTGATGTTCGACGCGAAGAGCTACGACCGGGACGCCTTCGAGCGGGCCAACGACGACCGCCTGGTGATCCAGCCGGTCGAGGCCTCGCTCGACGCCGACACCGCGTCGGCCGCCGCCGGCGCCGACGCGGTCTGCCTGTTCGTCAACGACCGCTGCGACGCGCCGGTCGTCGACGCGCTCGTGGAACTCGGCGTGGGCCTCGTCGCGCTGCGGTGCGCGGGCTACAACAACGTCGACCTCGCCGCGTGCCGCGACGCGGGGATCGACGTCGTCCGCGTGCCCGCCTACTCGCCCCACGCGGTCGCCGAGCACACCGTCGCGCTCGCGCTGATGCTCAACCGGCGCCTGCACCTGGCCTACCTGCGCAACCGCACCGGCGCGTTCGTCCTCGACGGGCTCACCGGCTTCGACCTGCACGGCAAGACAGCCGGCGTGGTCGGCGCGGGCAAGATCGGGCGCTGCGTGGTGCGGATCCTCAGCGGTTTCGGCTGCAACGTGCTCGCCTACGACACGCAGCCCGACGAGGCGTTCGCCAGCGAGCACGGCGCCCGCTACGTCGACCTCCCCGAGCTGCTCGCCAACTCGGACCTGGTCACGCTGCACTTGCCGCTGTTCAAGGAAACGCACCACCTCATCGACGCCGACGCGATCGCGAGCATGAAACGCGGCGCGATGCTCATCAACACCAGCCGCGGCGGCCTGGTCGACACCCGCGCGTTGATCCAGGGGCTCAAGACCGGGCAGGTCGGCGCGGCGGGGCTCGATGTGTACGAGGAAGAGGCCGGCATCTTCTTCCACGACCTGTCCAGCCAGGTGCTCACCGACGACGTCCTCGGCCGCCTGATGTCGTTCAACAACGTGGTGGTGACCTCCCACCAAGCGTTCCTCACGCACGAGGCGCTCGACGCCATCGCTTCGACCACGATCGACAGCGTGTTGGAGCACGCCGCCGGCAAGCGCGGGCAAGAGCTCACACACTTCGTCGCCGCCGACTAGGCCGCGGCCAGCCGCAGGGGCGTGCTTGACGCTAGCGGCCCCTGGATCGCACGATAGGGTGCAGTGATCCGCACCCCGCCACCGCCGCGCGCCCGCCCCGCGAGGCTCTGCCGACGCCCCGCGAGGCTCTGCCGCCGCACGGCGGGCTGGTTGCTGCTCGTGTTGTCGATCGCCGCCGCCGCCGGAGCGAGCCGGGCGAACGAGAGCCCTCCGCCGGCCGCCCACGCTCCGCTCGAAGCCAATTGCTTCGACTGCCACGGCGAGTACCTCGAGGAGGGCGGCCTGCGCCTCGACGACAAGCCATGGGGCGTCGACCGGGCCGAGTTCTGGGACAAGGTCCGCACGCGGGTCGCCAAGGGCGAGATGCCGCCCGCCGAGATGGGCCCCCTGCCGGCCGGAGACAAGCTCGAGCTGCTCGGCGCGATCGAGCGGCTTCTCGACGAGGCGCGGGCCGCGGCCCCGGGCGGAACGCGGCTGCGGCGCCTGACCAAGACCCAGTACCAACACTCGCTCGCGACGCTGCTCGACGTGCCGCCCGAACTGGCGGCCGACCTGCCCGACGACGCGAAGTCTCCCCTCGGCTTGAAGGGTTCGATCGCTGCCCAACAGACCTCGCCGCTGCACGTCGCTTACTACGAGCGGATCGCCCGCGAAGCGCTTTCTAGGGCGATCGTCGTCGGGCCGCGGCCCGACGGCTTGCGGGTCCGCGTGGTGCTCGGCGAGAACCGCTCCGACGACACCGACCCCGCCACCGGCGCAGCCGAGATCGACGGCTACCAGGCGGCGCCGATCGCGCGAGAGGACTTCCGCGTCGAGTTGCTCGACGCCGACGGCCGGCCCGCCACCGACCGGGCGAGCCTCGCCGAACTCGCCCGCGTCCGCCCCGACGTGGGGATCGGCATGCGTGGCTCTTCGCCGGAGCGGTACCGCGTCGTGGGCGACGGCGTCGAGCTCGACGCGGCCCTGCCCCACCGGGAGGTCTCGCCCCACAGCTGGCGGGGGCCCTCGCCGAATCTGAAACTCCTGCTCCGCCGACTCGCCACGCCGGAGGGCCCGTTCGCGATCCGCGTGCGTGTCCGGTCGACCGGCGACCCCAGCGGCGAAGACCGCCAGCCCTACCTGCGGGCGTTTGTCGGCAGCCGGACCGACGACGGCATGGAGTACGGCACGGTCGGCGAGTCGACACCCGTCGCTACGCCGGCGGACGAGTCGCGCGAGTACCTTTTCGTGGGCGACTTCGCCAGCGTCCCCGCTCCGATCGTCGACCCGAACGACTTCGACCCGCTGTCGGGCATCCTGATCGTCGGCGTGTGGAACGACCACCTCGTCAAGGACCCCGACGACCCCGGGCCGCGGCTGCTGGTCGAGTCGATCGAGTTCGAGGCCCCCTACCACCCCCAGTGGCCCCCCGCGAGCCACGAGCGGCTGCTGTTCGACTCGCCGCTCCGACAGCAAGACCCGCGCGCCTACGCCGCGGAAGTGATCCGCCGCTTCGCCGAGCGGGCGTTCCGCCGGCCGGTCGACGCCGCGGAAGCCGAGCGTTACGTCGAGTACTTCGACGCCGTCCGCGGCGATTACGACACGCTAGAAGGGGCCCTCCGCGAAGCGCTGGTCGCGGTGCTCTGCTCGCCCAATTTCCTTTACGTCGATCGCCCCGAAGCGGCCCCGCACGCCGAGCAGGCCCCGCACGCCGAGCACGCCGAGCACGCACTCGCGTCGCGGCTAGCGTACTTCCTTTGGGACGGGCCACCCGACGACGAGCTGCTCGCGCTGGCGTCCGAGGGCCGGCTTAGCGAGTCGCTCCAGCAGCAGATCGACCGGCTGGTCCAAGACCCCCGCGCCGACCACTTCGTCCGCAACTTCGCCACGCAGTGGCTGCGGCTCGACCGCCACGAGTCGATGTCGACCGACGTGCGCCGCTTCCCGGACTACACACGGTTCGTCAAAGCGGACCAGACCGAAGAGACCGTCCGCTACTTCGCCGAGCTGCTCCGCGCCGCGCGGACCGTCGACGACCTGGTCGACCCGAGCGCCGGCGCAGCGGTGCTCAACCAAAACCTCGCCGAGTTCTACGGCGTGTCGGGCGTGCGCGGGAACCACTTCCGCCTGGTCACTGGCGCGCGGCCCGGTGGGCTGCTCGCCCAGGGGGCGATGCTCAACGGCCACTCCGACGGCGCGCAGCCGCACGCGATCAAGCGCGCCGTGTGGCTCCGCGAGCGTCTGCTCGGCGACCCGCCCCCGCCGCCCCCGCCGAACGTGCCGGAGCTAGCCAAGGCCGGTGAGCACGGCGCGCCGGATTCGCTCAAGGAGCGGCTCGAGCAGCACCGCGACAACCCGAGCTGCATGGCCTGCCACGAGGCGATCGACCCCTACGGCTTTGTCTTCGAAGGCCTCGACGCCGTCGGACGGCCCCGCCAGACCGACGCGGCCGGCGCCCCCATCGACGACCGCACGACCCTGCCCGACGGCGCCGTCGTCGATGGGGTCGACGGCTTGAGCCGATACCTGCTCGCCCACCGACGCGACGACCTGATCCGCGCCCTCGCGACCTACCTGTTCGCCTACGCGACCGGCAAGGAAGTCACGTTCCGCGAGCGGCCCGAGATCGACCGGATCGTCGCCGCGGCCCAGCCGCGTGGTCGCTTGATTACAATCGTCCAGGGGGTCGTCGCCAGCCCGTCGTTCTCCGGCGCCGCCCCCGGGGGTGAGCCGGCCTCGCCGCGGCAGGCGCGAGCGCCCCGGCGCCAATCCGACCCCCGCCCCGCCGAAGCCCCAAGGCCCCCACGATGAACGGCCGCTCTTGGCGCATCGACCGACGCACCTTCCTCCGCGGGGCCGGCGTCGCGTGCGCGCTGCCGCAGCTCGAGGCCATGGCCTCCGGCGCCGCCGCCCCCGCGGCGCGGCCCAAGCGGCTGTGCTACGTGTACTTCCCGAACGGCGTCAGCCTCCCCCCCGAGGACGACTCCGTGAACGCCCGCTGGCGGTGGTTCCCCGAGGGCCACGGCGCCGACTACCGCCCCACGGAGGTCCTCGCTCCGCTGGAGCGCCACCGCGACGACCTGACGATCCTCGGCGGGCTCAGCCACCCGAAGAGCCGCCGCCTGCTGGGCCACCTGGCGGGCGACACGTGGCTGACCGGCGGCGACCTCCGCGGCGCGCAGTACCGCAACCAGATCTCGGCCGACCAGCTCGCCGCCGCGACGCTCGGCCGCGACACGCGCTACCCGTCGCTGGTGCTGTCGACCGACGGCGGCGTCGGCTACAAGTCGCGCGTGGCGACCCTGTCGTTCGACGACCGCGGCATGCCGATCCCGGCCGAGCACCGCCAACGCGCGATCTTCGAACGCTACTTCGCCGGCGGCGGCGACAAGACCGATCGCAAGAAGAGCCTCGCCCGCGGCAAGAAGATCGTCGACCTGGTGCTCGAGGACGCGCGCGACCTGGCGCGCTCCCTCGGCGAGGCCGACCGGCGGCAGATCGACGAGTACCTCACGTCGGTCGGCTCGGTCGAAGACCAGATCCGCCGCAACGAGCGTTGGCTCGGCCAGCCGCTCCCGACCCCCCCCGGCGGCCCGCCCGACCTGTCGGTCGCGCCGGCGGTCGACCCGTCGGGCTACCTCGGCGCGATGTTCGACCTGATCAAGCTCGCGTTGCAGACCGACCTCACGCGGGTCGTCACGTTCATGATGGCGCGCGAAGACGGCATCGGCTTCGGCGAGAACTTCCCCAAGCTCGCCGTCGGGATCGACAAGGGCCACCACACCATCAGCCACGACGCCGAGCCCGGCCACTGGGAAGAGTGGGGCCGCTACGACCAGTGGCTCACCAACCAGTTCGCCTCGTTCCTCGACCGGCTGAAGGGCGCCCCCGACGGCGACGCCACCCTGCTCGACAACACGCTGACCCTCTACGGCAGCGCGTGCAGCACCACCCACAACGCGGTCAACTACCCGCTCGTTCTCGCCGGCGGCGCAGCGATGGGCCTCCGCCACGGCCGCTACCTCCGCCAAGAGGAAGAAACGCCGATGGCCAACCTCCTGCTAACGATGCTCCAAACCGTCGGCGTGCCGGCCGAGAGCTTCGCCGACAGCACCGAGCCCCTGCCGGGGCTGGTGGGAGCGTAGCCGCGGCAGAGCTTGTCGCGAATTGCCGGTGGCGCAGGGATCCCAACCCAGCCATAGAAGCGCGAGGGGCGTAACGCCTTCCCGCATCGGTTGGCCCGCGAATGACGCGAATAAGCGCCAGTCTTGACTCCGGGGGCCTGGGCTTTCCGCGCCGCGTCGTACAGCTTTCCTCTCTCTCTTAATCCCCGCGTATTCGCGCCATTCGCGGGCAATCACTTTCGCAAGAAGCAAGACGGACAGCACCAGAGTCGCCAGGAGCCTCACGGCTCGGCGCTCGCCGACTTCGGCCCGACGCTGCCGGCCACTTGCAGCAGCAGGCGGCCTACCGGGGACAGGTCGCTCCACTCGTCGAGCGACCCTCGGGCGAGCGCCGGGTCGTCGGTGATCAGGCCCGCCACGCCCAGGCTCGCCAGCGAGGCCATCGCCACCGGGTCGTTGACGGTCCACGCATAGACCTCGCGCCCCTGCCGGCGCGCGACGCGCAGCGAGCGGGCGTTGATGAACGACGCGTTCATCGCCAAGAAGTCCGCCTCCAAGTGGCTCGCCCGGCCCACGTAGACCGACAGCAACAGGCCGACCCGCCAGTCCGGCCGCAGCGCCTTCAGCCGCCGCACGCCCGCGCGGTCGAGCGACATGAACATCGTTTGTGGCGCCATGCCGGCGGCCTCGACACGATCGGCCACGCGCCGCTCCAGGTCGACGTTGTGGCCGTAGTACTTCAGCTCGACGAGCACGCCGATGCGGTCGCGGCACAGCTCGAGCACGTCGCCGAGCGTCGGGACGCGCTCGCCGGCGAACTCGGGGCCGACGCGGGCGCCGACGTCGATCCGGGCGAGCTCCTCGGCGGTCACGTCCCAGACCTTCGTCGCCACGCCGGCCGCCTTCATGAAGTCGCTGTCGTGGAAGACGATCACCTCGCCGTCGCGGCTCTCTTGCACGTCGATCTCGACCCAATCCGCCCCGGCGTCGATCGCCGCCCGGACCGAAGCGAGGGTGTTCTCCGGCGCGGCGAGCGCGGCGCCGCGGTGGGCGATCACGGCGATGTCGTCGTCGACCGTCGCCGCGCCGATCGCCGCAAAACCGGCCACAGCCGACAACAACACCAGCAGCACCGCCCCGGCCGCCACGCGCCCGCGCGTCAGCCAGCTCGGCGCGGCGGGGCGTTCGTCGGGAGACACATTGGTCGGCAGCATCGCGGCGGCCAAGCCGGCGAGCGCCGCGGTGCTGAGGAGGTTGCACGCCAGCGCGGCCGCCCACCCGGCAACGACACACAGCCCGAGGCCGATCGCGATCGCGGTGAGGGAGCGGGGCCACCACGGCGCGGCCACCGCGAAGACGCCGGCGCCGAGCGCCGCGAGCGCCACCGGCGCGAGGGCCGAAGCGGCCAGCCATTGGCCCAGCGCGAGCCGGGCCCTCGGCGGCGGCGCGCCGCGCGCCGCCACCGCGCGACGCGTCTCGCTCGAGCCCAGGCCGTCGGCCACCATGCCCGGCGCGGCGAGCCACCGCGCTAGCAGCTTCGCCATGCCCCACAGCGCGTACCCCGCCGCCAACGCGGCGACAGCCGCCGAGCCCCAGAACGCGGGCGGCTTCTCGGTCAGGTAGTAGTTGATGTCGTACCGCCTCAGCAGCGTCAGGTACGCCGCCGCGATCACCACCACCAGCGGGCCGAGCCACTTGGCCGACTCGACCAGCACCCAGCCGGAAAGGCGCGCGATCGTGTTGGTGCGGGCGAGCGTGTCGCGGATCGCCGGCCAGGCGCCGAGGGAGCGGCCGCGCAGGACCGACGCCATCGCCACGAGCTCGATGGCCCAGCCGGTCACGCCGAGGACGACCGCCGCGGCCGCCGCAACGAGCGCAACCGGCGACCGGGCGATCGACAACAGGTCCAGGTCGGTGACGACCGGTTCGCCCCCGAGCCACAAGCCCAGCTGGAGCACCACCGCGGCGATCGGCCCGAACGCCGCCGCCACGAGGACCTTGGCCGCCACGCTGACCGCCAACAGCGTCGGCCAATCCCGCCGGAGCAGCCGGAGCACCTCGCGCCACACGCCGGCGGTAGTCGGCGTCGGTTGACGGCGCTGCGGGGCGGCTAGGCTATCCACGTCAGACCCGCTGGTTGGCGGCTGTCCTCAACTGGTGAGAGCTGGCTTTGGGGCATGGTTGCCGTGGGAGGCGACCCCCAAAGCCCCAAGCCTAGTGGTCAATTCTTGGATCTGTCGACGGAACGGCCGCGAGAATAACGAGTTTTGTTCCGACGCAACCGGCGCCGAAATCGCGCGATCGGCCGAGGGCGCGGCGTGTGGGTGTAACGAAACGACAAGCGCCCGCGGCGGAAGGGCTTAGCTCGGTTTTCGTTACAAGTTTCGTTACATCACGCGCCTCGCGCGGCGCGTGTCGTGTTTGTCTCGTTTCGAAACCGCGGGGGCGGTTGGCTTATTGCTTTTCCGACGCGGCGAACAGCTCGTGGTGGCGGTCCAGGTCGGCCTGCTCCAACACGCCCAGGTACGGCAGGTTGCGGTAGTGGTCGTCGTAGTCGAGCCCGTAGCCGACGACGAACTCGTCGGGGATCTCGAAGCCGACGAAATCGGGCTGCGCGCTGACCTCCTGCCGGCCGTGCTTCCGCAGCAGCACCGCGGTCCGCACCGACGCGGCGCCGAGCTCCTGGACCTTCTCGACGACCTTCACCAGCGTGTGGCCCGTGTCGAAGATGTCGTCGACGAGCAGCACGTCGCGGTCGCGGATGTCGAGCAGCAGCTCGGCGTTGACCGTCAGCTCGCCGCGGGTGGTCCGCGCGCCGCCGTAGCTGCTGGCCTCGATCACGCCGACCCGCAGCGGCATCTCGAGCATGCGGATCAGGTCGGCCAGCAGCACAACGCTGCCCGTGAGCACCGACACGATCGTCAACGGCCGGTCGCCGTAGGCGTGGGCGATCTCGCTCGCCATCCGCTCGACCCCTTGCCGCAGCTGCTCTTCCGTGTGAAGCACCCTCATAGATCCGCTCAGCCTTTGCGAATAAGTATCGAAAGAGCCCCCGCATTGGGCCGGGCGCCAGCCACCCGCCGCCCCCTACAACAGCATCCCCGCGATGCACGCCGTCATGAAACCGGCCAGGCTCCCGCCGATCATCGCCCGCAAGCCGAGCTTCGCCAAGTCGGCGCGGCGCTCGGGGGCGAGGCCGCCGATGCCGCCCACCTGGATGCCGATCGACGCGAAGTTCGCGAAGCCGCACAACGCGTAGGTGAGGATCGTCACCGTGCGGGCCGACAGCTTTACCGGGCTGTCCGCGGCGGCCCACTCGCCGAGCCGCTGGTACGCGACGAACTCCGTGGCGAACCACTTGATCCCCAGCAACTCGCCCGCGGGAAGGCACTCGCCCCACGGCACGCCCATCAACCAAGCCATCGGCGCGAACAGGTAGCCGAAGGCCGCCTCGAGCGTCCACGCGGGGGGCGCGTCGCCGCCGAGCAGGCCGAAGCCGTGCGCCTGAACGCCCAGCCACCCGAGCAGGCCGTTGACGACCGCGATCAACGCGAAGAACACGATCAGCATGGCGCCGACGTTCAGCGCGAGCTGCAGGCCGCCGGTCGTGCCGGCGACGATCGCGTCGAGCACGTTGACGCTCGGGTCCTTGACCTCGATCTTGACCGCGCCGAGGGTCTTGGGCTGCTCGACCTCCGGCTGCATGACCTTCGCGATCAACAGGGCGGCCGGCGCGGAGATGACCGACGCGGCGAGCAGGTCCTTGGCCCCCACGCCGAGCTCCTCGTAGCCGGCCAGCATGTCCGCGTAGCCGGCCAGCACGCCGCCGGCGATGGTGGCGAAGCCGCCGACCATCACCGAGTTGAGCTCGCTCATCGTCATCGACGCCAGGTACGGCCGCACCACGAGGGGCGCCTCGGTCTGGCCGACGAACACGTTGGCCGCGGCCGACAGGGTCTCCGCGCCGCTCGTGCCGAGCGTCCACCGCATGACCCGCGCGAACAGCCCCACCACCCACTGCATCACGCCCAGGTAGTAGAAGATCGACATGAACGCGCTGAAGAACACGATCGTTGGCAGCACGCTGAAAGCGAGGTAGTGGTCGCGGAAGTCGTCGCCGAAGAGCGTCCGGCTGCCCGCGTCGGCGCAGCCGATCAGGGCCATGAACGCCACGTCGATCGCGTCGAACAGCCGGATGCCCACGCCGGTCCGCATCACGAAGAACGCGAACGCGAACTGCAGCACCAACCCGCCCACGACCACCCGCGGGCTGACGCGGGTCTTGTGCGTGCTGAGCAGCCACGCGAGGCCGATCATGACCACGAGGCCGAGCAGGCTGATGAGACGTTCCATACGGAGGGTGGTCGGCTGTCGGCCGTCGGCTATCGGCGAATCCCGTTACCCCACCGTCAGCCGATAGCCGATCGCCGACAGCCGATAGCCCGCCATTCACGCCGGCGTGTTGAAGATCCGGTCGCCGGCGTCGCCGAGGCCGGGCACGATGAACTTGGAATTGTTGAGGACCGGGTCGATCCGGCACACGTAGATCGAGGCCTCGGGGTAGGCGGCCGCCACGTTGCCCACGCCCTCTTGCGCGGCGAGCACCGCCAGGATCTTGACCCTCCCCACTCCCCACTGATTGAGGGTCTCCATCGCGGCCATGATCGACCCGCCGGTGGCGAGCATCGGGTCGAGCACCAGAGCGGTGTCGACCGGCCGGCCCGGCGGGAGCTTGCTGTAGTACTCGACCGGCTCGGCGGTGGCCTCGTCGCGATAAAGGCCCAGGTGCCAGACCTCGGCCGTGGGGATCAGGTCGAGCACCGGGTCGACCATGCCGAGCCCGGCCCGCAAGATCGGCACGAGCCCGACCCGCTCGGCCAGCCGCGCGCCGTCGGTCTCTGTCAGCGGCGTGGCGACGCGGGTCGGCTCGGTCGCCAGGTCCTGGGTCGCCTCGTACGCGAGCAGGGTCGCCACGCGGCGGATGAGCTGGCGGAACTCGTCGGCCGGCGTGCGCTCGTCGCGGAGGCGGCTCAGGTGGCAATCGATCAGCGGGTGCTGGACTTCGACAACGCCGCTCACGTGCTGCTCTCTCCGCTGGAGTCCGAGGTTGCCTCGCCTGGCGTGGGGCAGTCTAACGAGGAGGGCGCCAGCATGGTAGCCGCTCACCCCGCCGTGCCCTCTGCGAGCCACACTCCCGACGACATGAGAAGCCTGCTCTTAGCGATGGGCTGCGTCGCCGCGGCCGCCGCCCACGCCAGCGACCCGCCGCCGCCGGCCGGCGGCGCGATCCGCCTAGCCACCTACAACGTGTCGCTGTACCGGGACCGCCCCGGACGGCTCGTGCAGGAGCTCGCGTCGGGACGCTCGCGGCAAGCGCGGCGGATCGCCGAGGTCGTCCAGCGGGTGCGGCCCGACGTGCTGCTGCTCAACGAAATCGACTACGACCCACGCGGCGAAGCGCCGCGCCTGCTCGCCGAGCGCTACCTGGCCGAGCCGCAGGCCGACGGGCTCCGGCCGCTCGATTACGGGCGCCGCTTTACCGCGCCGGTCAACACGGGCGTGCCGTCGGGCCTCGACCTGGACCGCGACGGCGCCGCCGACGGCCCGAACGACGCTTGGGGCTACGGCCGTTACCCGGGGCAGTACGGGATGGCGGTGCTCTCGCAGCTGCCGATCG
Organism: Botrimarina sp.; assembly: GCF_040219535.1. NCBI lineage: Bacteria > Pseudomonadati > Planctomycetota > Planctomycetia > Pirellulales > Lacipirellulaceae > Botrimarina > Botrimarina sp. The sequence goes on from NZ_JAVJSH010000022.1 coordinate 109,475, forward strand.
ATCGACAGGCTTCGCGAACTTTCCAGACGCTCCGCTGGAGCGACCTGCCCGACGCACGCCAGCCGGTCGACCCCGGCGGCCCGGGCCCCTATTACCCGGAGGCCACTTGGCGGCGGCTCCGCTTGCCGTCGAAGAGCTTCTGGGACGTGGTGGTCTGCACGCCGGGTGGGGCGCCGCTGCACTTGGTTTGCTCGCACCCGACGCCGCCGGTTTTCGACGGCCCCGAGGACCGCAACGGGCGCCGCAACGCGGACGAGGTCCGCCTTGTGCGCGAGTACGTGGAAGGGACCCTCGGCGGCTACTTCGTCGACGACCAAGGCCGCCGCGGCGCCCTGCCACCGGACGCGGCGTTCGTCGTGCTAGGCGACCTGAACGCCGACCCGGCCGACGGCGAGGGCCGCGAGCACGGCGCGATCGGCCGGCTGCTCGGCTCCGGGCGATTGGCCCACGTCGCGCCGCCGACGAGCCGCGGTGCGGTCCGAGCCAGCCAGAGGTTCGACGGGCTCAACAGCGGCCATGCCGGCAACCCGGCGGCCGACACCGCCGACTTCAGCGGCGATGGCCACGGCAACCTCAGGGTCGACTACGTGCTGCCGTCGGATCAGCTAACGGTGCTCGCCGCGGGCGTGTACTGGCCGGCGCCGGGCGAGGCCGGCGCCGACGCCGTCCGGGCGACCGACCACCGCCTGGTGTGGGTCGACATCGCGGCGCCGCACGGCAAAGAGTAACCCGGGCTAGGGTCGGTCATCGATTCCGGCCAACCGGCTCAGCGCCGTCGGCCCGCCATGCCCAACGCGGCGAGGGCGGCCAGGCCGAGCGCGGAGGGCTCGGGCACGGCGGTGACGAACGGCCGGTTGAACAGGTAGTCAGCGACCCGCAGGCCGAGCTGTTGGCCGACGGTGTCGTCGAAGTTCCAGTGGATGCCCAGGTAAACTCGGCTGCGGCCGTTCTCGGCCATCGCCTCGCTGAACGAGTCGTAGTCCCGCAGCACGCCGGGCATCTCTTCCGAGGCGAGCGTGAAGGCGATGTCGTCGGTCCCGTAGAACTCCTGCAGCACGCCGAACAGGGCCCCGCCGAAGGTCGCATGGCCAGACACGTACGTGGGGAACGGGGGGGTGAAGTTGTTGTTCCCGTCGCCGCCGGGGGCGCCCAGCGGCGTCCAGTCGGGGTCGGCCTCGGTCAGCGGGTTGCCGTCGAGGTCGGCCTCGCGGATGCCGGTGACCGGCCGCCAAAAGTCGTACTGGAACTTCGAGTTCCACGCGACGACGCCCGCGTCGGCCATCGCGACGGTCGCCTTGGCGAACAGCTCGGCGTTCTCCTTCGGCGTGTTGGCTTGCTGGGCGGCGATCGTCTGCAGCACGTCGCCGAAGAGCCGGTGGGGCGTGCCCATGCCGGCCCGGTCGTACGCCCAGAAGTTGCCGATCTCGGTTTGCTCGGCGGTGCGGGTCGTGCTGTCGGCCGCGCCGAGCTCTTTGACCTCGTTGAAAGCGTCGGCGTAGGCCTTGCTGGTGAGGGCCGGCATACGGCCGGGCATGAACTGTCGGTTGGACGCGAGCGCGAACGGCGTCACCTCGCCCCAGGCGGGGCCCCAGGCTTCTTGGCCGGGATTGATGGGGTCCGACTGCCAGTGGCCCGGCTCGTCGGTCGGCAGGTACTGCGACAGCGAGTCGTAGCCGTCGGAGGCCCGCTCGGCGAGGATCGAGTGCCCGATCATCGCGCCCATCGCGATCCCCTCGGTCTTGGCGGCGCTGTCGGGCACCGCGGACAGGCTGGCGGACAGGGCGCCATTCAGCGTGGCGTACTGGTCGTCGTAGATGCCGCTGAGCACGGTGTAGGCGGCCTGAGCGGCGGCCGCCTTGTAGTCGGCCGTCATGCCCGGCGATTGGTGGCCGCCGCCGTAGTTGAAGAACATCGTGTCGCCGGGCGTGGTCATCGCGAAGGCGTCGTAGATGGCCAGGTTCATCATCGCCAACGACCGCGACGCCATCCCCGGGTTCTGCAGCGACAGGTTATCGCGGAGCACGTCCGACGCGACGCGGTTCCAATCGAGGACCACGTCGGCCCGCACCAGCGAGACCGACGCCAACAGCAACAACACAGCGACCGGGTAGCGGACGACAGAGAGCTTCATCGAAAAGGCCTCAGCGGGGCGGATTCAGGGTGTGCATCGGGTCTCTTGAAGAGATCGCGCTGCCCCCCGCGCCGAGTTCGCCCGCGGGGCGATGGCGGAGGTTCCCACGCCGCCGCCCGGTCCCCCGATGGGCGGGGGTTCTGATAAGCGGTGGGCCGGCCGGCACGCGCGTCAGACGGCGCGAGCCGGGGGGCCGGGGAGGTGTTGGACAGCGGAATCGCTTCGTTAGCGTCTCACGTGGCAGTGCTCAACTAGCCGCTCAGCGTCGCAAACGTATCCAACCAGAAACGGGCCGAACTCGGCGTACCGAGCGGAGGCCTCGTCGAATCGCATCTGGTAAACGATGTCCTTTAGATAAGAAGGATTCGCTCCCCATAGCGTAACCCCCCACTCCCAATCGTCCAAACCAATCCCGACCGTAATCAGCTGGCTCACCTTCCCCGCGAAAGCCATCCCGCTGCGGGCGTGCTCGCCCATCAGGCGGCTGCGTTCCTGCTTACTAAGGGTGAACCAGTTTTCGTCTTTTACCCGCTTCTTGTTCATCGGGTAGAAGCACGTGGACGGGTAAGGAGGGATTTCCGGGGTCAGCCGCTGGCGGTTCATCCCCCCCAACCGGTCCGAGTAGGCCTTCACCTTCGCCACGAAGGCGGGCGAGCCCTCTTGCTCCCCTTCCTCGACCAGCCGGCGGCCGTAGTCCTCGGGGCTCGGCACGTACTCGCTGATCTCGGTCACCGACACGAACGAGTAGCCGGCCGTGAGGACCGCGCCGGCCGGGCCGGCCATCAGCGCCTGGTGCACCGAGTCGATCCGCAGCGGGTTCGGGTCGAGCATCATGACCCCGAAGTCCGCCTTGTGGCCGCTGGTGATCGACAGCTGCATCCGCGCCGGGGCGTGGGCCGCCGCGGGGTCGAGGACCTCGGCCAGCGAGCGGGCGATCGCTTCCCGCTGCGTGGGCGCGAGCGCGTTCAGCCGCGGGCGGTCCAGCGAGTAGTACAGGTGGCTGCAGTGCCAGCCGCCGTCGTACGGGGCGAGCGGGTCGGCCTGCGCGGCGCCGTCTGGGGAAGTCGCTATGCTCGCTTCGGTCATGGTATTTGCTCTGATGTCCTGTCGCTAACCCGCTAGTATACTAAACGAGCCTGCTTCTCAGGAGCCGCCCAGCAGGACAGCCTGTGACCCAGCACCCTTCGCTCCCCGCCGACTTATCGAATCCGGGCGACTACGCCTGGGAGATCGCTACCCGTTTTCCCACGCAGGGGCATTGGAGCGAGAGCGACTACTTCGCGCTTTTGGACCAAGCGGGCTCGAAAGGGTTTGAGCTGGTCGACGGTCGAATTGAGGTGCTTCCCTTGCCGACGCGTATTCATCAGCTCCTCGGGAAGTTCCTGTTTCTTGCCCTGAACGCTTTTGTCGAGTCGGCGGGGCTTGGCGAGGTGCACTACTCGGGTCTGCGTTTCCGCGTCCGCAACGGTCGGATCCGCGAGCCGGATGTCATCTTCCTCTCCGCGTCGCGGATGCACCTCGCGAGGAACAAGGCCTTCGACGGCGCGGACCTTTGTATCGAAGTGGTGAGCGGGTCCGCCGAAGATCGCCAGCGCGACTACGTCGACAAGGCGACGGACTATTCCAGCCGCGGGGTCGCGGAGTACTGGATCGTCGATCCCGACGAGCGGCACGTGATCGTGAACCGGCTCGAGGGCCAACGGTACGTGGAGCACGGCCGCTTCCGCGAAGGGGACTCGGCTGCGTCGGTCTTGCTCGACGGGTTTTCCGTCGACGTGGGCGAGCTATTCGCCGTGATCGAGGGGGTCGAGGGCTGACTCAGGCCGTGCTCGCGACGAAGTCGTCGACAAGCCGGCCGAGCACCTCGCGGGTCACGGTGGCGTCGATCCCCTCGCGCATCGCGCCGCGCGGCTTGCGGTACCGCCGCAGCGACAGGCTGCCGCCGGCCCTCACGAGCAGCTCGTAGTACGCGCTCTGCTCGTTGTCTTGCTGCGGCGTGGTGCTCCGCATCTGCACGACGGCCAGCTCGTGGTCGATCTCGACCGGCGTGAGCGGCTCGAGCAGGTAGGTCAGCCGCCGGGTGAGCGCGTCGGCCACCGAGCGAACGCGGTCGACCTTCGCGCCGGCCAGCCGGTCGGTCGCCAAGCGCAGCTCGGTGAACGCCACGGCCATCGCGTCCGCGCGCGACAAGCCGAGCGACACGCGGTCGCCGCCGTCGACGACCACGGCCGTGTCGCCGGGCGCCGCCGCGGCGAGGCGCTGGATCAGGTTGTCGGCGAGCGGGGTCATTCGTTGCTGATCAGGTCCTCGATGGGGGCCGCGTCGGCGGGGTCGCCGTGCTGGATCTCGCACTTCTTGCCGTCGTACGACACGACCGCGCGGCTCTCTTCGAGCACCGTGGCCAGGCGCACCGGCCGCTTCCACAGGCGGTGCAGCGCGCGGAGCGTGTCCTGCGCCTCGCGGAGGTCGAGCTCGGCGCCGGCGAAGCGGTGCTCGAGGTAGAGCTCCGCGCGGTTCTTGTAGTTGCCGTCGACCACCTCGATGATCGGCCGCCCCGCGTTGGTGAGGCTCGCCAGGAGCTGCTGCTTCACCTTCGGGAACGCGCGGCTCTCGATCTCGTACTGCTCGGCCGACTCGTTCCAGCCGAACTTGAACAGCCGCTGCTCGCGCACGAAGTCGAGCGTGAGGAACGTGTCGATGAAGGTCAGGTCGTTGTGGACCTTGCGGACCTCGAAGATCTTCTCCCGGCCCGCCCCCTCCTTGGTGTCCCACTCGCGGCGCTCGCGGGCGTCGTCGCAGTCGTCGTAGGCCCTGCCGTGGGCGCCGCGGTTCCAGCGGTCCTCGATGTCGCGGAACAGCTCGATGCCGAGCTTGTACGGGTTCAGCCGGTCCGGCGCGCTGGCCATCGTGCCGGAGTGGTGGTCGCAGTAGCAGATGAAGTCGCTGGGGGTGAGGCCGTGGCGGGTCATGATCGTGGAGTGCCAGTAGCTGGCCCACCCCTCGTTCATGATCTTCGTCTGGCCCTGGGGGGCGAAGTAGTAGGCCTCTTCGCGGAGGATCGCGAGCACGTCGTGCTGCCACGCGGCCAGCGGCGCCTGCTCGAGCAGGAACAGCAGCACGTCGCGTTCGGGGCGCTCGGGGTTCTTGGGGGCGGCCTCCTCTTCGTCGGGGCGCTCCTCGGCCGCGCCGCGGGGGTTGATGAACGCGTCCATGTAGCCCTTCGCGGCGAAGCGTTGGGCCGGGTTCTTGCGTTTCTTCGGCGCGTCGGCGTCGAAGTCGTAGCGGCTGCAGTCCTCGCGGCGGCGGATGTGGGGCGAGTGGATGTCGATCAGGTCGTCCAGCGACAGGCACGCGTCGATAAACTCCTCGACCGGCTCCACGCCGAACTCGTCCATGTACCGCCGGATCCGCGAGCCGTGGTTGGCGGTCTCGTCCATCATCTTGCGGCTGGTCTTCGCGAACCAGGCGTTCTGCTTGAAGAAGTCGCAGTGGCCATACACGTGGGCCATCACCAGCCGCTGGTCGACCGCCATGTTGCTGCGCATCAGGTACGCGTAGCAGGGGTCGTTGTTGATGACCAGCTCGTAGATCTTCCCCAGCCCGTAGTGGTACTGCTTGCTGAGCTTGTCGTACTCCATCCCGAAGCGCCAGTGCGGGTAGCGCGTCGGGAAGCCCCCCTTCGCGGCGATCTCGTTGAGCCGGTCCGCGTCGACCAGCTCGAAGATCGTCGGGAAGAAGTCGAGCCCGTACGAGCGCGCAATCCCCTCGATCTCCGCCTGGATAGCGGCGAGGTCGGGCGGCAGCGGGGCGAGTTCGTTGAGGGGCACTACTTAACCACGACGGAACGAAGGAACGAAGGATTCACCGCGGAGACGCGGAGCACGCGGAGATCATGTCGAAAAACTCGGGTCGTCGCGGCCCACCGCGAAATGCCGAGCGAGATTCCTGGTGGAGAAGGCCTTTACGAGACATCGAGGATGGTCCGACAAAACGCGTAAATGAACATGATGCCTGCGAAGTTTAGGATTATCCCATAGCGAACATAAGCGAGATCGAAAGACGTCGGTTTGAGTGGGCGTCGGCTGAGCATTAGCAGAAGAGCGATGCACTGAACGAGCAGTGCGCCGAGGAAACCTTGGAACACTGCTCCTCCGTCGAGCGTCAGCGCCGCGACGATCCCGAAGAGAACCTGACCGACAAGGCCGGTTCGCAGTGCCTTAGCGTATTCGGGATGTACGTCCACAGACGATTCACGCACTTCCGCACTGGCTGTGACGTCCCGATACTTCCCCATGTGCTCTGCTCTTACTTCCCCTTCCACGACCGACTCCTGTGCATTCTCGTCGCCCCTCTGATTAGTTTCTTCTCCGCGTCCTCCGCGCCTCCGCGGTGACGCTCACCTCCCCGCCCCCAGGAACGTCTTGATCGCAGGGTAAATGGCGTCGCGGTCTTCGATCTCGCAGCAGACGAGGTTGTCGTGCTTGTCTCCGAAGCGCGACTCGATCTGCCCCAGCAGCTCGCCCGAGCCGTACGGGCTCTCGACCTGGCCGTACGCGAATTGGTTCACGTGCGGCAGGATCCGCTCTCCCAGCAGCGTGAACGCGCGGTCGTTGTCCTCGCCCCAGTTGTCGCCGTCGGAGAACTGGAACACGTACAGGTTCCACTCGGCGGGCGGCAGCTGCTGCTCGATCAGCTCCGCGCACACGCGGTAGCCGCTCGACACGCGTGTGCCGCCCGACTCGCGGGTGTGGTAGAACGCGTGCTCGTCGACCTCCTTGGCGACCGCGTCGTGGATGATGTAGCGGCGTTCCAGGCCGGTGTACTGGCTCTTCAGGTAGGCGTCGATCCAGAAGGCCGCGTTCCGCACGACCGACTTCTGCTCGTCGGTCATGCTGCCGGACACGTCCATCACGTAGATCACCGCCGCGTTGACCATCGGCTCGTCGACCGACGTCCACGAGCGGTACCGCTTGTCGCCCTTGACGGGGATGATGTTCGGCCGCGTCGGGTTGTAGCCGCCGGTCGAGATCTCGCGCTGCAGCGCCTTGAGGTAGGTCCGCTTGTTGTGGCGCAGCGACTCGGGGCCGGTCGAGCGGACCGAGTTGTACTTGGCCTTGGCCGCCTGGATCGCGGCCTTGCCGCGGGGTTCGATGTTGGGCAGCTCGAGCTCTTCGGCGAGCAGCGCGGCGAGCTCCTCGAGCGGCACGTCGACCTCGGTGTAGTGCTCGGCGCCCGCTTCGCCGCCGGCGCCCTGGCCCCCCTGCCCTTGGCCCTGGCCGATCGACTCGCCCTCCTCGCCCTCGCCCTGGCCGACGCCGCCGGAGTTGTCGCCGAAGCGGAACCGCGGCACGTCGAGCGACGGCACGGGGATCGACACCACGTCCTTCCCCTTGCGGCCGAGCATCTCGCCGTGCGAGACGTACCGCTTCAGGTTCTCGCGCACCTTGCCGCGCACGATCTGCCGGAAGCGCCGCACGTCGCGTTCGATCGGAAGACTCATTTGTGCCCACGAATCAAGCGAATCGGATCGGATCTCTTCAGCCGCTCGTCAGCCCATTTCGTCATTCGCGTCGATTCGCGTGATTCGCGGGCCCCTCTGCGCTACGAATCCTTCTTCACGTCGCCGCGGGCGAAGATGCTCGCCACGTACTGCAGCACGTCGGTCGCGGACTCTTCGTCGTAGCCGTAGTTCTTGATCAGGCGGCCCTTGACCACGTCGATCTTCTGCTGGGTCTCCGCGTCGACCACGTTCGACACCAGGCTGGTGAGCTTGATCGAGTCCTTCTGGTCCTCGAACAGCTTGAGCTCGAGCGCCTTGTGCAGCCGCTCGTTCGACTTGTAGTCGAACCGCTTGCCGTCGATCATCAGCGCGCCGATGTAGTTCATGATCTCCCGGCGGAAGTCGTCCTTGCGGCTGTCGGGGATGTCGATCTTCTCCTCGACGGATCGCATCAGCCGCTCGTCGGGCTCCTCGTACTGGCCGGTGAACGCGTTCTTGACCTTCTCGCGCTGCGTGTAGGCCTTGACGTTGTCGATGTAGTTGCCGCACAGCCGCATCAGGGCCTCCTCGTCGGCGGCGATCGCGCGTTGGACCTCGTTCTTCACGATGTTCTCGTACTCTTCTTTGACGACCTGGAGCAACTCGCGGTACTCCTGCTTCTGCTCCTCGTCGTTGAGGAGCGAGTGGTGCTTCAGGCCGGCTTCCAGCTCGTTGAGCACCATGAACGGGTTGACCGAGCGGGACTCCGGGTGGGCCACCAGCGCGTTGGACAGCTTGTCCTGCACGTACCGCGGCGAGATGCCGATCATCCCCTCGGTCGTCGCCTGCTCGCGGAGCTCGTTGATGTTCTCCTCGGTGAAGCCGGGGAGGGTCTTGCCGTTGTAGAGCTTGAGCTTTTGCAGGCGGGTGAGGCCGGCGTTCTTGGGCTCTTCCAGGCGGGTGAGCACCGCCCACATGGCGGCCATCTCGACGGTGTGCGGGGCGATGTGCTTGCCGCGGACGGTCTCGTTGTTGTAGTCCTTGTCGTAGATCTTGATCTCGTTGGACAGCGTGGTCACGTACGGGATGTCGATCTTCACGGTGCGGTCGCGCAGGGCCTCCATGAACTCGTTCGACTGCAGGCGGCGGTACTCCGGCTCGTTGGTGTGGCCGAGGATGACCTCGTCGATGTCGGTCTGGGCGAACTTCTTCGGCTTGATGCGGTGCTCTTGGCTCGCGCCCAGCAGGTCGTAGAGGAACGCCACGTCGAGCTTGAGGACCTCGACGAACTCGATGATCCCTCGGTTCGCGACGTTGAACTCGCCGTCGAAGTTGAACGCGCGCGGGTCGCTGTCCGAGCCGTACTCGGCGATCTTGCGGTAGTTGATGTCGCCGGTCAGCTCGGTGGCGTCTTGGTTCTTCTCGTCCTTGGGCTGGAACGTGCCGATGCCCACGCGGTCCTTCTCGCTGAGGATAACGCGCTTGACGCGCACGTCCTGAGCGACGCGGGTCCAGTCGCCGTCGTACTTCTTCAGGCGGCTCTGGTAGTTGAAGCGGCAGTAGGGGCAGAGCGTCCCCTCGATCCGCACGCGGAACGCCTCCTCGTCGTGGGCGTCGGCCGGCGCGCCCGCGTTGAGCTCGGCCTCCACGTCGGGCCGGAAGCGCGTGGGGATCAGGTGCAGCGGCTCCTCGTTCATCGGGCACCACTGGGTCGCTTCGGCGTTGGTCGGGTCGTCCTCGTCGGTCCAACCGATCGCGTACAGCGCGCCGTCGTCCTCGGCGCTGTAGCGCTCGAGGCCCTTCTTCAACAGCCGCGCGATGGTGCTCTTGCTGCTGCCCACCGGCCCGTGCAGCAGCAGCACGCGCCGCTCGATGCCGTAGCCCTTGGCCGCGCTCTTCAACGCGTTGACCAGTTGGTTCAGCGCCGAGCGGAGGCCGAACACGGCGTCCTTACCGCCGCCGTGCGGGTCGTCGAAGAAGCGGTAGTGGTTGACCGACTCGCGGCCCACCGATTGCTTCTCGACGCCGTACGACAGGATCATGTCGTACAGGCGCTGGTAGGCGGTGCGCGTGACCTTCGGGTTCTCTCGCACGATGTCGAGGTACTGCTCGAACGTGCCGACCCAGTTCTTGCGTCGGAACTGATCGCGGTCCTGGCGGCCGGCGACGAGCCGGATGATTTCGCTTCCGTTGGCCATGGCGGGGCTTCTGCTCCAGGTTTGCTTTGGACTCACGACGCGAGTCTCGCCGGTTCTCGACTCGGTGAACCCCCACGCGCGCTTCAACACGGCGCCGCGCTGCACGGGTCGAACCTGCGACCCAAAGAAGAAGAACGGCCACTCGAGGGACCGTCCGGTCCCCTCGCAGCTGCGAGGGGCTCACCGAGCGGGATTGGCAAAGAGCGGCGGGCGGCGAGGGCGGGATCCGGCACGCGGCGTGGGGCGACGCGAGCCTGCCTGGCTCGCGAAGACGACGCGTCCCGTCTGCCCTCTAGTATCTCTTCAGTCTTCCCAACCCTTCAAGAGAAATGTAGGCAGGCAAGACCGCCTCGAAGAAAGCCTAGGCCAGCCACGGCCGCGCCGGGAGAGCGAATCGCACAGGCTCCACGCGGCTGCGCGGCGGCAAAAAAGCCTAGTAACCCGCGCCTTCGCGACAATCCGAACGAGCCGGACGCCTCGGTTCGGGCGGGGGAGGCGCCGCTTGTTTTTGGCGGGCCGCTATCAGCCGCCCGACGACGAGTTCGCGCCCGACCCCCGGCGCCGGCGGCCGCCGCGCGGGCGCCCACCGCGGCCCGAACCGCCCCGCCCCGAGCCCCCGCGCCCGCCCGAGCCCGAAGCGCGGCGCTCGGCCCCGGCGGCGATGTTGGCGTCGACCACGACACCGATCGCTTCGCGCCAGGAGGTGATGTTTTTGTGCGACGCGGCCCGCTGGGCGATTTCTTCCTCGTCCTCGGGTTCGCCGTCGTCGTCCGACGGGTCGGCCGAGCGGTCGGACTCGCGCCCGGAGCGTTCGGACGACTCGTCTGCCGCGTCGGACTCGGCGCCTTCGGGAGAGCCGCGGCGACCGCGTCGGCGTCGGCGGCGGCGTCGGGGGCGGTCGCCGCCTTCGTCGGCGCCGTCGTCGGAGTCGTCGTCGTAGTCGTCGTCGGCGGACCGGGATTTGGGCGCCTCGGCGGAGTCGGACTCGTCGCGGTCGTCTGTGTCGGCGTCGCGCTCGTCGCGCTCGTCGCGGTCGGTTTCGTCGCGGTCTGTTTCGTCACGGGCTGTTTCGTCACGGGCGGGGGCGTCGTCGTCGCGGCGGCGGCGGCGGCGGCCGCCTCGTCGACGTCGGCGCTTGGGCCGGTCGCGGGCTTCCTCTTCGGAGTCGGTCCCCGAGTCGCCCTGCTCGGCAGACGACTCGCCCACCAGGGCTTCCGGAGCGGCAAACAAATCGCGCGGCAGCTCGGCCGCCGATGCGCTGCGGCGCCGGTCGCTTGGCCGGTCGCCGCGCGACGACCCGCCAGAGCGGCCCTGTTCACCCGTGCCGGACCTTCCCGAGGGTTCTTCCCGCTCTTCCGACTCGGCCTGCTCTGCGGACTCGGGGCGGCCGGAGGGCTCGGGGCGAGCGCGGCGGCCGGCGAACGGGAACCATCCCGTGAAACCGCGCGTCTTCCCGGCCGGCTCGTCGGCCGCCGGCGTGGGAGCCGGCGCGCCCATCGATTCGGCGGCCATCGCTTCGGCCGATTCGCCGACGATCTCGGCGATCGCCTCGTCGGCGGGGCGGGCTTCTTCGAGTTCCCCTTCGAGGGCAGGATCGTCGCCCGTGGTCTCTTCGGTCGGCGGCGGCGGCAGGTCGCTCGGCTCGACTCTTTCGGGCCGTTTGGACCCTCGGCCCTTCTCCGGCCGGCCCTTGGCGGGCTTTCGCTCAGCGGGCGACGGCCCTCGTTCGGCCTCGGCGGCCGCCTCGCGCGGCGGCGCCACGCCGAGCGTCACCGCGAGCGAGTCCCAGGCGCTCGGCTTCGCGGCCGGGTACTCGTCGGGCAACTGCAGGTCGTCCGACTGCGATACGGCTGCTGGGGGCTCGGCTTCGGCGGGCTCGGCTGTGCCTTCGGGAAGCCGGGTGCCTTCGGGAAGCCGGGGGTCTTCGGGAGGCTGGGGAGGCTCCGTTTCTTCCGTCGAGACTTTGTCGCTCGGTTGGGCTCCCAGATTGCGGAGCAAATCGTCCCAGTTGTCTTGGGCCATCGATCGGTGGTGGATAGTCGCGGAAGCAGCGGTTGCTCCAGGCGGCTCGGAAAAGGGGGGGGCGACCGACACCGGGTCAGTCGCCACGCCGTTTCGCGAGCTTCGGCCTATCGCGGACCGCTGCGTCCGTGTGATGCGGCACTCGGCCTCAACGGGCCGCCCCGCGCCCCACTCCCGTGGGGGCAGCGCCCGGAGGCCTCTTGCCTGTGGCTTGTAGGGCCGCCGCCGGAGGCGGGGCTTAGCCCCCGATCCTACCGCCAACGGCCCGCCACCGAAAGCCGACCAGCCACGGCGACCGAACGAATCGCCGCGTCGGCGTCGGCGTCGGCCCCTACCCCCTGTAAGCGGCCAAAAAGCGGCCGAAGGTGGAAACGGGAAAGGCGGAAAGAGGAGAGCGAAAACCGCCGCTCCGCCTTCCGCCTTCCTTTGTCTCGCTCGACCCGCCGATCACTCGACCCGGTCGTCGATGATCATCGAGCCGTTGTCCGCGACTTCGAACATCGGCCGGAACGGGGCGTGGTAGGACTTTCGTGCGCGGCAGCCGTAGTGCCAGACGAGGGTCGTTCCGAGGTTCCAGGCCTCGTCGGCCGCGCCGCTGCCGCCGTTGGAGTCCTCGGGGATCAGGTAGGTGAACCCGGTGCGGAGCGACCAACGCTCGTCGAGCGGGATCGAGAAGTCGGCCCCGACGATGCCCTTCTCGTCGTCGTCGAAGCCGCCGTACAAGCGGCACTCGCCGCCCCGCGCGCCGTGCTTGCGGTAGAAGGCCAAGTACTGGTCCACCGAGTGGAAGGTCTGGCCCTGGCCGAGGACCTCGGAGTTCATGTGCCGGGCGAAGTGGAAGCCGATCTCGTGGCCGCGCGGGTTGGTCACGCTGACGAGGCCGCGGATCTGGCCGAAGTCGACCGACTGCTGCCGCTCGTCTTGCAGCAGGTCGTAGACCACGCCGTACTGCAGGCCGACCGGCTTGCGGTGGAACAGGCCCGCGGTCAGGAACTGCTGCGTGTGCGACGACGAGTCGCCGGTCGTGGCGTCGCCGTTGAGCTGGCTCTGTGTCGCGCGGTAGCCGACCTGGTACCCCACGCCCGGCAGCCCCAGCCAAGACATCGCGCCGCCCACGTTGATCCCTTGGTGGAAGCCGAAGTTGCCGCGGTCGCGCCCTAGGTCCAACGCGTTCTTGTACGCCTGCACGCCGCCGTAGAGGGTCAGCTCGCGGATCGGCGGCACGTAGATCATCAGCGGCACCGACTTCACGCAGCCGCCGCAAGCGATGTCGCCGCAGCCGCAGCCGACCTCGGCGCCGCACCCGCCGACGCAGCCCACGTCGCCGCAGCCGCAGGGGTCGCCGTAGGCGATGCCGCACGACGGGTCGGCGAAGCCGCAACCGGGGTCGACGACCCCACAGCCCGGCTCGACGATCGGGTAACCCGGCTCCTCAATGATCGGGCCGCAGTCGCAGCCCCCCACGCAGCCGCACACGCCGCAAGCCGGCTGCACCGCGGAATCAACCCTCGCCGACGGGGCCGTTCGAGCGGCGGCCTGCGAAGCAAACGGCTTCGGCGGCGCCGGCGCGGCCGCTTGCCGGGCTGCCGGCGCGGCGGGCGCCGGCTGGCTGGCGCCTTGGGCGTAGACCTTGGGGGCCTTGGGCCGCAGCGCGGGCCCGGCCGTTGGCTCGGAGTGCGACACCTGGCGGACGCCGGCCGACTGCCATTGCAGTTGCGCGGCGGCGGGCTCGGCGATCAGCGAGCCGCAGAGTGCCGTTAGGGCGATCAAGGCGAGCATCGGACGACGCATCGCGGTGTCCTCGCGGGGGGAGCGTTTTTGAGTCGAACGAATCGACGCCGACGCACTTGACCACCCCCTCCGCGCAAGGCGGATCGGAGCGGCGGCGCCAGGCCCCCCTGGTCGCGGCTACCTACGGGTATCGACCCGGCGCGACCGCTACTTGCGAAAAACTCCCCCCAACCCGCAGACTCGGCGCCGGCAATGCCGGCGCCGGCCCCGTGCACGCTGGCCGGGCAGCAAGCCGGTATACTCGTCGCCCTCCCCCGCCCGTGTCACTCTCCCAGCCCGTTGCTGCTGTCATGCCCGAGCCGTTTTCGATCCGCTCCAACGTCGTCGACCTGCAGGCGCGCCGCGTCTACCCGGCCGAAGTCCGTGTCGCCGGCGGCCGGATCGAATCGATCGAGCCGCTAGCAGACGACACGCCGCCGCAGGGCTACTTGATCCCCGGCCTGGTCGACGCCCACGTGCACGTGGAGAGCTCGATGCTCGTGCCGACCGAGTTCGCCCGCGCGGCGGTCGTGCACGGCACGGTCGCCGCCGTGAGCGACCCGCACGAGATCGGCAACGTGCTCGGCGCGGCCGGCGTGCGGTACATGCTCGACCAGGGGGAGCAGACCCCCTTCAAGTTCGCGTTCGGCGCCCCCAGCTGCGTGCCGGCCACGCCGTTCGAGACGGCCGGCGCGGCGATCACGGTAGAAGAAGTCGAGGCCCTGCTCGACGACCCGCGGATCGGCTACCTCAGCGAGATGATGAACTTCCCCGGGGTGCTCAACGGCGACCCGGAGTGCCTCGCCAAGATGGCGGCCGCCAAGAAGCGAAACAAGCCGATCGACGGCCACGCGCCGGGCCTGCGCGGCGAGCAAGCGGCCAGGTACGTGGCCGCCGGGCCGTCGACCGACCACGAGTGCTTCACGATCGAAGAGGCCCGCGACAAACTGGCCGCCGGCTGCAAGATCGCTATCCGCGAGGGCTCCGCCGCGCGAAACTTCGACGCGCTGGCCCCCCTCATCAGCGAGGCGCCCGGCCGCGTGCTGCTCTGCTCGGACGACAAGCACCCGGACGAGCTGGCCCTGGGCCACATCAACACGCTCGTGCGCCGCGCGGTGGCCGGCGGCGCCGACCTGTTCGACGCGCTAACCGCCGCGTGCCGAACGCCGGTGGAGCAGTACTCCCTGCCGGTCGGCCTGTTACGCGTCGGCGACCCGGCCGACATGGTCGAGGTCGACTCGCTCACCGAGTTCAATGCGCGCCGCACGTGGATCGACGGCGCCCTAGTCGCCGAGAACGGCAAGTCGCTGCTGCCGCGGATCGAGCCGGAGGTCGCCAACCGGTTCGTCCGCCGCGACGTCACCCACCAAGAGTTGATGCTGCCGATGACCGGCCAGCTTGGCCTGAAGGTGATCGAAGCGATCGACGGGCAGCTCATCACCAACTCGATCGACGCGACGGTCAAGGAACACGCCGGTCACATCGTGTCGGACGTGGAGAAAGACATCCTGAAGCTGGTCGTCGTCAACCGCTACGCGACCGCGCCGCCGGCGATCGCGTTCATCAAGAACTTCGGCCTCACGAAGGGGGCGATCGCTTCGAGCGTGGCCCACGACTCGCACAACGTGATCGCGGTGGGCGTCGACGAGGTGGACCTCTCTACGGCGATCAACCTGGTGATGGACAACACGGGCGGCCTCTCCGCCGCGTGCCACACCGACTCGGTCGCCGAAGCCCTCCCCCTGCCGGTCGCCGGCCTGATGGCCACGGGCACCTGCTGGGAAGTCGCCGAGGCCTACAGCCGCCTGGACCAGCTCGCCAAAGCCTGGGGCAGCCCCCTGCGTGCGCCGTACATGACCCTGTCGTTCATGGCCCTGCTGGTGATCCCGTCGCTGAAGCTGAGCGACAAGGGGCTGTTTGATGGGGAGCGGTTCGAGTTTGTGGATTTGTTGAGTTAGCCGCGGAGCACGCGGGGCACGCGACCTGCCCGTCTGCGTCGATGCAATACAGCCTAGACACCACTTAAGAAACGGCCGATGGATTGCCCCGAACAGCTTGGAAAGGCTGTAAGAACTTGGCACCGAACAACAGTGTTGACTTCGGTGACGATCCTTGCGGCTTTGCTTCTCCCGGCAGCTCCGGACACAGAGGCAAACATGCTGGCTGAAGAATCACTGCGCAAACTCAGATCCCTAGTCAGGAAGTCGCTGCACGAGCGATCGGAGGCGCGACCGCGTTTTGAAACCCTAGGCGCCATAGCGTTCGAACCTGGCCTTAGTAATCCACAGACAGACCCTAGAGAAGAATGCAATATCCCTGAGATATTAAATGAGTCATCCGGAGGAAAAAAGCTTTCGAGCGCAGGTGCGCGGGTAGATTCTATCTCAGACAGATTCCGGGAAGCTAGAATTCCCTACGCTGAACCATTCATTCGCCATCAGCAATCACTCTTAGAGCTCCGACGTCGGCTCGGAATAAGGATTGTCATCTCACCAGCAGAGATCGATTTAATACGCTTGTTCGAGGTAGACTACAATTACTCACCTCCGGACCAGATGGCATTCCTAGCCATACCGGCAACGCAGTATCCAACTACAACCGCCGACGCAGAAGGCTTTTCCGACGTCATACAATTGCGTAAGTGGCACAGACAATCACTTGATTGTGCCCTGCAATTCTACCTACGCGGTGAGATCGGTGGCACCAGCAGCGATTTCGATGTAGCGAATCCGCAGACTCCTAAGATCGACCTGCTGGCCTTTCCTCCCTACCCACCTAGGTCTCCACGCGCGAGCGGCAGGATCTCCGTAAGACGTGAGCCAGAAGTAGATGCCGCGTTTGCACAATTGCGACCTTTCTGGGAGGAAATCTCGCACCTGTCGCTCGACTCCGCCCAATTGTATCTTGCTGCAAAAAAAACAAAGAGTGAGTATAGTCTCCCAATCGCAGGGGTTTCTGTTCAACGATCGGTCGTGTGGATGGTTGGAGCCCCGTTCTTGGTCCTTGCTTGTTTTATCAACTCGCTATACGCCCAACGCTGGAGCGAGCGCGTATCGAATCAGTCAATCGCACCTTGGTATGTCATCTTTGACGATGGTGTTGCCAAGCTCATAGAGCTGGTGTCGGTTTCTCTACCGACCACCGCTCTTCTCGCTTCGGCGTATTATTCACAGTCGTCACTTCATCGAGCGCTCCTTGTCATCTTATCCGCAGGTGTCTCGTGGGCGAGTTGGCGGATTCATTGCGACCTTCGCAACGTACGCAGAATCTACCGCGAAACCGTGGCGTGAATCCACTTGATTAACCGGCGCGTCACACTCCCCCGCGAAGCGGATGAGCATGCGAATCACGTCGCGGGATCGCCCGACTTCGCGGGGTTACGCAAACGCCGGCCGCAGCACTCCGAGCACCGGCGGAGTCCGCTGATCTTCCCCGTCGGCTTCTTCGGCTTCGCCGTCCTCGAGCGCCTCGAGCGCCTCGAGCGTGAGGCTCTCGATTCCGCCGCCGGACTCTATCGCCAACAGCAACGCAACCGCATCGAACCGTGACGCGACAACCGGCGAGCTGAGCTCCTCGGCTTCCGTCTCTTCCTCCGCTTCGACCTCAACGAACGCCGCCAGCGCGAAGTCGACCGCTGTCGCTTGGACGGCCGCCGGCGCTGTGGCGCCGTAGTTGGCCGTCCACATTGTATAGTCCGGCGCGGCCACCCGGCCGGAGCCATCGCCGTCGGGGCCGCGGAAGGGGGATTCGCTCTGGCCCAGCCGGTCACGCCAGACGGTGTAGTCGGCCGCGTTGACGAGGCCGTCGCCGTTGTAGTCGCCGGGGGCGGCCACCGCCGGGCCGCTGTTCGCGAAGCGGATGCCAGTCGGGACCGAGCCGGGCACGCCGGCGGCGCCGGTCGCGTCGATGATCGCCTCGTAGAGGCCGCTCGGGTCGACGGCGCCCTCCTCGTCGTACCGGTCGAAGACCCAGGGGCCGGCCGTGCCGGCAAGCAGCCGCTCGAGCGAGAAGTACCGGCTCACCGGGCCGGTCGGGTCGCTCAGCATGTTGCGGAACAGGTCGACCACCTGACTGTGCTCGCTGCCGGTGACGGTGAACGCCTCGTCGGCGGTGGCGGTCGACACGTCGCTCCCCGAGGTGATCCCAAAGGTCCCGCCGTCGCGGCTGTAGAAGGCCCACGAGTAGCCGCTGTTCGCGCCGCCGAAGTCGACGCTCTCCGTCGAGTAGAGCTTGCCGATCGGCGGCGGCGCGTCCTCGGCCGGGTCGATCGCCACGACGCGGTTCACCCCGCCCGGGAACGCGCCGGCCACCTCGCCGGTGATGACCCCGCCCCAGCTGTGGCCGATCACGTTGAGGGCGCCCGTGGAGAAGCCCATGTTGTCTAGCGCGGCGGCGGCCCACTTGCCTACGGTCTCGAGCCAGCCCTCGCCGCTGAAGTCGAACGTTTCGGTGACCTCGTTCAGGAAGCTCTCGGCGCCCTCGCGCCAATCGAGCGTGAGGACTTGATGCTCGCCGGTGGCAGAGTCGACCGCCTCGGCGAGCTGCAGCATGCGGTTCTGGTTGGTCTCGTCGTTGGTGTTACCCGCGGCGAAAGAGCCGTTGCGGCCGTGGATGATGAGCCACGTGGTCGCGAGCGGATCGATCGCGGCGGAACTGTCGAAACGCCGGAGGGTCGCGTCGATCGTCCCCTCGATTGGGATGTTCCCGCCCCAGTCGTAAGCGAGCGTGCCGGTGTACGAGTTCCCCACGCCCGAGCCGACGTAGGTGCGCAGGTACGGCGAGTCGTACTGCGGGTCGAAGAGGCCCGCGTCGTACGTCAGGTAGAACCGGTTGTTGGGCGTGTCGAGGTCGTCGCCTTGCCACGGGGCGGTCCAAGCGACCGAGCCGATGGCGTCGCCGTCGAGGGTGATCGTCAGGTTCGCGACCGTGTCGTCGCCGAGGATGTCGAGCCCTTCGGAGTCGTCTTCGACCACCGCGACGACGACCGTCTCGCCCGGTTCGTCGATCCCGTCGGCAACGGCCCACACGGTCTCGCCCGCGCGGACGCTGGTGACCTGCGGATCGTCCGGGCTGGGGCCGGAGCGCCAGGAGAGCCGCTGGTAGACGGTGAAGGGCTCGGTGCGGCTGTTGTTCGACTCGTCGCTCTCGGAGACCTCGTTGTTGCCGTCTGCCTTGACGCGGAGCTCGTGCACGCCGGCCGAGGGGGAGTCGATCGAGATCGAGCGGACCTCGAGCGTCTCGTTCGGGCCGAGCCCGTCGTAGTCGTCCCCCTCGCCGTACTTGACGTCGTTTAGGAAGAACGTCGCTTCTTGGTTGGCGAACAGGCCGGCGTCGGCCTCGGCGTCGCCCTGGTTCTTGACCCGCGCGCGGATGATGAAGTCCTCACCCTCGTAGACCCGGAACGGGTTGGTCCACAGGTTCTCGACGATCAGGTCGGGCTCGGGCGGGCCGACGACGGTGAAGTTCTCGGTGCGGCCGTTGTTGTTCTCGTTGCTCTCGTTGACCTCGTCGTTGCCGTCGGCCACCGCGCGGATCGTGTGCGTGCCGGCGCTGGGGGCGGTGATGTAGATCGAGCGGGTGCTGAGCGTCTCGCCGGGTCCCAAATTATCGTAGTCGTCGCCCTCGCCGTACTTGCGGCCGTTCATGAAGAACGTGACCTCTTGGTTGGCGAAGAGGCCCGCGTTGGCGTTCGACGTGCCTTGGTTCTTGATCAACGCGCCGATGTAGAACGACTCGCCTTCGACCGGCTGGTTGGGGACCGTCCAGATGTTTTGGACAACGAGGTCCGCGGCCAGCAGCCAGCGGCGTTCGAGCGTTTCAAGCCGCAGGCGCCGCGGCGTGGGGCGGCCAGTGGGGCGATCGGTGCGGCGGGTCGACGGGCGGCGGCGGCGACGCATCGGGCTGGACCCTAGGGTAGCGGCTTGGAGCGTGATCCCCGAAACCTAAACCACCGAGCCGCATCGACCCACCGCAATCCGCGATCTCTCTGCGGATCAACGCAGGTCGCCGGCCACCGCGTCACGGCTTCGGCGCCCGTTGCTGCGCTTCGAACCGCCGCGCCTGGACCCGCAGCTCCTCGCTCGACCAGCCGTTCTTCTCCGCCAGCGCGAGCAGCCGCCGCTGGCCGGCGTCGTCTAGCCGGGCCACCATCGCGTGCGCGCTCCAGCTCAGGCTCGGCCGGCGGTTGCGGATCGGCACCCGCCGAGCGACCGACGCGTAGCGGTTCAGCTGGTCGCCCGACACGGCGCCCTCGCACATCGCGTAGAAGGCCTCGCCGAAGGCGCCCTCGCCGGCGTTGAGCAGGTCGCCGATCCACCACGGGCCGGCCTTCTGCAGCCACAGCGCGAACTGCAGCGGGCCTTTCCACTCGGCCAGGTTCGGCTTGCCCTCGATCCGCACGCCGACGCTGGTGAACCGGAACGGGCCCACCGACAACTGCGGCGGCGGCTGGTTTGGCGGCGGCTGGTTCGGCCGGGGCTGGCCTTGCTTCGGCGGTGGTTGGGCTTCGCTCATGGGCTCTAAAGAAAACCGCCAAGGCGCCCGCAGCGCCAAGGCCGCCAGCGGGGCGGATGGGATTGTGCTGCCCGGCACGAACGGGAAGATGATAGCTATGTACGAGCCTATCAGCCCCGTCGGCGGCTTTCCTGCGACCCGTCTGCGGCGGCTGCGCCGGCACGAGTGGACCCGCCGCCTGGTGGCCGAAGCGCGGCTCGCGCCGGCCGACCTGATCTGGCCGGTCTTCGTGTGCGAGGGGGAGAACCGCCGCGAGCCGGTCGAGTCGATGCCCGGGGTCGCGCGGCTGAGCGTCGACCTGCTCGAGCCGGCCATCGCCGAGGCGGTCGAGCTCGGCGTGCCCGCGGTCGCGCTCTTCCCGGCCACGCCGGCCGACAAGAAGACCCCCGGCGCCGAGGAGGCCTGGAACCCCGAGAACCTCGTCTGCCGCGCGATCCGCGAGGTGAAGCAGCGGCTGGGCGACTCGGTCGGCGTGATCGCCGACGTGGCCCTCGACCCGTACTCCTCGCACGGGCAAGACGGCCTGGTCGTCGACGGCTACGTGGCCAACGACGCCACGCTCGACGCGCTGTGCCGCCAGGCCGAGGTCCAAGCCGAGGCCGGCTGCGACATCATCGCCCCCAGCGACATGATGGACGGCCGCGTGGGCCGCATCCGCTCCGCGCTCGACCGCGAAGGCTACGACCACGTGGCGATCCTCGCCTACGCGGCGAAGTACGCCTCCGCGTACTACGGCCCCTTCCGCGACGCGGTCGGCTCGGCCGGCGCGCTGGCCGACGGCGACAAGCGGACCTACCAGATGAACCCCGCCAGCGGCGACGAGGCCCTCCGCGAAGTGGCCCTCGACCTGGCCGAGGGCGCCGACATGGTCATGATCAAGCCGGGCCAGCCGTACCTCGACATCGTGGCCCGGGTCAAGCAAGCGTTCGGCGCGCCGACGTTCGCTTACCAGGTCTCCGGCGAGTACGCCCAAATCGCCGCGGCCGCACAGAACGGCTGGCTCGACTACGACGCCGTCATGCTCGAGAGCCTGATGGCCTTCAAGCGGGCCGGCGCCGACGGGGTGCTCACCTACTTCGCGGTCGAAGCGGCCCGCCGATTGCGCAGCGAATGACAGCGGCCGTGCGGCGCCCGCTTGCGTTACGTTACGCGACACCCCCGAAATCGCGCGTAACGCTTCAACGACGCGAAACCGCGGCTAAGTCCCGGCGTGGCAAGCCCTTAGCGAAGCGTTACAGGGGCGACGCCCGGCGGCTGCGCTGTCACGTTTCTCGCCCGTGTTGTGGTGCGAGAAAACCAGCGATTATCGCCTAATCAATCGGCGCCAAAGCGGTAATTCGCCGCGCGTCCGCGTCGCAGCCGCGACCGCGCCGGAGCGACCTGGTAGACTGCACGCCCGAGGGGCAAGACCAACCACGACCGCCGCGTGGCGACGCTCACAGCGACCAGCCGGCGGTCGGCAGAGGAGGCGCTGATGTTTGGCACAGGCAGGCGGATTCTCTCGCTCGCGGCCGCGTTTCTCGCCGGCTGCCCTGCGGCGGCCCACGCCGCGCGGTACACATTCGAGAAGCTCGTATCGACCTCAGACTCGACAGTCAGCTTCGGGGAGGCGGTTCTGAACGACCACGGTGAGGCGGCCTTCTATCAATACTTGGAAGACGGCACTCTCGACCTTGTCCGCCACGCTGACGGCAAAAACTCACTTATCGCTCGGCCCGGATCTGCGGTTGTCGAAAGGCTAGATGGATCTGGTGTCACTCTGCGAAGCCTACTAGGGCGAGGAGGGATTGCGATCAACAATCGCGGGACTGTGGCCTTCTACGACGTGAACGCCGATGTAGATATTGGTATTTACACTTGGAAAAACGGCGCCCTTGCTACCGCAGTCCGAGACTATGGAGGCTGGTTCTCGCGTACTTGTTTACCGCCCGTCATCCCACGAGCGTTAGCGGGGTGACGGTGCGTCGGGCGTTGGCGAGCCAGCCGACCGGGTCGATCGCTTGTTGGGCGAGGGTGACCAGCACGGTGGCGAGGGTCGCCTGGGCGGCGGCGC
>NZ_JAVJSH010000023.1:0-6520 GCF_040219535.1 Botrimarina sp.
CGCCGTCGGGCTGGCCGTCGGCGCGCAGGTCGCTCGTCGAGCCGAGCGTGTCGCGCCACACCGTGTAGTCGGCCCCGTCGACCACCCCGTCCGCGTTGTAGTCGCCCGGCAGCTCGCACGTGGTCGCCGCGCTAGCGGCCGTAGCGCCAGCCGCCACCGGCTCGGCGGCCGCGGCGCTAGCGGCCTGGATCCACGCGTCGATCGCCGTGAACGCGCTCCCGGCGAACGCGCCGGTGGCCGGGTCGTAGACCGAGGGGAAGCTGCTCGGCCGCACGCCGCCCGGCGCCAAGAAGGCCACCTCGCCCGGCAGGCTATCGAGGAACGCCGCGTCGCGCACGCCCCCCGGGCCGGTCCCCCCTTCGTCGGCGAACGCGAACACCACGGTGAGCCCCTCGGTCGCTTGACGCATCTCGGGCGTAGCGAGTTGCTGCTTGAGCTGCGCGCAGTAGCCGCACCAGGTGGCCGCGCCGACCACCAGCGTGTCGGGGCCCGGGCGGACGCCCAGCGGCTGGCCCGCCGCGTCGGTCAGCCGGAGCGCCGGCTGCGCGCCCCACGCGCCGGCGGCCCACGCGTCGACCGCGTCGGCCGCGTGCGTGTCGAACAGGCCGCTCGCCGGGTTGAACGCGGTGGGGTAGCGGTCGGCCCGCACGCTCCCCTCGGCGTAGAACGCGACCTCACCCGGCAGCCCGTCGAGGAACGCCGCGTCGCGCACGCCGCCCGGGCCCGCGCCCCCTTCGTCGCCGAACGCGAACACGACGCGGAGGCCCTCCACCGCGGCGGGCGCCTCGGCGAGCTGGGCCTTGAAGTCGGCGCACTTGGGGCACCACGTGGCGGCGCCGACGACGACCGTGTTGGCGTTGTCCGAAGTGTCGACCGCCGCGCCGGACGCGTCGATGAGCGACAAGCCGGCGGCCGCTTCGGGTCGGGGCGTGCCGGCCTGCGTGGTGGGCGAACCCACGGCCGCCGCCGACGCAACGAACCCGCCGCTCGCGGCCCCGGCCGCGAACGTGACCGGGGCCGCCGAGCCGCCGCCGCTGCTTTGCGGAGCGGCGCCCCCGGCAGCCGCCGACGCGCCGCCGGCTGTAGCGGGGGGAATCGCCGGCGCGGGCAGGGCGGGGCCGAGCAGGACCGACGCCGCTTCCTCGGGCGTCTCGGTCGGCGGTTGGGCGAGCCAATTTGCGAGGGCGCCGTCGACGACCGACGCTTGCTCCGCCGGCGAGGCGACGGACGCCATCGGGGCGACGCCCGGCTGAGGCGACGCTCCGTGCGCCACGCGCTCCGCGGCGAGCAGCGTCGCCCAGTCGTCCGGCGGTGGCCCAAGCGTGTTCCCAGTCGACGCGGCGAGCGGACGCAGCCGGCCCGTCGACTCGGTGGGCTGGAGGGCGGGGGCCGCGATGGCCGTCTCGGGCGCCCCGGACAGCGACTCCCAAGCGGCGAACCACGCCAGGAACACGCCCGGCGCGACGCGGGACTCTAGCCGCTCCGCCCGCGCGAGGCGGACCGCTGCGCCACGGCGATCGGGTCGGCGGCCGGAGTCATACGCCACGACAGTCTCCGCGGATCGTGCGAGCCAGGCGGCCCGGGCCAGACGGCTCCCGGGCGTGCGCCCGGGGCCGGGCACGAGTATAGTCACCGGCCGGGCCCGTCGCCGGCGCCCCGGCGACGCGGCCGGCCAAGTCGGGCGCGGGGCAGGCCCTTTCCCCGCCACCGAGCGGGCCTCATGCCGGCGCCTGCCACGGAGACAACTGCCTTGCCTGAGTTGGTTTACGAGCCGCTGCGGGAGGAGCACGCGGCCGAGTTGTACGACGGGCTCAGCGAAGCGGCAGTCTACGCGTACCTCGACGAGCGGAGGCCGGCGTCCCAGGACGCCCTGCGCCGCGGTTACCGAGCCCTCGCGGCGGGCCCACCCGAGGGGAGCGGCCAGGCGTGGCTCAACTGGGCGGTCCGGGAGCGGTCGACCGGCCGGTGCGTAGCCGTGTTGCAAGCGACGCTCGACACGCAAGGCGAGCTGTGGTTCGGGTACAAGGTGGTCCCGGCGTGGTGGGGCCGAGGGGTCGCCACCCAGAGCGTGCGGTGGCTGCTCGCCGAACTACGCGAGCGCTTCCCGACGACGCCCGCCCTGGCGAGCGTTGACAAGCGAAACGTGGCCTCGGTCTGCGTGCTGCAGAAGTGCGGCCTGCGGCTGCTGCGGAGCGAGCGCACCGCCGTCAACGGCGAACTGGTGGAGGAACTGACCTACGGCGCCGGCGAGGCCTGACGCGGGCGGCTTTGCTCAGCCTGGCAAGCAACGCGGCGAGGAACCGCCCCGACAGGCGATTCATTCCTTGTCGCCGTACCACACCGGGAACCCCCACGTCCGCCCGCACCGGGCGCAGTCGCGCCGGACCGACGCGCCGGCGTGGATCGCCACCTCGCGGAACTCGCCGGCGCCGCAGCGGTCGCACCGCGGGGCGGCCGGGTCGGCGGGCGCCTCGATAGGCCCGTCGATAGGCTCGTCGGGGGCCGTGTCGTCGGCGGGCTCCTCGACGGGCTCCTGGGACGCCGCGAGCCAGTCGGCTAGCGCGTGGCGGTAGTGGCGGACCATCGCCCGGTCGGCGGCCGTCAGGCGGCCCCTGCGGTCGCGTAGCTGCAGCTCCCCGCCGGGCGTGACGCGTAGCTCGACCCCGCGCTCGGCCAGCAGAGCGGCCAGCAGGGCCATCGCTTCGGGGGTCGCCGGCGGGTAGTCGGTGAGCGTCACGCGGCCTCCCACCCTTCGGCGTCGTCGGCCGGATCGACCGCCGGATCGCTCCCCGACTCGGCGCGTGTTTCTGGCGGGGCCGGGGCGTCTACGTCTACGGATTCGCGTGGCGCTCGGGGTTCGGGCGAATTCGTAGACGGTTCTTCATAGCCGAGCACGAACTCCACCCGCGGCTTGGTGGCGGTCGGCGTCCGGCGCCAGCCGCCGTAGCCGCCGTCGATCAGCCGCGCGATCAGCTTCTCGGCCTCGTCGACCGTGGCGACCTTGCGCCGGCCCTGCACCAGCGCGCTGGGCGTGATAGCGCCGCCGGGGCGGCGGCCGATCCAGTCGGCTAGCTCGCGCAGCTCGCGCTCGGCGGCCGACTCGCGGGCGCCCCGGTAGAACCGGGCCGCCTCGTGCGCGAACCACTCCACGAGGCCGATCGCCGCGGCGAGCATCTCATCGGGGACGGTCGTCGCGGCCGGGTCGTCGAAAAGCGTCAGCACGAGCGCTAGCCGCGCGGCGTAGCCCTCTAGCTTGCTCCACGCGGCCAGCTCGTCGCCGTCGCGGTCGAGCCCCTCGCGGCCGTGCCGGTTGACGAACGCGACGAACCGCCGCTGCGCGGCCGCTTGCAGGCGCAGCGCGACCGGGGCGGGCTCGCCGTCCGGGTCGGTCCCGAACCCCAGGTCCAATAGCGCGAGCATCCGCTCGGCGAAAGCCGCCTCGACCGCCTCGTCGACCTCCTCGTCGGTCCACTCTTTCGGCCGGCGGGGCGGCGCCGCGATCAGCAGCCGCGCAGCGAGGCCGCTCTCGCGGTGCTCGTCGGTCAGCGCGCGGCTGAGGATCGCCGGCTGGATCGTGCCGCAGAGGCTCACGCAGGCGCGGTCGACGAACAGCGGCGGCCCCGTGGCGCTCGAGCGGTTGACCTTCACGAACCCGGCGCCGTGCAGGTTCATCCAGTTCTGCGCGTCGCCCCCGCCGCGGTTGTATTTGTCGAACGAACCGAACCACGCGCCTAGCTCGTCGCGGTCCAGGTAGAGGCCGCGCGGGTTTGCCTTCAGCGCCTTGGCGATCGCCTCGACGGTCGTGTCGCTGATCAGAACCTCGCGCAGCTCGGGCTTCTCGGGCGCCTCGGGGGGCGGCTCTTGCGACTTGCTCCGCTTCCACTGCGCGAGGTCCTTCTCGTAGATCGCTTGCAGCGGGCCGAACGCGAGCAGCGCCTCGTTGTAGCGGGCCAGCTCTTGCTTCTGCCGGCGGAGGATCGGGGCCAGCACCAGCTTGCGCCCTTGCGACTTCATCGCGCCCGACGGGGCGACGACCACGCACCACAGCACGGCCGGCTCGTACCACGTGCGCTTCAGCCGCAGCGTCCGCGTCGCGCCGATCGCGCCGGCCGCGGCCGCCAGCGCCGGCAGCGCGACCATCGCCGGGTCGCACCCGAACGCGGCGGCCGCCTCGTCGACGAACCGCCGCATGGCGCCGGGCAAGAGGGCGGTCGGGAACGGCCGGTAGAGCAGCGGGCGGCCGTCGTCGGCGAGCGCGACCGGCTCGGCCGCGGCGACGAGGCGCGCCAGCTCGACGGCCGTGTGGCCCGCGGCGAGCCAGTCGACCGCGTCCCCCTTCGCCGGCAGGCCGGGCAGGTCGACGACCCGCACCCGCGGCGCCCGCGCGAGGCGGCCGAGGCGCCCGAGGACCGCGTCGCGGTAGCCGGCGCCCGCCGTGTCGTTGTCGGGCAAGAGGACCACGTCGCGCCCCGCGAGCGGCGACCAGTCGGTCTTGTCGGCCGCTTTGGACCCGCCCGACGAGGTCGTCGCGACCAGCCCGGCGGCGACCAGCGCGTCGGCGGCTGGCTCTCCCTCGACCACGTAGACCGTTCCCGTGCTGGCGAGCAGCTCGGGCAGCCGGTAGAGGGGCCGGCCCGCGGGCGGTTGCTGGTGCGTCCATCCGGCCGCCGTGCGGCGTACCGGGCGGATCGACTTCTTACGCTCGCCGCGGGCGTTCCAGCGGAGGACCAGCAGCGCCGGCTCGCCGGCCGCGTCGTGGTAGGCCCACTGGCGATCGGGCCGGCCGTGGCGGGCCGCATAGGCGGCGACCGCGGCCTCGGCGGTCGGGTAGAGGGTCGCGTCTACGTTTTCGGCCGGCGCTCGGGATTTGGGCGAATCCGTAGACGTAGACGCTTGGGGCTTCCGGCGTTGCGCACTGGCGGGCCGGCCCCGATCGGCGAGGCCGTGGTCCTTCAGGCGGTGCAGCCAGCCGCCGTTGCCGCGGGCGTTGTCGCTCTCGGTCCGCATACAGACGGCCGCGTCGGGGTCCCCCTCGGGGCCGGTCAGGCTGCACCAGTCGGGCTTGCCGCAGACCGGGCAAGGCTCGCGGCGTGTCGCTTCGCGCCAGTCGCTCGTGTCGGCTTGGTTCATCGGCCGGCCCTCCTCGGCTGAGGGAGCCGGTCGGCGGTCGTCAGCGCCGGGTGAAGCCCGACGAGCCGGGCGACGACCCGGCGGGCTTGGCGCCGTCGGCGGCGCCGGATGGCGGTGGCGCTCTTGGCGCCGTTGGTTACAATCATCACGTGACTAGCTCCTGCCGGCGTAAGCGCCCGGCTGCCCTCGCGGCGGCCGGGCGTTTCCCGTTTCCGTGGTGGGAACGCCGAGTTTGGAGCGCCCGGGAGTCGAACCCGGCGGCGGGAGGTGACTAGCCCCTGCCGGCGACCGCGACGCGCCCCACTACTCGGCGACGAGTGCTTG
This sequence comes from Botrimarina sp., assembly GCF_040219535.1. Classification (NCBI taxonomy): domain Bacteria; kingdom Pseudomonadati; phylum Planctomycetota; class Planctomycetia; order Pirellulales; family Lacipirellulaceae; genus Botrimarina; species Botrimarina sp. The sequence goes on from NZ_JAVJSH010000023.1 coordinate 5,455, forward strand.
GGGGGTCGCGGTCTCTAGATTCCGGCCGCGTCGAGTTCGGCCTCGGCGGCGCGGATCGCGTGCTGGCGACGAGCGGTCGGCTCGCTAGTGGGCGTTGCGGCGTTGTCGCCGGCCGCCCCGTCCCCCGCAGCGGAGCAGGCCGCGCGGAACTCACGCAGCCAACGCCGCGTGGTGAACCGTCGGCCGCCGACCAGCTCGGTCCGCAGCCGCACGCCGCGCACGCCCCTCAGGCGCCATCTGTGAATAGTCGAAAGATGCGGCCGGCCGGGAGTCTCGCGGGCCGCTTGGGTGAGCGTGATTCGCTCGTCGTCGTGGCCGGTGTCGGCCGCTTCGCAGGTCGCGTCGGTTCGCATCGTCAGCTCGCAATACGGGGTGAATTGCTTCAACCCTTGCGATTCTGGCGGCGGCCGATGGCTGAACGGCCGAGCGCTTAGCGATCGGCAAAGAAAGTCGAGCGCTTAGCGTTCGGCGCGCAAGTTGGCCACATACTTGGTGGTGTAGTCCACTGACTTCTTGATGCCCGGGAACGTTCCGGTTCGCAGCTGAGCGGCAACGAGTTCAGCTGCCCAAATCCTAGGGCGATCGTGCTTGCTGCTTACGCGGTCGATCTCGTCGATAACCAATCGCTTCTCCGCTTCAGACAGCCGCCCGGTGCTCGCGCCGCCCTTTCGTCGTGCCGCTGCGATTCTCTTGCCATCACGTGCAGCGCTTTCGTGCTCTCGGACCTGCATCTTGCAGTAGAGAATGCCCGCGTGCAACGCAGCATCGGTAATGACTTGGAGCGCGAGCTTAATGTCGAATTCGCTGTGTTTGAAAGCATCGCAGACTCGTTCGGTCCCCTCCTCGACGGCCCGTAACTTCATCAGGCATTCCTCCGCGTCACGAGCTTCTGGTGGACTCGTTGGCGGAACGAACTCCTCCGGCAAGAGTACTTGTTTACCGCCCGTCATCCCACGAGCGTTAGCGGGGTGACGGTGCGTCGGGCGTTGGCGAGCCAGCCGACCGGGTCGATCGCTTGTTGGGCGAGGGTGACCAGCACGGTGGCGAGGGTCGCCTGGGCGGCGGC
>NZ_JAVJSH010000024.1:0-317546 GCF_040219535.1 Botrimarina sp.
AGTCTAAGGCGCTCGGGAGAACACTGGTTAAGGAACTCTGCAAAATGATCCCGTAAGTTCGCGATAAGGGATGCCCACGCGAGTGGGCCACAGTAAATCGGTTCCTCCGACTGTTTATCAAAAACACAGGTCTCTGCTAACACGCAAGTGGATGTATAGAGACTGACGCCTGCCCGGTGCTGGTAGGTTAAGGTAAGAGGTTCACGCTTCTGACCGAAGCCCCAGTAAACGGCGGCCGTAACTATGACGGTCCTAAGGTAGCGAAGTTCCTTGTCGGGTAAGTTCCGACCTGCATGAAAGGCGTAACGAGAGGAATACTGTCTCAACCAGTGACCCGGTGAAATTGTAGTCGTGGTGAAGATGCCACGTTCCCGCAGCTAGACGGAAAGACCCCGTGAACCTTTACTGTAGGCTGATATTGGGCTGTGGTATGTACTGTGTAGGATAGGTGGGAGGCTTCGAACCCCGGACGCCAGTTCGGGGGGAGCCGTTGGTGAAATACCACCCTTTGCATGCTTTAGTTCTAACGCTGATTCCTGTGAAACCAGGCAGCGGACAGTGTCAGTTGGGCAGTTTGACTGGGGCGGTCTCCTCCTAAAGAGTAACGGAGGAGCCCAATTGGTACCCTCAGCCCGGTTGGCAATCGGGCATCGAGCGTAAAGGTAGAAGGGTGCTAAACTGCGAGACTCATAAGTCGAGCAGGTACGAAAGTAGGGCTTAGTGATCCGGTGGTCCCGCATGGAAGGGCCATCGCTCAACAGATAAAAGGTACTCCGGGGATAACAGGCTTATCGCTCCCGAGCGTCCATAGCGGCGGAGCGGTTTGGCACCTCGATGTCGGCTCATCACATCCTGGGGGTGGAGAAGCTCCCAAGGGTTTGGCTGTTCGCCAATGAAAGTGGTACGTGAGCTGGGTTCAGACCGTCGTGAGACAGGTCGGTCCCTATCTACTGTGGGCGCACGAAACTTGCGAGGGTTCTTCTTTAGTACGAGAGGATTTAGAAGGACGTCCCTCTGGTGTTCCTGTTGTCGCGCTAGCGGCACGGCAGGATAGCTAAGGACGGAAAGGATAAACGCTGAAGGCATCTAAGCGTGAAGCCCGCCTCAAGATTAGGTTTCGTAGGTCAAAGACCGAAAGTCCCCTGGGAGACGACCAGGTTGATAGGCCGGATGTGTAAGCACGGTAACGTGTTCAGCTGACCGGTACTAACGGACGAACGCTTGACCACATTAATCAAACGCTTCAAGCGTCGAAGGTCACGCGCGGGTTGCTGATCCTATCAGCAACCTCGCCGTCACTCTTGCTCGAGCCACGTCACGCGACACGTTGTGTCGCACGGACAAACGTCAAAGCACAACGCGTCCAGTCATCTGGACGAGGCGTCGGCGGTCTCACCGCCGCCGACGGCTTTCTGGCGACCATATCCGGAAGGAAATACCTGTTCCCATTCCGAACACAGTAGTCAAGCTTCCGGAGCCGATGATAGTGCCTACCAGTGCGAAAGTAGGTATCGCCAGTTTTTAAAACCCTCTTGGGCCCCGCCCAAGAGGGTTTTTTTATGCGCCGACGCAGGCCGCAAGCCGCTCTCCGGCGGCCGGCCGGCGGCGCCCTCCTCTCAGCGAAGGCGCGCGCCGGCCTCCGCGGTGGCGACTCACGGCCACGGCGCCACGGCCAGCCACGGCGTCACTGCGACAGCGTGCCCCGGAAGCCGGCCGCCTCGAACGCCGACTGCTTCAGCGGGTCGGTGTACTTCAGCGTCGCGATCTCGCTGCAAGGCAGCACCAGGAACCGTGCGCCGAGCGCGTCCGGGCTGCTCCGCTCGAACAGCACGAACTCGCCGTTGATCATGAAGCCCCTGAACGGCGACGCCTCGTTCAGCTTCGTCACGACGACGCCCCGCTTGGGGATCTCCGCAGGCCAGCGCCGGAAAACCTCCCCCCAGTCGGGGCCCCCGTCGGGCGATGGAGCAGGGGTGCGGTCGCCCGCGGCGACCGGGGCAGCCGCCGAGGGAGCCCCCGATAGGGCGGCGGGGCCCGTTGGCGGCGCAGCGGCGGGGCCGGCCACGGCAACCGGGTCGATCGGCGCGACGGGAGTCATTGGTGCGGCGGAGGTCATGTCCGTTGGGATCTACATGGCGAGGCGGGATCTACGCGGGGACCCCCCGCTGAAATGAGTCTAGGTCACGCAGAGTCGGCTCCCCGCCCTCGCGGAAGCGTCTCCCCGCCCTCACCGCCCCCTTCACTTCACAGCCCCCTTCACTTCACAGCGTAGTCGGGCGGCGGCAAGCCGCTTTCGTTGGCGCCCGGTTCGGGGCGGGAGAGCTCGTCGATCAACGCCCACCGCGCGTCGCCCTGGACCCGCTCGGGGGGGAGCTTCTCGATCTCCGCCAGCCTGGGCCAAAGCCCGGTGCGGTTGGCGACCTGGATCGCCAGGCCGGGCCGCGCGTTCGCTTCCAGCACGACCGGACCCAGTTGAGCGTCGATCACAAAGTCGACCCCGAGGTAGCCGAGCTCCAGCGCGTCGCCCAGCCGCATCGCGGCGTCGAGCAATCCTCGCCAGTCGGGCAGCGCGATCCCCGCGATCGGCTCGTGGGTGTCCGGGTGCCGGTCGACGACCCGGTTCTGGCACACGCCGCCGTAGGTGCGCCCGGAGCCGAGGTTCACCGCCGCGGCGATCGCCCCCTGGTGGAGGTTGGCGCGGCCGCCCGACGCGTGGGTCGGCAGCCGCAGCATCGCCATGACGGGCACGCCCCGGTAGAGGATGACGCGCACGTCGGGCGTGCCCTCGACCGAGACCTTGTCGAGCGTCGGGTGGGTGACGATGCGTTGCTCGATGATCGCGTAGTCGAGCCGCGCGCCGAGCGAGTGCAGCCCGGAGATCACCGTCGAGAGGTAGTAGCGGACCTCGTTCCAGTGCAGCGAGCGGCCTCCCGGCTTCACGTAGACGTCGCCGACCCGCTCGGCGATCACCAGCACGCCGCGGCCCGCCGCGCCGCAAGCGGGCTTCACGACGAAGTCGCTGTGGGTGCTGACAATCTCGGGGAAGCGCGAGATCTCGCCGTGCGACCGCAGCACGCCGTAGGTCTCGGGCACGGGGATGCCGTGCTCTTCGCAGAACTTCTTGGTGATCAGCTTGTTGTCGACCCGCGGGTAATGCCGCCGCGGGTTGGACCTCAGGATGTAGTCCAGGTTCCGCCGGTTGATCCCGAGGATCCCGGCTTCGCGTAATTCGGAGGGCCAAACGAAGTTGCGTGGCATCGTGGAACGGTTGGGCGGCGCGGTGGGGCGGCGCGGTGGGCGTGGCCGGTCTAGCGGTTTTGGACGAGGTCGCGGAAGCGCCACAGCTCGATGACCCGGTAGCCCGCGTACCGCCCGATCGCCACGAACAGGGCGATCGTGACCAGGTGCAGCTCCGGGTAGGCGAAGACCAGGCGGCCCACCTCGTTCCAGCTGAGCACGAAGTAGCAAGCGGCGCCGACGGCCAGCGTGCCGGCGGCCAACTGGGCAGCGTACCCGGCGCCGTCTTCCTCGATCGTCACGTAGAACCGCTCGATCAAGATCGTCACGATCACCAGCGGCAGCAACGCGGCCTTGGCGCTCGGGGCGAAGTCGAAGTACTGCAGGGCCGACACCCCGAACACCACGCAGAGGATGATCAGCGTCAGGATGATGCTCAGCCGAGGGACCATCAGCAGCTGCAGCCGGTTGACCAGCGTGCGGCCGATCAACCCGGTGACGAACACCACCGCGAGGATCACCAGGCCCGAGCCCCAGTCGGCGTAGATGAAGCTGACCGCGAACAGCGCGGGGGCGAACGTGCCGAACGTCGGCACGCCCACGATGTTGCGGAAGAACGCCGTGATCAGCGCCCCGAGGGGCAGCAAGAGCAGCAGCGCCAGCGTTTGGTGCATGTCGACCGGCAGCCGCGTGAGGTCCAGCACCTGGGTCGGCCGGCGGTGTTCTTGGTCGAGCAGCCGGTCGTCCGGGTCCAGCCGCACAAGAGAGAACTGCGCGGAGAGCTCCTCGGCCGACTCCGGCGCGAGGTCGGACCGCTCGGTGTAAACGACGTGCTCCCCGCCCAAGCGGGCGGCGAGGTACGTGTCCGGTAGCCTCCGGGCGTAGCCGTTCTCCGGGTCGTAGGGCTGCCAACCGAAGTCGCGGAACACCTCGACCCAGTGGATGGGCTGCACCTCCGACCCCTGCCGCACGACAAAGCCCGTGACGACCCGGGCGGGCATGCCCGCGGCGCGGCACAGGGTGACCATCATCCGCACGCGGCCCAGAGGGGTCGCCATCCGGTCCTGCTCGACGCCGAGCACGTCGTCGCTGTGGTTTTCGGGCGCCGGGCGGAGCGTCCGCGAGCAGAAATTGAAGATCCACTGCAGCAGCTCGGCCTGGTTGTCGGCGCTGACCTCCGAATTCGCGCGGCTCAGCAACGCGCGGATCCTCTGGCTGCTCTTCGGGAAGATCGTCGGCTCGCCCTGCAGGTAGCGGGCGCGGGCGTCGCCGGAGAGGGAGATCGGTTGCGGCTCGCCCCAGCCGCCGCTTGGGCGTAGTCGGATGACGAACTCGGCCGTGGCGTGCAGCGGTTGCTGGCGGAAGCGGTCGGTCCTGACGATCAGTTCCCTCGTGCCGCTTGGCTTCCGGACAAGGACCTCTTGGATCAGGTCGCCGGTGATGAACTCCTCATCGTCGGGGCGGATCTTGATGTGGTCGTTCGAGACCGGCAACGCCATGTGGACAGCCGTAGCGTCGGTGGGCGCCTTGAAGGTGACGTCGTACGTCAATTGCCAGCGGCTGTCTTCGCGGGCCAGCCTCTCGGCCTGCCTGGCAGAGTACCGCAGGTACGCACCGGTTACACCGATTACGAGCAATGCGACGACGGCGAGCTGACTGAGCGTCCGGCTGCTCAAGGGGAGCCTCTCGGGGCCGAATCTAGGAGTAAAATTAGGCGGGTCACGGGCCTGGCTTGCCGGCGGATGTCCGCCTCGACCGTCGGTGGGCTCCGCAAGTCTGGGGTTCGCGTAGACTATAGCTCGTACCCGGCGCCATGTTTACGTGGCTACCCCAAGCGGTAGACTCGCTGCAAACCGCCGCGCCGCACGCGGCGCCCGTTTGTACCGGCCTTGCCTGTTACACAACCACCCCGTCCCCCCCCCGCCCCCGGCGCCTCCCCTCTATGCTCCCTCGAGTGCTAACCGCGACTGCCCGCGTGGCCGTACTGATCGCCATCGCCGTGCTGCTGGCGATCTCACCGGCGATGGCCGCCGGCAAGGACACCCAGAGCGCCGCCCGTGAGAAGCGGGTCATCGGCGCGAAGGCGATCGTCTCCGAGGTGCAGACCGGCCTGGAGTTCGTCGCGCGGATCGACACGGGGGCGACCAGCTGCTCGATCCACGCGGAGGACGTGGAAGTCGAGGACCCCGGCGACGACATGCGCGACAACATCGACAAGAAGGTGAGCTTCACGATCGTCACCGCGGAAGGGAAGAAGGCCCGGATCGAGTCGACGATCGCCACGACCGTCCGCGTCAAGACGTCCGAAGAGACGGACCGGCGGTACAAGGTCTGGATGACCCTCCGCTACGGCGATGTCAAACGCCGCGTTCGGGTGTCGCTCAACGACCGGTCGCACATGGACCACCCGCTGCTGATCGGCCGGAACTTCCTGCGTGGCCGCTTCTTGGTGGACGTCGAGCAAGAACTCACGCGCCCCGAGGCCGTCGACGCCCCGAGCGACTCGCCCGCGGCGGCGGCCCAATAGCGGCGGCCCAATAGCGGCGGCCCAGCAGCGGCGGCCCAGTAGCGGCTCAATAAGGGTCGCTCCGCGCGGTTGCCGGCGCCCGGCCGCGTGGTTAACTTGCTGCACGAGGTCGGCCCCGGCGCCCGACGCACGGCCCCCGACCGGGCCGAGTGGGCGGACGCCGCGGCCGCCGGGTCGATCGGCTTCTCTCTACAATCGAGCAAACGCGTGCAGGGTCTCGACTGGGCGATCATCGCCGCTTACTTCGCGGTGCTCGTGGGGCTGTCGCTGTGGGCGGTCCGCAAGCGGAACGAAACTTCCGAGGACTACTTCCTGGCGGGCCACAGCCTCGGGTGGTTCGTCGTCGGCGCTTCGATCTTCGCGTCGAACATCGGCTCGGAGCACCTCGTGGGCCTGGCCGGCAGCGGCGCGACCGACGGCGTCGCCCTCGCCCACTACGAGCTGCACGCGTGGTGCCTGCTGGTGCTCGGCTGGGTGCTGGTCCCGTTCTATCTGCGGAGCCGGGTCTTCACGATGCCGGAGTTCCTCGAGCGGAGGTACTCCCCCGCCGCCCGGTACACGCTGAGCATCATCTCGCTGGTCGCGTACATCGTCACGAAGATCGCCGTGGGCATCTTCGCCGGTGGCGCTGTGTTCTCGGCCGTGCTGCCGGAGGTCCGGTTCGGGCCGCTCGACAGCTTCTGGTGCGGCTCGCTGCTGGTGCTCGCCTTTACCGGCGCGTACACGGTCCTCGGCGGCTTCCGCGCGGTCGCCTACACGGAGACCCTGCAGACGGTCGTGCTGGTCGCCGGCTCGGCGCTGGTGACGTACTTCGGCCTCAAGGAGCTCGGCGGCTGGGCCGCGTTCCGCGACTCGCTCGACCCGGAGATGTTCAACCTCTGGAAGCCGCTGGTGCCCGAGGGCCTGGCCGTCACCTGGACGCCCGTCGAGGAACGCTCCCCCGCCGGCGAGCTCACCCGGCAGGCGTGGTACTTCAACGACAACTACCCGTGGTTCGGCATGCTCTTCTGCGCGCCGATCATCGGCCTCTGGTACTGGTGCACCGACCAATACATCGTGCAGCGGGCCCTGGGGGCCGAGAACGAGACCGAGGCCCGCCGCGGCACGATCTTCGCCGCGCTGCTGAAGCTGCTGCCGGTCTTCATCTTCATCATCCCGGGCATGATCTGCCTCGCGCTGGCGCGGACCGGCTCGTACGAAACGCTCAACCCGCTGATCACCGAGCAGGGAACCGTCGACCGCCTCGAAGCGCAGTCGGCCTTCCCGCTGATGGTGCAAACGGTGCTGCCCGTGGGCATCCGCGGTTTGGTCGTCGCGGGCCTGCTGTCGGCGCTGATGAGCTCGCTGGCGGGCGTGTTCAACGCGTCGAGCACGCTGGTCACGATCGACCTCTACAAGACACGCTACCCGGAGGCCTCCGAGCGAACGCTCGTGCGCGTCGGGCGCATCGCGACGATCGTCGCCGTGCTGATCGGCCTGCTGTGGATCCCGATCATCAAGAACGCCGACCGCGGGCTGTACGACTTCCTGCAGAGCGTGCAGGGGTACCTCGCGCCGCCGATCTTCGTGGTGTTCTTCGTGGGGATCTTCTGGCGCCGCGCGAACGGCCCGGGGTGCCTGGCGGCGCTGCTGGTCGGCTTCTTGCTCGGGCTGTTCCGCTTGGCGGTCGACACCTACCCCAAGATCGCGCCGGAGGGCTTCGCGTACGCCGAGGGCTCGCTGCTGTGGATCACGAGCAAGATCTACTTCCAGTACTTCAGCCTGCTGATCACCGCGGTCAGCGCGGCGGTGATTGTCGCGGTGAGCCTGGCCACCGCCGAGCCCGACCGAGAACAACTCAGCGGCCTCACCTACGGCTCGCTGACCGAAGAGCACAAGCGCGAGAGCCGCGCGAGCTGGGGCACGCCGGACGTGGTCGCCTCGGTCGTGGTGATGGGGCTGATCATTGCGGCGTACGTGTACTTCAGCGGGTAGGCACGCTTGGCCTTGGAATCTCACACGCCCGATGCGTAGGATCGCGACGCCGCGGCCGCTGTTGTCTGAGCGGCATTCGTGTATCAGATCGCGATCCCTCGACCTAGTGAAAATCGACTGAGCAGATCGAGAAAGTCTCGGGTGTCAAGAAAATAGTTCGGGTAAGCTCTCCGAAGCTGCTCAATGGAAGTCGCCGCTACAAGTACAGCTTGGCTAGCAGTCCCCTCAGAGATTTCTCGTTCAGTATATGCGTAGTCGCGTGAAGCTTCCTCAAGTCGGCTCTTCGCGTAAGTAGTCACGCTCACTTCCTTAAGCTCAGGGTCTAGTACGATCAAGAAATAGCTGCCTCGATGTGGATCTTCGGATATTGCGTTGAACGCGATGCGGAATGCACCCAGCTTTTCACTGATGCTTAGTCTTTCCTCTTCCGTTCTGATCATCGATTTTAACTGCGGGACCGAATACTTCAGAAACCTCCTTGGCAGAGGGGAGCCTTCCAGGCTTGCGAGGCCGGCGGACGCGAGCTCGAAGAAGTCGAGCCATTCGCCTGGCCCCTCGGAGGACTTGAGGCTTTGGTTCAAGAACGTTCCGGCCACCTCAACGGCGGTCGCCCAAGCGTGTTGAATCCTCGTCCGAATCTGCAATTCCACTTGTAGGCCGTCGTAAGCAGCGGTTTTCCGACCGCAGTACTTGTAGACCAAGTGAAAACCGCGGTACCCCGAAGCTTTTGGCTCCGCGATGTAGTCAGTGTCGGCTACCAACTCATGTGCGAACCGCGACTCTCTGTAATCGGCACGCAGTCGCTCGGCATGGTCAACCGTCTCAACGACGGCTCTAAGACCTCCAATGTCTTGCATGCGGGCGAGTTTCATCGAAGGGTATCTCCGCAGCTTCTCAAGGATCGAAGGCGTACGTTTGAGTCGTTGCACTACAAGGTAGTCACAAGATAGACGAGTCAGCTTGGATCGCAGAGTTGCCTGAAAGGTATTGATCGGATACCCATGGCATGCCCGCCAGTTTGCGAGGGCATCCAAAGCTTCGGAGATTGCGCTCGCGTCGCCCCGCGGACCGAATGCGAGCAGCCTTCCGGCGCGGTTCACGGAGTTGCGTGAATAACGAGGTGTCGGCCATTCCATCGGGCATCAGTCGTCAAAGACATCGAGGTGGGGACGGTGTCGAGCGTTTCATGTTTGACTGCGGGGCGGCGGTGACGGTTCGCTCCAAACACAGGTGTGCTTCCGAAGCCTCGTAAGAAGTGCCATTCGGCGGCGCTCACACCCCAAACTGCCGCAGCACGATCTCGCACACGTCGACGTCGGCCGTCGGCTGCTCGATGAAAGTCCCCTTGCGGCTGCTGAGCAGCACGCCGCGTTGCGCTTCGGTCCGCGGCGGGGCGCCGTGCGAGCCCCTCACGAGCGACGCGTCGAGCGGCACGCCTGCGCCGTGCTCCTTGGCCAGCTCGGGCAGCCAGAACTGCTCGCACGCGTCGTACCCCGGCTTGTTGTGGATGTCGATCGTCCGCGCGAAGCGCGGGGCCAGCGCGTCGTCGAGCCACCAGTAGTACGCCTGCCAGCTGTGCCCCTCGGAGATCAGCACCAGGTCGCCCGACCGCTCGTGCCGCACGCCCTGCCGCTCTTGCTCCTGCGCGTCCCACACCTCGGCGATCCCCTCGAGCGAGCCGAGCACGTCCGCCGCCTTCGCGATGACGCCCGCGTCGCGGTCGCGCACGAACACGTGCCCGACCTGGTGGTCGACGAGCACCCAGGCGGGCGTGGCGGCGAAGTCGATCCGCTCGCGGCCGTCGTCGTCGGTGCGGACCTCCAGCAAGCCCGCCTCGCGGAGCGCGCGGTTCGGGAAGCTCGCGTGCGAGACCTCGCCGATCGCGTACTCCGAAGCGACCAGCCACAGCGGCGCGTCGCCCCAAGCGGCGGCGACGCCGTCGGCCAAGCGGCCGATCTCGATGTCCAGCTCCCCGAGCGCGGCGATCGCCTCGGGCGAGTCGGGGCCGTGCTTCTGCGCGGCGTAGTCCAGGTGCGGCAGGTAACAGTAAGTAAACGCCGGCTTCTCTCGCGCGGCGAGCCACAGCAGCGACGACACGATCCAGCGGCTCCCCTGGATGTTCGCCATCGGCCCCCAGAAGTGCTGCAGCGGGAAGTGCCCTAGCTCGTCGATCAGCTCCTGGTACTGGCTCTCGGGCTTCGTGTGGCACCACATGGTCTCGCTGCCGTCCGGGTTGTGGATCGGCGCGGGGATACACGCGTGCTCGGCGCCGCACCCCTTGGCGAGCAGCGAGAACCACACGGCCGACGTGAGCGACGCGTCGTGCTCCCGCAGCCGGTCCCAGATCTGCGGCCGCTGGACCACCGAGTTCCAAGCGGTCCACATCTCCACCCCGTCGTACGGCAGCTCGCAGCGCGGCTTGCCGTCGCGCCCGTCGCGCCAGTAGTAGCCGTTCGCGACCACGCCGTGCTCGCTCGGCGGCAGGCCGGTCATCATGTTCGCCTGCACCGGCCAGGTGACCGCCGGGGGGCTGGCCACCAGCGGCGCGCGGTCTCCCGCCGCGGCCAGCTCGGTCAGCCGCGGCATGTGCGCAAGGTCCCGCTCACGGAGGCCGGGCACAGAGAGGAGGGCGACTTGGTCGGGCATGGGAGTAGGCAGTAGGCAGAGGGCAGTAGGCAGGCAGCAACTCGCAACTCGCGCCTCGCGACTCGCTACGCTCGAACTAGCGGGGCTAGGAAATCGTACGCGGTCCGCGCCGCTTGCGGCGCCTCGTGGCTTTGGCGGCTTAGTTCGACGCAGACCGGGACCCCGGGGCAGTGCTTCTCCAGCGCCGCAAGCACCGGCGGGAAGTCGATCTCCCCTTCGCCCAGCGGCAGGTGCCGGTGCACGCCGCGGATCATGTCCTCCAGGTGCACGTTGGCGATCTCGCTGGCGTGGCGCTCGATCTGATCGGCGATGGGCGTCTCGTCGAGGCAGTGCAGGTGGCCGACGTCGACCGTCAGCCGCAGCGCCTCGACCGTCGCGCCGGCCGCCAGCAGACGCTCTTTCAGCTCTCGGTAAGCCGACAGCGTGTCGACGAGCATCCCCGGCTCGGGCTCGAAGGCGACCGGCATGCCGCCGCGGTCGGCGTAGGCGAGCACCTCCGCGAGCGCCGGCACGAGCCGGTTCCATGCCTCCTCGGCGTGGGCCCCGTCGTGCACGACGCCCGACCAGGCCGACGTGCAGACCGCGCCGACCTCCCGCGCCGTGTCGACCGCCTGCTGCAAGTACGCGACGCGCTGCGCGCGGCGCTCCGGGTCGGGCGACACGAGCGTCGGCTCGTGCTTGGTCCAGGGGTCGAGCAAGAACCGCGCGCCGGTCTCGACGACCAGCGTGAGCCCCAGCTTCTTCGCCAGCCGCCGCAGCCGCCCCGCCTGGTCCCCGAGCCGGGGGTCGCGCGGGTTGATCACGCCGTGGTCGATCGTCACCGCGACGGCCCGGTACCCGATCTCCGCGAGCACGCGCATCGCGTCCTCGGGGTCGTGGTGGGCGAAGCCGTTGGTGTTGTAGCCGAGCAGCACGGGCGGTAGGGCAGGGGAGAGCTGGCAGGCAGGGCGGACCGCAGCTGGACCGAAAGCCCAGATGGCCCTCGATTCTCTCAACCCTAGCCACGCCAGTCGACCGGGCGGGGGCAACGTAGGGTAGGTGCTCGCTCCTACCATTCCGCGCCGCTACGCTAGTTGCGTTAATAGGCGAGGTTGGACGCCGTGCTCACACCCGACAGGGGATGAGCAGTGAACCCGCATCGCCACGCAGCCCGTTCATCCGCTACGCGGGTGAGAATGGCGCCCGGCCCGGAGGTCAACAGCAGGCCACGCGGCGCCGGCGGCAGAGCGGCGCGGCCGCCATGCCCAGCAGCGCGGCCGACGCGGGCTCGGGGATCCGCGCGAACGGGTTCGCCGATTCGCCGCTGATCACGTACTCGAACGTGTCGGCGAAGAACGCGCGGGCCGCGCCGTCGAGCCCCGCGCGGGTGTGCAGCGTGAGCCGGCTAAAGATCGTGTAATCGACGCCCGGCGTGAGCGAGGCCGCCGTGGTCAGCGTCTCGAACACGTCGGCCTCTTTGAACACGCCCCCGAGGGCCTCGACCTCGACGAACGCGCGGTCCTCCGAGATGACCTCGCCGTCGGAGTCGAGGATCTGCAGCAGCGCCTCGGCCGAGGCCTCGCTGAAGTTGTCGGCGAGCAACCGGCCGTCGAGCGCGGCGTGCAGGTAGATGTCGACCGGGTCGGCGCCTTCGCTCGTGTCGAACCGGAACGTGCGGCTAAGGCTGCTGACCTCGGTGTTCTCGCTGCCGCCGATCGACTGCGAATCGACGCCGTGGTCGGCCCCGAGGTCGCCGACCGTCACGCCCACGCCGTCGATCGCCGGCGGCTGGAAGTCGAAGAAGCCCTCGTTGCCGCCCGGGATCGGGACCGATGGGCGGTCGGTCACGACATCGCCCGAGATCCGCATGCGGATCGCCTGCGGCGAGAACAACTCGAACACGCTGGCCTCGGGGTCGTCGCGGTTGGCGTCGCCGACCTGGAAAGCGGGCACGCTGTCGCGGGCCTGGAGGATGCCGCCGGGGATCGTGGCGAACTCGTTGTCGGCCGGGTTCACGTTGCTGTATTGGAAGGTCCACCCGGTCCCGGAGAAGGGCCGCTCGATGGCCAGCGTCAGCCAGTAGTCGCCCGCGGCGATCGAGGGCACTTCCGAGGGGTCGAAAACCGTCGTCAGCGTGCCGCTCTGGGTGATCACACCCGCGGCGAAGCTCTGCGACGGCAGGCTCGACTCGGCGATGATGTTCGCCTGCGTCGTGCCCGGCCCGATCTGGTTGCTGATGATGTAGTTGGTCTGGACGGTCTCGAACGTGCCCGCGTAGAGGTCCAACTGAAAGTTTGTGACGTCCTGCTTCAGCGAGAAGGGCTGGCTGAAGTAAGTCACGGTGGCGGGCGCCGTGCCGCCGATCCCGAAGGGACTACGCGGCAAGGTTTCGATCAGAGCGATCGCCTGAGCGGGGATCGTGAGAAGAAGGGCCGCGGCGGCCAGGAAGCATCGGGTGAAGGTCATGAGGCGACTCAATAGAAGGATCGTAGGCGATAGGCCCCTCGGCTGTTCTCGGTGTTCCTGACGGCTCTTTCAGAGCGCGGTGCAGGGTAAGCAGGACGCCTACCCATGTCAAAACCTCGAATCGCGGGAATTAGCCACGCGCCGTGCTCACCCTCGCAGAGGATGAGCACGTGAAACCGCTTCGCAACGCAGCATGCCATCCGCTTGTTGGGTGAGCATGGCGACGCGTCGCTAGGCGGAGCAGGCCGCTCACGCCGGCGTGGCCAAATCCGCCGTTGCGCCGTGGTTCGGCGGCCACAATGCGGGGTTCGTTCTGGGGCTCAAGGCGCCGAGCCCGCTCCGGAGGCCGTACACGCTTGCGCATGCCGGCGGCGTTTCGTTACACCTTGGCTCAGATGGCCAACCTGTAACGCTTCGCTAACTCGTTGCCTTGCAGGCGCTTAAGGTCGTTTTGGACACGAAATAGCGTGACAACGCGTTTTTCGGCGTGTCGCGTTTGTTTCAAACCGAAAGTCGGCGCCGCAGGTGGCTTTTTCGGTCCGTCCTCGTTCTCCGTGGGTCACCTCGAACAAGTGCGTATTTCGGACCTCAACTCGGACAACAACAACGGGGGGGTCGCCCCGACGCCGCCGCCCTCGCATCGACCGCTGCCTAGGGGTGACGGCCGACGCGAGGGCGACGACGACGGGGCTCGAGCGAGACCTGCCGATCCAGAATCACGCCCTCAGAAGACAGCTTGGTCAGCCCCTCCCGTTTTCGCCGTCGCGTCGGTCCTCGCCCTCCGATGGGATCGACGCGACGGCGGAAGCGGGTGGGGCGGCCCCCTCTTGTCGAGCCCGAGCCGAGGGAACTGCACTCACGGAAAACCCGGATGGAATGTCTGTCGGCGGCGAGCGATCACGGGTCGGCGCCTCGCTCGCCGGCGGGCTACGTCGATGGGACCCGCAGGGCCAGCACCGACGCGATCGGCAGCAGGCAGAGCACCGCCAGGCCGACCGACGGGCCCGCGTAGGTGGTCGCCAGGGCCACGTCGATCAGCAGCAGCCCGCGGATCGCGATCCCCACGCCGCGGCCGATCAGCTTCGGGGTAGGCCGGATCAGGCCGGCGGTCATGCCGCGGAGGGCCATCAGCGTGGTCACGCCCCACAGCAGCCAGCCGCCGAGCCACGTGACCACCGGCGTGGGGCCATCCAGAAAATAAGGAGCGAGCGTGAGCCACACCAAGCCCGCCAGCGACACCAGCCACCCGGCCGCAAGCTGCGTGCGCCGGCCGCCGAGCGACTCGTCGCGCGCGAACAGGGTGAACCCACACGTATAAACGAGCACGCCGGGCGCCACGCTCAGCACCGCGCCGCGGTTGAGCTCGACGGCCATCCCCATGACGCCGTTCAGCGCGCGGCAGAGGCCCATCAGCAGCGGCCCGAGCGGGGTGCGCTTCAGCGGGCTGTTGTAAGCGGCGATCGCGGCCACCAGCACCGCGGCGACCACCCCAGCCAGCGGGTGGGCCAGCGCGGCCAGGCCGACGCCGCCGGCGAGGAGCCACGTGGCCAAGCGTTTGGCCGAGCAGCGGGAAACGAGCCCCTGGGCGATCGGCCGGCCGCGGTCCTCGGCCGCGTCGCGGGCCGCGTCGACCACATCGTTCATAGCCATGCCGCCGGAGTACAGGCAGAGCGTTGCGCACGAGGTGAGCACCACGAACCAACTCGGCTCCAGGTAGCCGGTCGCCACGGCGTGGCCCATCCACACGTCGGCCACGGCGGTCGGCGCGTTCGAGAGCCGCAGCAGCCGGGCGTAGCCCATCGCGACCGCTCGCCGGCCGGGCCGCGCCGCCGGGGGCTGGTCAGCCGTTTCGGCCAAGGCGGGCCTCTTCTACCAGCGGGGTCAGAAAGGCGAACGCCTCGGCGGCCGCCGCGTCGGGCTGGTCGCCGTACGGGTAGAGCTCGACCGTGAGGAAGCCGTCGTAAGCGGTGGCGGCGATCTCACGCAGCGTGGCGGCGAAGTCGATCGCGCCGTGGCCGGGGATCAGGTGCTGGTGGACCCGCGTGGCGGCGATGTCCTCGAGGTGGTAGTGGACCGTGTGCGGCGCCATCTTCGCGACCCAGTCTTGCGGGTCCTCGCCGACGCAGTAGGCGTGGCCGATGTCGAAGTTGAGGCCGACCCGTGGCGAGTCGATCCGGTCGACGAACTCGAGGTACTCGTCGAAGCGCTCGATCAGCAGGTCGGGCTCCGGCTCGATCAAGAGCCCCACGCCGAGTTCCTCGGCCAGCTCCACGCAGGGCATCAGCTCCGCGTAGAAGCACTCCAGCGCGGCCCGCCGCGTGGGGAAGTCGTCGAGCGGCCCGCCGGGCTCGGTCGTGATGTGCGGCGCGCCGAGGTCGGCGGCGAGCTGGAGGGATCGCTTGGTGTGCTCGCGGCGGATGGCCCGGTAGTGCGGGTCGGGCTCGGTCCAACTGGGCCGCCAGTACGGCTGCCGCGGGTCGGCCACGGCGTTCATCATGAACGCGTTGATGTTGGAGATCGCCAGGCCGGTCGCGTCGAGCGAGTCGCGGATGGCTTGCTTCTGCACGTCGAGCAGCCCGGCCGGCCAAGCGTGCGGCACGTCGGCCAGCAGCTCGACCCCCGCGTACCCGGCCTGCGCGACCCGCCGCAGCGCTTCGTCGACCGGGAAGCTGAGGTAAGCGTTGGTGCTGAAAGCGAGGCGCAAGGCGGGGGGCCTGCTGGGGCGAGGGTCGGGCGTTGGCGAGGACCGCGCGGGCCGCTAATTGTGACCGGGCCGCTCGGCCGCGACTACCTGGGGACGGCCGGCCCCGCCGCTCAGCACGAGCAGCGTCAGCTCCTCCGAGCCGCGCAAGCGCAGCTTCTGCCGCAGCGACTCGGGCCGCACGTCGACGCCGCGGCACTTGATCTCCAGCCGGCCCACCCCACGCTCGGCCAGCCAGCCCGAGAGCAGCTTGGGCTTGAGCGGCAGGACCTCGAGCACACGGAAGGCCGGCGCGAGGGGGTCTTGAGGGTCGCGGTCGCCGGTCAGGTAAGCGCTGCCGCCGAGCGCGCCGGCCAAGCCGTGCCGCTCGGCGAGCGAGCCGCGCAGGTCGGCCGCAAGCACCGCCGGATCGGGATCGACGATCCAGTCGCCGAGGCGATCGGCGGTCGGCGTGGGCAGGCCGGCGGTTCCGACGAGCGTGGCCGGCTCGGCCGCCGGGGAGTTCGGTCCACCGAACAGGCGGGTCGCTCGCCGGCGGCCGGGCGCCGACGCGAGCCGGCCGGCCCACACGACCAACTGCCGGCACTCGCCGCCGCGGCTGATCCACTCCGCTTCGGTCTCGGCGAGCCACTCGTCGGGCAGCCGCGCCGCGGGGGCGAACTTAACGGCCATGTCGCCGACCGAGCGCCGCCAAGCGGCGAGGACCTCGAGCGGCGGCTCGTGGCGGTCGGGCTGGCTGGTGCGGCGGCCGGCGGGCCGGCGGTCGGGGTCGGCGTGCCACGCGTCGGCGTCGGGGGGGTCGTCGGCGCCGAGGGACTGGCGGCTGACGCGGGCCGAGAACCCGTACACGGCGGCGTTCCGCTCGGCCATCGCGGCGAGCACCGGGTCGGCGTCGACGCCGGCCGCTTCGGTCGCCGCCCCGGCCAGGCCGATCAAGTCGCCCCCGGCGCCGCAGCAGAGGTCGACGACCCGCGAGCACCCGGCGAACCGCCGCGCTTTGTAGCGAGCGACCCACTCGTCGGTGGCTTGGGCCAGCGCCTTGCGAGTGAAGTACATGCCGGCCGCGCGGGTGAACTTGCGGGCCGCGCGGCTGCGGAGCTCCACCAGCTCGAAGAGGGCGGCCGCGCGGCCGGCGGCTTGGGGCGCGTCGGCCGGGGCGTCGTCGGTCAGGCGTTTCCGCATGGCGGCCACCGCGGCGACGGTCGCCTCGGCCCCGGCCAACTCTTGCAGCAGCGCCGCCGCGGCGTCGCCGGTCAGCCACGGGGCGTGCTGCTCGATGGGACTCAACGGCTTTTCCGGGTCGAACGGTCTGAGGTCGCTGCGGCGCTTGTCCGGTCGGTAGGGGGAGCAAGCCGTCAACGCAAGCCGCCGGGCGGCCGGCGCCGAGGATGAACGCAGAAGCGCAGCGCTGCGCCGCCCCTCGTTGCCCGCCATCCCCGGAGTGCCCTGCCGTGTCCCTTCGCCCGCTAGCTCTTGCGGGGGTGCTCGGCGCGGCCGTGGGGGGGCCCTACGTGTTGTCGCAAGGACCCGACTCGCTGGGCAACCCGTGGGGGCCTTCGGCGCAGCCCGGCGCCGAGGCCGCCGCCGAGCAAGCCGCCCCGGCCGAGTTCGACCTCACCCCGCCCGTCGCCCCGCCGCCCGAGGGGCCCGGTGGGAAGATCTACGGCCGGCACGCGTCGTTGACGGGGCCGGCGGGGATCTCGCTGGCCGACGCGCTGAACTGGAACATCACGAAGAATTGGGTCTACACGCACTGGGACCGCAAATCGACCGGGCTGTCGGACCCGCAACTTTTCGGAGTCCGCGTGCCGATCGTGACCGGCGCCGGGATGACCGACGTGGCCGGGGCGGTGTCGTACTACTTCGACAACGCCGGCACGCTGCAGAAGATACGCCTGAAGGGCCGCACGGCCGACACGAGCCGCCTGGTCTACCTGGCGACAACGGCGTTTGGCATGGCGCCCCGCACGTCGGCCGCGCCGGGCGAGCAGCTCTATCAGGCGTTCGATGGCGACCGGCTCAAGGGAGAGCTGCGCACGCGGCCCGAGGGGGTGCTTTGGGGCGCCTCGCCGCACGAGAGCTTCGACGTCGCGTTCGAAGCGACGCGTCCCGGCAGCCCCTACTCGGCTTCATCGCTTATCCCGAGGTTCCAGCCTCCGGGCGCCGCCGGCGCCGACGCGGCGACGGCGCCCGGTCCGGGGCAGCCCGACGCGGTCTTCCCGGCTCGCACCGTGGTTCCCGACGCGGCGCCCTCTGCCGAGCCGGCCAACGAGCCGGCCACGGAAGCGGCCGCCGATGGCGCCGCGAAGGCCAGCGGGCCACCCACACCGAAGCTGCCGGAGTTCGGCGCGCCGGCCGAGGCCCCGCCCCGCGACGTGAAGCCGCTCGACGGCTACCGAGACCGCTTCCGCTGGCCGGGCTAGCCGCGCGGCGGTAGCCTGCTGCAATGCCCGCGGAGAGCTCGGCGTCGCGCGTCCGAGTGGCGGCTGTCGACGAGCAGCACGCCGCGATCGCGCTTGCGCTGCGGTCGCTGCCGGCCGAGAACCGCGGCCAATTGCTAGACGCTGTCGGGCGCCCTCAGAGCCATCCGCTCGGGCCGCTGGATGGCCTCGTCGTACTGGAGCGGCGAGGCCGCTTGGCAGCCGCCGCATGGGCGCAGCCGTCGCCTGGCAAGATTGCGGCCCTCTGGCCACCCGAATGGCGGACGCGCCGACCCGAGGGCGCGACCGCCGACGAGGTCCGGATGCTCAGGGTCGTGACCGACGCGTGCGACGCCGCCGGAGTCGGCCTGATTCAGGCGCTGTTGGAGGACGAGGCCGACCCCCGCTGCGCTTCGTTGGCGGCGGCCGGCTTCCGCCGAATCGCGACGCTCGAGTACCTGGGCCGGAGCCTGCCCTCCGGCAGCGAGTCGCTCCGCAGCGACGGCGCCGAGCTGCGGTTCGAGTCGCTCAGCGAGGCCGGCTACGAGCGGCTCAAGCGGGTTGTCCAGCAGACCTACGAAGAGAGCCTCGACTGCCCCGGCTTGGGCGAGGCCCGGCGCCTGGACGACGTGCTCACGGGCTACCGCGCGACGGGGAGCTACGACCCGGAGAACTGGCTCGTCGCTGCCGACGCCCAAGGCGACGTCGGCGTGTTGATCCTTGCCGAGCACCCGGCATCGGACCAAGCGGAACTGGTCTACATGGGGCTGTCGCGCCGGGGGCGGGGCAGGGGCCTCGGCAAGGCGCTGGTGGCCGAGGCGGTGCGACGCGCGGCCGCGATCGGCGCGGAGCACTTGATGGTCGCGGTGGACCGAGCGAACACGCCGGCGAAACGCGTGTACGAAGCGGCCGGCTTCGTCGCTTGGACGCAGCGGTTGGTCCTCGTGCGTAGCGCCGAGCGACGGTGAGTCACCGGGCGCCGACGCAGCGCTTTGCACTCCACGTCGGCGGAGCGAATCGCGTTGTCGACAACGCCATTTGACTAGCGGCGTTCGGATTAAAGTCCGGTTAAGGCCGCGCGAGCGATCGGTTATCCCCCGTCGTTCGCCGCGCGTTTGACAGCAGTGCTGTCGGCTCTAGAATCAGCCCCCTCGGGTGAAACGAGGCGCCCCGGCAGCTCGCCGGGATGCGTTTATCGAATGGCGGGGCGGGCGACTCCGCCCGGTCTCGCCGCCGGTTTCTTGCAGCCCATGGCGTGGCTAGGCTCCTACGCCGAGGCCGCGCGGTCATGCGGTCGACGATTGCCAAGACGGCAACTGCCGACCGCTCCGGCTGCGAGCGCGCCCGAGCGGACGCGGGGACATTGCGTCAGGCCCTTGGCCGGGCGCAACGGGGTGGTGTAGGAAAAGCACACGGAAGGCGATGCATGGAAGGCGTTTGCGAAAGCGTCGCGGCGTTGCGAGATCAGTACCGCGAAGGTTTGCGACGCCGGATCGGCGAGCACCGCTTTGCAACTTGGTTCGAAGGAACGGTCGGGATCGCCGTGGAACAACCGGACGAAGGGAATCCTCCGAAAGTCCGGCTCACCGCGCCGTCGGCGTTCGAGTTGGGCCTCGTCCGCAAGCAGTTCCTAGAAGACCTCCAGGCGACGGCGCGCCTGACGCTGAACGAGGCCTCGGTGGTCGACTTCGCGGTCGCGCTGCGTGACCAGCCGGCGTCGCCCGGGCTCGAGCCCGCTGCCGCGACATCTCTCGGCAAAGTGGGCGAAGGCCTTGCTGTGCGGAAGGGCTCCCCACAACGGCAGGCCCCGCTTGCCCGAGAGGAAGCCCAACCGCCGGCCGCGCCGCCGGAGGCCACCGCACGCCAGTCCGCCGCACACCAGTCAGCCGCTGCGGCCCAGTCGCGGCCCGAAGCGTTGGCAGGATGGGTCGAGGGGCCGTGCAACGCGGCCGCGACGCACCTTTGCCGCCGGCTCTTGGCTGGCGGGCCCGTGCCGAGCCCGACGCTGCTGTGGGGGCCGGCCGGCGTCGGCAAGTCGCACCTGCTCCGTGCGCTCGCCGAAGCGGGACGCCGGCGGCGGCGGCGGGTCGTGGCGATCGGCGCCGAGCAATTCCTCCGCGGCTTCGTCGAGGCGGCGCGCGGCGACGGCATGGCCGCCTTCCGCACGCGGTACGCCGAGGGCCAGTGGCTGCTGGTCGACGACTTGCAGCACCTCGCCGGCAAAGCCCGCACGATCGAGGAGTTCCGCCAAACGGTCGACGCGTACGCCGAGCGCGGGGGGACCGTCGTGATGGCGGCCGACCGGGGCCCCGGCGAGCTGCGCGACCTGGGCCCCGAGTTGGCTTCGCGGCTGGCGGGCGGGCTGCCCGTCGAGCTGACGATGCCGCACCCGAGCGTCCGCGAAGAGCTCGTGCGCCGCGCGGCCGAAGGGGCCGGGCTGGACCTCCCGCCACACGCGGCCAAGGCCCTGGCGTGCCGGCTGATCGGCGGTGGCCGCGAAGCACGCGGCGCGGTCAACCGGATGGCCCTGCTGCACCAGACCCTCGGCCTGCCGCTCGACGAACGCCTAGCGGAACAAGTGGCGGACGACTCCAACCGCTTGTCGACTCCGCCGGTGCGGCTGGGCGACATCCAGCGCGCCGTTTGCGGCGTGTTCGGCGTCGACGCCAGGACGCTCCGCTCGGACAAGCGGACCAAGTCCGTTACCGAGCCGCGGATGCTCGCCATGTGGCTCGCCCGGAAAATGACCGGCGCGGCGTGGAGCGAGATCGGCGACCACTTCGGGCGGAAGAGCCACAGCACGGTGATCTCGGCCCACCGCCGCGTCGAGCGGTTGTTGGCCTCGCCCACCCCGACACGACTCTCCGTGGGGGACTTGGGGGAAACGATCCGTCGGGTCGAAGCGGCACTCCGCAGCGCCTAGCCGCGTCGCGGGGCGCCATAAAGAACAGCTACCGGCGCGCGATTTGGGCGGGTTTCGCCCGGAGGGGCCTTTTCTTCGGTGCGCCGGCGAGCGATCGTAGGTGTGGGGCGACGCCCCGCACCGAAGCGGCCGACGCCGCCTTTTCCGCGACTTAAGAGAGACCCAGGCCTCAGCGCAATCCGACCTATGGCAAAGCATCAAGCTCCCACCGCGACCCGCCGCCAATTCCTTCAGACGTCCGCAGCGGCCGCGGCGCTCGCGACCACACGGACGGGTTGGGCGAGCGGCTACAAGAGCGCGAACGAGCGGCCGGTGTGCGCGTTCATCGGGACGGGGATCCGCTACGAGAGCCTGGTGACCGACGCCATCCGGTTCGGCCCCGCGGCCGCCCTGTGCGACGTCGACGGCCGGCAGCTCCGCAACGCGGCCGGCAAGCTCGACAGCGCGTACGAGTCGCACGGTGTGGCGGCGCCGCGGTACGACCTGTGCGAGGACTACCGCCGTATCTTGGACCGGTCGGACATCGACGTGGTCGTCATCGCCACGCCCGACCACTGGCACACGAAGATCGCGATCGAGGCGCTCCTGGCCGGCAAGGACGTCTACTGCGAGAAGCCGCTCACGCACCACGTGGCCGAGGGCCGGCGTATCTTGGCGGCCCTGGACCGGACGAAGCGGGTCATGCAGGTGGGCACGCAGCAGCGGTCGGGCGGCCAGTTCCAGACGGCGGTCGCGTTGGCGCGGGCCGAGCGGGTCGGCAAGGTGAAGCGGGTGACCTGCGGCATCAACGACTCGCCGAGCTGCGACCCGCTGCCGATGGTCGGCCCCCCGGGCGAGCTGAACTGGAACCGCTGGCTCGGCCCCGCTCCGTGGGCCGACTACCGCGAGGCGCCCTCCCTGCCGGAGGGCGGCTACGGGAGCGAGCACCCCTACAGCCGGTGCCACGCGCACTTCCGCTGGTGGTACGAGTACGCCGGCGGCAAGCTCACCGACTGGGGCGCGCACCACGTGGACATCGGCATGTGGGCCCTCGACAAGTCGGACGCGTCGATCGGTCGCTACACGATCGAGCCGCGCCGCGTGAGCCACCCCATCGAGATGGACGAGAACGGGTACCCGAAGGACGACGACCGCTTCAACACGGCGACGAACTTCGACGTGCACATCGTCTTCGAGGACGGCGTCGAGCTCGACATCGTCGACTACTCCCAGCGGCTCGACTTCGGCAACGGCATCATGTTCGAGTGCGAGGACGGTCGGTTCTTTGTCAACCGCGGCAAGCTGACGGGCAAGCCGGCCGAGGAGCTTAAGGAGAACCCGCTCCCCGAGTCGGTCTTCGAGGAGTTCCTGGGGGACTCGGTCGATCCGGCCAAGCTCTCCGACGACGAGTCGCACGAAGCGCGGGGCGGCGCCCACATGAAGAACTTCATGCAGTGCGTGAAGACCCGCGAGAAGCCGATCTCCGACGTCGCGTCGCACCACCGCAACCTGACGGTGTGCCACGTGTCGAACATCGCCCTCCGGCTGGGCCGCAAGCTCACCTTCGACCCGGTCAGCGAGCGGTTCGTCGACGACCCGAAGGCCGACGAGCTCCTCGAGCGGGAGTACCGCAAGGGCTACGAGATCGAGAGCTGAACTCGGCTTGCCGCGACAGCGGCGCCGCTGCGCCGCGCTCGTGAATCGGGAAGGTTGTTGGAAGGGGCTGCGCCGCAGCGGCCCGGCGTCGGCTGCCGCCCTCGGGCGGTGAGCTACGCTTGCATCTGCGGGCCCCGCCGCTCGGGCGGCGGGCGGCCGAGGCACTCCAACCCCCGAGGATGCAGTCGTGTCCAAGCGGCATCTGCGGAAGCGTTTGTACGTCGATCGCAAGGTCCAAGGCGCCCTCATCGCGCGCGCGGCGCGGTACTGGGCCGTGAGCGTGACGGTCGTCGCGATGCTGACGGTCATCGGGTGGGTGTTCCTCGCCCCCGGCGTGGGGGCGTTGGTGAGGTCGCCGGAGCTGCTGCGCGGCGTGCTGACCTGCCTGGTGATCTCGGTCGTCGTGTCCGGGTTGCTCTTGCCGATCGTGTTGTACGACCTCGTGCGCTTCACCCACCGCTTCGCGGGCCCGATGGTCCGCCTGCGCGAGTCGATGCGGCGCGTCGCCGCGGGCGAGACGGTCGAGACCCTGCGGTTCCGCGACGGCGATTACTGGCAAGAGTTCGCCGACGCCTTCAACGCGATGCAGGCGCGGATCGAGAACGCGCCGATCGGGAGCGCGCCGCCGACGCGCGGCGCCGACGAGCGTGGGCAAGAAATCTAGGAATCCGCCGGCCCGCTCCTCGGGAGCGAGCTACGGTTTCAATTAGGCAGGGCGCACCCGCCGCCTGCCCGACGCGGGCGAGCCCACCCCGGTGGGACCGCCGCTCCTCATCGCTACTCTGCGGCTGCGGGTCCGCCCCTTATCGGGAGAGCCTCGATGGCCAGGTCGCCCCTCGCGTGTGTCGCGCACTTCCTCGTGCTGCCGGTCGCACTGCTCGCGACGGCGGCCTCGGCCCATGGGGCCGACGTGGTCGAGATCATCGAGCACTGGTCGCTGTCGGTGGGCGGCCCCGAGACGAACATCAGCGCGCCGCAGGTGACGATGGTCATGTCGCCGACCGGCGACACGGAGACCGACTACTTCATCGTCGCGCTCAACCACTGGTCGTCGCCGGAGTTCGGCGCCGGCGGGGTGCAGGTGCAGCACTGGACCGGCGACACCGCATCCGACCACGCGAACGCGCCGACGACGTCGCCGCTGCACCACGACGGCGAGACCGTCAGGTGGAAGCAGCGGATGTCGATCGATGGCGGCGAGGTCGTGTTCGAGGTGCTCGACGGTACTTCGCAGTCTTGGGGGTCGTTCGCTGCGAGCGGCGACCTGCGGCTGCGGGTCGACGCGGGGGTCGATCGGCTCAACGCGTACCTGCCGGCGGTCTCTCTAACCGAGAGCGGGATCGGCTACGCCGGCAACCGCGTGTCTTCGTTGATTCTCGAGAAACTCCAGTGGCGGTTCGCCGGCGAGGAGGAATTCAACGAGATGGTCGCCCCGATCGACATCGACGCCGACCTCGATCCGTAAGAAGGACCCCCAGCCCCCGCGTACGGAACGACCGCTCTTGCCGCCCTAGAACCGCCCTGCATCTCTCACCTCCGAGGCCGACATGGTCACCCCCTTCAAAGCCCACCGGCGCGGCCCCGCCGGGCGCCGTGGCACGGTCACGGTGCTGGCCGCTTTCTTCTCGATCGTGATGCTGGGCATGGTGGCCTTCAGCGTCGACATCGGGTACCTGCTGTCGGTCAAGGAGGAGATGCAGCGCACCGCCGACGCGGCCGCGATGGCGGCCGTGTGGGAGTACGCGCAGAAGCTGGCCGACGGCGAGGCGCAGATTGACTGCGACGTGTCGGGCCGGGCCTCGGCGGCGTCGGTCGCGTCGGGCAACGAGGTGGCCAACCTCCCGCCGGAGATCAACCAGAACAGCGGCAACTCGGCGACGGGCGACCTGGTCTTCGGCTACGTGCCCGACCTGAGGAACCCCGCGCAGATGGACACCGCCTACCGAGATCTCTTCAACGTCGCGAAGGTGAAGATCCGCCGCGACGGAACCCTCAACGGCGAAGCGCCGCTGTTCTTCGCGGCCGTGTTCGGCTTGCACAGCACGTCGCTCGAGGCGGAGGCCATGGCCGGCCTCGTCCGCGACGTGGG
Source organism: Botrimarina sp. (assembly GCF_040219535.1). Lineage (NCBI taxonomy): Bacteria > Pseudomonadati > Planctomycetota > Planctomycetia > Pirellulales > Lacipirellulaceae > Botrimarina > Botrimarina sp. Next base: position 24,598 of record NZ_JAVJSH010000024.1, read on the forward strand.
CGGCTTCGAGGCGCCCTCGAGCGGGAAGAATCTCGACCTGCTCCCGTTCACGCTCGACGTGCCGACGCACGACGCGTGGCTGGCCGGCGCCGGCGACGACTCGTGGACCTACGACGAGTCGTCCGGCCTGGTCTACCCCGGCCCCGACGGCAAGCCCGAGGTGAATCTCTACCCGCAGGATACCGGCTCGCCCGGCAACCGCGGCACCGTCGACATCGGCGGGTCGAACAACAGCACGAACGACATCGCCCGCCAGATCCTCCAGGGCGTGAGCGACGGCGACCTCGCCGCGCTGGGCAAACCCCTGGCGCTCGACCACAACGGCGAGCTCACGCTCAACGGCGACACCGGCATCAGCGCGGGCGTCAAAGACGAGTTGGCGGCCATCCGCGGCGAGCCGCGGGTGATCCCGATCTTCCGCGAGGTGAACGGGCCCGGGAACAACGCGATCTACACGATCGTCCGCTGGCAGGGCATCCGCATCATGGACGTCAAGCTCACCGGCCCGATGAAGAAGAAGCACGTGACCATCCAGATGGCGCCGGTGCTCTCCGAGGGAGTGATCCAGTCCGGGAAGGCCGGCTCCAGCAACTTCGTGTTCTCGCCGGTTGTCCTCATCCAGTAACCCGCCGCGGCTCACGCCCCGCACCTAACTCGCCACCGAGTCCGCCATGGCTGCCCAACCCCCAATCCGGCGCCGCCGCCCGCCGGCCCAACAGCGCACCGGCGCCGCGGCCGTGGAGTTCGCGATCGTCGCCCCGCTGTTCTTCATGATGGTGCTGGGCTGCATCGAGATCGGCCGGGCGTTGATGGTCCAGCAGGTGCTGGTGAACGCGTCGCGGGTTGGCGCCCGGGAAGCGGCCACGCTGACCGGCACCGGCAGCAGCGCGCAGACGGCCGCCGTCAACTACGCGGCCGGCGCGTCGGTGCCGGGCGTCGCGGCGTCGGTCGCGCCCGACCCGACCACCGCCGAGGCGGGCGACCTGATCACCGTGCGGCTGTCGGTCGACTTCGCGGACGTGTCGTGGAGCCCGACGCCGTGGTTCCTGTCCGGCACGACGCTCGAGGCCCAGAGCGTGATGCGCAAAGAGGGCTTCAAGTGAGCCGCTAAATCGTCGTCGACGAGAAGCCGCCGTCGACCACGATGTTCTGGCCGGTCACGAACGATGCCCCGTCCGACGCGAGCCACACGACGGCCCCGCCGAGCTCCTCGGCGCGGCCGAACCGCCGCATCGGGGTGTGGTTGATGATCTGCTCGCCGCGCTCCGTGTAGGAGCCGTCGTCGTTCATCAGCAGGCGGCGGTTCTGGTCGGCGGGGAAGAAGCCGGGGCTGATGGCGTTCACGCGCACCCCCTTCTCGGCCCATTCGCGGGCCAAGAACTGAGTGAGGTTCAGGACGGCCGCCTTGGCCGCGCTGTACGCTACCACGCGCGACAGCGGGATCATGCCGCTCATCGACGCGATGTTGATGATCGACCCGGCGCCGCGCCGGACCATCGCGCGGCCGAACGCCTGGCTCGGCAGCAGCGACCCGCCGACGAGGTTCAGGTCGAACACGTCGCGCCACGCCTGCTGCGACAGGTCGCAGAAGTCGGCGCCGGGGGCGAGGGTGGCGTCGGGCCGGTTGCCGCCGGCCGCGTTCACCAGGGCGTGCACGGGGCCGAGGTCCGACTCGATCTGCTCGGCGGCTTCGGCCACGGAGCCCGCGTCGAGCGCGTCGACCGGGAAGAACCCAGCGGTCACGCCGGCCTTCTCGAGCTCCGCGACCCGCTCTCCGCCGCGCTCGGCGTTGCGGCCGCACACGGCCACCTTCGCGCCGGCGGCGCCCAGGGCGTGGGCCATCGCGCCGCCGAGCGTGCCGGTCCCCCCAACGACGACCGCGACCCGTGAAGCGAGATCAAAATTCGATGACATCCCGGAGACTCCCTCAGACTAGCGGCGCCCGGCGCTTACCCATCGCGGCCGAAAGCGGATAGTCTGTACGCAATCGAGCGACGACGCCACCGCCCCGCGGCGCCGCTCCCCCCACAGCTCATCGCCCCCGCGCCAGCCCATGGCCGACACCGCCCCCGCCGACCGCCCCTCGCTGCTCGCCGACCGCCAGCCCGGCGCGTGCCTGTCCGATTGCGACCTGCAAGACGCCGTCGAGCGGATCGCCGACCAGTGGGTGCTAAAGCCGGGCGTCGAGCGCCTGTTGCTGCTGCCGCCCGACCACACGCGGCTGCACTCGCAGGCGGGAAAAATCACGGCGCGGCTGTACGAGGCGCTCGGCGATCGAGTCGCGGTCGACGTGATGCCCGCGCTGGGCACGCACCACCCGATGAAGCCCCACCAGCTGCGGATGATGTTCGGGGACACGGTCCCGCTGGATCGTTTCTTGCCGCACGACTGGCGGAACGACCTCTCGCCGGTCGGCGTGATCCCCGGCGAGCGGCTCGCCGAGCTGTCCGGCGGGCGGATGACGGACGCGGTCGAGGTGGCGGTCAACCGTCGGATCGTGTCGGGCGAGCACGACCTCGTGTTGTCGATCGGCCAGGTCGTGCCGCACGAGGTGATCGGCTTCGCGAACCACTCGAAGAACGTCTGCATCGGCGCCGGCGGCGGCGCGATGCTGCACCAGTCGCATTTCTTGGGCGCGGTTTGCGGGATCGAGAACGTGCTGGGCGTCGCCGACACGCCGGTCCGGCGGCTGGTGGACGAGGGCTTCTACGACCACGTGCGGCCCCGCGCCGACGTGAGGTTCGTGCTGACCGTCGTCGAAGACACGCAGCAAGGCCCCGCGCTCTCGGCGGTCGCCGCCGGCGAGGGCAAAGCGTGCTTCACCTGGGCGGCGGCGATCGCGGCCGAGAAGAACATCACCCGCGTCGATCGGCCGATCGAGCGCGCCGTGGTTTGGCTCGATCCGGAGGAGTTCACGTCGACCTGGCTCGGCAACAAGGCGATCTACCGCACACGCAAGGCGATGGCCGACGGCGGCGAGCTGATCGTGCTCGCGCCGGCCGTCGACACCTTCGGCGAAGACGCCCAGATCGACCGCCTGATCCGCAAACACGGCTACCGCGGCACGCCCGCCACGCTCGCCGCGCTGGAGGCCGACGCCGAATTGAAGACGAACCTCTCGGCCGCGGCCCACCTGATCCACGGCTCCACGGAGGGGCGCTTCCGGGTCACGTACGCGACCGGCAGCGGCTTGTCGCGGGAGGAGGTCACCGGTGCGGGATACGACTGGGCCGACCACGACCAAGCCGTCGCCGCCTTCAAGATCACGCCCGAAACCCGCGACGGCTGGCACGACGCCGACGACGGCCGGCCGTTCTACTTCGTCAAGAACCCGGCGCTGGGCCTGTGGACGGCTTGAGCCCCGGCGGATTGAGCCCCGTCGGATTGAGCCCCGTCGGATGGAGCGAGGCTCGCGCGGGAGTGGCTTCCTCTCGCCGCGGCCGGAGTCCGGCGAACCCGTGCTCCGCGAACATCGGCCGCCCCCCGTCCGGCGCGGCCAGGTAGCGCGCCAGCCGCTGAGCAGCCGACGGATCGGAGCTGCTAGAAAGCACGCCGACGCCGACGATGGCGTGGGCCTCGGCCAACTCGGGTGGCTCCACCAGCGGCAGGCCGAACTGGCGGGCGGTGGTGTCCCAAACGATCCCGGCCTCGAGCCGGCCACCGTCGCGAACGGCCTCGGCCAGCTCGGTGACCGTCGGCAGCGAGGCGGTCGCCGAGCGTTCCAGCCGGTCCCAGAGCCCGACCGCCGCGAGCGCTTCCTTGGTCTTCAGCCCAGCCGCTGCCTGGACGTTGCACACGCCCACGTCGAGGGACGAATCCAGCAGTTCGGAGATCGAACGCGGCCGCTCCGCGACCCGCGGCGAGTAGGCGAGCACCAGCCGCATCCGGGCGATGGGGAGCACGTCGCCGACGAGTCCGTCGCTCTGCAGCCGCGACAAGAAGGGCTCGGCCGCCGCCGGCAGGTAAAGGTCGCCTTTGCCGGACAGGCGGATCTGAGCCTCGAGGGCGCCGCTGGGCCCTAGTTGCAAGGCGGTGGTCTCGCCGCGGTCGGCTTCGTACCGCGCGAGGACTTGCTCGACAGCGGTCCGGAGGCCGGCCGCACAATAAACGACCAGCGGCTTCTTGCGTGGGCCGAAATCGGCACGGTCGCTGGCCACCCTCGCCAAGCCGATTGCGACTGCCAAGACGCCAATAAGAACGAGCACCCGGGCGGACGCCGCCCCGCGCTCGGCGCGGCGCCGGCCGCTCATGCGAACGCCGACCTGAGGTTCGCCAGGCTCTGCCGCGCGATCGCTTCGCCGGAGGGCTCGTAGCGGAACACCTCGACCGACACCCACTTGTCGTAGAGGGTCTCTTGGAGCGTGCGGGCGACCGAGCCGAAGTCGACCTCGCCCATGCCCGGGCCGAGCAGGTTCGGGTCGTTGGCGTGGAAGTGCTCGGTCCAGGCGATGCTCTGGCGGATGACGTCCTCGATGGCGCGTGGCTCGCTCGCCATCGCTTTGACGTCCAGGTGCAGGCGGCACGCGGGCGAGTCGACGCGCTCGGCCAGGGCGATCGCCTCGGCGGCCGTGTTGAGGAAGTCCCCCTCGGCGGGCCCCAGCGGCTCCAGCGCCAAGACCACCCCGCGGTCTTCGCAAACCGGCGTGACGGCCCGCAGCACCTCGGCGGCGTTGTCGGTCGCTTGTTCCCGGGTCACGCCGGGCTGCAGGTTGCGTTGTTGCGGAGACCCCAGCACGAGAACGCGGCCGCCCAGGTCGCCGCAGCACTCCGCCAGCGCGCAGAGGTACTCGGCCGTGGCGTGGAGCACCGGCGGGTCGGGCGTGGTCAGGTGCAGGCCCTCGGTCTTGGCGAGCAACCAGTGCAGCCCGACCACCTCGAGCCCCGCGTCGTCGGCCGCGGCGCGGATCTCTTTGCGGCGGCTGGCGGAGAGGTCGCGGATGTCGTGCAACTCGCGGCCGCCGGCCGCGGCGGGGTCGCCAAGCGTGAAGGGGGCGAGCTCGATCCCCTCGTAACCGATCTGCCCGGCCAGAGCGAAACCCTCGGCGAGGGGTAGGTCTTGGAACGTCTCGTTGCAGATCGCGAACTTCATGGGGCGGCGAATGGGGCGGCGACAAACGGGCGGTTGGGCGTTCCTAGCGTTCCGGGCGGCGGTCGCTTAGTGTAACGCTTTCTCGTCTTTGCGCCCTTGTCCCCCACTGTTGCTGAGCATGTCAGAAGAGTCGACGCGTCTAGAGCGAGACCGCCGCGCGGTCGAATCGGTCGCCGGCAAAGGCCCCCTCGCCAAGGCGGCCACGTACACGCGTTTGTCGGGGCCCGGGTGGCTGCAGAGCGCGATCACGCTGGGCGGCGGCTCGTTGGCGGGCGGGCTGTACTTGGGCGTGCTGGCGGGCTACGGCCTGATGTGGCTGCAGCCGCTGGCGATGCTGATGGGCGTGGCGATGCTGGCCGCGATCGCTTACGTCACGCTGTCGACGGGCCGCCGCCCGTTCCGGTTGGTCGTCGACGAGGTGAACCCGGTGCTCGGCTGGGCGTGGGCGATCGCCACGCTGATGGCGAACGTCGTGTGGTGCTTGCCGCAGTTCGCGTTGGGGACCGCCGCGCTGCAGCAGAACCTGCTGCCCGAGGTCCTAGCCGGCGGCACGGGGAAGCAGATCGCGGTGGCCGGGATCGCGGTTGTCGCGCTGCTGACGATCATCTCCTACGAGCGCGGCGGCAGCGGAATGAAGGTCTTCGAAGCCGTGCTCAAGCTGCTTGTGGGCGTGATCGTGCTGAGCTTTATCGGCGTCGTCGTGAAGCTCTCGGGCGTGGCCGAAGGGGGGATCGACTGGGGCGCCGTGCTCGCGGGCTTCCTCCCCGACTGGCAAACGATCTCCGCTCCGCCCGCGGCGTTGCGCGACGGGATCGCGGCCACCGGCGAGGCCTCTGGATTCTGGGTCGACCTGATCCAAGGCAAACGCACCGACGTGATGCTCACCGCCGCCGCGACGGCGGTCGGCATCAACATGACCTTCTTGCTCCCGAACTCGCTGCTGGACCGGGGCTGGGACCGCAGTTTCCGGGGGCTGGCGGTGTACGACCTGTCGATCGGGCTCTTCGTGCCCTTCTTGATCGCGACCAGTTGCGTGGTGATGGCCTCGGCCGCCCAGTTCCACGGCCGCTACAACGAGGCGCTCGTCGCCACCGAGCCGACGCCCGCAGCGGCCGGCGAGGTCGCTAGCGGCAAGGCGGCGGCGGCCTACCTCGACCTGCTGGACCAACGGCTGGCCTCCGAGCACGGCGTCGGGGACGTGGCCGCTTGGAAGCAAGACGGCGCGATCGCCCAGCGGCGCGCGGCGCTGCCCGACGCCGACAAGCGGATGGCGGCGATCCTCGTCGAACGCGACTCGGACGACCTCGCCGAGGCGCTCCAGCCGCTGGTCGGCGACGAGTTCGCCCAGTACGTGTTCGGCATCGGCGTTCTCGCTATGGCGCTGTCGACCATCGTGGTGCTGATGCTCATCAACGGGTACGTGGTCACCGAGGTGCTCGGCGCGCCGCACCGGGGCAAGCTCCACTTCGCCGGCGCGCTCGTGCCGCTGGTGTTCGGCGCGATCGCCCCCTTCGTGTGGACGAAGGCCATGTTCTACCTCGCGGTGCCGACCTCAGTCTTCGGCATGGTCTTGCTGCCGATCGCCTACGTGACGTTCATCATGCTGATGAACAACCGCCGCGTGCTCGGCGCCGCCACGCCGACCGGCGGCTGGCGCGTCACGATCAATCTCGTGCTCGGTCTCGCCGTGCTGCTGGCCACGATCGGCGCGTGCGTGAGCATCGGCAACAAGGCGCCGCTGTTGGGCTCCGGGTGCGCGGCGGCGCTGATCCTGTTGGCGCTGGTGTTCCGCCGCAAGGGCGACAAGCCGCTGCCGGCCGCCGATTGACGCAGGCTACCGCGCCGGCTTCCCTGTCGGGGATCGGGCGGGGGGGACGCGTGCCGGCAAGGCGCTAGGGCTTCCGCTCGTCCGGCCGGCGGGTGATCGCGAAGTAGATCACGTAGAACCAAGAGAGCAGGCCCGCCAGGATCGCCCAGAGAATCGAGCGGTTCCGCTCCCACGAGCAAACGACCGCGATCGCCGCGCCGAGCCCGATGCCCGACCGCGCGACGGAGTTCGTAACGGCTTCCGCTAGAGGGATCATGGGGGGCGCGTCAAGGAAGCGGGATCGGTCCGAGTCGGTAGCGGCGGCGAGGCTTCGCTTCGCTCACACCGGCGCGGGTTTTACCTTCACCGGCTGGCCGCTCTGGGCCGATTCGTAGACCGCCCGGATCAGCGCCAGCGCCTTCCACGCTTCGGCCGCGCTGACCGACGACGGGCGGCCCTCGTCGATGGCGGCCAAGAAGTCGGCGAGGTTCCGGGTGTGGTTCGAGTAGTCGATCGCCATCGGGTCGGCGGCGCCGCCGGCGCCGACCGCCTTGCCATACCTTTCGAGCAGTTGCTTGTCTTCGGCCCGCTCGTCGCGGAACGCGAAGGTCACGAGCTCTTTCTCGTGCAGCTCGATCGTGCCGTCGCGGCCGCCGAGGTGGAACCGCATCGCGCCGCCGGGCCACATGGCGGTCGTGCCGAACACGACGCCCATCGCGCCGCTCTCGAACCGCACGGCGGCCGCGGCGCAGTCCTCGGTCTCGATGTGCTGGGGGTCGTGGCAGAGCATGCCGGAATAGCCGAAGGCCTCGACCGGGGCGCCGGCCCCGGCGGCGGCCGCCAGCCACAGGACGGTGTCGATCGCGTGGATCGACTGGTTGATGAGCGCGCCGCCGCCGTCGAGCTGCTTGGTGCCCTGCCAGCGGTTGGGCCCGTAGTACGAGTCGGGGCGCCACCAGGGGACGTACGCGTTGGCCGCGGCCAGCGTGCCGAGCCGACCGCCGGCGGCCGCCGCGTGCACGGCCTGGACGACCGGGCTGAACCGCTGCGGGAAGATCCCGCCGAGCGTCGCCGACGACGCGCTCTCGGCGGCGATCATCTTCCCCGCACGCTCGAGGTTGATCTCGAGGGGCTTCTCGCACAGCACGTGCACGCCGCGCTCCAGCGCCGCCACGGAAGGCTCCAGGTGCGCGCCGCTGGGCGTGCAGATGGTGACCACGTCGCAGAGGCCCGAGTCGAGCATCTCCTGGAACGTGTCGAAGGCCTGGCCGCCGTGCTCCTTCTGGAAGTCGCTCATCCGGGGCTCGGTGCCGTTAGAGAAAGCAACCAGCTCGGCGTTCTCGAGGTCGCGGATTGCCAGAGCGTGCATGCCGGCGATCGCGCCGACGCCGACAATCCCGATGCGGTGCTTGGTCATGATCGGATCGCTCGTGTCGTGGGACTCGTGTCGTGTTGAGGAGGCAGGCCGCTGACGCGACGCCTGCATGGCACGGCGGGGTCGCTCAGGTTTTGAGCAGGTCGTCGGCGGTTTTGATGTCGTGGCCGAGGCCCAGGTAGCCTAGCAGGTCGCACAGCGACCGCAGCGCGACGCCCATCCCGTCGGGGCCGCTGAAGCCGCCGAACTGGCCGCCGCCGCGCACGTGGGGCTCGAGGTCGAGCAGCACGCCCGGCAGGCCAATCTTCTTCGACCGTCGCAGCAGGCCCGCGCCGTCCTCGGCCACGTCGCGCAGCACGCGCTCGTACACGCCGCTCCCGCGGCCGACCGGCCGGTAGTCGGAGAGGGCCTCCTCGTCGATGTGGCCGCCGCGGCTGTCGGTCTTCAGCGGGCGGTAGTCCTTGATGTGGATCCAGCCGAGGCCGGGCTTCATCGCCTCGTACTCGGTGAAGGTCTCGTCGGGCGAGTAGCCCTGGGTCAGCAGGTTGCCCACGTCGTAGATGAGCACCAGCGCCGGGTGGCCGACCTTCCTGTGGATCTGCCGCAGCAGGTGGCCCGTCTGCCCGACGAGGTTCGCCTCGACCTCGAGGCCGAACACCAGGTCCTGCGCGGCGCAGGCCTCGGCGATCTGGCCGAGCTGCTCGACCACCGCGTCGAGGTGCTCCTCGGGCGCGGTCCCTTTGGGGTGGTAGAACGAGAACCCCCGCACCAAGCGGGTGCCGAGCGCGGAGGCCAGGTCGCAGGCCTTCGCGACATCGGACTTCAGGTACTTCTGAAACGGCACGTAGCGGTTGTTCGTGCCGTCGTCGACGTCGCGGAGCTTGACCTTACCGATCGGCGAGCCGAGGGTCGCCACCTGCAGCCCGAAGTCGCCCAGCGCCTTGACCACGGCGGACACCTCGCGCGCGGACAACTCCATGACGTTCTTCACGCCCGAGCCGACGTCGACGAACCGCAGCGTGCAGCGGCGGAGCCCCAGAGCGGCCATCGCGGCGAGTTGCTCTTCCAGACGCTTGGAGGCGGACGCCTCGTCGGCGAAGCCGCTCAGCAGGATCGGCGGGGCGGGCATCGGGCTCGTGGGTTGGAGGACTAGGTTGGGCCGACCGGGTCGTCGCCGGATGCGAGCAGTCTGCGGGATCGGGCCCCGTGCGCCTACCGACCTGCCTAGAGGCGCCGGCCGCAACCGGTGACAATACGCGGCGGACCCCTCGCACCCCGTTCTTTGGAAACCCCCTGTGTCGAACGCCGCGTATGTCGCCGCCTGGGAGCCGCAGAGCGGCAAGTCGCTGGTGGTGCTCGGCGTGATGGAGCTGTTGTCGCGGCGGGTCGAGCGGCTGGCGTACTTCCGGCCGATCCACGACGGCGACCCCGCCACCGACCGCCGCCTGCGCCTGGCCCGCCAGCGGTACCGCCTGGCCGCGCCGATCGAGCAGATGGGCGGGGTGGACCGCGCGACGGCCGAGCGGCTGCTTTCCGAGGGCGACGAAGACGAGCTACTCAAGCGGGTGCTGGACCGGTTCCGCCGCCTCGCGGCGGAGTCCGACTTCGTCCTCTGCGAGGGGACCGACTACACGAGCGCCGGCGCGGCGTTCGAATTCGACTTCAACGCCCGGCTGGCGGTCCACCTGGGCTGCCCCGCGCTGGTGGTGGGCAGCGGGGTTGGGAAGCGCGCCGGGGAGGTCGTGCGGTCGCTCAGGTCGGCGCTGGCGGCGTTCTCCGAGCAGGGCGACGTCGTCATCGCCGCGATCCTGAACCGTGTCGACAGCGCCGAGGTCGCCGCCGTCCGCAGCGAGCTCGACAGCGGCTCGGTCGGTTGTGGCGGGATCGACGGCTGCCCGCTGTTCGTGGTCCCCGAAGAGCCGTCGCTCGCGCGGCCCACGCTGTCGCAGATCGCCGAAGCGGTCGGCGCTCGCTGGTTGCACGACCCGGGCGACACGGCCCAGCGCGACGTCGCCTCGACGCTGGTCGCGGCGATGCAGCTGCCGAATTGGCTCGAGCGTGTAACCGACGGCTGCCTGGTGATCACGCCGGGGGACCGCTCCGACATCCTGCTGGGTGCCGCGTGCACGCTGATCTCCGACGGGTTCCCCAAAGTCGCCGCCGTGTTGCTGTCGGGGGGCCTGGAGCCCTCGCCGGTCGTCGAGCGGCTGCTGAAGGGGATGCGGGAGTGTCTCCCGCCGGTGCTGCTTGTCGAGGGCGACACGTACAACGCGGCCACCGCCGTTCAGAGGGTGCGGCCCCTGATCGAGCCGGAGAACGCCCGCAAGATCGCGGCCGCGCTGGGCGCGTTCGAGCGGAGCGTCGATGGCGACCTGCTCGCCGAGCGGATCGCGGTGAGCCGCTCGGGGCGGGTCACCCCGCTGATGTTCGAGTACGACCTCATCGACCGCGCGCGCCGCGCCGAGAAGACCATCGTGCTGCCCGAGGGGACCGACGACCGCGTGCTCCGCGCCGCGGCCGAGTTGATCGAGCGCCGCGTGGCGAAGCTCGTGCTGCTGGGGCCGGCTCCGGCGATCAAGGCCCGCGCCGCCGCGTTGGGACTTGACCTGTCGCAGGCGGAAGTCATCGACCCGGCCGAGTCGGCCGACCGGCAGCGGTACGCCGACGAGCTCAACCGGCTCCGCAAGCACAAGGGCGTCACGCCCGAGGCGGCGTACGACCAGCTTGCCGAGGTCAACTACTTCGGCACGATGATGGTCCAACTCGGCGACGCCCACGGCATGGTCTCTGGGGCCGCGCACACGACGGCCCAGACGATCCGGCCGGCGCTGCAGATCATCCGCACGGTGGAGGGATGCTCGATCGTGTCGAGCGTGTTCCTGATGTGCTTGCCCGACCGGGTGCTGGTCTACGGCGACTGCGCGGTGAACCCCGACCCGAACCCCGAGCAGCTGGCCGACATCGCGATCAGCTCCGCCGAGACCGCCCGGCGCTTCGGCGTCGAGCCGCGGGTGGCGATGCTCTCTTACTCGACCGGCGCGTCCGGCGAGGGGGAGGCCGTCGAGAAGGTGCGCGAAGCGACCCGCCTGGCGCGCGAGCGGCGGCCCGACCTGTCGATCGAGGGCCCGATCCAGTACGACGCGGCGGTCGACGCGTCGGTGGCCAAGACCAAGCTGCCCGGCAGCCAGGTCGCCGGCCACGCGACCGTTTTCGTGTTCCCCGACCTCGATTCGGGTAACAACACCTACAAGGCCGTGCAAAGGTCGGCCGGCGCGGTGGCGATCGGCCCCGTGCTACAGGGGCTCAAGAAGCCCGTCAACGACCTGAGCCGCGGCTGCACCGTGGCCGACATCGTCAACACCGTCGCTATCACCGCTATCCAGGCCCAGGACGCGTGACCCGATCGCCGCAACCGCCGCACGCCCCGAGCGACGCCGCCCCGCCGCCGCGGAAGCGCGTGCTGGTTTTCAACTGCGGGAGCTCGTCGCTTAAGTTCCGGCTGCTGCAGTGGCCCGAAGAGATCGAGCTGTGCCGCGGCGCGGTGGAACCGATTGGCTCGAGCGACGCGACGCTCCGCTTCGCCACTCCCGGCCAGGACACCGAGAGCCGCTCGATCGACGCCGGCGGGCACTCCGCCGCGGTGGAGGCGGCCTGCGAGCGACTGCTGGCGAGCGGCCTGCTCGGCGGCGAGGGGCCCGACATCGTCGCCCACCGCTTTGTTCACGGCGGCGAGCGGTTTCGCGAACCGGCGGTGCTCGACGAGGAGTCGATCGAGCAGATCGACCGGCTGAGCCCGCTCGCCCCGCTGCACAACCCGCCCAACCTGATCGGCGTCGCCGAGGCGCGCCGTCGCTTCGCCGACGCGCGGCACGTGGCGGTGTTCGACACGGCCTTCCACCACACGATGCCGCCCCACGCGGCTCGCTACGCGCTGCCGGCCAAGCTCTGCGCCGAGCACGGCGTGCGGCGCTATGGGTTCCACGGCTCGTCGCACCGCTGGGCGAGCCGTCGCGCGGCCGAGTTGATCGGCCGCCCGCTGCAAGAACTGAAGACCGTCGTCCTCCACCTCGGCGCCGGCGCCAGCGCCTGCGCGGTCGACGGGGGGCGCTCGATCGACACGTCGATGGGCCTCACGCCACTGGAAGGGCTCGTCATGGCGACGCGCTGCGGGAACCTCGACCCCGGCGTGGTGCTGTACCTGCAACGCGAACTGGGCCGGAGCGCCGACGACGTCGACCGGCTGCTCAACCGCGAAAGCGGCTTGGCCGGCTTGGCCGGGACGGCCGACATGCGTCAGATCGAGCAACGCGCCGCCGAGGGCGACTCCGACGCCGCGCTCGCGCTGGACATGTACACGTACCGAGCGGCTTCGTTCGTCGGGGCCTACGCGACCGCATTGGGGCGCTTGGACGCCTTGGTGTTCACGGCGGGCGTCGGGGAGAACAGCGCGACGGTCCGGCGCGGCGTCTGCGAGCGCCTGGCGGTGTTCGGCGTTGAACTCGACGCCGCGGCGAACGAGGCGGCCTCCGGCGACAGGGCGATCCAAAGCAACACGAGCCCTACCGCGGTGCTCGTCGTGCAGGCGAACGAAGAGCTGCAAATCGCCCGCGAAGCGGTCGCCGCGGCTGGCTAAAGCGCGTCGCCGCGCGACCAGCAGACGATGGGCCGAAGCGCCTACTTCTGCAGGATCAGCTTGTCGTTCTTCGTCACGATGAGTCGGTACTGCTCGCCGCCGTGCTGGATGAACACGATCCGGGCTTCGCCGAACAGGTCCTTCGACGTGACGCTGCGCGCGAGGGTCGCCCCGGTCGGGCAGTTGGCCGGCTTCACCGGCACGCAGGTGGGCCCGCAGTTTTCGATCGCAATTTGCGGGGGATTTGGCACGCTGCTGGACTCTCGGAAATTTTTATGCAGGTGGGGTTGCGTTTAATCCCTGTGTCGGTAACTTAACGCTCCTGCGACTCAGTCGCAACACAAGATGCCAGCGATTCTTACACGAGTCGCATCCCTTCGCCAGCTAGGCCGCCTCCGGGGCGCTCGATTTTGAGCCGCCTGGAGGGGGGTCATCGCCAGCCAACGGGAGCTGTGTCGTCGCCGCGGGGGACCCGCGCGACGCCAAGCCCACTCCGTGCCTGCGCGACCCCACAGGAGGCCCAGCTGTTCTCGTGAGCCGCCCCCCCCAGTGCTGGGCGGTCTCTCTCACGCCGGCCTGCGGGCCGTGCGTTTACCCCACCAAGCTCCGCGTGTTGTGGAGCCGCCGACCAACTAGCGCCATTGCGATGATGGCGAAGGGAAAGAACCGACTCGATGCGATGCCTACTCACCCTGCTCGTGGCCGCTTTGCTCGCCTGCCAGGCGCCGGCAGAGACCTTCGACCTCGCCACGGCGACCGACCTGTTTGTGCCCTCGTTCCGCGGCGGCGACTCTTCGACCCACCTGGGCTGGGACACGTTCGGCGCGCCGGGGGCGGCGGTCATCGATGACGCGACGCCGGACATCGGCTCCGGGTCCGGATCGTTCGTCACGACCAACGGCGAGGACCACCAGTCGGGGAGCCTGAACTACTACTCCGGCGGCGGCTCGGTGGCGGAAGACGTGTCGTTCGTCGCCGAGGGCGCCGACGGAAACGGCTTCACCACGGTGATCGTCCAAGCCATCACGCTGTTCGGCGACTGGGGCGTCGGCATCCAGTTCGGCCCGATCGCCGGCGTCGCGCCGAAGACGGTCCTCCAAACCGTCAACGCGGCCGGCGCGGGGCAGTTGTTCGTGAAGTACGAGTTGCCCGGCGTCGGCGAGGCGCTCGGCTTTTCGATGGCGAGCGGCCCGATGAGCTTCACCTCGTTCGACCGCTTCGTGATCGACGCCGTCTGGTCACCAACCGGCTACGCCGCGGACGACGCGATCGCTACGCCCGAGCCGACCTCGGGCGTGCTCGCGCTAGGCGCCGCGTTGATCGGCGCCGCGCTTCGCCCCCGTTGAGATAGGCCCGCCGCCCGCAGACTTCTAGATGGGAATGCAATGAGCAAAGCGGTTGGAGGAACCACCCCCCGGCGGCTGCCGGCGCTCGTCATCGGCGGCGCCGTCGTGTCGGCGGCGGTCTGCTGCGGGGAGGAGGCCCACTGGAGCGAGCCGGCGCTCGACACGTGGGCCTACGTGAATGGCTTCGGCGGCGGGTCGCGCGTGCTGGCGCCGAGCTTCGGCGGTATGTCGGTCGACAGCGACGCGACGGCGTTCCAGCTCAGCGACCAGCGAGCGCCCGCCCGGCTTGGGTCGTTGTTGGTGGCTTTCCAGACGAGCGGCCGGGTCGCCGCGGGGCTGGACCCGAGCCGCTACGTCGTCCACGCGGCGCGGGTCACGGCGCGGGTCCAAAGCGGGAGCACCGGCACGCTCCCGTACAGCGGACAAGCGGTCACTCCCGAGGGGCTTCTAGCCGACGCGCTCGGGCAGGGGATCGACTCCCAGCAGCCGATGGAGCTGTTCGGCGTGGGCTTCCGCGACGGCTACGAGGGGTTCGCCCTCGGCGCCGCCGCTGGGGGCCAGGGCTTCAATGAAGCCACGCCGGTTTACTCCGCGACGGACGGCGGCTACGTGGCGTACCCGATCGTCGGCGACGCGGCCGGCGGCTTCGCCGACGTGTCGAACAACCCGACCGGCGGCTTCAGCGCGACCGCGCCGGGCGGCCAGACCGATCCCTTCGCTGCGACGCCTTGGGCGATTGGCGCCGCCAGCCTCGGAGAGGGCGATCCGATCGCGAACGACACGACGTTCACTTTTGACATCGACCTGAGCCAGCCGGGCGTCGGGGACTACCTGCGGCGGTCGCTCGCCGAAGGCGCCGTGGGTTTCTTTCTCTCGTCGCTCCACCCGGCCGGTGAGCAAGGCGCTCCCGGCGGTGGGGCGTACCCGCAGTGGTACACCAAGGAGTCGGTCGGCGTGTTCGCCGGCGGCGAGGCGCCCACTCTCACGCTCGACGTCAGCGTGCTGCCGGTCGCGGGCGATTACAACGCCGACGGCGACATCACCGGCGCAGACTACGCGGCGTGGGCCAGCGCCTATGGGCAGGTGGCGGCGCCGCCCGGCGTGGGCGCCGACGGCAACCGCGACGGCCTCGTCGACGCGGCGGACTACACGGTCTGGCGCGACGCGCAGCCCGGGGCGTCGGCCGCGGTGGCGGCGCCCGAGCCGCGCGGCGCGGCCACGCTCTTGGCCGCTTTGGCTGGTTGGGTTCTCGCCGGCCCGCTTGGGTTCACCAGTTCGCGGAGGGGGCGACCATGAACAGCAAGGCTCGGGCCGCTTTCACCCTGGTCGAGTTGCTGGTGGTCATCGCGATCGTCGGCATCCTGCTCGCCCTGTTGCTCCCCGCGGTGCAAGCGGCGCGCGAGACCGCCCGCCGGTGCCTGTGCCGGAGCAACCTCCGCCAGCTCGGCGTCGCGACGACGCTCTACCACGACGCCCACCACCGCCTGCCGCCCCCAAAGGCCGGCGCGGTGCACGCGACCGAAGACCACGGCAGCACGCTGGTCTTGCTGCTGCCCTACCTGGAGGAGTCCGCGCTCTACGCGACGTACGACATCTCTCGACCGATCTCGGACCCCGTCAACCGCGGCGTGACGACCAGCGCGATCGCCGTGTACGTGTGCCCCTCGATGCTGCCGCCGACGGCGGGCCCCTCGGGCGAGGGCCAGCCCTACGGCTACGGCAGCTACCTGATCTCGACGAGAACGAGCTACACGCCGTTTATCAACGACGGCGCGTTCGACAACGTCGACGCCACGAAGCCGTACGACCTGCGCCTGTCGGACATCACCGACGGCGCGTCGAAGACCTTGCTAGCGGGGGAGATCAACTACCCGTTCGGCGACAAGGAGCGCCTGCCGAGCGTCGACAAGCCGGCCGCCCCCGGCCAGGGCGGCGCGTTCGCTTGGGCCCAGGGGTATTGGGTGTTGGCCTGGGGCCACATGGCCGACAGCACGCCGAAGCTGTTCAACAACAACCGCCAGTGGGCGCCCTCGGCCTCGCTGCGGACGTTCCGCAGCGACCACCCCGAGGGGGTCAACTTCGTGTTGCTCGACGGTTCCGTACAATTCCTTTCGACCGACTCCGACCCCCGCGTGCGTCGCGCGCTGGTGACCCGCGCCGGGGCGGAGGTCGCCGAGTTTTCCGCCGGTTTGTAGCCCACAGCGAAGGTATCCGAATGTCCCGTTGCTTATTGACCGTCATCGCGCTCGCGGCGTCCGCGCACGCGTGGGCCCACGCGCCGTGGCTCTACGTGACCGACGACGCCACGCCCCGGCTGCACTTCGGCGAGGGCCTTGCCGACCGCGACTACCACCTGCCCGAGGCGATCGCCGCCGCCCAGGTGTGGCAGGACGCGATCGACGCGCCGGCCAAGCGGGTCGCGATGGAGCCACTCGAAACGGACGGCTTCGTCGGACTCGAGGCCGACGAGGCGATCGAGCCACGCGGCGTGCTCCGTGCGGCCATCACCTACGGGCTCTACAACGGGACCAAGCTCGTGTACTCCGCCCAGCATTTCCCAGCCGAGAACCCCGAGGCGTGGCCCGCCGAGCCCCAGGGCCAGACCGGGCTCGCGGCGACGCTCCGCGTCGAGGGCGAAAAGCTCGCCGTCCGCGTGCTGATGGACGGCGCCGGCCTGAGCGACCAAGAAGTGATGCTCACGGGCGAGGCCGGCGGCGAGGGCGTCACGGCGACCACCGACGAAGAGGGCGTCGCCCGGTTCCCGATGGCCGCGGTTCACGACGGGCTCAACGGCCTGACCACGATGCGCGTCGACCCGTCCGCTTCGGGCGAGTACGACGGCGCCCGGTACACGTCGTCGACGAGCGTGCTCACCGCCACGTTCAACTACGATCCAGAGGCAGCCCGAGCCGTGTCGGCCCTTCCCCCCGTGCCGGAGGCGGTCGCCAGCTTCGGCGCGGTGGTGCTCGACGGCTGGCTGTATGTCTACGGCGGCCACATCGGCCAGGCCCACGACCACTCGCGCGACAACCTGTCGAACCACTTCCGCCGCATCCGCGTCGACGGGACCGGCGGCTGGGAGGAACTCCCCATGGCGACGCCCCTGCAGGGGCTGCCGCTGGTCGCCCACAACGGGAAGGTCTACCGCGTCGGTGGCCTCCACGCCCGCAACGCCGCGGGCGAGGAGGAAGCGCTCTACTCGGTCGAAGAGTTCGCCGTGTACGACCCACAGACCAGGCAGTGGTCGGGCCTACCGGGCCTCCCCAGCCCGCGGTCCTCGCACAACGCCGTCGTGGTCGGGGACACGCTCTATGTCGTCGGCGGCTGGACCTTGTCGGGCGCGAGCGACGGCGAGTGGCTGGGGTCGGCGCTGGCGTACGACCTCGGCGGCAGCGAGGGCCAGTGGCGCGAGCTCCCGGAGTCGCCCTTCAAGCGCCGCGCGCTGGCGCTCAGCCACGTCGACGGGCGTGTGGCCGTGCTCTGTGGCATGACGGACGACGGCGACCTCTCCAAGCAGGTCTACTTCTACGACCCGGCCACCTCCTCGTGGTCCGAGGGGCCCGCGTTCCCCGGCCAGGCGTTCCACGGCTTCGGGCTCTCCGCGTGGAACCTCGACGCGACGCTCTACGCGGGCGGCATGGGGGGCGTGCTCTACCGGCTCGGCGAGGACCGTCAGTCTTGGAGCGAGGTCGCCGAGTTCGCCACCCGGCGGTTCTTCCACCAGCTGACCCCCGACGGCCGGGGCAACCTGCTCGCCGTGGCCGGCGCTTCGCCCGACCTGGGTCACACCGGGTCGATCGAGCGGCTCGTTGTCTCACCGAGTTCTAACTGAGCGGCCGCACGGCGGCGGCTAGGCGCCGGGGGCGCCCAGCGACTCGGCCTCGACCGCCACGCCGAGCCACCCCGCGCCCGCGCGGAGGGCCGCGACCGACAGGCCCGCGTCGGGCCACAGGCGGTCGAGCAGCTCCTGCGCGTCGATCGACGGCGGCTGATCACGCTCGGCGGTGTTGGTGAGCACCCGCCGCAGCGCGAAATCGCGGATGCCCAGGCGGGGCCGGGTCCCGTCGGCCCGCTCGGCCGCCAGCACCTCGGGTGGCGCCGCGCGCAGCCCGACTCCGCTGGGGCTGTCGCTGATTGTGTACCCCAGCCGTAATTCCATGCCCGCGTACCGCGATCCGCTCATCTCGATGCGATCCAAACGCAGCACGACGGCGAGCGTGTCGTCGTCGATCTGGATCTCTACCGGGTTGTCCGGATCGAAGGTCGCGACGACCTCGCGCGGCGCCCCGCCCGGCTCGGCGCTTGCGCCGGCGCCGCCGAACAGCTCTTTAAGCGCCACCCGAAGCGGGGCGACGCGGCCGACGAACGCCGGCGCGACGACGCTGGTCAACGCCGACTCGTGCACGTGCAGCGTGGGGAGATCGCCAATCGCTCGCGCCCCGAGGGTTCCGTTCACCGCCAAGCGACCGGGCGCGGCGACCCTGCACCCGAGTCGCACGAGCGTTGGCGTCGTGCGGCACTCGTTGACAGCCAACTCGACGTCGCGCGCGCGGAGGGGCCGGAGGACCTCGGCCGAGACCCGTTCCCGCGCCTGCTGGAGCGTCTGGTGGAGCCAGGCCTCGCCCGCCGCGTCGGCTTGGGCGATCGACTGTCGCTGGGCGTCGTAGCGGGCGATCGGTTGGCGCCGCCGCGCGATTCGGCGCTGGAACAGGGCCCGGAGGCCTCGCCGCGATGAGCACACGCGGAGCAGTTGGCTGTCGAGTTGGCCCGACGTTGTGAGGGGCGAGACCGTCAGCCCGTTCGCGTCGAGCAGCACGGCTGCGCTGGAGCCGTACCGAAACACGCCGGCGTTCTGCGTGGCGACGCCGTCACGGTAAGCGGTGGTCCTCGACCGGCTCACCCCTTGCAGGCTCACGGCGAGGCGCACGCCGCTTGCGCTGGGCGGCGCGTCGAGCGTCGCGCGGACCGTGGTCGTCGCCACGCCGCGCACGTCGGCGCCGTCGACCGTCATCCGCACGGGATGGGTCTCTACGGTGGTCCGGCTGAGGCTCGAGAGGGCCTCTCTGGGAACGACAACGATCAGGTTGGAATCCGCATAGGCCGCTTGCAATTGCTGACGGAGGGTGGCGGCCTGGCCGGTCCCCGCTAGTTCCGCCACCGCGCGTCGCACGCGGCGGTGGTCCGCGACGCTCTCCGCGTCGCCCAGCGCGGCAGAGAGCCGCGCGAGCGTTTCGGCGTGAGCGGAATGCGGGTCGCTAGCGGACCGGACCCGCGCCAGCGCAGCAAGGCGCCGCAGCGCGTCGCGGTAAGCGGCAAACTCCTTCGAGTCGAACCCCGGCCCGGGGCCCGAAGCGATCCGCAACGCGCGCAACCACAGGTGCGGCTCGCCCAAGCCGGCCGGGGAGAGCCGGTCGTCCAGGTGGTCCCATTCCAAGTAGGTCCGCCACGCCGCGCCGCGGGCGGTCTCGCCCCCCGTCACGTCGGCGACGCGCCGCATCGCTTGCCGGAGCTCGGTGATCGACCGTTCAACCGCCTCATCGGTCGCCGGGGTGAAGTCCTGCTGCGCGACCTCCGCTCCGGTCGGGATCGGATGGCCGAAGGCTGGGGCTGATAGCGCGGAAGTCAGCAGCAGCGACCACAGCGCGGCGGCTCTAGTTGCTCGTCGTGGGGTCGGCATCGAGGGTCCCTGCGGCGCGAAATTCCCATCCGTCGGTCGCTTCGAACCCCAAGATAATCGGGTCGGCGATCGAGTTGGTGATTGATTGGAGCAGCGCGAGCGGCCCCTCATGGCGGTAGCCCTCGAGCAACGCCGGGCCCTCGAAGAAGGCCTCGGCGGCGTGCCGCTGCGCCGCGCGTGCGGATCCCGCCAGGTCCGACGCCTTGGCGAGCCGCACGACCGCGATCGACGGGCGGTGGCGCCCGGCAAGGCCTCGGAGCCGCAAGTTCAGTTGCTCGTAGCGCTCGCGTTTCTCCCGAGAGGGCTCGTCGATTGCGCTGTCGAGCAAACCGACGTCGGTCGCGTACACCGCGAAGCCGTCGACCGTGGCCAGGCAGGGCTGCGGCCCCTCGTCGGAGTCGACGCGCCACCCCTCGCCCCGGCCGGGCCATTCGAGGAACGTCACCCCCTCGTCGGGCGCCATCAGCCGCCGGAAAACTTGCGCGACGTCGTCGGCGTGGTCGGTCTGGAACACGAACAGGGCCGGCGCTTGCGAGCGGCCCTGGGCGTCGGTCGTGTAGGGCCCCCGGGCGATGAACACCCTCGGGCCGAGCAGCGGGTACAGGTCCGACTCCAGATCGACGCCCAATCCCTGCTCGTCGGCCAAGTCGGTGAGGAGTTCGCGGTAGGTGCCGTCGATCCCTTCGGCCAGCAGGTCGTCGAACACCCGGTCCATGCGGCGGAACGCGGCCGGCACGTCGGCGTGCAGCAAGACGATCTCTTCAGCCGCTCCGGCGAGCCAAGCGGGCGCGGCCAGGTCGTCGGTTGGTGAGGTCGTGAGGAGGGCGAGCGAGTGCGGGCGCGGCTTGGGGGCGAGCACGAACGCCGACCCGGTCGCTAGGTCGCCCTCGGGGAAGCGGGCCGCGCCGGCAACCGCTTCGATCGAAGTGAGCCCGTGTCGCAGAGCGTGGGCGAGGGCTTCGCGTTGCCGCTCGCTAGCGGTCGGCCCTGCGGCGAGCCTCTCCAGGCCCGTCCACAGGTCGGCCCAGAAGGCCGTCGACCAGCCGTCGGTCTCCTGCTCGATGGGCGGGAGGGCGCGCGACAAGCATTCCGAGATTCCGATTGCTTCGACCCTCGCGGCCGCGGCTATCGGTTCGCGATGGGCGCCGAGGTACAGCCAGCCGTCGCGCCGCATGCCGAAGCGGTCGGCGCGACCGGGCAGGGGAACGATCGGTCCCTCTGCTTGGAGCAACTGGTTGGCAGGCCCGTCGCCGCTCAGGGCCACACGCATCACGCCGGCCGATTGGCCCGCCGGCCCAACGAATTCGAGCCGTTCGGCGCGGCCATTGGCTAAACGGCCGAGCGTTTGGGCGTCCACGCCGAACTGCTCGGCCAAGTCTGGCGCCGATGGCTCGTCAGCTCGGTAGGCGGCCAAAGCGGCGCGCACGTCGGTCACCCGTGCGCCGGACACCAGACGCCAGTCGCCGGGAGACTCGCCGTGCGCGGCCGCCGACGCGAGGCACGCCAGGGCTATTGCTGAGGTTCGGATCATGGGTCGGTAACGCGTCGTTCGTCGACTCGGTCAGGGGGGCGGGAGAACGCCCGGCCCAGGGGGGTCAACAGGATAGCGGGCAAGACAACCAAGTCGGCCATCAGGGCCAGCGCGAGCAGCGAGAACATGCAGAGGCCGAACTTCGAGATCGGCAAAAACCCGCTGAAGTAGAACACGAGCAGCCCCAGCCCCGTCACGAGGGTGGTTTGGACCATCGCCGGCGCGCAGCGGCGGTAGGCTTCGGCGATATCGGCCGCCGCGGCGCCCCCGCCGGCCGTGCCGGCGTGTCGGAACCAGGTGACGAAGTGCATCGTGTCGTCCACGGCGATGCCCAGCGCAGCGCTCGCGGTGAGGATCGTTCCGAGCTCCACCGGTATCCCCAAGAACCCCATCCCGCCGAAGGCCAGCGCACACGGCAGAAGGTTTGGGATCATCCCGATCAACCCGCACGCGAAGCTGCGGAAGATGCCCATCAGCGTCACGCCGACCAGCCCGAAGGCCAAGCCGAAGCTGTCGATCAGGTCGCGGAGCATCTGCTGCTGGGTCTGGTGAACAAGGGGCACGCCGCCGCCGACCAAGACCTCGGACACCGCTGCATCGGCGTGCTCAGCAACGACTGATTCGACGGTCGACTCCACGCTTTGGATGATCGGTCCGAAGTCGAGGCTGCGTGTCGCGGGGCACCGAACCGTGACCCGCCAGTAGTGGTGTTCCGGGGTGACCAGCAGGAAGCCGAGCTCGGCCAGGCGGTCCTGGTTCTCGAGCAACGTTCGGCGAAAAACCGCCGACTTCGCCGCCTGCAGCAACCCGCCGCTCGGGGGCGGGGGAGGGGGCGAGAAGGTGCGTGTGCTGATCACGGCGAACCCGGGGTCGAGCCCGGAAAGCGCGTCGTGCACGGCGGCGACCGCGCGGAACTGCTCGAGCATCCCCCGCGCGTCGACGCTGGGCGTGACGAGCACCACCTCGAGCGGCGTGAGCGGGCCGATCTTCTCTTCGAGCCGCTCGTAGTCGAGCACGACCCGGTCGTCCGCGGCGATCAGCTCGTGCAGCCCCACCGAGGTCTTCAGCCGCTGCACGCCGACGCCGCCGGCGAGAAGCCCGACGAGCGTCGCTAGCAAGATGGCCCACCTCCCCTTGTGCAGCGCGGCGACGATCGACTCGACCCCGCGGCCGTGCTGCGGGCGGGCCTGGTCGGCCTTGAGGGGCCAGATCGCGAAGTGCGCGGCGACGAGGATCATGGTGCTCGTCGCCGCGACGACGACCGACAACGCGCCGAAGAACCCGAATCGCGAGATGGGACGCGTCTCGCTGATCTGGAGCGACGCGAGCCCGATCGCCGTGGTTAGCGTCGCCAGCACCGTCGGCTTGAGCGCAACGCTCAACGCCCAGGCGGGCGCGTCGGCGACGGGGTGGGTGCGGAGCGCGTCGCGGTAGTAGTTCACCAGGTGCACGCCGACCGAGATCGACAACACGAACGTCAGGTTCGCCGCGAGCAGCAGCACGGAGTCGAGGTGGCCGCCGATGAAGTAGATCATCGCCATCGACACCAGCTCGTTGAAGAGCGCCACCGAGAAGACCAGCCCCGCGACGCGCCAGTGACGCTGACAAAGCACGAGGATCAACAGGCAGACCCCGAACGATGCCAGGTTCAACGCACCCAGATTCCGCCGGCTGGCCCGGTCGATCGCCACGCTGTCGATGGTCGGCCCGGCGACGATCAGGTCGGCGCGCGACAATCCGTCGACCCGGTCGGCCGTGTCGTAGACCAGGTCGACCGCGGCCTCGCGGTCCTCGACCCCGCGCCGCGAAACGAACGCGACCAGGCACGTTTCTTCCGAGTCCGGCGCGAGGATCCAGCGGCGCATCCGGTCGAGCGCCGCGGGGCGGTCCATCGACAGCGGCGCCGACTGGTAGAAAGCGAGCATCTCGGCGCCGGTCAGCACGCTGCGGAACAGCGGCGCGGGTCCCTCCGCCGAGGGCTCCGGCCGGAGCAGCTCCCGCCGGAATTCGGCCAGGCGCGGGTCGTCCAGCGACGCCCCGTCCCAGCTGATCATCAGCAGCTCGTCGCTGCCGAACAGCCGCACAAACCGCATCAGGCTCTGGGTCGCCGGCAGGTGCTCCGGGAGCCAGTCGTTGACGTCGTTGCGGATGCTCGACCACGCGCCGGCCGCCCCGTAGATCGCCGGCGGCAGGCTCACCAGCAGCAACGCGACGATCAGCCACCGACGGCGGAGCAGCCACCGCACGCGGCCAAGCGCGATGCCGGGGTCGGGCGCGTCGGCGGCTTTTGGGGGAGTTTCCGGCATCACCCGCGGCTGATGAGGGACAAACGAGAGGCGGTCAGGCGATCGCCCGGTGGGCGGCGGCGCCCGAGCCCGCCGTCGCGCGGAGGCGCTCCGCGTAGGCGTCGAGCAGCCCGTTCGCCTCGTCGTCGGCGAGCGCGTTCGGGTCGAAGCCCATGCAGAGATTGAAGCCGCCCGCGTGCAAGGCGACTAAGAAGCTCGCCGCCGTGCCGGGACGCACCGGCGGCGCCGCGAACACGTCTTGCAAGACGAGTCCCCCGACGCGGATCGTCCGGTCGCGGCGGAAGCGAGCCTGCCGCACTCCCACGTGCAACGCCCCCACGTTCGACAGCACGCTGGTCGCGTGGCACAAGCGTGGCGACGCGGTCGCCGCCAAGAGGCCGGGGACCGCGTGGAATAGCTTCAGAGCATCGAGGAAGATCGTGCCGAGCGACCAGTACTTGACCGTACGCATCTCTTCGGAAATTCCCGTCA
Organism: Botrimarina sp.; assembly: GCF_040219535.1. Taxonomy (NCBI): domain Bacteria; kingdom Pseudomonadati; phylum Planctomycetota; class Planctomycetia; order Pirellulales; family Lacipirellulaceae; genus Botrimarina; species Botrimarina sp. Next base: position 48,833 of record NZ_JAVJSH010000024.1, read on the forward strand.
GCAATCCGTCCTCCAGCGATCCGTCCCCCAGCAGTGCGTGTCTGCTCGGGCCGCATTGCGAGAGGCTGCGTGTGAGGAACGCGTACCCAAAGATGTTGGCCGCCGGGCAGCCGGCGTGCCATCGCCGCCGCAGGTCGGTCGGAACCAGCACCCGCAGCCAACTGCCCGGGCCGGCGCCACTCGCAGAGATCCGCTCGGCGAGCAGCCGGAGCAGGTCGCGCAAGAGCAAGTCGTTGACGGTCACGCCGAGGTCGGCCGCCCGACCCCTCAACGCAGGGAGCACCCCCTCGGGAAGCCGGCGCCACAGCGTCACGCTCGTCCCGCCCGGCTCGATCGCGCGTGCCGACGCGAGCGGCTGCGGGCGTCGCGCGAGCCACTTGTAAGTCTCGGCGCCGAGAGTCTTCGCCACCTGAAGCGACGACACCGGCTCGGGCGGAGCGACACGCACGTCGGCCCTCCGGGCCAGCTTGGCCGGGTCGGGCGGCGGCGTTTGCAGGCCCTCGGGGTCGCCGGTGATTTGCCCGTACCGCGCGAACAGGTCGCAGAGCACGCGCTTCGCGCCGAGGCCGTCGGCCGCTGCGTGGTGGAAGTAGCCGATGACGGTCGCGCCGCCCGGGGCCGCTTCGACCACGAGCCGCGCCGCCGGGCCCGTCCGCAGGTCGATCGGCTGGACAGGCACGCGCCCTCGGCCATCGGGCGGGGCTTCTGGGAGGTCGCGCCACTGGAGCGGCGGGGGCTCGTTTGCTTCGACCCACCGCCAGCCGCTGTGCCGCCGTTCGACACGAGCCGAGAGCAGCGGCTCCTCGGCCACGGTGTCGGACCAAGCCGCTTGGAGCGCCGCGCGCTGGATCTCGCCACGGAAACGAAACCCAAACGGGAACACCATCGGGTAGCCCGGCCGGTCGTCCCGCACCATGTAGGCTTCGAACGGAGTCAACGGCAAGGGCAGGGGGCTCGCGGCGCGTCGGTTCATCGATCGCCTGCGGCGAGTAGCGTTTCACGGGGCCGAGGGGCCGCCGCGTCGGCCGGGCGGGCCCTCGCCAACGCAGCGACTCGGCCCGGGCCGGGTCGCCAAACGTCGACGGGCATCCGTTCTCCGGTATCGCAGGCGCAGCGCCAATGACCGTGGGCTTCGAGCGAAGCCTCCAGCCGCAGAGGCCGGAAGGGTTCTCCGCGTTGAATCGCTTTGTAAGCGGCCTCTTTCACGGCCCAGACGATGGCCCGTCGCGTCCGACGGCCCGAGCACAACCGCTTTTCGGCCGGCGTGAACCAGGCGGCTTCGACCGAGGCGGTCGCGTCGGCGATCCGGACCGTGTCGACTCCGACGGTGGCCGACCCGGCGCCGATCGCGGCGATCGCCATTTGCTCATCGTGCGTGAGCGACAGCGACGCCTCGAGCGGCGTCGCGTCGAGCCACGCCGTAGGGCGGTCGCGCTTTCCGCCGCTCGTCCTCGAGCGTATCGAGACCCGATGGGCATCCGCGACGTCGACTCGCCCGCACCAAACCAGCGCTTGTTTGATCGCGACACGGCCGCCGAGCCACGCCCGGGCCGCGACCGGGCTGCGGAGGCGCCCGAGCACGCTCGCTTCCTCGGGGCTCAGCCATTGGTCGACGAGCGGGCCGAGCTGTGCGGCGGCGGGCAGGGCGTAGCGGCCGATCGCGACCTCGCCGCCATCGACGAGGCGGACTTCGGCGCGGAACCCCGCCTCGCTCGGTTCGCTGCTTGTCACCTTTAAAACCGCTGTTGGAAAAGTCAGCCTTTTCTCCGCAATTCGCCCAGGCACGCTATACCACTCGCCCCTATCTGTCTAGATTTCCCTTTCTCGCATGCTGGCGCCCCCCCGTTCGGCTTGGTTGAAGCGGCGCCGGGCAGCCGTCCAAGCGGCCGCGTTCGGTCGCTGAGCCAAGCCGGCGAAGAGCGTCCTCCAAGCTATTCTGCCTGACCTCTATGGATACCGGTTCGGTTTCCCAACAGCCTCTTGCAGTGATCGGCATGGCCTGCCGGCTGCCGGGGGCGGACGGCTTGGAAGCGTACTGGAGGCTGCTGGTCGAAGGGCGGTGCGCGATCGGGAAGCTGGGTCCGGATCGACTCGACCGCGACCTCTATTTCGACCCGCGTAAGAACCAGCTCGGCAAGACCTACATCGACACGGCCGGGACCGTCGACTACCCGGCGTTCGACCCGTCGCGGTGCAACTTCCCCGCGCGGTTGATGCCGCACGTGGACGTCGGGCACTTGGCGATGTGCCAAGTCGCCGCGGAGGCTTGTCGCCACGCGGGGCTCGACCCGTTTGCCCTGACGCCGCGCAACACGGGCGTCTACCTGGGCAACAACGCCTCGGGTCGGTTGGCGACCGAGATCGCGTTCTCGTCGCTCGCCGACGTGGCCGCCGATTGCGTGCACGACGTCCCGGCGATCACGAGCCGCCTGGGCGCCGAGACAAACGCCGTCGTGGCCGAGTTGGCCGGGCGGGTTCGCCGCGGCCGGCCGCGTATCCGAGCCGGCGCCACGCTGGGCGTGGCGTTCCACGCGACGGCCAACGCGGTCTCGGAGTCGCTCGGCCTGACGGGGCCGTCGATGGTGCTCGACGCCGCCTGCAGCTCGTCGCTCAAGGCGCTCGCCCTGGCGGCGGCCGACCTGCGCCTGGGGGCGATCGACATGGCGGTCGTCGGCGGCGCGTCGTTCTGCTCGTCCGACGGGTTGCTGATCTTTTCATCGGCTCAAGCCGGGTCCGAGTCGGGCCAGAGCCGGCCCTTCTGCGACGACGCCGACGGCCTTGTCTCGGCCGAGGGCTACGTGGCAATCCTCGTCAAGACGCTCGACCGCGCCCTGGCGGACGGCGACCCGATCCGCTGTGTTGTTAGCGGGATCGGCGTCTCGTCCGATGGCCGAGGCAAGAGCCTGTGGGCGCCCCGCATGGAAGGGCAGGTCCTGGCGATGGACCGGGCCTATCGGGGGGGCGTGGACCGCAATCGGGTCGCCTACCTAGAAGCCCACGCGACGTCCACCGCACGAGGCGACCAGACCGAACTCGAAGCGATCGCCGCCGCGTTCGGCGGGCGAGACCGGTCGCGCGGGCCGCTGCTGCTGGGCAGCGTCAAGGCGAACATCGGGCACGTGCTCGAACCGGCGGGACTGGCCGGACTGGTCAAGGCGGCGCTGGTGCTCGAGCACCGCACCGCGCCGATGCAGATCGCGTGCGAGCCGCTCAACCGGCACGTCGATTGGCGCGCCGCGGGGCTGCGCGTGCCGACCGAGAACACGCCGCTCCCGGAAGACCCCGAGGGGCGGCCCCTGACGGCGGCGGTCAACGCGTTCGGCATCGGCGGGTTGAACGCGCACGTCGTCTTGACCGAGTACGAGCCCCAGCCGCGGCGCACGGCCGCACCGCCGCCGGAGCCGGCTCACGAGCCGGTCGCCGTCGTCGGCATCGGCGCCCTCGCGCCGGGCGCCAGAACCTGGAGCGCGCTGGCCGACCTGATGGCTATCGGGGCCGACGCCACCGGCCCCACGCCCGAGGCTCGCTTGCGAGCGGGCGCCGGCGATGGGTCGCTCCGCGCGGTGCGCGGCGGCTACGTCGAGGGATTCGAGTACGACTGGCGCAAGCGGCGTATCGCACCGAAGGCCCTCGCCACGGCCAACCCGCTGCAGTTCATGCTCCTGGATTGCTGCGACGCCGCGCTCGCCCACGCCGGCTACACCGACGACCGGCTCGATCGGGCGAACACGGGCGTGGTGGTCGGGGCCCGGTTCGAATCGGATTTCTCTTCGCAACTGAGCGTCGGCTTCCGCCTGCCCCACCTGCGGCGGGAGTTGCGCGGCGTTCTCAACGAGCGCGGCCTGCTCGCCGACGCCGAAGGCGAAGCCGCGCTCGACGCGTTCGTAGCGGCCGTGCTGGAGCGGATGCCTGCTTTGCTCGACGACACCGGCAGCTTCACGCCCAGCTCGCTTTGCAGCCGCCTGACCAAAACCCTCGACCTGGGCGGTGGCGCCACCACGATCGACAGCGGCGACACGGTCGCCCTCGCGGCGGTCGCCCAAGCAGCGAACGCGCTGCGTGAGCGGTCTTGCTCGATGGTCCTGTGCGCGATCGGCAGCCGCGCTATGGGCCCGACGACCTACCAGCGGATCCGCGAGACCGGCGACCTGGCTCCTGAACCGCTCGCCCCCGGCGGCATGGCTCCCGACGACCCGGCCCCCCACGCCCTCGCCTCGACGCTCGACCGTCGCTGCAGCGGCCAGGCGCCCGGCGAAGGGGCCGCGGTCCTGGTCATGAAGCGCCTGGCCGACGCGCAGCGCGACGGCGATCCGATCCGCGCGGTGATCCACGGCGTCGGCGCCGGGTTCGCCGCCGCTCCGCGCGACGCGTTCGACCAAGCGATCCGGCGCGCGTGGCGGGGCACGCAGGTCAAGAGCGACGGCGTCGCGCTGGTCGAACTCTCCGCGGCGCCGCAACACGTCGTCCGCGAGGAGCTCGCCGCTACCGAGGCCGCCTACGGCCGCGGGCCCCGGCTCGGCGTGGCGTCGACTCAGTTCGGCTCGCTCGGCGGCGCGTCGGGCGCCGCTTCGCTGCTGCGGGCGATCACGCAGCTCGACGAGAAGACCGCGCTGGCCCAGCCGGGCCTCGCCGAGCCGATCGACGAGCGGCTCGCCGCGCTCCGTCAGCCCGCGCGGTTGCCCGAGCCGCAGCCGGGGGCGCCCCTGCTGGCCGGCGTGTCGGCTTGGGACTCGTGCGGCTCGGCTTACCACTTGGTGGTGGAGCGGGGCCAGCGGGTCGCGTCGTCCGAGGAGCCAGCCTCGTCGACGGGACGCCCGTCGCTCGCATGGCGCGAGGCCAGCCTCCCGTGGCGGATCGTGCGGCTCGAAGCACCGAGCCGCGACGCGCTGGTCGGGCTGGCGAACTCGGCCGCCGCGGATCCGTCGGCCGCCTACGAAAGCCACAGCGCGTGGGGTGAGCCGACGCGCGGGCATCGCCTGGCGGTCGTGGCCGCTTCGCCCGCCGAGCTGGCGGACAAGCTCCAACTGTTCGCGTCGAGCGACGCGGCGGCGCCAGCCGACCCCCTGGCGCGAAAAGGCGTCTTCTACGCGCCGCCGACGGCCCAGCCCGCTCAGATCGCCTTCCTCTTCCCGGGGCAAGGCTCGCAGCACGGCGGCATGCTCGGCTCACTGGTGCAAGGCTTCGAGCCGGCGCAACGGATCGTCGAAGAACTCGACTCGACACTCGCCGAGCTCGGTTACCCGTGCTGGTCCGACCTCTCGATCGAGGGCGCCGAGCAGCTCGGCGTCGACGTGTTCCGGACGCAGCTCTCGCTGCTGGTAGCGGACACGATCGTGCTGCGGAGCCTGGCAGCGATCGGCGTGCGCCCCGACCGTGTGGCCGGGCACAGCTTCGGCGAGTTCGCCGCTCTGTACGCCGCCGGCGCGTGGACGTTCCGCGAGGCGGCGCGGGCGACCAAGGCCCGCTGCGACGCCATCTGCGCGTGCTCCCACATCGCGGGCGGGATGCTCTCCGCGGCGGCCGACGCGGGCGTCGCCCAGCGTGTGTGCGACCGGACCGACGGGCAGGCGTTCGTCGCCAACGCGAACGCGCCTGACCAAACCGTCATCGGCGGCACGCCCCGCGGCGTCGAGTTAGCGGAGCGGCTGCTCCGGGACGAAGGGATCGCGACCAAACGACTGGCGGTCAACCGGCCGTTCCACACGCCGCTGCTGGCCGACGTCCGGGCGCCGTTGGCCGAGGGCTTGGCGGGCATCGCCACGTCGGCGCCCACCGTCCCGCTGCTGAGCAGCGTGTCGGGCGAGTACGTGCAGAGCCCGAGCGAGGTGACAGAGAACCTCGTGGCGCAGCTCACCGAGCAGGTGCGCTACGTCGAGCTCGTGTCGCGCCTGCTCGACGACGGCGTGACCGCGTTGGTCGAGTGCGGCCCCCGCAACGTGCTGACCGGTCTGCACGCCAGGCGCCCCCGGGCCCAACGCGCCATCGCGATCGCCGCGGACCAGCCGCGGCAGGAGGGCGTCGCGCAGCTGCTCGCGGTCCGGGCGTGCTTGGAGGCGAACGGCTATCGCCTCGACGATCCAGCGGCGACCACTCACGCCCCACCGACTGCGGCCCCCGTCGACGGCAGCCTCCAGGCATGGGGCCGCCAGCGCCGCGACGCGATCCGCCAGCGGCTGCGTCGGTTCGTCGCGCGCCGCGGCGACTCGCCGCCGATCGGCACGCTCTCGGACAAGCAAACCACCGCGGTGCGGGCCATCGCCGCGGGGGCGGGAGTGGCCGAGGAAGCGCTGCTCGCTTACTGCGAGCGGCTCGACGCGGGGCGGGGCGCGGCGTCGGTGTTGGCGGCCATCGAGCATTCGCTCCCGGTCCGCGACGCCGCCAAGCCGCCCCCCCACATGCGCCAGCGCGCCCAGCGGCCGACGCAGCCGGGCCAGGTCGACCCGAGCCGCTTCCGCACGATCGACGCCAACGACTTCCGCCGGCGTTGCCGGGCCACAGCCGAACCCGGCCGGAGCTGCGAACGCTTCCTGCCCCACGTGCTCGAGAAGCCACTCGAACCTCAGCAGCCACTCGAGCGGCTGGAAGGCCGTTACCTGGTCGTCGGCGACAATCCCGTCGCGGCGGCCCTCTGCCAGCACATCCAGCGACTAGGCGGAGAGCCCCTCCGGCTGGAGAACTACCAAGCGGTCGAACCGGCGTTGGCGGAGCTCGACCGCCTGATCGGCGACAGCCCGCCGACCACGCTCTGCCTGATGACCGCGATGGACGACCGGGCCGTCGTCGGCGACGGGCGAACCGGCTGGGCCGAACGCCAGCCCGCCGGCATGGAGGCGCCCCTCGCTATCGCCGGGCGGTGGCTGCAGCGGATCAAACAAGCCGACCTGCTCGCCAAGGGCCGAGTCCTGGCCGCGACGCGCCTGGGCGGCGATTTCGGCTTCAGCGGCCAGGCGCCGAGCGTCGAGGGCGCGGCGATCGCCGCGCTCGGCAAGGCGCTCGTCCACGAGGCCGGCGTGCCGACCGACTTCGCGTTCCAAACGACGCTCGTCGACTTCTCCGGCGAGCAACCGCCCGAGCGCGTCGCCGAGCTGCTGCTCGCCGAGGCCCAGCGCCCCGCGCCGTACGAACTGGAAGTCGGCTACGCGGGCGAGCGACGCTTCGTCGTCCGCCCCGTGGCGGTCGCGGCTTCGCCCGCCGCATCACGGCAGGCGCCGCGGGGAACGTGGGTCGTCACCGGCGGCGCGCGGGGCATCACCGCGCTGGTCGCGCGAGAGATCGCTGAGCGCTACGGCCTGCGGCTGTGCCTGATCGGCAGCAGCCCCGCGCCCGACTGCCCGCCGGAGTGGCTCGGCCTCGATCCGTCGCAGACCAAAGCGCTCGCCAAACAGGTCATGCAACGCGCCAAGTCGGCCGGCGAGTCGCCCCACGCCGCGTGGCGCAGCGCGTCGCGCGCGATCGAGTTCGCCGAGTCGCTCCGCCAGCTAGAGCTCGCCGGGATCGAGTCGACCTACCACGCCTGCGACGTGAGCCACCACGACGCGCTGCGTAAGACCCTCGACGAGATCCGCGCCCGCAGCGGGCCGATCACCGGCGTGCTGCATGGCGCGGGCGTGGAGGTCTCGACGCGGCTGGAGACCAAGGACCCGGCGGTCGTCGCACGAACGATCGCGGTGAAAGCGGCCGCGGCCGCTTCGCTGATCGAGCTCACGCGCGACGACCCGCTGACGCACTTCATCGGCTTTGGGTCGGTGACCGGACGCGTCGGCTGCCCCGGCCAGGCCGACTACGCGATGGCCAACGAGCTGCTCGCGAAGCTCCTCGCGCGGCTGCAACGCGATCGCCCCGGGTGCGCGGTCACGTGCTTCGACTGGGGCCCCTGGGCCGAGGTCGGCATGGCCGCTCGGCCCGAGTCGGCGGGCAACTCGGTGCTCGGCAAGCTGTCGTCGATCTCGCCGGCCGACGGCGTGCGCCACGCCCTCGACGAGCTCACCGCCGGCGACCGCTCGGTCGAGACGCTCCTCATCGGTCGCGACGTTTACAACATCTTCTACGTCGACCGCACGCCCGAAGCGCAGCCCGCCGACGCTCCGCGGCCCGCACGCCCCGCCCAGCCCGCGCCCGGCAGCGCTACGCACGCCGCTGTGGACACCGCTTCGGACCACGCCGCAGACCGCGACGGCGACGGCGGAGGAGAAACCGCCGCCGACGCCGCGATCCGCCGCATGGCGCTCCGGCTGGTCGACGGCCCCGCCAACCCGGGCGACCCGGCCCGGATCACCGGCAGGGCGCTGGTTGTCGGCGACAACCCCGACGCCGACGCGCTCGCCAAGCGGCTCCGTCGTGCGGGGGTGAGCGTCGCCCACCACCGCCGCCTCGACGGCACGCAAGACAACGCCCAGGCCGAGCGGATCGTCGACCGCGCGTTCCGCGGGCGGCCGCCGACCCACGTGTTCTTGCTCTCGCCGCGCGACGAGGCCGCCCGCCGCGTCGACGACACCGGGGTTTGGCGCGAGCGGTCCGAGATCGGCCTCATCGGGCCCTACCGGCTGCTCAGCGCTTGGCTGAAGCGCGCGAGCACTGAAGGCGTGCTTTCCCAGAGCGTGGTCGTCGGGGTCACGTCGCTGGGCGGCGACTTCGGCTTCAACAGCGGGGCCGACGCCATCGAAGGCGCCGGCCTCGCCGGCGTGCTCAAGGCGGTCCACTCCGAGCACGGCGGCGCACAGCGCGATAGGCTCCGGGTAAAGGTCGTCGACGCCCCGGCGGACGTGCCCCCCGAGGCGCTCGCCGAGGCCGTCATCGCGGAGGCCACCGGCCCCTGCGATGAGGTCGAGGCCGCCTACGAGCACGGCCGCCGCCGGCTGCCGCGGTTGCTCGTGGAGCCCGCCTCCGGCCCGTCGGGCGCCGGGCCCCGCCGCGGCGGCGTGTGGGTCGTGACCGGCGGCGCCCGCGGCATCACCGCCGAGGTCGTGCGTGGGCTGGGCAAGCGCTACGGCCTCGACCTGCACCTGCTTGGCACGCGGCCGCTACCCCAGATCGACGAGTCGATCCGCTACCTCACCGACGAGCAACTCGCCCCGTTCAAACGGAGCGTCGTGCGAGAAGCCATCCGCGACGGCGTGAAACCCGAGGAGGCTTGGGGGCCCTGGCGCCGCGACTTCGAGATCGACCGCAACCTCCGGCGGATGCGGGAAGAGGGCGTCCGCGTCACTTACCACCAGTGCGACGTGACCGACCCCGCGCGCGTGGCCGAGACCCTGGCGGGCGTCCGGCGGCAGAGCGGGCCGATCAACGGGCTCGTCCACGGCGCGGGCATCCAGGGCGTGCCGTCGAACGTGCGCGACATGCTCGAGTCGTCGGTCGACAGCGCGCGGCGGACGGTCGCTATCAAGTTCGACGCGGCCGTCGAGCTGCTCCGCCAACTGCGCGACGACCCGCTGGAGCACGCGATCGGCTTCGGCTCGATCAGCGGCCGGTTCGGATCCAACAGCGCGTCGTTCTACTGCGCGGGCGCCGAGATGCTCTGCAAGCTCATGGGCCGGCTCCGCCGGCAGCGACCGGGCGTTCGGGCGGTCGGCTTTCACTGGCACGGCTGGAGCGACGTCGGCATGATCATGCGCCCCGAAGGGATGGGCACCGCGAAGATCCTCAAGCTCGAGTTGCTCTCTCCCGCCGACGGGGTCGAGTTCCTGCTCCGCGAGCTCGACGCCGGCGCGCGGGAGAACGAGGTGGTCGTGACCAACGCGAAGTACGTCACGCTGTACCACCCGCGGGAGCTGATGCTCGACCCTCCGGCGCGGGCGCCCGGCGCCGGCAGCCCCGCCGGCTCACCCGCCGCGCCGTTGATCGACCGACTCCAAGCGGACAGCACCGACCGCCAAGCGTCGGTCGCCGAGACCACCCTGCGGCCGGCGCAGGACCCGTTCCTCATCGACCACCGCTTCCGCGACCGGCCGCTGCTCCCCGCCGCGATCGTCGCCGAGCTGCTGGCGGAGACCGCCGCCGTCGTTTCCGGCGGGCGCGTGCCGGCGGCGATCCACGACCTGAACCTGGCCTCGGGCCTGCGTCTGCACAGCGACACGCCGCACGCCGCGCGGGTGGAAGCGGAACTGTCCGGCGACCACGCGCTGTGCCGGCTGGTCGCCGACTTCCGCAACCGCGACGGCCGCGTCGTCGAGGCGTCGCGGCTGCACGCTTCGGGGATCGTGGAACTGGCCGACGGTTTCACTCCGGCCGAGGCCGACTCGCCGGAGTGCCAGTCCGAGTGGCACGACGTCTGGTACCCCGACCCCGGCGGCGCCATGTACCACGGGCCGACCTTCCAGCGGCTGCGGCGGTGCGCGTTCGACACGGAAACTGGCGAGGGATGGGGCGAGGTGGTCGCGTCGCCGATCGCCGAGGTCGGCGGCGGGCGCCCGGCCGAGGGCTGGCGGCTCCACCCGGCGGTGCTCGACGCGGGGCTCTACCTTTGCGGCATCGCGGTCTGGTTCGCCACCGGCGGCGGGGTCGCGTTGCCCAAGAGCTTCGACCGCCTGCGCCTCGGCGACTTCCCCCGGCCCGGCGAGAACTGCCGCGTGTACATCCGCCCCAAGCCGCTCGGCGACGACGAAGCGGCCTTCGACATCGTTTGCTCCGGCGCCGACGGCCGCTTGGTCTACGCCGCCGACGGCTACCGCGTACAAACCATCGGCGCGCGAGCCGAATCGGTGGGCAAAACGGCCCCGAGCGACCACTCCTGAGAGAACCAGCCCATGACAACGATCGACCTGACGGGCCGTGTCGCCCTGGTGACCGGCGGATCCCGTGGCATCGGCCGCGCGTGCGCGTTGCGCCTCGCCGAGTCGGGCGCCGACGTGGTGATCAACTACGTGAGTTCCAAGAGCGCCGCGGCCGACACCGCGGCCGCGGTCACCGGCATGGGCCGCCGCTGCTGGGTCGTGAAGGCCGACGTCAGCGAGCAGGACGACGTGCAGTGCATGGTCGACTACATCACCAGCGAGGTCGGCCGGCTGGACGTGCTGGTCAGCAACGCGGCCTCGGGCGGCTTCCGGCCCGTGCTGTCGGCCGGCGCGGCCAACTTCGACGCCGCGTTCCACACCAACGTGCTCGCCCTGCTCTACACCGTGCAGGCCGCGATGCCGCTGCTGGAGGCCAACCCGCACCGCGGCAAGGTCATCACCATCTCGAGCCACGGATCGATCTTGGCCATGCCTTGGTACGGGCTGGTGGGCGCGTCGAAGGCGGCGCTCGAGAGCCTCGTCCGGCACCTGACGCTCGAGGTCGGCGACCGCAACGTGAACGTGAACGTCGTCCGCGCGGGGCTGGTCGAGACCGACTCGACCCGCCGCTTCCCCAACGCCGAGAAGCTGTTCGCCGAGTCGGTCAACTACACGCAGGTGGGCGACCGGGTCTTGCAGGCGGACGACGTGGCCAACGTGGTCTTGTTCTTGGCGAGCCCGATGAGTGACCTCGTGCAGGGCGAGACCATCACCATCGATGGCGGCGCCGGCATCCGCGCGGCTTGACCGGGTCGACGGCCCACAGCGGGGAACACCCGACATGCCTTACACCTTGATGACCGGCGGGACCGGCTTGCTCGGCGCGTACCTGCTGCGCGACGGCTTGCTGGCGGGCCGCCGCTTCGCGGTCATCGCCAGGCCCTCGCGCGTCGAGTCCGCGCGCCAGCGGATCGACAGCCTGCTCGCGCGCTTCGAAGCCGAACTCGATGAGCGGCTGCCCCGCCCGGTCGTGCTCGAGGGGGACCTCGACGCCGAGGGCCTCGGCCTCGGCGCCGACGCCAAGCACTGGGTGCGGCGCCACTGCGACCAGTTCTTGCACAACGCGGCGAGCCTGAGCTTCTACCACACGCCAGAGACCGGCGAGCCCGAGCGCTCCAATGTCGACGGCACTCGGCGCGCGCTCGCGCTCTGCGAGGAGGTCGGCGTCGCGCGGTTCCACCACGTGTCGACCGCCTACGTCTGCGGGCTCCGCACGGGCGTTTGCCGCGAGTCGGAGCTGCGGGTCGGCCAGGAGTGGGGCAACGACTACGAGCGGTCGAAGGTGTCCGCCGAAGAGATGGTCCGCGGCGCGGGCTTCCTGCGGCAGCCGACCTTCTACCGCCCGGCGATCATCGTCGGCGACTCGCGCACGGGCTACACGTCGAGCTACCACGGCTTCTTCACGCCGCTGAAGGTCGCCAGCGCCCTGGTCGACAGCTTCGGCGACGGGCCGATCGACGGCACGCCGATCATGGCCGCGCTCGGCCTCAAGGGGCACGAACAGAAGAACTACGTGCCGGTCGACTGGGTCTCGGCGGTGATGACCCGCTTGCTGGGAGACCCCGGCGCCCACGGCCAGACCTACCACCTGACGCCCCGCCGCCGGGTCACCGTGCAGACCACCCTCCGTGTGATCGAAGACGCGCTCGTCCGCCGCCGCGAGGCCCGCGGGGGCCCGGCCCCGCCCGCCGCGCCGCCCGACCTGGGCGTGTTCCGCGAGCAGATGGAGGTCTACCGTTCGTACTGGCGGGACGACCCCGAGTTCGACTCCACGAACACCCAGCGGGCGGTCCCCGATCTGCCGTGCCCGATCGTCGGCTACGCGGCGCTGATGCGGATGGCGAACTACGCGCTCGAGAACGGCTTCGGCTGGCCCTTGCCAAAGCCCCTCCGCGCCCCGGTCGACTTCCATGCGCTGCTATGCGGACGCTTCAGCGGCGGCGACGACCCGTCGCGCGGCGCGCCGATCGGGCTCTCGGTGGCCGGTCTCGGCGGCGGCGAGTGGACGCTCTGGGAAACCGGGGGCCGTTTGATCGCTTGCGAGGACGGCCTGTCGCACGCGGCGGACGCGGCGATTTACCTCCCCATCGACTCCGCGGCGGCCCTGCTCGACGGGTCGCTGACGCTCGGCGACGCCGCACGCACGGGCCGAGTCCACCTCGAGGGGGCCGACGAACCCAGCCGCCGCCGGGCCGCCGAGGCGCTCGCGGCGCTCGGACCCGCGCTCGCCGGCGAGCCTTCCTCTACCATGTCAACCGCATGACGGCCACCCAGCAATCGCCGATCGCCGTGGTGGGCATGGCCTGCCGGCTGCCCGGCGCGCGCGACACCGACGAGTTCTGGCGGCTGTTGCTCGCCGGCGGCTCGGCGATCGGACCCGTGCCGCCGGACCGCCTTGACCGCGGGCTCTATTACGACCCGAGGAAGGGGGTCGCCGGCAAGACCTACGCGGACGTGGCCGCCCTGGTCGACTACACGCAGGACCTCACGCCCGACGGGATGTTCTCGGCCAGGGAGATCGCCTCCTACGACGCGGCCCACGTGGCCTTCTGCCGTGTCGCGGCCGAGGCGCTGGCCGACGCGGGGCTGCCCGGTGGGCCGGCGGGGCGGACCGGCGTGTACGTCGGCCACGCGACCGGCAGCGGCGTCGCCGGGCGGTACTCGTACCGCCTGCACTGCGTGCAGGCGATCGACCTGCTGCGCCGCGTCGACGGCTTCGCCGCGCTGCCGGCCGAGACCCAGCAGCGCGTCGTCGATTCGACCGTCGAGCGGCTCCGGTCGTCGTTGCCCCAGCGCACGGCCGCTAACAACCCCCGGCTCGAGCCGAACCTCGCCGCCCGCCTGGTGGCCGAGAAGTTCGGCCTCGACGGCCCGGCCATGGTCTTCAACTCGGCCTGCGCGTCGTCGCTTCAGGCGCTGGCCCACGGCGTGAAGGCGCTGTCGCTCGGGCGGATCGACACGGCGGTCGTCGGCGGCGCTTCCTGCTTCAACAGCGACACCCTGGTGCTTTTCTCGGCGGCGCAGTCGCTCTCGGCGGTCGGCTCCCACCCGTTCACCGAGGGCGCCGATGGGCTGGTCGTGGGCGAAGGGTACGTGGCGTTCGTGCTCAAAACGCTGCACGCCGCCGAAGCGGCCGGCGATCGCGTGCTGGCCGTGCTGACCGGCGTCGGCGTGTCGAGCGACGGCCGCGGCCGCAGCCTGTGGGCGCCCCGCGGCGAGGGACAGATCGAGGCGATCCGCCGCGCGCTGCCCGACAGCCGCTCGATCGCCGAACTGCAGTACGTCGAAGCCCACGCGACCTCGACGAACCTCGGCGACAAGACCGAGCTGGAATCGCTCTCGCGCGTGCTAGGCGACTGCCTGCCCGCCGGCGTGAAGGTCCCCGTCGGCGGCGTGAAGCGCAACGTGGGCCACACGCTCGAAGTGGCCGGCGCCGCCGGCCTGCTGAAGACCATCCTGGCGATGCACCACCGCACGGTCCCGCCGGCCTACGACGGCACGCGGCCTCTCACGGGCGAAGTCGACTGGCAGGCGATGCCGTTGTACGTCAACGACACGCCGATCGCGTGGCCGACACGCAACGCCGACGGACCGCTCCGGGCCGCGGTGAACGCGTTCGGGATCGGCGGGCTGAATGTTTGCGTCGCCCTCGAGAGCCACCACCCGCGGTCTCAGCCCGCCGCGGCGCCCCAGCCGGCCAAGCCCGTGCCGATCGCGATCATCGGCGCCGGCGCCGTGCTCCCCGGCGCGAATGATTGCCCGTCGGCCCGCGCGCTGCTCCAGAGCGGCCGCAGCGCGTGCGGCCCCTACGACGGCGGCCCCAACCACCGCGGCAAGTGGCGGCCAGGCCTGTTCGACAACCCGGCCCTTGCCGCCGAAAGCTCGGTCCCGCTTCCCGCCGCCGCGCGAGTCGCCGGTTGGGAGTACGACTGGCGGAAGCACAAGATCCCGCCCAAGCAACTCGCCCAAGCGAGCCCGCTGCAGTTCATGATGCTCGACGCGGTCGATCAGGCGCTGGAGCAGGCCGGCGTGGCGGGGTGCGACGGCTTCGACCGCCGGCGGGTCGGCGTGCTGGTCGGGACCGAGTTCGGCGGCGACTTCGCGACCCAGTTGCTGATGGGGCTCCGCCGGCCCCTGGCCGCCAGGGCGATCCGCGAGGAGCTCGCGGCCGCCGGCCTCGGCGACGCCCTCGCCGAGGAATTAGTCCAGGCGTGGGGGGCCGCGCTGCTGGACTACTTTCCGGCGCTCGTCGACGAGTCGGGCAGCTTCACGGCCAGCGCGCTCGCCTCGCGGATCACCAAGTCGTTCGATTTGATGGGCGGCGGGGTGGCGATCGACGCTTCGACCCACGGCGCGTTCGCCGCGCTCGAGGCAGCCGTCGACACGCTCTCGACTGGCGATTGCGACACAATCCTGTGCGTCGCCGGAGAACAGGGCCTGGTCCCAGAACGCTACCAGATCACCGCGCTGAACGGCGGCCTCGCGCCGTCGGCCGACCGCGCGAGGCCCCACGCCCCCCACGCCGCGGGCATCGTGCCCGGCGAGGGATGCGTCGCCCTCGTGCTCAAACGCCTGGACGACGCCCGGTCCGCCGGGGATCGGGTGCTCGGCATCGTCGAATCGGTCGGCGCGGCGCGGAGCGCCACGCGCGGCGCCGCGGTGCGCGCGGCGGCGGAGCGCTCTTTGCGGGCGATCGAAGCCTCGGCGGCGCCGGCGGCGATCGAGTCGGTTGGCGCCGGCGTCGAAGCTCGCGACGCGGAAGAGTCCGAAGCGCTCCGCGATGCGATCGGGAGCCAATTGCCGATCGTCTCGGCGACCGGCCAGTTCGGCTACCTCGGCAGCGGGTCGGGACTCGTGTCGGTCCTGGCCGCGTTGTTCGCCCTGGAGGACCAGTCCCTGCCCGAGGGCGACGGCTCGATCGACCGCCGACAACTTTCCACAACCGATCCCTCGGGCCGCCTGCGGATGCTTGTCTCCGGGGCGACAACCGAGAACGCCTGCTACACCGTAGTCTTGCAAAGAGGAACCCCTGTGACGCCACAAACCCCGCCCGCGACGGCGCAGCCGACACAGACGTGGGAGACCGAGTCGCTGCCCAGCGGCGCGGTGCTGTTCGACGCGACGATCCGCCGCCGCGAGAAGATGCGAGCCGCCTCGGCCGGCACGCCGCCCACGGCGCAACCCGTCGCTCCCGAACCGCCCGCCGCACCGCCGGCGCCGCCCGCGCCCGCCCACTCGCCCACGCCGCCGCAGCAGCCGGCCCCCACGGCGACCGACGCGCCCTCAGGCGCGGGCCTTTCGGGCGAGGAGATCGAGACGTTCTTGATCAACTTCGTGGTCGAGCAGACGGGCTACCCGCCGGAGATCGTCGACCTCGACGCGGACCTCGAGGCCGACCTGGGCATCGACAGCATTAAGAAGGCCCAGCTGTTCGGCGAGCTGGGCGAGTACTTCGACGTGCAGGCGTCGGCCGACCTGAGCCTCGACGACTTCCCCTCGCTCCGCACCGTGCGCGACTACCTGCTCGCCAACGCCAATGGCGCCGCGCCGGCGACCAACTCTCCGGCGCCAACCAGTCAGCCCGCGGCGCCGCCGGCGCCCGCGCCGGCCCCGACGTCTTCGACCGCCCCCGCTTCACCGCCGGCTTCGGCGCAGCAGCAGTCGGCGCCGCCGACATCGGATCAGCCCTCGGGGGGCGGCTTGTCGGGCGAGGAGATCGAGACGTTCTTGATCAACTTCGTGGTCGAGCAGACGGGCTACCCGCCGGAGATCGTCGACCTCGACGCGGACCTCGAGGCCGACCTGGGCATCGACAGCATCAAGAAGGCCCAGCTGTTCGGCGAGCTGGGCGAGTACTTCGACGTGCAGGCGTCGGCCGACCTGAGCCTGGACGACTTCCCCTCGCTCCGCACCGTGCGCGACTACCTGCTCGCCAACGCCACCGGCGCCACGCCGGACACGAACTCTGCCGCCAGCCCGCAGCCCCCCGCTCCGGCGCCGGTCCCGGCGCCCGGCGCGCCGGCGGCCCGTGGGGGCAGCTCGGAGGCCGCGGTCATCGAGTTTGTCATGCACCAGACCGGCTACCCACGAGAGGTGATCGACCTGGACGGCGACTTCGACATCGACCTGGGCCTCGACGAGCGGAAGGTGTCGGACATGCTCGACGAGTTGGGCCGCCGCTACGGAGCCCCGGGCCTCGCTTCGCAACGCTTTGCGAACCTCCGTGAGGTCGTTGAGCGGCTCGACGCCGCGCAACCAGCCGGGTCGACGGCGTGACGCCGATCGCCCCAAGATTAGGCGGGGGGCCGCCGGCCCCGGCGGCCTCCTTCGAGCACCGCCTCGTGGCGACCGAAACGCGCGACTCGGTCGCCACGATCCGGTTGAGCCGCCGCGACGCGGGGCACACGCTCAACCCGGCCGCCCTGTTCCAGCTAGGCGAGGCGGTGCGTCGCGCGATCTGCGACCCTCGTGTTCGGGCGATCGTGCTCACCGGTTCGCCCGGCGCGTTCTGCCGGGGGGCCGACGTCGGGTACTTCGTACGCTCGCTGCGCCGCGGCGAGCTCGACCGACTCATGCAATTCACCCGAGCGGGCGCGGCGGTCTTCGACACGATCGCCGGTTCGCCCAAGCGGGTCGTGGCCGCGCTGAACGGCAGCGCGATCGGCGGCGGGCTGGAGCTCGCGCTGGCGTGCCACGCACGCCTGGCGGCGCCGGCCGCATCGCTCTGCCTGCCCGAGACGGGCCTGGGCCTCGTGCCGGGTTGGGGCGGCCTCGAACGAGCGGCGGCGCTCCTCGGCGATGGCGTCGCCAAGTGGCTCGTGTACGCCGGCCCGGTCGTCGCGACGCGCGACGCTTGGTCGATCGGCTTGGTCGACGGGGTCGCTGCCCCGGCGGAGCTGCTCGACGCGGCGCGCCGGGTCGCGCTGGGAGAACCGCTGCCGCCTCGCCCCGGGCCGCGGCTGGAAGCGGATCGGATACGCCGCGAGTACGCCGCGCCGACTCTCGAGGGGGTCTTCGCCGCCGCTTCGGACGACCTGTCGGCACGGCCGCGGCAAGCGCTCGCGGCGGCCAGCGCGCTCTTCGATGGCTTGCGTGCCGACGCGAGCCCCGCCGCGCTCGCCGCGCGGCGTGAGCGAGCCGTGCTCGCGGCGTTCGAGCGCCCCGACACGCTGCGGCGGCTCGAAGCCCTTCCGGCCCCGCGCGGCTCGGCGCAGCGACAGGGGGATGACCCTTGAAGCAACTCGGGCGATGGCGACTGGACACACTCAGCGGCGGCGACTTTTCGATCGACGGCGGCGCGGTCTACGGCGTGGTCCCCAAGACCGTGTGGAGCAAGCTCGCCCCGCCGGACGAGCTGAACCGCGTGCGTATGCGGAACAACTGCGTCCTGCTCCGCGACGGCGATCAAACCGTCCTGATCGACACCGGCTACGGCGGCAAGTACGCCCCGCTCGACCGGGCCGCCTACGCGATGCAGGAGGGAACGCCGATCGTCGACAGCCTCAACGGCGCCGGCGTTGCGCCGCAGGACGTCGACGTGGTGCTGCTCAGCCACCTCCACTTCGACCACGCCGGCGGGGTGACGTCGCGCGGCCCCAACGGGCAGTTGCATCTGACCTTCCCCAACGCCCGGCACGTCGTCGGCCGCTTCGAGTGGGAAGACGCCACCTCGCGGCGCCCCGAGCTGCTCGCCGCCTACCCGCAGGACAACCTCACGCCGCTGGAAGGCTCGGGCCGCCTCGAACTGGTCGACGACGGCTCAGAGGTCGCGACGGGGATCCACGTGATCCGCACAGGCGGGCACACGCGCGGCCACTTGGCGGTCCGGATCGACGGGGGCGGCCAGACCGCGCTGTTCATCGGCGACCTGGTCCCGACCACCGAGCACGTGCGCCCGAACTGGGGGCTCGCGTATGATACATTCCCGCTCGTGACGCGGCGGCGGAAGCAGCAACTGCTCGGCGAGGCCGCCGACGGGGGTTGGCTGGTCGTGTGGAGCCACGACCGGAACACCGCCGTGAGCCGCCTAGCCCGGCGCGGTGCAAACCGCTTCGTGGTCGAGCAGTGCGAGCGGCACGCCTGATGCACAAGCACGGGGCGACGCGACGCCCCCCCCAACTCGGGAATTGCCCCGAATCGCTTAGCAGTAACGCCGCGAACACAGGCGACTAGGAGGCTTAGGCGATTTGAGCGTTTAGGTAAAAAGGAAGTGAATAAGTGGTCGGCAGTGCTTGCCGCGCCAGCGGTTGCTAGCAGCCGTTTGACACACGAACCGGCCGAGGCCTATAACTCCGCCCCAGATCGGCCCCCCGACGCATCCCACCCAGTCGACCAAGACGCCCTCTTACACTGTTCCAGGAAGGTCAAAACGTCGTGCCCGATTCCCTCCGTGCCCCGACGCAAGAAGGCGTTGCGGCAGACCCCCGCCGCACAGCGGCGCCCCTCGGCCAAGGATCGAAATCCGCCGAGATGCTGGCCCGCGCGAAGCAGAGCCTCGCCGGCGGCGACAGCAGCACGATGCGGGTGCTGCCCTACCACCTGCCGCTGGTGGCGGACCGGGGCGAGGGCTGCCGCCTGTGGGACATCGATGGCCGCGAGTACATCGACATGAACATGGCCTACGGGCCGCTGCTGCTCGGGCACCGGCCCAAGGCGGTGATCGAGTCGGTCACACGACAGATCAGCGACCGCGGCAGCCAGCTCGGCTTCCCGACCGAGATCACCACCCGAGTCGCCGAAAAGGTCAAGAAGCTCTACCCCAGCATCGAGCTGCTCCGCTTCGCGAACTCGGGCACCGAAGCGATCGCGTCCGCCGTCCGCCTGGCCCGCACGGTCACCGGGCGGCGAAAGCTGATCCTCTTCGAGGGGAACTACCACGGCTGGAGCGAGGCCGTTTTCCACAAGTACCACGCGCCGGTCGAATCCTTGCCCGAGCGCGGCTACGGCCCGGCGATCCCCGGCACGACCGGCATGGGCGACATGGACGCGGTCGTCGTCCGCTGGAACAACCTCGAGGTGTTCCACCGCGCCCTCGAAGAGCACGGCGACTCGATCGCGGCCGTGGTGCTCGAGCCGGTGATGGGCAACGCGGGCCTGCTGCCCCCGAGAGAAGATTTCCTCCCGGGGCTGCGCGAGGCCACGCAGGCCAACGGCAGCATGCTCATCTTCGACGAGGTGATCACCGGCTGCCGCGTCGCGCCGGGCGGCGCCCAAGAGCTGTACGGCGTGTACCCCGACATCACGGTGGTCTCCAAGGCCATCGGCGGCGGCTACCCGATCTCGGCCTTCGGCGCGTCGCGGGAGCTGATGGACGTGATCGTCAACGGGCCGCTGTTCCACGGCGGCGTGTTCTCCGGCAACGCGGTCGTGATGTCCGCCGCCGAGGCGGTGCTCGACACGCTGATCGCCCACGGCGACTCGGTCTACGCCCACCTCAACGCGGTGACCGACCGCCTGTGCGACGGGATCGAATCGATCTTCGCGCGGCTCGGCGTGCCGGCCTTCACCCAGCACGTCGGCGCGGTGGCCTCGCTGTTCTTGACCGACGGCCAGGTCGACGCGCTGCACGAGTACCGCGACGTCCGCCGCCACTGCCGGTTCGACCGCTTCATCGAGCTGCAGCACGCCGCGCAGAGCCGGGGGGTCTACTTCCACCCGAACCAGTTCGAGCCGATGTTCCCCTCGGTCGCCCACCGGCCGGAGGACATCGACGAGGCGCTCAACCGGATCGAAGACGCCGCCCGGTGTGCGCTGACGTGAGCCCCGCAGCACCGACCGACCTGCGGCCCGACCCGATCCTCGACGCGGTCGAGGGCTACCGCGGGTCGTTCGTCGACCTGCACGACAACCGCGAGGTCGACGCCCGCCAGTTCCACACCGCGCGGACCGCGCTGGCGCGGCGGCTGATCGACGCCGGCCTCGAGGCGGGCGACCGCGTCGTGGTGGCGGTGACCAACGGCCCCCAGTTCGTCGCCACGCTGGCCGCGCTGCTGCGGTGCGGCGGGTCGCCGGTGCTCGCCCACGCCCTCACGCCCGCCGCCGAGCTGCGCCGGACCGCGCTGCGTTTCGGCGCGCGGTTCGTGGTGACCGACGGCCCCCCGGCCGACGAACTCGGCGCGGCGATCGGCTCGGCGGCCGAGGTCGCGCCGGCCGAGTGGCTGCGTGTCGCGCTGGCCGCCTGCCCGACGGACACGGCCGGCTTCGTGTCCGGGTACCCCGCGCTGCCCGGCGTGCCGCTGCACCAGACCTCCGGCACCACCGGCGTGCCGAAGCTCGCCGTCCGGCCGGGCGCCGCCGCCGTCGCCGAGGCGCGGCACTACATCGACACCGCCGGCGTGGGCTCCGACGACACGATCCTCGTCACCTCGCCGATGAGCCACGCGTACGCGTACGGCATGGGCGTGATGGTCCCGCTGCTCAGCGGCGCCCGGATCGTCAGCCTGCGCGAGTTCAAGCCGGCGACGGTGCTCGACGCGTTCGCGTCGCTCCGTGTGACGATCTTCCCGGCGGCGCCCGCCCTGCTCGAGGTCCTCATGTTCGGCGCGGGCGACCGGCTCAAGCAATCGCCCCCCACGGTCTTCGTGGCCGGCGCGCCGCTGACCGAACGCGTCGCGCGCACGTACCGCGAGCGGTCGGGCGTGGTGGTGCGGTCGCTCTACGGCACGACCGAGACCGGCGGCATCTCGATCGTGGCGGGCGAGCCCGACGCGACGACCGCCGGCTGCGTGGGCCCGCCGATGCGTGGCGTCGAGGCCCAGGCCCGGCCGAGCGGCCACGCCGAAGAGCAGCAGCAGCACCTCACGACCCTGCGCGTGCGGTCCGAGTCGATGATGACCGGCTACCTCACGCCCGAGGGGATCGACCGCTCGTGCCTCGACGCCGGGTGGTTCGACACGGGCGACCTGGCTTCGATCGACGCGCGGGGATCGATCCACCTCCGCGGACGCATGACCGAGGTGATCAACGTCGGCGGCCTGAAGGTGGTGCCCAGCGAAGTGGAGCAGGTGATCGCCACGCTGCCCGGCGTGAGGGAGGTGAAGGTCTACGCGGGCCAGTCGCGGTCCGGCGCGCAATTCGTCAAGGCGGCGGTCGTGGGCGAGCCGTCGGTCACCGACACGACCGTCCGCGACCACTGCAAAGAGCAGCTTGTCTACTTCAAGCGTCCGAGCGTCGTGCTGCTGCTCGACGCGCTGCCGAAGACCCCTTCCGGCAAGGTCCTCGTGCGCGAACTCCCATGACGCCCGCCGCGCCCCGTGTCGCCGGCAAGGCAGCGGCTTACCGCCGCCGCGCGGCGCCGGCGGCCGCGCCGGTCAGCATCAGGGCCAGGGCGGTGGGCTCGGGCACGACGGCGAAGTCGGACAGCGTCACCAGGCCGCTTGCCGTGTCGTAGCCGACGAGGAACGAGCCTGCCCCGTCGTTGGTCATCAAGCGCGAGCCGTCGGCGGCGTTCGCGAACCGGCCCCGCAACGCGCCCGCGTCGAGGGCCTCGAACACCGCCGTCGGCGGGGGCAGGAAGCCCTCGCCCAGCGAGATCGACAGGTCGCCCGCCAGGTCGGCGGTACCGCTGACACGCAGCTTGCTGAGCGAGTCGGGCCCGTCGAGCTCGATGTGGAGCATCGCGCCGGCGCCGTGCGTGTAGTCGCCGTCGACGGTGAGGACCGTTTCGGCGCCGCCGGAGGCCGCTTGCGAGAGCGCCGTTTCGAGCTCCGCGGCGGTCAGGTTGCGGGCGGCGAGGACGAACCCGTCGACGATCGTCCCCACTTCCCGGCCGTACACCGCGAAGGCCTGCTCGCCGGCCGAAAGGGTGTAGTCGATCCCCGCGTTGAGCGCCGAGCGGACGCCCTCCAGCGGCGCGACGCTGGGTGAGAGGAGCGTCCAGGTCGCCTCGTCGCCCGGGGCGCCGAGGGTCTGCACCTCCTCGAAGTTGGCGCCGGTGGTGTTGACCGACCTCGCCGCTCCGGAGACCCACAGGCTGTTGTTCCCCCCTTGCGTTGGCGAGGGCTCTCCGGCGATCGGCGAGTTGCTCGGTTCGGCGGTCTTCGCGTACAGCAGCCACCCGCCCGCCGCCGGCAGGTCGATCGTCGTCGCCGCGAAGCCGTCGGCGCTGGGCGACGAGAGGCTCTCGCCCGAGACCAGCACGATGCCGCCGCCGTTGAGGTCGGCGCCGTCGTACGACCCGCCCGCGCCGGCGCCGTGCGCGCTGTTGTCGAAGACCTCCCAGTCGACGCCGAGCGTGAGGCTCTCCGCCTGCACGCCGACCACGTCGGTGGTCGGCGAGAGCGTGCCGCGCGGCGCGACCAGCGCGCCGTCGGCGGCCGTCACCGCGCCCCGGATGGTCCCCATCCCGTTGAGCGTCCCGCCGGAGGGGACCCTCAGGCCGCCCCCAGCGGCCGTCGCGTCGAGCGTCGCGCCGGCATGCACCACGAAGTCGCCCGACTGGCCGAGGCCGCCGCCCAGCGCGACCAACTCCCCTTGTTCGACAACCGTCGGCCCGCGGTACGCATTGGCGCCGGACAGCGTGAGGCTGCCGGCGCCGCGCTTGGTGAGTCCGCCAACGCCGCTGACCGCGCCGGTCACGGCGCCGCTGTGCCCGTTGGTGTCGATCTGCGCGCCGCGCTCTTCGAGCGTCGTCGCGACCGCGATCTCGACCGGGCCGGCCGCTTGGAACACGCCGCCGTCGAAACGCAGCCGAGCGGCGGGCCCGCCCGCCACCGTGCCGGTCCGCAAAACGCCGCCCCCCGCGACCGTGGCCGTGGCCGGCTGCCCAGCCGGCCCGAGCAGCACCCGCCCCGCTTGGGCGGTGGCGCCCTCGATACCGGCGGCGCCGGCGACCGACAGCGTGTCGAAGACACTCACGCTGCCGCCGGTCACGTGGAGCGTGCCGTCGATCCCCAGCCGCCGCGCGAATGCGTGCCCCCCGGCGGAAGTCACCGCGCCGGCGACGACGGCCTCGTCGGCCAGCGTCGGCGCCGAACCGCCCCACGTCGCCGCGGCCGACCACTCGCCGGTGGCCGCAACGCGGTTGGCCCCGGCCGCGCCCAGCTCGTTGACGTACTCTTCGAGCCACGTGTAGCCGGCCGGGCTCAGCCCCTTCCAGTCGCCGGCGTGGGATGGGTTGAGGCCGCGCGAGGCCTCCCACGTGTCGGCGATGCCGTCGGCGTCGGCGTCGGCGAAACGGGCCCGCGGGTTTAAGTAGACCGGGTCCGCGCCGAAGCCGGGGAACAGGTCGGTCTCGCGCAGGATCACCCCGCCCAGCGTGCCGTAGCTCGCAACCTCTTGCATCAGCCGGGTGTCGACCGCGTCGCGCACGATGCTCGGCCCCGCGTTGGCCATCACGTGGGCGACCGCTTGTTCGGCGGTGAGCGTCGGGGTCGTCGGGAACGCGTGCCGGTCCGCGACCACCGTGGCGCCCGGGTAGCTGGTCACCGGCGAGCCGTTGAGCGCGCCGTCGCGGTTGGCGTCGACCCAGTTGTCTTGTGGGAAGATGCGGAACGCGCTCGTGCCGCCGGAGAAGGGCGAGCTGGCGTCGACCGGGCCCTCGATGAAGTAGTTGCCCTCGACGTTGGCGATCGACGACCCGGCGGTGTCGCCCATGATGTAGCCGGCGGACTCCCAGCCGTACACGACGTTGTTGATGAACTCGTTCTCGTTCCGCACCTTCGGGTTGCGCGTGACGTTGTCCGCCCACAGCGACTTGATAACGCTCACGCTCCCGCCCGTGCCGGGCTGCATCAGCCCGCCCGTGCTGTGGCCCAGGCGGTCGAGCCCCTGGGCGATGATCGAGTTTTGGATCGTGATGTTGTCGATCACGTGACCGCTGTCCGCGTTGATGTCGAACGTGCCGTCGACGCCCCACGTGATCGACATGTGGTCGAAGATCATGTTGGCGCCGCGCGCGATGCTGGCCGCGTCGGTCCGCACGCCGGGCTGGCCCTTGCGCACGGCGAAGTGCCGGCTGATGAGGTTGTCTGAGCCGGTGAAGCTGATCCGGTCGTTGTAGAGCGTGAACCCGCCGGGGGCGGTCTGGCCGGCGATCGTGATGTTGCTCGCTACAGGCACGACCGACTGGAGGTTGACGATCCCGCCAACATCGAAAACGACGAACCGGTTGGGCTCGCTGACCGCGTCGCGGAAAGAGCCGGGGCCCGCGTCGTTGAGGTTCGTCACGTGGTAGACGCTCGCGGCCGACAGGTTCGTCCGCGCCCCGGTGGCCATCGCGCCGAAGCCCTCCGCACCGGGGAACGCCGGCGTGGCGGCGTGCGTCGACCCACTCAGGACCAGCGCCAGCCAGGCGCCGCAGGTCAGCCTCACTCTCAGCATGCGATTTCCTTAGGGGGGAGCGAGCCCGCCGCGGGCCCGCGGCGATCGGGCGGCACGGCAAACAGAAGGTGGCGGATCGACTCGGCCGCAGGCTTCGATGATTCGGGCCGTGTTGCGGGCTGCCGTACCCGGCGATGGGCTCATTCTAGTTGGACGCGAAAAACCCAACCCGCCGTTTCCCGCCTAGCTTTCGGACACAGCGGGCCCCACGACGGGCCGTTCGTGCGAAAATCGGCGGCGGCGCCGGGCCTCGCCAGATCGGAGCCAGGCGCGTGCCTCGTCGATGGAAAGTCGCCTCCGGGCCTCCTCCCTGCGATCCAGCAACGACTATGCGTGCTCCACTCTGCGCTCTCTGCATCGCCCTGCTGTTGGTTACCGGCCGCGCCGAGTCGACCGAATACGACGCGGTGGTCGCCGCCGACGGCAGCGGAGACTACACCGACATCGAGTCAGCCATCATGGCCGCGCCGTACCGCGTCGGCGGGCCGCGGTGGGTCATCCGGGTCAAGCCCGGGCGGTACGAAGAGCGTGTCTACGTGCAGCGGGAGCGCGGCAATATCCGTCTGGTCGGCGACCACCCCCAGACGACCGTCCTCACCGCCGGTTGGCACGCTGGCATGCCCGGGCCCGACGGCGAGGCGATCGGCACGTTCCGCACGCCGACGCTGCAGATCGATGGCGACCGCTTCGTCGTCGAGAACCTGACGATCGAGAACAGCGCGGGCCCTGTCGGCCAGGCGGTCGCTCTCCGCGCCGACGGCGACAAGCTCGTGTTCCGGAACTGCCGCTTCTTGGGCTGGCAAGACACCGTGCTGCTCAACCGCGGCCGCCAGTACTTCAAGGACTGCCGCATCGAGGGCGACGTCGACTTCATCTTCGGCGGGGCGGCCGCGTTCTTCGAAGACTGTCGCCTCCACTGCCGCGACGACGGCTACCTGACCGCCGCCTCGACGCCGCAGGAGCAGCGCTTCGGCTTCGTGTTCAAGAACTGCCAGATCGACGGCGCGTCCGGCGCGAAGGCCTACCTCGGCAGGCCCTGGCGCAAGCACGCCATGACCTGCTTCGTCGACTGCACGATGACCCAGGTGGTCCGGCCCGAGGGCTGGCACAACTGGGGCGACCCCAGCCGTGAGGCGACCGTCCGCTACGGCGAGCACGGCAGCAGCGGCGCCGGCGGCGACCTCGCCCAACGCGTCGAGTGGGCCGAGCGCCTGACCCAGGAGCAGGCTTCGGCCCTGACGGCGGCGGCGGTGCTGGGGGGTGACGACCGTTGGGACCCGGCGGCCGAGGGCGCCGCGGCGGTCGGTTGGTCCGACGCCCAGGCCGTGCTCGACAGGATCCAGCCGCCGACCTTCCCCGACCGCGACTTCCCGATCACCGACTTCGGCGCCGCCAAGGGCGAGGACGGCTCCGACGCGATCCAAGCCGCGATCGACGCTTGCCACGCCGCGGGCGGCGGCAGGGTCGTCGTGCCCGAGGGCGAGTGGCTCACGACCGCCCTCCGCCTGCGGAGCAACGTCAACCTCCACGTGAGCGGCGGCGCCACCCTGCGGTGGCTGTTCGAGCCGAGCCGCTACCCGATCGTGTTCACCCGCTGGGAGGGCATGGAGTGCATGAACTACTCGCCGCTGGTGTACTGCTTCGAAGAAGAGAACGTGGCGATCACCGGCTCGGGCACGCTCGACGGCGGCGCGACCTACGACACCTGGTGGGCGTGGAACATCAAGGGCAAGGACACGCCCAGCAAGCAGATCGCGGCCCGCGACCGGCTGGTCGAGATGACCGAGGAGTCGGTCCCCGTGCGCGAGCGGGTCTTCGGCGAGGGGAGCTACCTGCGGCCGAACTTCATCCAGACTTACCGCTGCCGCAACGTGCTCATCGAAGGGGTCACGCTCAACCGGTCGCCGATGTGGAACCTGCACCCGGTGCTGTCGGAGAACGTCACGGTGCGCGGCGTGAGCGTCGTCACCCACGGCAGCAACAACGACGGCTGCAACCCCGAGTCGAGCCGCGACGTGCTCATCGAGGGCTGCCTGTTCGACACCGGCGACGACTGCATCGCGATCAAGTCGGGCCGCAACAACGACGGGCGGCGGGTCGGCGTGCCTTGCGAGAACGTGATCGTCCGCGACTGCACGATGAAGGACGGCCACGGCGGCGTGGTCCTCGGCTCGGAGTGCTCGGGCAACATCCGCAACGTGTTCGTCGAGAACTGCCGCATGGACAGCCCCAACCTGGACCGCGCGCTGCGGTTCAAGAACAACGCGGTCCGCGGCGGCGTGTTGGAGAACGTGTTCATGCGCGACGTGCGGATCGGCCGACTCGGCGAGGCGGTGCTCACGATCGACCTGCTCTACGAGGAGGGCCCCAACGGCGACTACACGCCGGTCGTCCGCAACGTGCAGCTCGAGCGGGTCACCAGCTCGGCGAGCCCACGGGTCTGCTTCATCCGCGGCTTCGAGGGGGCCACGGTCGACGACATCCGCTTCAAGGACTGCGACTTCACCGGCATCACCGAGACCGAGGTCGTCGAGTTCGCCGACCGGCTCTCGTTCGAGAACGTGAGGATCACCCCCGACGAACCCGCACGCTCGCTCAACTCTCCCACCGCCGCCGGCGGCGCGCCGCGGCCGTGACCCGCGCGCGGCGACGGCCCCGGCCCGGCGGCTTGCCAGCGGCTCGGCGCCGGCGCACCATCGGCTAGCGATCCCCTCCTCACAACCGCCCCCCTATGCGATTCAAGACCCTCTGTTTGGCGGCCGCGTTGGCCGGCGTCGCGTCGGCCGAAACGACGACCGAGGACTTCGGCAAAACCGACGACGGGCAGCCCACCGTGCTCTACACCCTCACGAACGACTCCGGCGCGTCGATCTCGTTGACCGACTACGGCGCCACGCTGCAGGCCGTGCGTGTGCCCGGCGCGGATGGCGAGCTGGCCGACGTGGTCTTCGGCTTCGACGACGTGTCCGGCTACCAGAGCGAGGCCAACGGCTACTTCGGCTGCACCGTCGGCCGCCACGCGAACCGGATCGCCGGGGGCGAGTTCGAGCTCGACGGCGAGACCCACCAGCTCGCCAAGAACGACGGCCCGAACCACCTGCACGGCGGCGCCGAGCGGAGCTTCGACAAGGTCGTCTGGGAAGCAGAGCCCTTCACCTCGTCCGCCGGCCAGGGCGTGGCGTTCCGCTACCGCAGCCCCCACGGCGAGGAGGGTTACCCGGGGACCCTCACCGCCGAGGTCCGCTACACGTTCACCGAAGACAATCGCGTCGTCATCGACTACCGGGCCACGACCGACGCCCCCACGATCGTCAACCTGACTAACCACAGCTACTTCAACCTGGCCGGCGCCGGCGCGGCGACGATCAACGACCACGTGCTCACGCTCTACGCCGACAGCTACACGCCGGTCGATTCGACGCTGATCCCAACCGGCGAGATCGCCCCCGTGAGCGGCACGCCGATGGACTTCACCGAGCCGACCGCTATCGGCGCGCGGGTCGACGAGCTTGGCTCGGGCGACGGCGCCGGCTACGACCACAACTTCGTGCTCCGCGACGCACCGGCCGACGGCGAACTCCGCCACGCGGCCCACCTGCTCGACCCGTCGTCCGGCCGCACGCTGGAGGTGTTCACCGACCAGCCGGGGATCCAGTTCTACGGCGGCAACTTCCTCACGGGGCAGACCGGCAAGGGCGGCCAGAAGTACGCCTACCGCAGCGGCCTGTGCCTCGAGACGCAGCTCTTCCCGGACTCGCCGAACAAGCCCGGCTGGCCCTCGCCCGTGCTCCGCCCCGGCGACACCTACCGCCACCGGTGCGTGTACGAGTTCGGCGTTCGAGAGTGACCGGCGGCCGGCAGCGGGATGCCGCGGCGGGCCTTGAGGGTCGCGCCCCGGTTGGGTCGCCTTCTCAACCCACCACGGCCGCGAGCCGCAGCAAGCGTCCGAGCGACAACGGCTCGGCATCGAAGTCGGCGTGCAGCCGCCAGCCAATTGCCCAGCCGCCCCGCGTCGACAAGCCGCCAGCACCACGATCGGCCAAGCTTCTCGAATAGGGCGCCGGGGGTGGCAGGCTAGGCGACGGCGGCGACCGCCGTTGGGTGGATCGGGCCCGCACGGGGTTTAGCCAAGGCCGATACGACCGCGATCATCGACCCAACCGGCCGTGGGTCAATCCGCCGTTGACCGCAAGGCATGCGGAGCCGGTCTCCCCTTAGGTCGATCGGTAGCCTCCCCAAAAGGACATGTCGGACCTTCGGGTCTGCATTTGAATTGCGTGCTAAGATCGTCTAACACGTTCCAAAAGCGCAGCGATCAACGGGTTCCTAGCATGAAAGGCCTGCTCGAAGAAGCTTGTACGTCGAGTGCGGTCAACGATCCCGGTCGCTTGCTCCGGCTCAGCCAGACCGAGCTGCTCGACTCCGCGGCCGAGGAAGCGTTCGATCGCTGGACCCGGCTGGTCGCGTCGCTGCTCGACGCGCCGGTCGCGCTGGTGTCGCTCGTCGACGACAAGCGGCAGTACTTCAAGAGCCAGGTCGGCCTCCCCGAGCCGTACGCGACCACCCGACAGACGCCCCTCAGCCATTCGTTCTGCAAGCTGATCGTCAACACGGGCAAGCCCCTCGTTGTGCGCGATTCGCTCCTCGACGCGCGCGTCTGCGATAACCCGGTGGTCACCGAGCTCGGCGTGCACGCCTACGCCGGCATGCCGCTGCGGACCAGCGACGGCTTCGTGCTCGGCGCCCTGTGCGCGATCGACGGCGCCCCGCGCGACTGGTGCGACCGGCGCCTGCAGATCCTCGAGGACCTCGCCGGAGCGGTCACAACCGAGATCGAGCTCCGCGCTACGCTCCGGCAGTGCCAGGGGCAGCACTCGTTGGCCATCGCCATCATGGACGCCGCGCCCGAGGCCATCCTGGTCGTCGACGCCGGCGGGTTCGTCGTCACGGCGAACCGCCAGGCCCACGAGACGCTCGGCTACGAGCCGGGGGGCCTCGTCGGCGCCGCGATCGCGCGGCACCTGCCCGCCCACGCGCTGCCCCCCGCGGCCGCCGGGTCGACAGCGCGCGGCTCGGCTCCCGCCGCCGACCCTCCGAGCAACGCCACCGCCACCCGCCGCAACGGGTCGCAGTTCTCGGCCGACGTCACCATCACGCCGATCCGCACGAGCGGCCCCGACCACCACTGCCTGATCCTCCGCGACGTGACCCGGCAACACGAGATCGCCGGCCGGACCCTCGAAGCGCAGAAGATGAAGGCCCTCGGCGTGCTCGCCGCCGGCGTGGCCCACGAGATCTGCAACCCGCTGCAGATCGTGTCGGGCCACGCCAGCTGGATCTTAAACGCCGCGGACCGCATCGCGGGAATGCCCGACGAGCCCGACGAGCCCGTCCAGCACGACCCAGCCGCCGACAACGCCCACCCACTGGCGAGCGACCACCGAGCGATCGCGGCCGAGGTCCGCGACGCGTCGTCGGCCGTGCTCGACCAGGTCTCCCGGATCGGCGAGATCGTCCGCGCGATGAACGCCGCGTCTCACCCCGCGACCGGCCGCCAAGAAACGGTCTGCGTGCACGAGATGATCAAGGAAATCGCCGGGCTCACTCGCTGCCACTTCCGGCACGCCGGCTCGCTCGAGATAGACCTCGAGCCAAGCCTGCCGATGGTCACGTGCTACCCGGCCGAGCTGCGGCAAGCGGTCACCAACCTCGTGCTCAACGCCGTCGACGCCGTCGAGCAACGCTTCGGTCCGGCCGGCGGCGGCGCCGTTCGCGTGCGGGCCTACTCGCTCGACGACTCGCTGGCGATCGAGGTCGTCGACAACGGCTGCGGCATCGATCCCGCCCTGCACGAGCGCGTCTTCGAGCCCTTCTTCACCACCAAGGGCGTCGGCGCCGGCACGGGGCAGGGGCTAGCGACCGTCTACTACGCGGTCCACCAACTGCACGGCGGCGCGGTCAGCCTCGAATCGGCGCCCAACGCGGGGGCGACTTTCCGGCTGACCCTCCCCGGCGCGCTGCGGCGCCAGCCGTGAGGCAGGCCCGCCGCGTGGACGCTCCGGCCGTCGCCCGGCCGCTGATTTGGCCACCAAACGCGGCAAGCCGCTTGTGAAACGATACAAACGCGACACTCTTCTTTCGCGCGTGTAACGCTAAACGCGCCGCTTTTCGAGCCTAACCCGTTGCCGCGTCTGGGGTTGGTGATCCGTTACACGGCCCGGCGCTGTAACGTTATTCCCGGGCGACGCACCGATCCAAAAATCAGTCGATTGTCGCCCCCCCGCGCCCGGCCCGGCCGCGAATTGGCCACGGCAGGCTTTACGGGCGATCGAACAGGGGAGCCACCCACGCGCGTTCCTTACCGCGGAGGCAGGCTAGAACCAGCGGCCTTCAGGCGTCGCGCCGGCGGGCGAGCCCGGTTGCGGCAGCGACGCCCGCGCCGAGCAGCAGTACTCCCGAGGGCTCCGGCACGACGTTGAGGAACCGATCCTGCACGAGCCCGACCTGGACGCCGTCGACCGACCCGTCGTCGAAGTAGAGGCCGACCGGTTCGGGGCTGACAAACGACGTGCCGACGCCGAACGGGACCGAGTCGATCGAGCCGGTGAAAGTCATCTGGTCGCCGAACAGCCGCAGCTCTTCGGGCGCGCCGGGCGCGACGATCTGATCGAACAGCAGCGTGAAGCTCACGTCGGCGCCGTTGATTGCGCCGAGTCCGTCGACCGACACGTTGCTGAGTTGCCCCGAGACAAGCTCAAAGGCCCGCAGCGTGAAGGGCGTCCCCGCGGGCAGCGGCAAGCCGGCCGGGAGCTCGCCGTCGAACGTCCCGAAGGCCGATTGGATTGGGATGGGGAGCGTGGGGTCCATCGCGAACGCGGCGAGGTCGGCGTCGTCGATGGTGATCTCGACGTCCCCGAGGGCCTCGAAGCCCAGAGTGATGTTCTCGCTACCGGGGTTGAAGGGCCCGGGGAAGACGACGAACTCGTAGACCGGCTGCACGTTCTGTTGAACGAACGTGAGCGCTTCCACCGGTGAGGCCGCCGCGGCGACGGCGACCGCGCAGCAAACATGCAATATCTTGTCCTTGAGCATCGGAGGCGGTTGTTTCGGGGGGATGTGGCGGTCAGCCGGCCGGACCGGCGTGATCGTTTTTCGCAGTAGGTGCAGTCTGCTGGGGACGTTGTCGGTCGGTTCACCCGATCAACAGGTTGCACAGCGTCGCCGGCAACCGATCGCGAAGCCGGCTAAGCCAGCGGCTAGCGTGAGCGAGGTCGCCGGTTCGGGCAGCGTGGTCACCGAGCGACTGGTGCTGTACCCAGCGAAGGGGCCGCCGCCGGCGACAAAAGCCGGGAGGTACGACGAAGACCCGTCGGCGAGCACCGGGTCGTCGGGGCCGGTGGGCGGGTTCGCTTCGAAGGGGTCGGCGAACAGGGTGATGCCGGCCGACGGAGGGAGCCCGTCGTACGCCGCTCCCGTGAAGAAGAAAGAGTCGGGCACAATCAAGTTGGCCCCGGCGTCGATGAGGTTCACGCCGTAATTGGGGACGGTAAAGGCGACCACGTCGGCCGTGAAGTCTCCGCCGGGCACGTCGCCAACCAGGTTCTCGAAAGTCATGGTCATTGGGTCGAACCCGTAGTCCGGGCCGGTCACCAGCTCGAAACGCCCCAGCGTGGGGTCAGCCCCGACACCGAAGAACGAACCATCGACCAGCAGCGGGGTTGGTCCGGACAGGTCGACCGTGAAGGTCGAGGCGCCGACCGCCGTAACGGTCAGGACGATGTCCGCGGCGGTAGGGTCGGGGTTGAACGGCGTCCCTCCGGGGATGACGAAGTTCTGCGTCGCCGCCTGAGGGATCGTTACGCGCGACCCGTCAGTGAACGGCTGCGCATGGGCAATCGCGGCGACAAGGCACGCCGCAGCTCCGGCGAGAGCAAAAACACCGGACGAAGGCTTGGGAGTCATGAGCCGAGACCTCTCGGAGTGAGTTCGCGGGGAAACATCGGGGCGCAGCGCTCGCCACCGCATCGAGCGACATTCGCGGGCGCTGGAGACAGGCGGATCGATCAAGTGTTGGGCGTCATTCCGAACGCCGGCCGCGTGCCGCTAGGCAAGCCGCCGTTAGGGCGGCGAGGCAACCGGACGCCGGTTCGGGCACGATGCTTGTGATCTCGAGCACGCCGCCGGCGAGGACCAACCCAATGATCGGGTCGTTCGCGGGGTCGATCGTCGGGCCGAGTTGAACCCGAGCGGCCACGTTCTGGGTCCCGACAAAGATATCCCCCACCCCGAACGGAAGTGAGTCCACCGAGGCGACGAACGTGTATGGGTCGATCGCGTAGAGCCGCGTCCCGTCGGCCAGCACTTGTAGGAACGGCCCGCTCACGCTGCGGAACGCGGAGATGAGTTCTCCGCTGATTGGGTCGTTCACGATCGACGACATCGAGCCGGTGAACGCCCCCAGCTCGGGAACCTCATCGATCCCCGCGAAGAGCTCGAACGGAACCGGCGGAACGCCGTTGATCGTACCGGCCGCGACGATGCTGGTCAGCTCGTCGACGATCGTGTCGCCCGATTGGGCTTCCCAGGCCTGGGTGAACGTTCCCTGGGCGGTCACCGGCACGTCGACGGCCACGGACCCAGGGTTGAACGGCGTGCCCGGGAACAGGCGGGTGAAAAACGTGTTGTCGTACGTGTAGATGGCCGAGCCGGCGCTGACGGTCGCGCTGTGGGCCTCGGCGGCGAGCATCGCCCCCAGCAGGAGGGCAACGCTCACGTTTCGGGTCGCGGTCATTAGTCACGCTCTGGGTTGTCTATCGACGGTTGTGAAGGCAGGCGCCATCCGCAGCTGCGTGTGCAATGTGGCCGACGCACCGACCTCACGCTGCTTCTGCTATCGCACGCCGCACGGCTTTGCGGCGGACAGTACTTGAGTGCTGCATAGGTCCGCAAATTAATTTTTCAGGAAACCGCAAAAAATCGGTGCGGCGCGTGACAACCAGTCACGAGGCGCCACACCACGTCTGAGACCCCAGAACCGACGGCCAGGCGGTCAGTGGCCAGTCGCAGTAGGGCGAAGTGCCCGGACCTATCCGTTCCGTACGGTCGAGACGCCCCCTGCGTATCGCGGGCGCAGTAGCCGTAGCGCCATGGTATGAGCGGGTAGCCCGACAAGCGTCAGCGAGCGGCCTAGCTCACCGAGCGATGGCGTCCAAGCGATTGTCGGGGTGCGGCAGCACAAGAGGCGGAGCGGAATGCCTCGTGCCGCTGGGCGGCCCCGACAATCGCTCGGGTAAACGAAACGGCTGGCTGACTTTGGCGCTCGCGCCTGTTGGGGCCACCCGCTTCGTCGCCCATGTCTTCGTGGAGAAAGGGCGCCGGCCAGGAGCAGCTCGTAAGGCGCTATCCGGCGAAGCGGAATCGCACCATCGGCGCCGCCCGTGCGGTGCGATTCGGCTTCGCCGGATGGCGCCCTACCAACCTACCCTGCGCGCCGGGATGAGTCGGGGGTGGGAACCACGAGGGGGACGCCCCCCCCCTTAAGGAGGGGGTCTGTTCCTGAGAATCTTGCCGATTTCCGTACTTATCGGCTCGCCGCGGGCTGCGGCGGATGGGTAGGCTAGACGATCGGCTTGCGGCTGGGCGATTGGCGTCCCACTTAGCGGCGCCGCGACGTTTGATCGGCTATTGCATCCTTCGGAGTTGTCCTAATGAAGCGGATCTACAACGTTTGCGCCGCGTTGGCGTGCGGCGCTTGGTGCGCGCTGGCCGGAGTGAGCTCCGACGCCGCGTTCTTCTACTTCGTCGGCCCCGCGGGCGGCGACTTCTTCGACGAAGCGAACTGGAACGACCAGCCGGACGGCTCGGGCTCTAGCCCCATCGGCGACGCGATCCCCGACAGCACGACCGGCGCCATCGCGATCGACCTGGTGATCGACGGCGACACGGTCGAAGCGGCCGGCCAGGTCGACTTCGGCCCGGGCTCCCTGACGCTCGCGCCGGGCTCGATGCTGAGCATCACCGGCCTGGATAACGACCTGGACATCAACGACGACTCGACGTTCACGCTGGTCGACGCCACGCTCAGCGTGTTCGACATCGCCAACTTCGAGGGCGTGAGCGTGTTCGTCGGGGGATCGGTGACCTCGGTGACCGACGACATCGCGTTCCAAGACAACTTTGCGAACCTGACGATCCAGGGGACCGCCTTCAGCGCGGTCGACAACATCTACTTCGACGGCTTCAACGGCCTGATCCGCGACGCGTCGTTCGTGTCGGGCGACCGGCTGGGTGTGCGGAACATGGTCGACGTCACGATGACCGACACGTTCCTCGAGATCGCCAGCGGCTCGGGCGACATCGACGACGTGTTCTCGACCGATGGCGCCGGCTCGGTGCTCACGCTGCTCGGCGCGTCGACGCTGATCGCCGACAGCGTCGAGGAAGACGCCCTGCTCGTGCTCGGCGGGACGACGGTCGCGAACATGGGCGGCCAGGGCGAGCGGATCACGGCCGACGGCTCGACGATCACCGTCACGTCGCTGGGAGTGGTGCTGAACGTGTCGCCGATCACGACCGACACGCGCGGCCAGCTGATCAACGGCCTCACCGGGCTGAGCTACCTGGACGACCCCAGCGCGTGGAACGTGCCGGACTGGAACGGCCTCGACGCGGTGTCGCTGAGCTTGATTCCGGAGCCGGCTGCCGGGATGCTGATGGCGTCGGCCTGCGTCGCTGGGCTGGCCGCGCGTCGGCGCCACGGCTGAGCCGCCCGGTCCAAAGCGGCTTGGCCGACGCCGCCGCGTTGAACCAGACCCCAACGAGGCTGGGCGCCACGGCGCCCGGCCTCCTTGCGTTCGCCCTTGCGCAGGGGGGCGAGCCTCCCGCCCCCCCGGCCGCCGGGTTCTTCCCCAAAGCCCCGCCCGACAAGCCCCTCCCGACAGCCCCTCCCCGACACGCCAGCCATGACGAGCTCCTTGCGTGACCTCAAGGCATTGCCGCTGCTCTTGCTGGCCCTAGCGGCCGCGCGGCCGAGCCACGCGGTTCGGATCGCTACCGACCCCGCGCCGACCTCCGAACTGGGCCTCGCACAGATCGCGATCACGCCCGACGGCGGCACGATCATCGCCAACGGGGTGTTCGACACGTCGCTGTCGGCGAACTCGCTCGATCGCATCTACTCGCTGGCGATCCCCGCCAACCCGGCGACGGGAACCGCTGCCGTCACTCAGATCAGCACGGCGAGCTTCGCGGTCGACCAGAACTACGACACCGACAACGCGCCGGTGATCTCGCCCGACGGGCAGACGATCCTCTACACGCACGACGGCGTCGGCGGCACGAACCGCGTCTACCGGATGCCGATCGCCGGCGAGCCGCTGGCGAACCAGTTCACGCCGTTCCTCACAAGTGGGAACAACGTCGTGTCGCCGGGCAACGGGGCGACCGCGCCGCTGTACAGCCCCGACGGTTCGACGGTGTACTTCCTCAGCAGCAACGCGGGCTTCGGCGGCGCCGTGCCGTCGTTCGCCGGCTCGCCCACGTCGTTTCAACCCGCCCCGGATTGGGACGTCCTGTACCGCGCGAGCGCCGCCGGCGGCTCGCCGACGGCGATAACCTCGGCCGCCGAGGGGGACCTGGACCTGGGCTTCTTCGACCTCACGCCGGACGGGTCGACGATCGTCTACGCGCCGGACAACCCGGTCCAGCGGCGGACCAGCCGCGACAACATCCGCCCGAATCTGTTCACGATCCCGGCCGCCGGCGGAACGCCGACCCAGATCCCGCTGGTCGCGCCGGCGCACGACTTCACGATCACCAATCAATTGGCCGCGGGCCCCGACGGCCAGTCGGTGCTGTTCATCGCGGACTACGACCAGCCGGGCAAGCAAGAGCTGTACTCGCTGCCGCTCACCGGCGGCGTGCCGATGCGGCTGAGCGACGAGCTCCCCTTCGGCGGCGACGTGACGAGCTTCGCGGTCTCGCCCGACGGGACGTCGGTCGCTTACGCGGCCGGGCAGAACACCAGCGCGAACACCGAGCTGTTCCTCAAGCCGATCAGCGGCGCGTCGCCCAGCATCCGCATCAGCGACGCGCCGCCGGTGAACTCCGGCGTGCACGACGTGCGGACCTCCGAAGGGGAGGGGGGCCAAGCCGTTTACCAAGGGTCGCAGGTGGTCTTCTCGCCGGACGGCGGGAGCGTGTATTACCTCGGCTCGTTCGACACGCCGGGCGTGACGGACCTGTACGTGGTCGACACGTCCGAGAAGACCGGCCTCGTGCCGTCGACCTTCACGTTCACCGGCCCGAGCGGCGGCGACTTCTTCGACGAGACCAACTGGACCGACGCCGACGGCGCCACCGCCCCGGCGGGCACGATCAACCCCGGCGCGGGGATCCTGCACTCGCTGTTGATCGACAACACGTCGGTCGTCGCGAGCACCGGTGAGATCGATTTCGGCATCGGCGGCAGCCTCGAACTGACGGCTGGGTCGTCGCTGTCGCTGCCGAACCCGGGGAGCCAGCTCGACTTCAACCCGGGATCGGCCTTCAAGGTCACCGACGCCACCGTGAGCTCGTTCGGCGACATCATCTTGGAAGGGACCACCGTGCTCAACGGCGGGCTCCTCGAGTCGATCGACGACGACATCGAGTTCCAGGACCGCGTCGAGTCGAGCATCGTGGGGACGACTTTCCGATCGGGCGACATCTTTGTCTTCGACCAATCGGTCACGTCGGTGACCGGCGCGACGTTCGAGTCGAATGACCGGCTTAGCCTGCGGTTCGAGGTCGATTTCGTCGTCGTCGACTCGGACATCAACGTCGAAGGCGGCCTGGGCGACATCGAGGACGCGTTCGCCGGCGCGCAAGGCGAGGGTTCGCGGGTCGTGCTGCGGGGCTCGTCGACGCTGCTGGCCGACACGCTGGAGGACGGCGTCGACCTGGTGCTCGAAGGGGAATCGCGGGCCAGCATGATCGACTCGGGCCCCGTCGGCGGCGCTTCGCAGCTGGTCGATCAGTCAAACGGCGTGTCGCAGGTGATCTTCAACTCGCTCGGCGCGGAGCTGACGCTCCGGAACGACGCCGCGTTCGACCCGCGTGCGTTTATCATCAACGGTCTGACCGGCCTGTCTTACCTGGACGACCCGTCGGCCTGGACGGTGGCCGACTGGAACGGCCTGACGCCACTGGCCTCGCTGCGGCTGGCCTCGGTGGTCAGCCTGGCGGGCGACTACAATAGCGACGGCGTGGTCGACGCGCCCGACTACACCGTGTGGCGCGACGCGCTGGGGACCGGCGCCACGCTGCCGAACGACGTCACGCCCGGCTCGGTCACCCAGTCCGACTACGACGTCTGGTCGGGGGCGTACGGCTCGTCGTCGGCCGCCGCCGCGCCGGAGCCCGCCGCCGTTCTCATGGTCCTCGCGTGCGCCCTGGCCGGCGTGCGCCGACCCGCTCCCCCGAGGCGCCGTTACTGATGCACACGGAAGCGCACCCTCAAGGCCGGCCGCGTGGCGGCTTCACGCTGGTCGAGCTGCTCGTGGTGATCGCCATCATCGGCGTGCTCGTCGCGCTGCTGCTGCCCGCCGTGCAAGCGGCGCGCGAGGCCGCGCGGCGCACCTCGTGCAAGAACAACCTCAAGCAGGTCGGCCTCGCGCTGCAGAACATCCACGACACCGAGGGCGCGTTGCCGCAGGGCGTGTACTCCAATCCGCGCAACAGCGCGTCGATGGGGCTCAGCTGGTGCACCAAGGTCCTGCCCTTCATCGAAGAGCAGGCGCGGCACGACCTGATCGCCGCTCACGTGCCGCCGAACAACCCGAACACCACCAACGCTTGGGAGTTCTACCAGCACTTCCTTTACGCCGGCTCGCTGGGCGGCAAGCGGATCATCCCGACCAGCGACCAGCCGATCTCGTCGCTGGTGTGCCCGTCGTCGGACCTGCCGGCGGTCGTGCCCGAAACGGTCACTCCGGCCGCCGTGCGGGGGCTGGCGACGATGTCTTACAAGGGCTCGAAGGGGGTCGGTCGCAACGGCCTGCTGGTGCGGCCCGACCCGGACGACGTCGGTCGCGTTCGCAACTACAAGCTCGAGGACGGCTCGCTTTATCCGGTGACCCAGCCGGCCCGGGTGAGGGTCCAGTTTAAGCACATCACCGACGGCCTCTCGAAGACCGTCGCCGTCGCCGAGGCGGCGTACGGCATCGACGACCCCGAGTTCGGCCAGAGGTGGCCGATCTGGGTCGCCTCGCCCGGCAGCGACTGGGACGAGGCCCTGCTCTACAAGACCGACTTCCTGATGAACTGCACGTTCACCGCCGGCAAGCCCTTCTTCGAGCAAGACGACCCGGAGAACGTGGCGGCCAGGGCGCAGCTCGAGTCGTACAACGACAGCCGCAACACGTCCGACGTGAACGACTGCGCTTACAGCTGGCACACCGGCGGCGTGCAGTGCGTGTTCGCCGACGGGTCGGTCCACTTCCTCGCGGACGACCTCGACCTGGACACGCACATGTTCCTCGGCCACCCGTCCGACGGCGAAACGATCGAGGGGTTCGACCCGTGAGCCACGCCCCACGCCCGACCCCATCCGGCCGCCCCGCGGCGCCGCCGTGTGCCTGCCTCGTGGCGGCGCTCGTGCTGGCGCTCGCGCCGGGCCGCTGCGGGGCGATCTCGATCGTGCTCGACTTCGGGCTCGACGAGCAGAACGAGAACTGGTTCGACGCGTCGACCACGGACGGCCGCGCCCGGCGGCGGGCGGTCGGCGCGGCGGCCGACCTGCTCTCGGCGATCATCGTCAACGACGACTGGGCGCCGCTCTCCTCGCTCAACGAGTCGGTCACCTTCACGGACATCGCGGCCAGCACGATCCGCGGCATCGACGGGAGCCTCCTCACCGGGGAGCCCGAGTCCGACGGCCAGGGCTACGCGTACCTGGACTCCACGAACAACGTCGACACGGTCAACCGCAGCGGCGTCGACGCCAACGAGTACGTCGTCTACGTCGGCGCGTTCGCGTTCGACTCCGGCACGAGCTCCAACGCCAAGGGGGGCTGGGACAGCAGCGACCGCCGCAACAGCGCGGGCCTCGCCCGGACCGAGTTCAACACGTGGGGCGGGCGCGTGTACTTCAACACCGCCAAGACCTGGTACGCCGGCCAAAACCCGGGCGCCGACCCGACCGACGACTACGGCTTCCAGGACCCCGACAAGACCCCCTCGGGCGACCGCTCCGACGACAACTGGGACTACTCCACGTCGTCCGACACGTGGAAGGGCTTCCAGCTCTCGACGCGCGACCCGGCCGCGGCCGGCCAGCGCGACCTGTACGCGACCGCGTTGCACGAGCTGCTGCACGCGCTGGGCGCGACCGAGAGCGTGATCGAGGACTACGTGGGCGTCGACGCGTCGGGCGACTTCATCGGGCCGAACCTCGTCGACGCGTACGGCGGGCCCGTGCCCGGCGACGGCGGCCACTTCGCGGTCGATGTGCAATCGGTCGTGTGGGGATCGGACGGCATCGTGTCCGAGGCGCTGCTCGACCCGAACTCGCTGGCGGGCGTGCGGAAGTACCTGACCGAGGTCGACGCCGCGTTGCTACGCGACATCGGCTACCAAGTGGCCACGGCGTTCCCCTCCGACCTGCTGCAGGGCGACTACAACGGCGACGGCCGCGTCGACGCGGCCGACTACGTCGTGTGGCGCGACGCGCTCGGCACGGACGGGCAACTAGCGAACGACCCGTCGTTCACCGAGGTCAACCTCGACGACTACCTGGCGTGGGCCGACCAGTACGGCCTCGGCGGCGCCCCGGCCCCCGCGCCCGAGCCGGCCGGCGCGCCGCTGCTGGCGTTGGCCGTGCTCGCGCGGCTCGCGCGCCGCCGCGATCGCCGCGTGCTCTGAGTCGGGCTGCGAGCCGCCCCTGCCGCGGCTGATCGCAACGCTGGCCGCCACGCTGGCCGCAACCCCGGCCGCGGCGCGGTCTCCGCGTCGCGCGGTGGCTGAAAGCAGGGCTGCCGGACGCGCGACCGATCCGCGGTGGGCGGACATAATGGGTGGCGGTGCGTACGCGTGGCCGCGCCGGCCTTCGGGCTCGGCCGCGGCGCTTCCCTCCTCCGCCGGCGGATCCACGGCGAGCCCTCCCACCCCGCTGTTGAATGAAGTTGCTCCGACGCTCTGCCCTGTCTCGACGCTCTGCCGCGACGCTCGTCTGCTCGTTGGTCGCCGCGAGCCACGCGGCGGCCGCCATCCCCGCGTTCCCGGGCGCCGAGGGCGCCGGCGCGTACGCGACCGGCGGACGGCCCAATGGGCTGGGCGGGATGGTCTACCACGTGACCAACCTCGAGGCCGACCCGACCGGCT
This sequence comes from Botrimarina sp., assembly GCF_040219535.1. Classification (NCBI taxonomy): domain Bacteria; kingdom Pseudomonadati; phylum Planctomycetota; class Planctomycetia; order Pirellulales; family Lacipirellulaceae; genus Botrimarina; species Botrimarina sp. The sequence goes on from NZ_JAVJSH010000024.1 coordinate 90,283, forward strand.
CGATCCCCGGCTCGCTGCGCTACGGCCTGAACAGCGACAACTTCTCCGTGGTGCGCGAGAGCTGGCCCTTCCCGTGGTACAGCGTCGACGTGCCCGACTCGTACGACGTCATCCCGCGGATCATCGTGTTCGACGTGGGCGGCGTGATCGACATCGGCGAGGTCGACATCACCCCGATGAACGTGACCGTCGCCGGCCAAACCGCGCCGGGCGGGATCACCCTCTACGGCGGCGAGTTCAACCCGGGCCACCGCGACTCGTGGGACGAGGGGACGCCGCCGAAGGTGAACAACCTGGTGCTGCGCAACTTCGCCGTACGCACGCACGACCCGGCCGAGAAGGACGGCCTCTGGCTCGCCGCGAGCAACTCGATCGCCGACCACCTGTCGCTCGCTTGGTACACGGACGAGGGAGTGTCGGTCACCGACTCGGCGCGCAACGTGACCGTGCAGCACTCGATCATCGGCCCCGGTTGGGTCAACCCCGACGGCGACGGGTCGCAGCTAGAGGGCAAGACCCCCGGCGGCAAGATCAGCCTCCACCACAACCTCTACGTGCACAACGACGCGCGGGTGCCCCGCCTGGGCGAGAAGGAGGGGCCGGGCGTGGAAGTCGATTTCCGGAACAACGTGGTCTACAACACCAGCGACAACGACTTCGGCTACAGCGGCGGCGGCGAGCCGAGCTTCACGAACTTCGTCAACAACTACTACATCGGCGGCTACGACAACGGATCGAATGACAACCTCTTCAGCTCCGCCGACAGCCTCGCGCGTATCTACCAGAGCGGCAACCTGCTCGACCTGAACAAGAACGGCGTCGCCGACGGGACGGACCGCGGCTGGAGCACGTTCCGCGGCCCCGAGACGCAGCAGAGCACGCCCTACGCCGTGCCGCACGGCGTGACGCAGTCGCCCGCCGAAGCGCTCCAGACCGTGCTCGGCTACAGCGGCGCGCGCTGGTGGGACCGCGACTTCCTCGACTCACGCTCGGTCGAACAGGTCGGGTCGTACGGGCAAGGCGCGATCTCAGAAACCGGCCGCGTGCTACGCTCGATCGACCCGGCCGACGTGCAAGCGGTCACCGGCCAGCCGATGCAGACCCGCCCCGCCGGCTGGGACACCGACAACGACGGCATGCCGGACCACTGGGAACTCCAGCGCGGCCTCGACCCCAACCTCGCCGACTGGTCCGGCGACGACGACAGCGACGGCTACGTCAACCTCGAGGAGTACATCAACGACATCGCCGCCTGGCCGGCGCCGTACGACATCCACTGGCAGGGGGGCGAGGGCCGCTACGCGGAGATCACCAATTGGGGGATCACCCGCGACAGCCCCGGCGAGGCGCCGACCACCACCAACTGGCAGCCGTCGCGGTTCGACCGGGCGGTGATCGGCGCGGGCCGCGCGACGGTCGACGCGCCGGGCCAACACGCCGGCGCCGTGGTCCTTGGCGACGGGGCGACGCTCTCCGTCACGGCGGGCGAGCTGCGTGTGAGCGACGAGGCGGCCGGCCCCGGCGACGGGTCGGTCACGATCGGCGACGGCGCCTCGGCGACGGCCGAGCTCAGCCTGTCGGGCGGGCGGCTGATCGCCGGCACACTCCGGCGCGGCGCCCTCGGGTCGCTTGCGTTCACCGGCGGCGAACTCAGCGTCGACGCGGTCGGGTTCGACCTCGTGAACCAAGGTGGCGTGCTCGCGCCGGGCGACGGCATCGGCCAGACCTCGGTCGCGGGCGACGTGCTCCTGGCCGCGGGGGCGCTGGCGATCGACCTGGCCTCGCCGAGCGAGGCCGACCTGCTCGCCGCCGACGGCGCGTTGACGCTCGGCGGCGACCTCGTGGTCCGCCTGCTAGACGGCTTCGATCCGACGACAGGGAGCTGGACGATCGCCACGGCCGCGTCGATCGCCGGCGTGTTCGACTCGGTCACGCCCGGCTTCGCCGTGACGCAAGAAGGAACCAGTCTGGTGCTGAGCGTCGCCGCCGCGGCCGCGGGCGACTACAACGCCGACGGCCGGGTCGACGCGGCCGACTACACCCTGTGGCGCGACGCCTACGCGACCGGCGGCCCGCTCGACAACCAGACGGCCACGCCCGGCGTGGTCGACGCGGCCGACTACGCAGAGTGGGCCCAGCACTACGGCGCTCTCGCCGGAACGACCCCCGCGCCCGAGCCCTCGGCGGCGATCGGCGCGGCTCTGGCGGCCGCTGGCGTGTTGCTTCGCCGATGTGACCCGCGACCCGGCTGAGGAGGCTCAGCTCGCCGCGTCGGGCTGCTTGCGGGACCAGGTCGGCCCCACCGCTTCGCGACCGATGGGGCCGTCGTCGTGCCGGTTCGGACGGAGCTCTTCGCAGCCGACGTCGGCCGGCGGCTCGCGGCGGTGGCCGAAGATGTCGTGCTCGGCCTCGACAATCGGGTCGGCCGCGTCGACGGCCGGGCTGCCCGGCTTGAGCCGCCAGAGCCCCTCGCTGTCGCGCCGGAGGCCGGCGTCGTCGATCGGCGTGAGGCCGTTGGCTTCGTGCGGCTCGGCTTCGGACTCGATCAGGTTGCCGCACCAAGAGAAGCCCTCGACCCGCGAACGCAGGTCGACCGGCGTGTGGCGCGACACGATCAGGTTGTTCGCGATGGTGCAGCCTTCCGGGACGGCCCGCGCGCGGACGTCGTCGTCGGCCAGGCCGACCACGAGGGTCTCCTCGCAGTCGACGAACGTGTTGTACGCGACCACCGCGCCGCGCACCGGGGCGTAGCCCTTCTGCGGGTCGTCGGCTTGGCCGCGCATGATCGACAGCGCGGCCCGGTGGTCGTCGCCGCGGAGGGCCGAGAAGTAGTTGTTCACGACCCGGTGCCCCTCGCCGGTGATACGCACCCCGCCCGAGCCGTCGGCCTCCTCGCCGAGGAACCAGTTCCCCTCGACACGGCAGCGGTCGCCGTGGCGCAGCGTCAGCGCGCCGGAGCAGCGGAGGAAGGCATTCGAGTCGTAGCGGTTCTCGCACGACTTGCTCGAGATGATCTCCGCCTCGCCGTTGCACTCGACGAACAAGTTGTGGTCGACACGCACCATCGCGCTCACTTGGCTGCTGCCGCTGTCCCCCACGCGGATGGTCTCGCCGCCGTTGCGGCCGAAGTCGGGGCGGGGGCCGAACAAGTTGTGGTCGATCCGGTGGCGCGCCGGGCCGTCGCCGAGGAAGACCGCCACGGTCGTCCCCTTCGTGGTCTTGCCCTCGATGCGGCAGTGGTCGATGCGGTTGTGCTCGCCGTACAGGGAGACCCACCGCGATTCGTCCGACGGGTCGCGCGGGTTGCAGTCGACGAGCACGCAGTCGGTCAGCCGGCACCGCCGCGCCAGCCGCTTGGAGTCTTCGCGGAACACGACGAGGTGATCGCCGTTGAACGCGCGGTCGAACACCAGCCCGCTCACCACCGCGTGCTCCCCCCCGATGCGGAGGCGCGACTCCCCGCGGACGACGACGCCGCCGGGGGTCTCTGCGCGGAGCACCACGGGGCGCTCGGCGGTCCCCTCGGCGGTGAACAGGATGTCGGCCCGCTGGTAGACGCCGTCGCGCAGCACGATCTCGTCGCCCGGCGCCGCTTCGCCGGACAGGCGCTGGACCTCGGCCGGGTCGTCGGTGAGGAGCTCCCGCGCCGAGCAGGCCGCGGCGGTCGCCAGCAGCGCGCTCGCCAGGCCGACGCGCCCCACGGTTTGCGGAACTCGTGAGTGAGGCATACTTGATCTAGCCGGGGCAAGGACTACCAGACTCCACAGACGCGCGGCGTCACGCCCAGCCGAGCCACTGGCGGAGCGTGGCGAAGTCGCGGCGGAGGGCCTCGGTGTTCTCGTCGGCGTCGCCTTGCTTGAGGTACTCCACGTGCAGCGAGATCGGGCAGTCGATGCCGGAGTCTTGGTGCATGGCGACGAACCGCTTGTCGACCCGCCCCTCGCCCAGCGGCACGTGCTCGGGCTTCTCGCCGTCCCACACGAAGTCCTTCACGAAGACCGCGCCGATGTGCGGCTTCGTCGCGTCGTAGTCGAGCGGCCAAGAGAGACCCCCCTCGACCGTGGCGTGGCGGATGTCGAACGCCGAGCCGATCTGCTCCTTCGGGATCCCCTCAAGAAGATAACGCAGGTCCCACAGCGGCGCGCCGACGAAGTCGGCGCCGCAGTGGTTCTGGTACACGGCCGTCATGCCCAGCTCCTTGTTGAGCGCGGCCAGCTCCTTGAACCGCGGCCGCAGCTCGTCGAGTTGCTCGCGCACGCCGCGCTTCTTGTCGTAGCGGTGGAAGCCCATGCGGTACTTCGTCAGACCGAGCGACGCGCCGGTCCGCAGCACGTCCTCGGTGTAGGGTTGATCGACGCCGAGCACGTCGGTCGTCATGATGGTGATGTCGAGGCCGTGCTCTTTCAGGGCCTCGAGCTGCCGCGGCAGGTCGTCTTTGACCCGCTCGGGCAGCACGTGGCCGCCGCGCCGGACCGTCGACTCGACGCCGTCAAAGCCGATGTCGGCGATGCGCCGAGCCATCTCTTCGTAGCTGAGCGACTGCAGGAACTTGATGAACGCGCACACGGGCGGCTTGGCCGCGGAGTGCGACGCCGCGAGCGCGCGGCCCGGCGCGACGCAAGCGGCGGCCGCGGCCGCGCCGGCCGCGCCGATGAACGTGCGGCGGTCGAGTGACGGAGCGAGGCGGTGCTGGTCCATAGCGAGGGTCCCTGTGGTCGGTTGAGCGGTGAAGGTTTTGGTCGGTCAGGCGTCGGGGCGGCGGCCGGTCACCGACGCCGTCGCGGCGCCTAGCAGCAGGGCGAAGGCGCCGGGCTCGGGGACGGCAGGCGGGGGGACGGCAGGCGAGGGGGCCGACGCGGCGCCGTACGACGCGGCCCACGCCGCGTAGTCGCCGGGGCCGATCTGCCCGTCGTTGTCGCCGTCGGCGGCCAGGTCGGTTGTGGACCCGAGCGTGTCGCGCCAGAGGGTGTAGTCGGCCGCGTCAACACGGCCGTCGGCGTTGTAGTCGCCGGTGAGGACCACGCTGGCGAGGAGGCTGTTTTGGCTCTGCTCGTAGGTCCACCGGAGGCCCCCGCCGAGCGTCGGCAGCGACACCGAGTCGAACGCGCCACCGAGCGCGCCGCCGGCCCTGAGCAGCTCGAACTCGTCGCCTGCGGCGGGCGTGTAGCCGTCGGCCATCAGCAGCCGGAGGTCGCCGTCGAGCAGCGCGGCGCCGCCGACGCTCAGCGCGCCGCCGCCGGACGGGCCGACCTCCACGAGCAGCGCCCCCTCGGGAGACTGCTCGTAGTCGCCGGTCACGTGGAGCCGCCCGCCCGAGTCGATCCGCAGCGCGCCGGCGTCCTCCCCGCCCACCGACAACGCGCCGACCGCGCCGACGTCGACCTCGACAAGAGCCACGCCCGCGCGGATCGAGACCGACTCCGCCAGCAGCGGCTCGCGCGGCGTGGCGACCGTCACCGTGTAGAGCGCCCAGTCGACGCCGACATCGTCGTTCAGCTGCACGTTGACCGAGCCGGCCTGCAAGTGTTCGAGCGAGCTCCCCAGGTCGACCACCCCGACGAAGGGGGCCGAGTCGCTGATCTGGTCGGCCCAGCCGAGGTCGCTCAGCGAGCGGCGGTTCTCCGGCGCACTGTTGAACAGGCGGAGGAAATCGGTGTCGACCACGCCGCCGGACTTCTGCAGCGCCAGCGCGAGGCTGCCGTGCACGACGCGTTCGCCCGGGTCGAGCACGTGCTCGATTGTGAAGGCGACGTTCGTGTTGCCCGTCAGGTCGTCGAAGCCGACGACGGGCAGCGCCGAGCCCGACTCGATCGCCGCCCGCCAGGCGGGGTCGATCGGCGCGTCGTCGACGCTGAGCGCGCCGTCGGGCGTGAAGCCGTCGATGTCGCCGATGAGGTAGTCGCGCGACGAGACCGCGTACCGCCCCGGAGTGAGGCGCTCGGCCCACGCGTCGGGGTCGGACCAGGAGGCCTCTCCGCCGGCCCAGTGGAAATCGGCCACGTCGCTAGCGTCGGCGACCTGCGCTTCGTAGAGGCTGTCGATATCGACCCGCTCTGCGTGCGAGTCGACGTACCCCGACACGTGCGGCCCGAACGAGTTGTCGGGCAGCAGGTGGCCGGTGGAGCCGACGATCCAGTTCTGAGCCGTCGGCGGGTTCTGCACGATGTAGCTGGCCGCGGTCGAGTTCCAGATCACCATGTTTGCGCCGGCCCACCCGTGCCCGGTGCCGAAGTTGCCCCGGTTGCGGACGTTGATCTGGTGGCCGTCGACGATGATGTTGTCGAACAGCGACCCGGTGGCCCACCGTTGGTGCGGGCCGGAATCGCTCAGCGCGTCGTTCGCGACCGAGTCGTGGAACACGTGGGGGCCCGGCGGGCGGGTGCTGTTGTTGACGAAGTCGTGCCGCCCCTGGTTGGCCTCCGAGCCGGTGACCAGCTCGAGCTGGCCGCTGAGGTCGAACGTGTACCGCCGGCTGCCGGTGATCTGGCTCTTCGGCGACAGGTTCGTGACCCCGTCGACGGTGACCCACTTCGCGCCGGGGTGGCTGAGCACCGCGGAGCGAGCGAAGTGGGCGGAGGTCGTGTTGCGGACCCAGACGTGCTGCGCGTCGTCGATCGTGACGAAGTTCCACGAGTGGTTCTCGTCGGTCGCCGACGCGTACGACGACTCGGCCCGCAGGTTCTCCACGCCGACGTTCTCGATCCGCCCCGGCCACGAGTACTTGCGGATCGTGCCGCCGCCGTATTGCAGCTCGAACGAGTTGGCGAGCGGCGCGTCGACGAACACCCGGTCGCCTTCGATGCGGGTGATCACCCGGTCGTAGCGCAGGTCGAACGAGCCGGGCGCCCACTGGTGGACGGTCCCCCCGTCGGAGCGCGGCGGGATGCTGTCCATGCCGATGTCGGCGATCCACTCGGCCGTGCTGGGCCGCGTGACCCGCACGGTGTCGCCCACGGCGAACGTGGCCGTCGAGTCGACGCGGAAGCTCGTCGCGCCGACAGGGACCTTCTTGTCGATCATCCGGCCCGTGCCGCCGAAGAGCGATTGCGACCCCGAGCCGACGATCTGGATCAGGTCGCGCTGGCTCGTGCCGGTCGCGTGCAGCACGGTCCCTTGCTGGCTCTGCCCCGCGCCGCGCAGCACGACGCCGCTGGCGCGGATCCGGAGCTGGCCGCCGATCTGGTAGTCGCCCGCCGCCAGCTGCACCGCGCCGCGGAAGCCGTCCGGCCCGAGCGGCGCGGCGGCGACCTGGTCGATCGCCGCCTGGATCGCGGCCGTGTCGTCGCCGGCGGCGGGCGACACGAGCACGGTGGCGGGCACGGCGGGCAGGCTCTGCGTGCCGCCGCGGTAGCCGACGTCGGAGAAATCGAGCACGCGGTCGCCGTCGGCGTCCGACCGGTAGATCAGCCGGCCCGTCTGGCCCCGGTAGACCCACTCGCTCGTCGCGGCGGCTGCGGCCGATGCGCAGGCGAGCCCGCACAGCAGAGCGGGCGCCAGGCGCCGCCGCGGCGACAGTCTACTCATGGGGGCAAGCTAGTAGAGAGGCGAGCCGCGCTCGGCGGTCGATCGATCGGGGGTTGTCGGCCGCGAAAGGGGCCGGCGGCGGGCGCCGGCGGTCGTCCAGCCGCTCAACGAAAAGTGCCGTGGCGTCGATCGCCACGGAGTAGCGCCAACGGGGAACTATCCTGACGTTAATCGGCCTGGTTTCGCGTACAATCCGATTTTCCGGAGAGGGCGTCCGAATATCGGCATCGAACCGTTCGTGGCTCGCGGCGTCCGTTCGCCGGCGCCCGCCCGGATCGCGCTGCCCCTAGCTTCCCGCTGCCCGATGCGTGACACGCCGCACGTTGCGCTGTTGATCGAGACCTCGCGCGAGTACGGCCGCGGCCTGCTGCGGGGGGTGGCGCGGTACGTGCAGGAACACGGCCCCTGGTCGATCTTCTTCGAGCCGCACGGCCTGGACGACGCCCCGCCCGCGTGGCTCGCCGATTGGGATGGCGACGGCATCCTCGCGCGTGTCAACAGCGAGCGGACTGCCGACGCGATCCTCGAAACGGGCCTGCCGGCGGTCGACGTGCGGGGCGCGTTGCCGGACCACCGCCTGCCGTTTATCGGCGTGGACAACCGGCCCGTAGCCGAGATGGCCTTCAACCACCTGCGCGACTGCGGCATCCGCCACTACGGCTTCTGCGGCACGCCGCGCGGCGAAAACCCCAACCAGGACCTGCGGTGCGACTACTTTGTCCGCCTGGTCGCCGAGCAAGGCCGCGACTGCCACACGTGGCTGGGCGAGCAGACGAGCCAACGCACCACCAGCTGGGAAGACCAGCAACAGCAGCTCGCCGCTTGGCTGAGCGAGCTGCCGCTGCCGATCGGCATCATGACCTGCCACGACGACCGCGGCCAACAGGTGCTCGACGCGTGCCGCCGCGCGGGCCTGGCGGTGCCGGACGAGGTGGCCGTGATCGGCGTCGACAACGACCCCTACCTGTGCAACCTGAGCACGCCGCCGCTGACGAGCATCGACGTCAACCCGAGCCTGATCGGCTACGAGTCGGCCGCGCTGTTGAGCCGCCTGATGGCCGGCGGGCGGGCGGAGCGCGACGCCACGCTGCTCGGCCCGCCGAGGGGCATCGCTCCGCGGCGGTCGACCGACACGCTCGCCATCGACGACGAGGAGGTGGCGGCGGCGATCCGCTTCGTGCGTGAAAACGCAACGCAGGGCCTCCGTGTGACCGACGTGATCCAGCGCGCCGCCCGCGCGCCCAGCACGCTCGAACGACGGGTCAAGCGCGCGCTGGGGCGGACGATCAAGGCCGAGATCACGCGCGTGCAGATGGCCCGCGCGAAGCTGCTCTTGAGCGAGACCGAGCAGCCGATCGCGGCTATCGCCCGCAGGGCCGGCTTCGGCGAGCCAAAGTACTTCAGCGAGGTGTTCCGCAGGCACGAGGGGGTGACCCCCTCGCAGTTCCGCAGCGGTTTCCGGGACTAACCGTCGGGGGCTCATTACGTCGGGCGCTAATTTTGTCGGGCGCCTAGTCCTCCTCGACACTCGCTTCGCTCGCCTGCGCGGCGAACATCAGCGGCGCCAGGTGGCGCCCGTCGTAGCGCGTGGGCGCGCGGGCGAGCAGCTCGAGGTACCTCGGCTCCTGGAGGCGCGTGGCGGCCAGGTAGAACAGTTGCGACTGCCGGTCCGAGACGGCGAACGGCCCCAAACGAGGGTGCGGCCACGCCGACTGGTCCACCAGGTGGGGCGCCGCGTAGTCGAGGGCGCCGCGGAGGCTGCCGCCGCCCGGCGCGGTGTGGCCCCACAGGTCGACCCCCACGTGCTCGCCCACGCGCGCGGCGACCGCGTACGCGGACAACGCGAACAGCGAGTAGTGCAGCGATTTGGTCCGCTCGAGCTCCTCGGGCTGCCGCCCGTCGGCGGCGACGCCCGCCGCGAGCCGCTCGTCGCGGACGCGGCGGACGATCGACTCGGCCACCTGGGGGCGGCCGACAAACAACGCGATCGCCGACGCCTGCGCGTCGTACCACACGCCGTGGTTGTTGTCGGCGTTGCGTTCGTGCTCGCCGATGGCGCTCGTGTCGAGCCAGCCGAGGTAGTCGCGGAACCAGTCTTTGAGTTGATCTGTCTCGCCGTCGGCGATCTGGTCGCACGCCCGCAACAGAGCGACCGAGTCGATCACCCGGACGAAGTGCCGCGTGTCGATGATGCCCGGGCCCCGCCCCTCGGAGCGGCCGGGCACGGCCTGGCCGAAGTTCAGGTTCGGGTACATCCGGGTGTCAGGGTCGAGGAACCACACGCGGACCAGCTCGGCCGCGTGCGGCCCGTAGCGCTCGGCGTCGAGCAGGTACGCGGCCAGAGCGAGCGCCTCCAGGTCGTCGTACAACGCGCCGATGCGGTTGCGGTCGCCGCGTGCGATGAGCTCGCGGTTGACGACCCCGTCGCGCCGCACGTAGGGGAGGCCGTTGGGCGTGTCGGGGTTGGGCCACCAGTAGCGGCTGAAGCTCATGTAGTCGTGCTTGTCGCCGCTGGGCGGGGTGAGGTCCTTGTCCATCACGGAGTAGGGCCCGCGCTCTAGGGCGCTGTCCGCTTCGCGGCGCAGCGCCGCGAGGGCCTGGCCGACACCCGGCCCGGCCGCAGCGCCGCTCTCGCGCACGCGCAGCAAGTGGCCGCCTTCCCAGACGATCGTGTCCGGCGCGGCGGCGGTCGCCAGACCGGCCGCCGACGCGGCGGCGACAAACAAGGCGGAGCGAACGATGGGAAACAAGGGGCCTCCTACTGGTCTGGCGGGGCGCCGTAGCTCCCCGCGCACGGTGGCAGCTCGCGGCCGATCTCGGCGACGCGGTAGCCGAAGCCCGGGCCGCGGAGCGTGCCGAGGTCGACCACGCCGCCGCGGCGCTCGTACAGCCCGGGGTGCACCCGGGCCTCGTCGGCCGACGCGTCGGGGTAGAACTGCGAGGCGTTCGTCTCGACGCCCATCAGCGTGTCGCTGTGGGCAGCCAGCAGCACGTGCGGGATCTGTGCGAGCATCGGGTTGGTCAGGTCCTGGACCATCACGCCCATGCCGTGGGCCTTGGCCCAACAGAGCGACAGCACCGCGCCGGTCAGCGTCTTGCAGGTCTTTAGCGCGACTCCCGTCCAGCCGAGCGATTTGCCGAGCCGCACCAGCCGCCAGTTGTGGGCGCTCTCGTCCATCAGCAACAGCTTGCGGCGCGAGACCTCGTGCACGTCGATCTGGTTCGCCTCCAGGTCGTACGGGAAAGGCTGCTCGATGTAGAGCACGTCCTCATAGATCGCCGGGCGCTCGCGCCGGAGGCGGTCGAGGATGTCGACCACGTACCGCGGGTCGGTGACCGTGCAGTTGAAGTCGGCGGTCAGCGCTTCGACGCCGGCAGCGGCGGCGATCTCTCCGATCCGCACGAGCCGCCGGTAGTCCCAAGCGGCGTCGGTCCCGCGGAGCTTGATCTTTAGGCACTTCAGCCCGTCGCGGGCGATCCAGTCGCCGAGCACGACCGGGCGGCCGTCGTCGGGCTCGTCGCCGGTGAGTTCGCCCCGGTCGAGCGGGTCGAGCCCCCCGACCAAATGCCAAGCGACGAGCGTGTCGGGCCGCGGGCGGGCGAGGTAATCGCTCGGCCGCTGGCCTCGGAAATCGACGCCCGAGCCCGGTTCTGGCGTCAGGTACTCGCCGAGGTCGATGGCGAGGAACCGGTCGTCGAAGGCCTCGAAGACCGGCGTCTCGTGGAGCTGGCCGTACGCGTCGTACGTGGCGATGTCCAGCGGCGAGCAACAGGCCAGCGCGGCGAGCAGCGGCATCGGCTCGGCGCCCGCGCGCCGGGCGTTGAACTCGCGCAGCGCGGAGGGCAGCACGTCGGTCTGGAAAGCGTGGCCGATCTCCAAGGGGTGCCCCTCGCGGGCGAAGCCGGCCCAACGCTCCGCGAGGCGCAGGCAGAAGGCCTGCAGCGCGTCGTGTCGCTCGGCGTAGGGCAGGGGGGAGGGCCACAGCCACTGCACGCTGAGCGGGGTCTCGCCCCATCCCGACGCGGTCCGGCCGTGCCGGTCGGCCACGGTGACCCTCGCCCGCGCGCAGGTGACCGACGTGAGCGTCTCCGCCCCGAACTTGAGCGGCACCCGCGTCGCGACCGGCAGGAAGTAAACCTCCGCGCCCACGGGGCGGGCGTCGTGCGCGGCCGCGCGGCCGGACGCCCCGCGCAGAGCGCGCTGGGGGCGGCGGCGCGCGTCGAGCGTCTTGCCGGGTGGCTCGGGGGGCGGTGGGGTCACGATTCTTGTTGCGGGGTCGGGTGGCGTTCGGGCGGTCTAGGGCGGCTCAGACGCTCTCCAGCCGCCAGGGCGCGCGGCGCTCGCGCTCGAGGTGGCCGTTCGCCTCTTCGGCGCGGTCGCCCACGAACCGCTCCGCCTGCGGGTCCCAGCGGAGCTTCGCTTCCATCGCGACCGCGATGTTCCCCAGGTGGCAGATCGACGCGCTGCGGTGGCCGACCTCGACCGGCGCGTTGGGCTCTTCGCGCGACTTCACACAATCGAGGAAGTTGCGCACGTGGTCGCCGGCCGAGTGGTACTTGACCCGCTTGGCGAGCTTCTCGGGCGTGAGCGAGCGTGGGATCACCATGGCGTTCTGGCCTTGGCTGTCGACGTTCACGACGCCATCGTCGCCGTAGAAGGTGGTGCGGACGGCCGGCGAGCCGGTCGCGCACTCCAACACCGTCCCGTCCTCGTACTTGCAGCGGAACATCAGGTAGGTCGCCGCGTCGAACAGGCTCCCTTCCGGCAAATAATCGGCGTACTCGTGCTCGATCTCGACGGGCCCCGTGCCGTCCGTCCCGAGGCCCCATTGGGCCAGGTCGATGGAGTGGGCGCCGAAGTTCGTGGTCTGGCCGCCGGCGTAGTCGGTGATGAAGCGGAAGTTGTACAGGCAGCGGTCCGGGTGGTACGGCGCGTCGGGGGCGGGGCCGAGCCACGTGTCGTAATCGAAGCCGGCCGGCGGCTGGCTCGCCTGCCACCCCGGCGGCGGGCTCTGCTTGTTGTGCCGGCCGATGTGGCACACGACCCTGCGGACCCGGCCGATCTTGCCTTCGCGGACCAGCGAGCAAGCGGCCTCGGCGTAGGGGTTCGAGCGCTCGTGCGAGCCGGTCTGCAAGATACGCCCGTTCTCTCGCACCGCGCGGATCATCGCTTGCTGGCCTGTGATCGTGAGGCCGAGCGGCTTCTCGCAGTAGATGTCTTTCTTCGCCTTCGCGGCCGCGATGGTGATCAGGTCGTGCCAGTGGTCGGGCACGACGACGACGACCGCGTCGACATCGTCGCGGGCGATGACCTCGCGGAAATCGCGGTGCTTGCCGACCGACTTGGCGCGGTCTCCGACCATCTGCTTCAGCAGGTCGGCGGCGGGGTCGAGGCCGCGCACGTCGCTGGGGTTCTTGTAGTTGTCGCTCCCCTGGTTCACGTCGCAGAGGGCGACCACTTCGCAGTCGGGCTGCTTCGCGAACAGCTTCAAATCGAGGAAGCCCTGGTTGCCCGTGCCGATGATCGCCACCGCCAGGCGGTTGCTCGGCGCGCTGGCGCCGAAAACCGTCGACGGCACGATGTACGGCGCGGCCGCGGCGGCGGCGGTAGAGGCCTTCAAGAACCGGCGGCGCGTCACCGACGCGCGGGAAGATTCGTTGGCGGATTTCATCGGAGCCTCGGAGGGGTTTAGCGTGGGGCTCGGCGAGAGCGGGAAAGTGGACACAGGGCGGCAAGGAGCGTCGCCCCGAGGGGCAAGGCGGCCGGCTCCGGCGCGGTCGCGCCGGGGCGCCGAGCGGCGCCACCGTAAGCGGTGAGCCAGACGCCGTAGTCGTCCGGGTCGACCGAGCCGTCGGCGTCCGCGTCGGCGGCCAGGCCGGGCCCGGTCTGGCCGAGCGTGTCGCGCCAAACGGGGTAGTCGGCCGCGTCGACCGCGCCGTCGGCGTTGAAGTCGCCCGCCAGGGGGGCGAACAGCGCGTCGAGCTCCGCGTCGGTGAGCGCCGCGTCGAGGCTCAGCACGATCGCGTCGAGCTCGGCGTCGTGCTCGCGCATGCCGATGCGGAGCTCGAGCGGCACGCCGAGGTGCGCCTCGCCGATGGCGAACGCCGAAGCGCCGCGGCGCCACCCGAACCGGCCGTCGTCGGACAAGCCCAGGTTCTGGTCGGGATCAACGCCCAACGTGCTCGGCGCGAAGAGGCTGTCGCTCGAGCTGTCGAAGCCCCGCGCGCGGTAGTACGCGGTGTACTCGCCCGCCACGCTCAACTCGACCTCGTAGGCGGCGATCGCGTCGTGCGGCTCGGCCGGCAGGTCGACCCGGTCGCCGCCGGGCGCGCGGATCGCGAGGCCGCCTAGCGCGTCGGGCGTGGCGACGACGGACCACACGGCGCCGTTGCCGTCGGGGTCGAGCAGTTGGTCGTAGGCCTCCGCTTGCAGCGCGCACCCGCCCGGGCCGCAGCCGCGGCCGCCGGGCTCGGGACGGGCGAACCAGTCGGGGCCGACGTCGCGCTCTTCGAGCGGCTTGCGGACCATGACGGCGTCGCTCAGCTCGTCGGCGCCGATGTCGCTCAGCCCGATGCGAGGCTGGCCGTCGAAGTCGATCGGCGCGACGTGCGTGTAGCCGCTCGCGGCCGCGTCGACAGCCGGGCTGTCGGGCGAAAGCCGGAACAGGCCGTCGGAGCCGACGACCATCTGCGGGTCGGCGACGGTCACGCCGGGCTCGCCGGCAAGCGGCCCGAGCGATTGGCCGAACGCGAGGTTGCCTTCCCACAGCCAGCCGTCGCCCTGCTGCCCCTCGAACAAGGGGCTCTGGTTGCTCCAGAAGAGGTTGTTGGCGAGCGTCACGTTCTGGGCGGTCAGCGTGCGGCCGCTCGAGCCCAGTCCGCTCGAGAGCGCGACCGCCGCGCCGCGTACGCCCACGACCGTGTTGTGCGCGACGAGCGCGTCGCGCACCTGGTAGTAGCCGCTGAGCGGCGAGTCGGGCACGCCCGCGGTGATCGAGATCGCGCCGTCGGCGCGGTCGTCGAGGTTGCTGAAGTAGTTGTTGACGAGCGTCTGCCGCTCGCCGATCACCCGCACCCCGCCCGAGCCGTCCTTGCCCTGCCCGAGGAAGAAGTTGCCCTCGACGAGGTTGCCGTCGCCGTGGCGGAGGGTCAGCGTGCCGGCCGATTCGCGGAACGTGTTGTAGCGGAACGCGTTCGCGCCGGATTTGTTGGAGATGATCTCGATCTCGCCGTCGACGCGCTCGAACAGGTTGTTCTCGACCACGGTGTGCGAGTCGCTCAGCGAGCGGTCGCTCGTGCCGATGCGGATCGTCTCGAAGCCGTTGCCGTTGCCCTCGGGGCGGTCGCCGAAGTAGTTGTGGTCGATCTGGTGGAAGTCGGGCGTGTCGGCGTCGCGCCACACCGTGACGGTCACGCCGGAGTGGGCCTGGCCGGTGAAGCGGTTGTGGTCGACGCGGTTCGACTGCCCGTAGAGCGAGACCCAGAAGTAGCGTGTGCCGATGTCGGCCGGGTTGTAGCTGGCGATCGCCGAATTGGTGAGCCGCGAGTTGGTCGCCGGGCCGCGCGAGCCGCGGAACTCGACCACGTGCCCGCCCGACAGCGCGCCCCCCTCGAAACGCAGCCCGTCGGCCACCAGCGAGTCGCCGGAGATGCTCAGCGTGGAGCGGCCGGTGAGCACCACGCCGCCGGGCGTTTGGGGGCGGAGGGTGATCGGCGCGCCGGGGGCGCCGTCGCCGGCGAAGTCGATGCGCTGGTCGGTCCAGACGCCGTTGGCCATGACGAGCGTGTCTCCAGGTTGGGCCGACGACATGGCGGCCGACACGTCGGCCGCGCTGGTCACCAGGAACTCCGCCCCCCGCGCCGCGGCAGCCGACACCAAGGCCACACCGGCCCAGAGGGCGGCGCAGAGGGCAACGCGCAGCGCGGCGGCGGCGGGGCCTCGGGGCATGGCGGGGGTCACTCGCTCGGACCCTGTTCGCCGTCCCGGGTGAGCTCGATCACGACCGAGTCGTCGGGCTCGGTCACCGTGTAGGTCAGGCCGGAGGTGCGGAAGTCGGCGTATTTCTTCGGGGCGTGCCACACGAGCTTGCCGTCCTTCATCTGGCGCGCGGCGACCGTCACACGGTGCTCGCCGAGGATGGCGCCGTCGCCCGGCTCGTAGCAGGTCAGCTCGAAGCGGCCTTGGGGGTCGATCTTGCCGCTTGCCGCGCGGCCGTCGCCGGGCACGAAGCTGATGTTGCCGTACGGGACGGGCTCGCCGTCGATCAACACCGTGCCGGAGATCGGCACGCGTCGCGGCCGGCTGTCGCAGCCCACGGCGTCGGCCAGCGCGGCGGCGAAGAGCAACGCCAGCGGCAGGCTAGCAAGACCGTTCGTGGGACGCGGCGGCTGGGGCATCGCTCCGGAGGGCCTACTCGGCCAGGTGGGGGACATCGCGATCGGCGTCGCTGTTCAGTAACGCTTGTTGCGGCGGGTCTCTTCGTCGATCGCGTCGCGTTCGGCGGGCGTGCCGGCGATCGTCGAGAGGTTCTGGTAGGTGTCCAGGTCGATGTCGTCGGTCAAGAACTCGACGTGGCCGTCCAGGTACGAGAAGTACGCCCCGCCCGGGTGCCGGCTGGCGAACGCGCCGTTGACCTCGGCGTCGTTGGTGCCGACCGCGAGCGCGGCGACGCCCGGCAGCGTGTTGAGCGGCACGTCGGTCACGCGGAAACAGTCGGCGTACCGCAGCACGTAGCTCCAAATGTTCGAGCTCTTGACCGTGTGGCCGTCGATGATCTCGCCGATCGAGAGGGTCTTCGACGTGCCGTCGGTGACCTCGGGGATCTCCACGGTGTTCCAGTACAAGTGCGGCCCCGAGTTCATCGCCTTGGTCATGTAGAAGTTGACGGGGCTCGGGTTGTTCGGCCCGCGGTGGCCGCCGCAGAACGCGTAGGTTCCGGTCGCGGGCGGCGTTGCCCAGTTGGAGAACCGCCGCGGTCGGTTGGGGTCGTCGGGGTCGGGCTCACCGTCCGGGATGGCGAGCGTCTGGCTCGACGCGCACACGAACGCGTCGGGCCGCTGCGACAGCAAACGCATCCGTTCGTCGGTCGCCCAGAACGCTCCGAACATGCCGGCGGGCCAGAGGCCGTTCTTGTCGAAGGGCTCCAGGCCGTCGAACAGCGCTTGCTCTTCGATGAACGGCAACAGCAAGACAAACCCGCTGGCGCCGGAACGCTCGACCGGCGTGCGGAGGTGGTCGACCATCGACGAGTCGGTGCTGTCCGGCCCGATCCGCGCGGGGGGCAGCTCGCCGTACACGCCCTCGTAGTTCAGCGCGGCGAGGCTGAGTTGTTTGAGGTTGTTTCCGCACGACATCCGCCGGGCCGACTCGCGCGCGGCTTGGACCGCGGGCAACAGCAGCGCGACCAGGATGCCGATGATGGCGATCACCACCAGCAGTTCCACCAGCGTGAAACCACCTGAGCGTCGCGCCTTTTCAACCAGATACATCGCTGCCTCCTTGGGGCGCTGGGGGCGCCCGGCCGAGAAACTCGTGCGGCTGTTGTCCATAGCGTCGCGTTTCGTCTGTCGGTTTGGGAGAAAAGCGGGGGCGGGCGGGGCGCCGCCCGCCCCCCGATTAACTGCTATCGCTCGTTCGCTTCGGCGCCCGCTCAGCCTCGCCGCCGGCGCGGCAGCGCGAGCAGCGCCGCGGCCGCCAGGCCGATAGCGGCCGGCTCGGGCACCGCGAACGACTGCACGAGCACGTTGTCGATCACGTAGTCGTAGTCGCCCGAGGAGTTGCGGAAGCCGAGGTAGTGGTACGTGTCGGCCGGCGGGCCGATCACGTTGAAGCCGGTGTCCGTGTCTTTGATCTCGTCGCGGAGGATCTCGACGCCGTCGACGAACGTGGCGACCTCGAGCAGGCCGTTCTCCAGCCGCGTGATCTCCATCGCCAGCTCGTGCGCGCCGAGCGACGCGATCACGCCGCCGGGGCCGTCGCTCGACGACGCGACCGTGCCGACGTCGCCGCCGTCGCCAAACTCGTCACGCACGCCGCTCCCTTCGAAGAAGCGGCCGTTGTTGCTCGTGCCGTTGATGTCCTCGACGTTGTACTCCCAGTTGATCCGCGAGTCGGCCGGGTCGCCCGCGGGGCCCAGCGGCAAGCGGGTGTAGATGCCCTTGTCCCCTTCAACGCCGACGGCGCTGTCGCCGCTGAACCAGTCGCCGTCGTCGGCGCCCCAGACGACGGTCGCGTCGTTCTTGCCCTCGTCGGCGGCCGTGCCGAGCTCGCCGTCGGTGTCTTCCCACAGGCCCCAGCGGATCTCGCCGGGGTTCGGCGCGGGGGTCGGGTTGTTCGATGCGCGCCAGAAACGCCAGTCGAGCGAGACCCGCACCATGTCGCCCGCCACCGGGCCGACCGAGACCGGCTGGTCGAACACGCCGACGAACGAGCTGCCGGTCCCCTTCGACTCGACGCCCAGCGCGTAGCCGCTGCCGAGCACCTGGCCGTCGGTCTCGGTGACGCCGTCCTCGGAGTCGGTGCGGCCGAGCGAGTCGTCGAAGATCTTCAGGTTCGGCTTCGGGTCGCCCGTGTTGCTGCTGGTGAACCCGCGCGTGGCCAGCCACACCATGCCCGATTGGGGGACCGCGCCGGGCTCGGGGGCGGTCACTTCGATGAGGTTCTTCATCGTGTTGAGCGTGTCGTCCTCGGGCGACTGGTTGAGGGTGTCGCTGAGGTTGAAGTCGGTGTCGTACACGGTGATCGCGCCGTCGTTGTTGCGGTCGCCGTCGCTGAAGTCGTCGAAGATCGACTGCACGAGGACTTGGCCCGGCGCGGCGGTCGCCAGCGCCGCCAGGGCGGCGAGCGACGGGAGGAACTTCACTAGCTGCAGACTCATGAGATCGGCCTCCTGCCTCGCCGCCGCGGTTGCTTTGGGCGACAAGGGCTTGGTGAGGAGAAAAGGGGGCGCCCCGGGGGCGCGTCAGCAAGGGGATCAGGACTCGGTTAACAAGGCGCTCTACGTGTTCCTTACGGTTTGCTTCCTACGGTTTGCTCCTTTCACTTCACGCGCCGACGCGTCGCGGCGCCGAGGCCGGCCGCCAGCGCCGCCAGCGCGACCGAGCCGGGCTCGGGCGTCGACTCGGCCGAGCCGCCGCCGAGCGACGCGCCGTAGTTCTGTGCCCACAGGTCGTAGCCGGCTTGGCTGCTGTCGGGCGACTGGCCGTCGCGCCACACGGTGTAGTCGGCCGCGTCGACGAGGCCGTCGTTGTTGTAGTCGCCGGCGAGGCCGGCGTTGCTGCCGTTGACTTCGACCATGAAGTTGTCGATCAGGAAGTCGAACTCGCTCGAGCCCGAGGTGGCGTTGCGCAGAGCAAAGTAGTCCCACGAGTCGCTCTGCGGCCCGCCCGTGCCGGGGATCGGGATGCCGCCGCTGGTGGCGTCCTCCAGGCCCTCGGTGCCCGTGAGCGACCAAGACTCGTTGGTCGCCAGGTCGGTGACCGTGAGCGTCGCGGTGATCGTGTCGCCGGGGGTCTCGATCGTGTCGCGCACGAGGGACAGCGACAGGTTGTAGACCTTGTCGTTGTCCAGCGTGACGAAGTCGTAGATCGGAGTGCCGAACGGGTCGGGGTTGAGGTTCTCTGGCGCGGCGATGGTGTGGGTGTCTTGCCCTTGCAGGATGCGGTCGGCCTGCAGCTCCTCGCGGATCCGCGAGCCGCCGCCGTTGCTCAGCACGGGGTTGCCGCCGAACACGCTGGCGGTCCAGCCGTTGTCGCCGTTGGAGCCGATGTCGTCGCCGGGGCCCTTGTCGCCGGTCAGGTCGCCCTCGAAGAAGCCGCCCTCTTCGCCCCAGACGGCGGGCGTGTCGTCGACGAAGCCGTCGTTGTCGAGGTCTTCTTGGCGGCCCGCGAACGGGTTGGTCATGCCGAGCTGGTTGTCGGTGTCTTGGAAGAGGCCGAAGCGCAGCTCGGGGCGGACCGGGTCGATCGTGGCGTTGGCGTTGGGCGCGTCGCGCCACAGGCGGTAGTCGAAGCTGACCTTGACCTCGTCGCCGGGCTCGGGGCCGAGTTCGATGCGGCGGTCGAAGAAGCCGGCCGCCTCGCTGCCGCCGCCGCGCGACTCCCAGCTCATCGCGTAGCCGCTGTCGATGGCCGGCAGGTTCAGCCCGGTCGGGCTGGTTTCTTGCATCGCGCCTTGCGTGTCGTCGACGATCCGGATGGTCGGCTTCGGCTCGCCGGTGCCCGCGTTGGGGTTGCTGCCGGTCGAGCCGCCGGTCCAGCCCCGGATCTGGAACCAGCGGATGCCGGTGTCGCTCGCGTCGAGGACCGAGGTGACCTCGGGGTTGGCGGGGCCGTCGCCGTTGGCGTCTTCCAGCCGAGCAGGGACGTACGTGTTCGGGAGCCCCATCGGCGGGGTCGGCCCGACATCGACGTCGGTCTCTTCGAGCGGGACGCCGTTGTTGTCGATGTCGGCGTCGCCGAAGCCGTCGAAGATCGCCACGGCGCCCAACGCCGAGGTTGAAGCAAAGCAAACGGCAAGCGCCGCCAGAGCGCCGTGGGCGCTCCGCTTGGGATGAACAGTCATGTTGCCCGACCTGTTGAGACGCGCGACGATCCGCAGGCAGTCGCCGTACGCAGGGTGCGGCTCGCCACTACGCGAGGAGTTGCTTGAAAAGATGCTAGCGAAGCGTCGCACGGGGCGGCCTCGCCAACAACCAACCTTAACCACTTATACCGGCGGCGCCACCAGAGGGCATTCCGAAAACTCGGCTTCCAAGTCCGATTTAGCGGAAGGCGAGATGTCGCTGCGCAGATGGCGATACCGCGCGGCGGCGCCCCGTCGCCCCGCCGCGCGGCGCACGCTATCAAGGGTCGCGTCGGAACGGCTCGAAGTACCACCGCTTGCACGCGACTGCCGCGCGGCGGAGGTCGTCCGCGGCGAGCAACGAGCACGGGATCAGGAAGAGCGTCACGATCGTGGCGAACATCACCCCGAACGCCAGCGACACCGCCATCGGGATCAAGAACTGCGCTTGCAGCGACCGGTCCATCAACAGCGGCAACAGGCCGACGAACGTGGTGACCGAGGTCAGCATGATCGGCCGGAAGCGCCGCGCGCCGGCGGCGAGTGCGGCGTCACGCAGCGTGTCGCCGCGTCGCAAGCGGCCGTTCACGTAGTCGACCATCACGAGCGTGTCGTTCACCGCCACGCCGGCCAGCGCGAGCATGCCGAACACCGACAGGTAGCTCGGCGTGATGCCCAGCCAGATGTGCCCGAGCAACGCGCCGATGATCGCGAACGGGACCGCCAGGACCACGAAGATCGGCTGCGTGAGCGACTTCAGCGCGACGGCCAGCAGGCCGTACAGCACGAACGCCAGGCCGCACGCGCCGAGGATCGTGGTGCGCTGCGCTTCGGCCGCGTCGGCGACATAACCCGTGTACTGGAAGGAGAACCCCTCCTGGCGGCACAGCTCGCGGATCCGCGGCGTGAGCTCCTCGGCGATGCCGAGCACGTCGACGGACTCGTCGACCGGCTGCGCGCCGATCCGCAGGATCTCGGCGCCGTCCTTCCGGTCGACGCTCGAGGGCGCCTTGGTGAACGCGATCTCGGCCACCGTCGCCAGCGGCACGTCCGCCCCGCGCGGCGTGCGGACCCGCAGGCGGTCGAGCGTGTGCAGCGACTCGCGCAGGGCGCGCGGCAGGCGGACCATCACGCGGATGTCGTCGACGCCGCGCTGCACACGCTGGGCCTCCTCGCCGAAGAACGCCTGGCGCACCTGCTCGGCGAGCAACTGCTGCGTGAGGCCGAGCTCGGCCGCGAGCGGCTTCAGGCGCAGCTCGAGCTCGTCTTGGCCGTAGTTGATGTTGGCCCAGGTCGAGCTGAAGCCCTCGTACTCTTGGAGCATCGCGCGGATCTGGCGGGCGACCTCCGCCTTCTCGGGCGACATCGGGCCGCGCAGCTCGATGTTGACGTCCTCGGCGTCGGTGTCGCGGTCGTTGCGGACGCTCGAGTCGGCGCGGATGCGGAACTCGGTCGCCTCGGGGATCGGGCCGACCAGCTCGGTCCAGCGCGCGACCAGTTCGCTGTTGCGCGGCCCCGGCTCGCTCCGCAGCGAGGGGGCGAGGACCTCGAACGAGATGCCGCCACGCGACTTGTCGAAGTCGCGCCAGAGCCGCTCTGCGCCGATGAGCTTCGAGATGTTCTGCACGAGCGGCTCGCCCGTGCCGGGGTCGACGTACTCCTTGCGGAGCTGCAGCACCGCGTCCTCGATCCGCTGCATGTAACGGGCGGTGACCGCCAGCGGCGTGTCGTCGGGCAGGTCGAGCGACGCGCTGATCCGCTGCCGGTCGATCGACGGGTACGCGATGAACTCCATGCGGCCGCTGAGGCAGTAGCCGGTCATCAGCAACGCCGCCGCGACGAACGCCGCCAGCACCGACGCGCGGAACCGCACCGCGAGCCCGAGCGTCGGCTGGTAGACCCGCTCGATGAAGCGCTCGAGCCCGTCGGCGATCGACGTCTGGAACGTGGTGAACGGGTTCGCCCGCGGCACGGGCCGCAGGTGCTTCAGGTGGGCCGGCAGGATCAGCTTCGACTCGATCAGCGAGAAAAGCAGCACCGGCGCGACGACCGGCGGCACCTGCGAGGCGAAGTCGCCCCAGGTCCCCTCGAAGAACAGCAGCGGCACGAAGGCGACGACCGTGGTCAGCGCGCCGAAGGTGACCGGCGTGGCGACCTCGTGGGTCCCCTCGATGGCCGCGTCGAGGGGGGCCAGGCCCTCTTTCATCTTCTGGTAGACGTTCTCGCCGGTGACGATCGCGTCGTCGACGACGATGCCGACCACGATGATGAACCCGAACAGGCTCATCACGTTGGCCGTGATCCCGAGCCACGGCATCAGCAGCACGCCGCCGGCGAAGCCGACCGGGATGCCGACCACGATCCAGAACGCCAGCGCGGGCCGCAGGAACAGGCCCAGCAGCAGCATCACCAGCACGCTGCCTTGCAGCAGCGACTGCACCAGCGTGCTGAGCCGCCCGCGGATCGAGATCGACTCGTCGTCCCACACGAACAGCTCGATCCCGTCGGGGAAGCGGGAGCGCGCGCCGGCCACGTACTCGCGGACGTTGTCGGAGATCTCGATCGCGCTCTCCCGGCCGGTGCGCATCACCTCGACGAACAGCGCGGGCTTGCCGTTGAACTCGACGATCTTCTCACCCTCTTCGAAGCCGTCGACGACCGTCGCGACGTCGCCCAGCAGCACGTCGGCGCCGTTCGCCGCGCGGATCGGCACCCGGCTGAATTCGCTCTTGGAAAAGGCCTGCCCGCGGGTGCGGACGATGAACGTGCCGCTCGCGCTGTCGATCGCGCCGGCCGGCAGGTCGATCGAGAACTGGCGGATCGCGTCGGCCAGGTCCTGGAAGCTCAGCCCGTAGGACTGCAACGCGGCCGGGTCGGCCTCGACGGCGATCTCGTAGGGCGTGTCCCCCTGCACCTGGGCGCGGCTCACGCCGGGCAGCGCGAGGATGTCTTCCTGCACGCGGCGGGCGACCTCGAGCAGCTCGCGCTGGCTGAGCTCGCCCGTCACCGCGACGCTCAGCACCTCGAACCAGTTCGAAGAGTCGGGGATCTGCACCCGCGGCCGCTCGGTCTCGTCGGGGAAGGTGTTGATCGTGTCGATGCGGGCCGTGACGTCGTCCATCAGCGCGCGCAGGTCGGTCCCGGGCTCGGCGCGGATGAACACGCGGGCCTCGCCGCGGCTGCCGTCGCCGTAGAGCTCGCTGATGCCCTCGACGCCCTCGAGCGCCTCTTCGACCGGGATGAGGATCGCGCGCTCGACGTCCTTCGCCGTGCCGCCCCGGTAGGCCATGTCGATCATGACCATCTCGAAGCTACGCTCGGGCGAGACCTCGAGCGGGATACGGAAGAAGGCCGTGTACGCGCCGGCGACCAGGATCGCCAGCATCAAGAAGTTGGCCGCGATGCCGTTGTTGGTGAACCAGCGGATCATACGGCCATCTCAGTTGGCGACGCCCGACGCGCCGGCGTCGGTGGACGATTGGGCGATCCCGGCGCCGCCTTCCGATTCGGCCGCGGGGCTCGCTTCCGGGATGATCTCGACGCGCGACCCCTCCGGCGTGTAGGGCATCGGCGTGGTGGCGAGCCACTTGCCCTCGGGGATCACCTCGGCCGGCACGACCACGTGCTCCGAATCGGACCAGACCGGCTCGATGTTCATCGACAAGAGCGTCTGGTCCGACCGGTCGACCAGCACGATCTTGTCCAGCTCCCGCACGGCGCCGCGCGGCAACGCGACCACGTTGTTGAGGGTCTGGCCCTCGATCGCCGCGGTCACGGGCTGCCCGATCCGCAGCGGCGGACGGCTCGTTTGCCGCCCGAACGGGTCGTCGACCCGCGCGATAGCGACGACGTCGCGCGAGTCGGCGTCAAGCACGCCCTCGGTCCGCACGATCTCGGCGTCCCACACGTGGTCGTTCGACCCGCCGATCGCGTCGCGCAGGGTCGCACGAACGGGCGGGTCGTCGGGGAACTCCGGCAGGTCGAGGTACCGGCGTTGCTCGCCAGAGATCGGCAGGCGGACCTCGGCGAAGTCGACGGCGAAGACCTCGCCCAGTGGCGAGTTGACCGCCGCGATCTGGCCCACCCCCACGAGGTTCGTCCGCACCCTGCCGTCGAACGGCGCGACGACCCGCGTCCGCTCCAGGTTCAGCTCGGCCTGCACCACGCGGGTCTTGGCCAACTCCACGTCGGCCTCGGCCTGCTCGCGCGTGGCGGACGCGCCGTCGACTTCGGCCTGCGAGACCGCGTTGTCCTCGATCAGCCGCAGCTTCCTCTCTTCGTTGAGCTCCGCAAGTTTCAGCGCCGATTGCGAAGCCGCGAGTTCCGACCGGGCGATCGACAACGCCGTCTGGTAGTCGCGCGGGTCGATCTCGACGAGCACCTCGCCGTCCGAAAAGTAAGCGCCGGTCAAGAACGAGGGGCTGACCCGCGCGACCTTGCCGGTGACTTCGGCGGCCAGCGTCACAGGGTTGTGCGCCTGCACGACCGCGTTGGTGCGGACCACGACCGGGTAGTCGGTCGCCTCGATCAGCTCGACCCGCGTACGCAGGAACACCTCTTTGGCGGCGGGCGGCGGCGGCTTGTCGATCTCGTCCGCTATCCACTCAAACCCGAACCAACCGGCCGCCAAAATCGCGCACGGAACCGCCGCACGC
Organism: Botrimarina sp.; assembly: GCF_040219535.1. Taxonomy (NCBI): domain Bacteria; kingdom Pseudomonadati; phylum Planctomycetota; class Planctomycetia; order Pirellulales; family Lacipirellulaceae; genus Botrimarina; species Botrimarina sp. Next base: position 115,024 of record NZ_JAVJSH010000024.1, read on the forward strand.
GCCAGAAATCCGGCGGAGCGAGCAATCCATGCGGAGGGCGTCGCCATAAGGGGAACACCCCGGCTGGTCGGCCGGGCGGCGGGCGAAGGGTCAGGCGGGGGGGGGGCGGTGGGCGAGGACGCGGGCCGCGGAGGGCGGGCCGCGGAGCACAGAGGCTCATTCTAACCCCACGAAGCGGCTGCGGGCGCCGGGCGCCGTCTTGCGGCGGCCCGTTAGTGGGCCGCTCCGGCCGGGTCCGGTTGTGCGGGTCTTGCCGGATTAAAGGGGCGAGGGGCCGTTCCGGCCACGCTAGTTGTCCGGGTTGCGCCAATCGGCTTGTACCAGTGGCGCCGGAATCAACGAAAAGATCGATGGCGCCGCGCCCGCAGGCCGCCCTGCCGCCGCTCCGAACCGACGCCGTTGATGACCCGATCCGAACCACCCCCAGCGTATCCGCGAGCGCGCCGCGGCGGCCGTCGCTTGCTAGCAGCTTGCCTGCTGGCCGCGGCCGGCTGCCTCGTGGCCGGCTGCACGAGCCCGCGGGAGTGGATCGCCAACGGCTTCAAGGTCGGCCCGAACTACTGCCCGCCGCCGGTGCAAGTCGCCGACGACTGGATCGATTCGGACGACAAACGGGTGCTCACCGACCCGGTCGAGCACCAGGCCTGGTGGACCGTGTTCGACGACCCGGTCCTCAGCGACCTCGTCGCCGAGGCGTACCGGCAGAACCTCACCCTCCGGGAGGCCGGCGCGCGGATCAGCGAGGCCCGCGCTCTGCGGCGGATCGCCGTCGGGAATTTCTTCCCCCAGCAGCAAGACTTCTCGGCGTCGTACACGCACAACCTGACGACCGGCCAGGGGTTCGACCGCCACTTCAGCGTGTGGCGGGGATCGTTCGCCCTCGCTTGGGAGATCGACTTCTGGGGCCGTTACCGCCGCGCCATCGAGGCGGCCGACGCGGACCTCGACGCGTCGGTCTTCGACTACGGCGACGTCGTCGTCACGCTGGTGGCCGACGTGGCCGCGACCTACCTCGACATCCGCACCCTCCAGACCCGCCTGCTGCTAGTGGCGCGGAATGTCGAGAACCAACGCAAGACCTACGAGCTCACCGAGAAGCGCCAGCGCGCCGGCGAGGCGAGCGAGGTCGACGTGCAGCAGGCCAAGTCGAGCCTCGCCCAGACCCAAGCCTTCGTGCCGCAGCTGGAGCTCGCCTTGCGGGTGACTCAGAACCAGCTTTGCGTGCTATTGGGGATCCCTCCCGAAGACCTGCTAGAGCGGCTCGGCGAGGGGGAGATCCCCGAGGTCGACCCCGAGATCGCCGTCGGCGTGCCCGCCGCGACGCTGATGCGCCGCCCCGACGTGCGCCGCGCCGAGCGCCTGCTAGCCACGCAGAGCGCGCTGATCGGCGTGGCCGAGTCGGAGCTGTACCCGCAGATCACACTGGTCGGCACGGTCGGACGCAGCGCGAACCAGTTCCAAGACTTGTTCCGCGGCGGGTCGGGCTTCGGCTCGGTCGGGCCCACGCTGAACTGGAACCTGCTGAACTACGGGCGCTTGCTCGGCGCCATCGAGTTGCAGCAGGCCCGCTTCGGGCAGCTGCTGGCGGCCTACCGGCAAACGGTGCTCGTGGCGAACCTCGAGGCAGAGAACGCGATCGCCGAATTCCTCCGCGCCCAAGAGCGGCTCGAGGCGCAGCTGGTCGCCGCCGAAGCGGCCGCGCGCACCAACGAGCTGATCACCCAGCTGTTCGAAGAAGGCGACGAGAACGCCGACTTCAACCGGGTGTTCAACGTGCAAAACTTCAAGACCCAACAGGAAGAATCCGCCGCGCTGGCCAAGGGGGCAGTCGCCCAGGGCGTGGTGGCGATTTATCGCGCCGTCGGCGGCGGGTGGCCCTCGCCGTACCTGGCCGCCGGGGCGCCGCCGGTCGCCGGCGAAGTGGTCCCGGCCGAGCCGGCCCAGCCGCCAGGCGACGAGCCGCCCGGCGACGACGCAACCGGCGACGACGCAACCGATGACGGTGCCCTCGGCGAAGAGCGCCTGCTCGAAGACGGAGCGCAGCTCGACGGCGGCCAGCCGATCACGCCCGAGCGAATCGATGTGGGGCCCGTCCCGCCGACCGACGGGCCGACCGACGGGCCGCTCAACGGGTCGCTCAACTTCCCCAGCGGCGTCGCGCCGGAGCTGCCCGCGCCCGAGGCGGGCGCCAACTAGCCGTTTGGTCGCTCAGGGCTCATCGGCGTACTCCCGGAAGCGCTCGGCGATCCACTCCGGTGTGCGGCGCCCGCTGTACAGCAGCACCCGGTAACGCAGCCGCACCCGCTCCCCCTCGTCGAACTCGGCGCCGCCGGCCGGCGCGTCGGCGCCTTCGGAGTAGGCCGCGACCCCGAACGGGTTCGCCGCGAACAGGCCGTAGGGCCGCACGTGCCAGCGCGGCTTGGGGTTGTAGCCGCTGGGGTGCGCGAAGATCGCGACGCCACACGCCTGACCATCGACCGGCCCCGAGTAGTCGGCCCACTCGGCCGGCTGGCCCCAAGCCGCCGCGTCGCGCAGGCCGGCGCTCGTGCGGATCCGGCCCCCCCGGCCCGCGTCGACCCGCATCGAGTCGGCCACCCGGATCGCGAACATCCCTTCCTTGGTGTCGCCGAAGCGGAGCGGCCCCTCGGGCGACCAGATATCGACGAAGAAGTCCATCGTCCGCGTGTCGCCGTGGGCGCGGAACTCGATGAGCCGTTGGTCGTGCGCGACAGGCTTGCCCTCGGGGTCTAGCCAGTCGTTGCGCGTGCCAACGGTGGCCACCTCGCCGGTCGAGTCGGCGCGGACCAGCTCGCTGCGCCGGACCGTGCCGATCGGCAGCGGGCGTTGGCGATCGGTTTCGGGCTCGTGCCAGAAGTCGACGCCGTTGACCCCCTCGTAACCGATCCACATCGAGCGGTGGTGCACGTGGTCGTCGGTCCCGTGGGGTGCCGGCGGCTGCAGGGGGTAGTCGCGCGTGACTCCAACCTCGCCGGGCCCCACAACGGGCCACAACACGGGCCGCGTTCCGGATCGGAACAGGTAACTGGCGAACGGGGCGCCGTCGGCACGGACGGTCACGCCGCTGTCGCCGGCGAGCACTGTCACGACGTCGGCCGCGCAGCGGGACGCCGCGGTCGCCGCGGCGACCGCGGCGAGTAGTCGGAGGATAGCCATAAGCGTCAGGATCGCATGAAGCCGGTACGCAGAACTCGGACATGTCCTAAAAGCAGGCCTGCCCGCCATCGGCAGGGGGCGCCGAGGCCTCAAGATAGGGGGCGCCTCCGAGCCCTGCCAACCTCGCCCGCTCGAGGCCCCTCACGCCGCTCGCCATGGACCGCGTCGAAGAGATCGCCTTTGCCTTCCCGCGCGGCACCCACCAGGAGGTCTTTATCGAGGGGGTGCTCCGCTTCGCCCGCGAAGCGGGCCGCGACTGGTCCTACCTGACCGCCCCGGAGACCCTCTCCCTGTCGGTGTTGGACCTGATCGGCTGGCCCGGCGACGGAGTGCTTGCCGCGCTGAACAAGCCCGCCGAGGTCGAGGTCGCCGCGCGCCTGAAGCCGCCGGTGGTCAACATCTCTAGCGCGCTAGCCACGCCGAGCGTGCCGACGTCGGTCGTCGACAACGAGGCGATCGGGCGGCTGGCGGCCCAGCACCTGCTGGCGAAGGGCTTCAGGACGTGCGCGTTCTACGGCCTGGAGTCGGTCCGCTACTCGGCCGACCGCCAACGCGGCTTCGAGCAGGCCCTCGCGGCGGCCGACGCGCCGTGCGCGAGCTTCCACGCGGCGCCGACCTTCGGCCTCGAAGGGAGCGGCTGGATGAAGCAGCACGAAGCGCTCGCCGAATGGCTCGCCGAGCTCCCCGACTGCTGCGGGCTGATGGCCGTGTCCGACTACCGGGCCCGGCAGGCGCTCGACGCGTGCCGCCGGATCGGCCGGCGGGTGCCGGACGGGCTGGCCGTGGTGGGCGTCGACAACGAGCAGGTCATCTGCGAGCACTCCAACCCGCCGCTGAGCAGCGTGTCGCGCAACGACGAGCTGGAGGGCTACCGCGCGGCCGCGCTGCTCGACGCGCTCATGCGCGGCCAAGCGACCGACCGCCAGCCGCCGCCGGTGGCGCCCATCGAGGTCGTCGAGCGGGCGTCGACCGCGACCTACGCGGTGCTCGACTCCCGCCTGCGCGCGGCCATGCAGTACCTGCACGAGAACCTCGGCGACCCGATCACCGTCGACGAGCTGACCGAGCACGCGGGCGTGTCGCGGCGGTGGCTCGAGTACGCGTTCCGCGAGGCGGTTGGCGAGACGCCCTACCAGTACCTGCGCCGGCAGCGGCTGATGTCCGCGAAGCGTTGGCTCGCGGAGGACCGTTCGCTGAAGGTCTACGAGGTCGCGCGCCGATGCGGGTTCACGTCGGCCAAGCAACTGGCCGCCGCTTTCCAGCAGGAGTTCGGCCTCAGCCCGCGCGAGTGGCGCGGCGCCCAGACGCGGTAGCGGGGGCGTGGCTCAGCCAGCGCGCAGCGGCCGCAGGTGCCGCACGAAGTGGTCGCGGAGCAGCTCGCGGTGCGTGTCGGGGTTCGCGTCGAGCACGCCGCGGACGGCGGGCCCCAGCTCCGGATCGGTCACCACCGAACCGAACGTGCAGTGCAACACCTGCCGGCCCGGCGCGGTGAAGCCGACCCCCTCGGGCGTGTCTTCCCAGCGCTGCAGGTAGTGCTTCTCTAGCTCCAACGGGTCGCTCTCCTGGTCGGTCGGCGGGCAATCGGCGAGGGTCGCGGACACGTGGTAGGTGGCTTTGTCGTTGTCGTAGTGGTCCCTCGAGAAGTCGACGACGCGGCGGAACAGCTCCGGCTCGCACCGCGCGACGACCCGCAGCGCCTCGAGGTAGCTGGTGCCGGCGGTCTTCACGTGGAAGCGTCCGTCGGTCGCTCGGGCGAGCGCGCCGTACATCGAGAGCTTGTCCGAGCCGCTGTGCAGCGACAGCTTGTAGGGGCCCAGCTCGCGCGCGATCTCGGCGTGGACCCGCAGCGACTCCTTCAGCGCGGCCAGGTCGCCCTTGAAGTCGACCCCCTTCTCGAAGTCGCCGATGAACCGCGGCGCGAGGCTCACCAGCGACACGCCGGCCCGGTGGAGCTGGTCGGCGATCACGTAGTGCTCGGCGTAGGTGGTCGGCTCCTCGGTCTCGTCGACGCTCAGCTCGATCTCGCACGGGCGCCCCTGGGCGGCGGCCTCGCCCTGCACGAAGCGGCCCAGCTCGATCGCGGCGTTGATCGCATGGCCGTACTTCACCGCCGCGCGGACGAGCGTCGGCTCGTCGAGGGTGAACTCGGCGGAGCCCAGCCGCACCGTCCGCCCTTGGTAGGTGTTGACCCAGGGGGCCTCGTCCTTGCAGAGCGCGAAGCGCTCCTCGAGCTCCGCCTTGGAGTAACGGTCGGCCTTCTGGTCGACGTGCTCCGACGGGTCGAGCGTGAAGAACACGAAGCCGGCGGACATCGTGCGGCGCACGTCGTCCGGGGTCTTCAGGTGGTCCGCGTCGGCCGACCAAGGGTCGGAGAATCCCTCGGCGGAGAGCACCTCCGTGGCGGCCGCCATCACCTCGCCGGGCGTGCGGCTGGTGCGGGTCATCTCTCGGATCGACTGCTGGGCGAAGATGCCGCGGATCGGGCCGCCCGCTTCGCGCAGCGCAGCCAGGTGGCCGGGCGTGGCGGAGCCGAGGCGGTCGCCGAAGCCGAAGCTGGGCTCGACGCCGAGCGTCGTGGGGGCGAGCAGGGTCGTCATGATTCGCGTCGCGACAGGAAGTTGGTGAAGTTCTTTTCGAGCAGCAGCCCGACGTCGCGGCGCACCTCCCCTTCGGTCGTGCGCCAGCCGGTCGCCGCCAGGTCGGCGTACTTGTCGACCAGCACGTCGGCGATCAGCTCGCGGCTGTGCCGCCACTTGTAGACCAGCTGCTCCAGCACCCGCGCGTCGGAGTGCTGCGGCACGAAGCTCAGGCCCAGCAGCTCGACCCGCATGCGCGTGATCTCGTCGACCAGCGACGGGTTGTTGAGGAACCACCAGCAGCCGAACACCATCAGGTTGCCGAACTTGCGGGCGGCGACCGCCAGCGCGTGCTGGTTCTCGCGCGCGAGCATCGTGCAGAGGAAGCGGTTGCCCGGGAAGTCGCGCGCCAGGCGGACCACGCTCGACACGTCCGACTGGCCGACCATGTCGCCCGCGTCGCGCAGCTCCGGGTTCACCCGCAGCTCCGAGCCGATCATCATCGCGAACGGCAGGCCCCGCTCGGCGAGCACCGGCAGCACGACCTCGCTCAGCACGCGGCTTCCGTCGCGGCCGTCGTCGGCCCCCTCGTAGCGGAAGCCGGGCGGGAGGCTGACGGCGCCGTAGAGCGCGTCGACGCGGTCGATCCAGTCGCCGAGGAACCGCTTCGCCGAGTCGACGCCCGACTGGTCGAGCCGCTCCCCGGCCGGGTAGCCCCACTCGCTGAGCTTGGCGGCCGCGGCGGGCCAGTCACGGACGAGCGGGTCGAACCGCAGCACGCCTGCGAAGCGCGGGTCGGCGCCGACCTTCTCGTCCTCGAGCCAGCGCTGGCGTTCGTTGTCGTCGAACACCGCGTTGGTCATCGTGATGCGGTTCACGCCGGCCAGCTCCATGACCCGGTCGATGTGCTCATCGAGCGGCTGCTGGGCGAACCACTTGCGGTACCCCTTCAGGTCGCGATCGGCCGGGTCGAGCCCGAAGGCCTGGAGCGTCGTCAGCACGCCGCGGCACGACTCGCTGATCGGCGACCGCTCGAGGAACAGGTGGCGCCAGATGTGGTCCGCCTGCTCGCTCTTGGTCATCCGCCAGAAGTCCGCGTACGGCAGCTCGCTCGGCGTGGCGACGCGGAACACCTCGGCGACCAGGTAGTGGTAGGTCAGCAGCTCGTCGATGCCCCACAGCAAGAGCCCCCGCGGGTCCGCCGAGTGCTTCGCGCCGCCCAGCGGGCTGCCGAAGGCCGGCGGGTACAGGTGCGTGTGCAGGTCCCACACGCTCTGGTCGGCGACCGCGTCGCGGACGAGCGTCTCGACCGCTTCGCGCTCTTCGAGTCGGACCTTCGACCTTCGCACTTTCTGCACTGTCGACATCGCGATTCGCAGGGGGGTTGGGCTGCAGGGGGTGGGCTGCAGGGGGTGGGCTGCAGAGCGTCGCCCGAACAGGCGCCGCGCCTACCGACTTTAGCCGGTCGCGCGGGGGGCTACCTAGGGGCGCGGGTCGCCCGCTGCAGAGGAGTTCCGTGGCCCCTATCCTAAGAGCCGGTCGCCCGCAGCGACTTCCGCGCGGTTGCAAAAAGGCGCCCGTATCACGCAACTTTTGCCTTCGGGTCCGCCGCCATTGATCGCCGCTCTATTGGCGGTTAGCGTAGCAAGACTAGCGATCGCTTCTCCCCGACGAGCCGCCCCGACGCGGCCGTTTCTTCGATACCCCTGAGGGGCCCTTGTCTGAGCTGCGTGAAGCCAGGACTCTGTCGCTGTTCGTCGCCGGCGTGCTGGTCGGTTGCCTGGTCGCGACCTGCGGCTACGCCCTCGTGGAGCGTGGCCGGAACACCTCGGCGCGCGACGGGGCGGTGGTCCTCAAGCTGGGCCACAGCCTCGACACGGCCCACCCGGTCCACCTGGCGATGGAGCGGATGGCCGAGAGCCTCGCACAGAAGTCCGGCGGCGCGCTGCGCCTGCTGATCGCGCCCAACGGCCAACTGGGCAGCGAGACCGATTGCATCGAGCTGCTGCAGAACGGCGCGCTGGCGCTGACCAAGACCTCCTCGGCGCCGCTGGAGGCCTTCGTGCCGGAGATGGCGTTGTTCGGCGTGCCGTACGTGTTCCGCAGCGAGGAGCACTTCTGGCGCGTCGCCGAGGGGCCGCTCGGCGACGAGCTGCTCGCCGCCGGCGAGACGGCCGGCCTGGTCGGCCTCTGCTGGTACGACGCCGGCGCGCGGAGCTTCTACACCAAGAAGACGCCGGTCCAGTCGCCCGGCGACCTGGCCGGCCTGAAGATCCGCGTGCAGAACAGCCAGACCGCGTTGCGGATGGTCGAGGCCCTGGGCGGCTCGCCCACGCCGCTCACGTTCGGCGAGCTCTACACCGGCTTGCAGCAGGGCCTCGTCGACGGCGCCGAGAACAACCCGCCGAGCTTCCACTCCAGCCGCCACTTCGAGGTCTGCAAGGAGTACTCCCTCGACGAGCACACCCGCGTGCCCGACGTGCTGCTGGTGAGCCGCATCTGGTGGGACCGCCTGGACGAACAGCAGCGCGAGTGGCTGCGCGAGGCCGCCCTCGAGTCGGCCGAGTGGCAACGAACCGAGTGGCGCCGCCGCACCGAGGAGGCACTCGCCGCGGTCGAGGAGGCCGGCGTCACGGTGCGGAGGCCCGACACCGCGGCCTTCGCCGAGAAAGTGGCGCCGATGCACGCCTCGTACGAGGGCACGCCCATCGGCGACCTGATGCGACGCGTCCGGGAGACCGAATGATCGACCCCACCGTCCCCCGGTGGCGGATGACCCGCGCCGCGATGCGATGGTTCGACGCGGCCGCCGGCGCGATCATGGCCGCGCTGGTGCTGATCGTGCTGTGGGGCGTGTTCACCCGCTTCGTGCTCAGCGCGGCCAGCTGGTGGACCGAGGAGTCGGCGCGGCTGCTGCTGATCTGGCTCACCATGCTCGGCGGCGCGGCCGCGTGGGCCCGCGCCGAGCACCTGGGCGTCGACTACTTCGCGCAGAAGCTGCACCCCGACGCGCAGCGGCTGGTGGCCCTGACGGTCGAGCTGTTCGTGATCGCGTTCGCGGCCAGCGTGCTGGTCTACGGCGGCGTGGTGCTCGTCGCCGAGACGCTCCGCATGGGCCAGACGACCGCCGCGCTGGAGGTCCCGATGGGGCTGGTCTACCTGGCCGTGCCGCTGGGCGGCGCCGGGATCGTGCTGTTCAGCCTCGAAAGGGCCATCGCCGCGTGGCGGGGCCCGCTCGATCACCACGACGACGACACCGCGCCCCGGGCCGTTTAGCGCGATGGAACCGAGCACGCTGATCCTCGTCGCGTCGTTCCTGCTCCTGCTGGTGCTCGGCGCGCCGATCGTGGTCGCGCTGGGCGTTTCGGCGTTGCTCGCGCTGGCCGCGATGGCCGAAGCGCCCGCGTGCTACACGGTCGCGCAGCGGATGAGCACCGGGATCGCCAGCTTCCCGCTGTTGGCGATCCCGTTCTTTGTGCTGGCCGGGGCGATCATGGGCGAGGGGGGGATGGCCCGACGGCTCGTGCGGTTCGCGTCGGCGATCGTCGGCCGCCGCCCCGGCGGGCTCGCCTACGTGAGCACGATCACCTGCATGCTGTTCGGCGCGATCTCCGGCTCGGCCACCGCGGCCGTGTCGAGCGTGGGCGGAATGCTGATCCCCGAGATGGTCCGCAAGGGCTACAGCCGGCCGTACAGCGTGGCCGTGACCACCACCGCCGCGACGACCGGCTTGGTGATCCCGCCTAGCAACATCATGATCGTCTATGCGCTGGTGGCCGGCGGCGTGTCGGTCGCCGCGTTGTTCGTGGCGGGCATCGTGCCCGGCGTGATCATCGGCGTGGCGATCATGATCGCCAGCCGCCTGACGTGCCCCCCCGAAGCCGAGGACCCCTCCGGCGCCGCCGATGGCCCCGCCGGCTCGCCGCTGGTGCGCGTGGCCGGCGCGCTCGCGCTGCTCGGAGTGTGCCTTTTCCTGGCGGTCTACTCCGGGCTGCTCTCCTCGTCGGTCGCGGCGATCCTGTCAGGCGTGGGGCTGCTGGTGGTGCTCGGCCTGGCGGCCGGCCGCGAGCTGCTGCAAGCCGCGCCGAGCCTGCTGCTGGTGGTGATCGTGCTAGGCGGCATTCTACGGGGCTCGTTCTCGCCGACCGAGGCCTCCGCGATCGCGGTCGCTTACGCGTTGGTCTTGACCATCGGCGTGTACCGGGAGATCAAGCCGGCCGACCTGCCGCGGCTGTGCGTGCGATCCGCGTCGACCTCGGCCGTGATCTTCCTGCTGATCGGCGCCAGCCAAGCGATGAGCTGGGTGATGACCAACCAGGCGATCCCCCAGGCGGTCAGCGACGCGATGCTCGGCCTGTCGGACAACCCGGCGGTGGTGCTGCTGTCGATCAACCTGCTGCTGCTGTTCGTGGGCACGTTCATGGACATGACGCCCGCCGTGCTGATCTTCACGCCGATCTTCTTGCCGGTCGCGGTCGAGCTGGGCCTCGACCCGGTCCACTTCGGCGTGATGATGATCGTGAACCTGTGCATCGGCCTGTGCACGCCGCCGGTGGGCACGTGCCTGTTCGTGGGCTGCGGCGTGGGCCAGACGTCGATCGCCCAGGTCGTGCGCCCGATGCTGCCGTTCTTCTTGGCGATGCTCGCCGCGCTAGCCGCGATCGCGTTCGTGCCGGAGCTGACGATGTGGCTGCCGCACGCGATGGGGCTGGTGGAGTCCCCGGGGTAGGGGGCTGCCGCCTGTCGCCGACTCGGTGACGCCACTGCCGCCGGACGGGTAGCCCCGACAGTCGCGAACGCCGAAGCCCGTCGGCCGCTTCGCTTGCCCGAGCAACTGTCGGGGTCGCGCAGCGACACGAGGCAATCCGCCCTGCCTCTTAAGCTGCCGCACTCCGACAAGCGTTCCGGCTCCGCCGGTCGGTAAGCTAAGCCCCTCGCTCATGATCGTCGGGGCTAAGCGCTTGGGCGAACTCGCCTCCCCTTCTCACTCGCCGATCTCGGTCACCTTCAAATCCCGGAACAGCAGCTTCATGTGGTGGCCCGCGTGGAGTTGCAGGCCGATCGGGCCGCGCGCCGGGAGCTTCGCCGCGCGGTAGTCGACCATCGGCTCGCCGTTCAGGAAGGTCTCGATCCGGTCCCCCCGCACGACCATCCGCAGGCGGTTCCACTCGCCCGGCCGCTGCAGCTCCTCCACGCCGGGCGCCTTCGCCGGGTAGCCCCCTTGGCCCTCGACCGGCGCGTAGATGCTGGCGGTCATGTCGCGCTTCAGGCTCCCGGAGATGCCGATCTGCACCTGGTGGCCCTCGCCGCGGGCGAACACGCCGGTGTCGTAGTAGTCGGACGGCGTGCGGTACTCGACCTCTAGCTCGAAGTCGCCGTACTCCTTCTCTGTCCAAAGGTTCGAGCCGACCTTGTCTGGGTTCTCGCCGGTGAGCACGCCGTCGTTCAGTCGCCAGTGGCCCTCGGCTTCGGACGGCTTGACGGTCCAGCCGTCGAGCGAGTCGCCGGTCAGCAAGCTCTCCGGCTGGGCGACCGACACCGAAGCGAAAACGGCGAGCAGGCAGAGCGTCGGCACGCAGCGTGTCGACAGGCGGCGGGCGGGGGATCGCATCGGTGTCGGCCTCGGAGAGTGATAAAGGGGCAGGGGGGAGCGGTCAGGCGAGCAGGTCTTCGACCACGTGGCCGTGCACGTCGGTCAGGCGGAAGTCGCGGCCCTGGAAGCGATAGGTCAGCCGCTCGTGGTCGAAGCCGAGCAGGCGGAGCAGGGTAGCGTGCAGGTCGTGCACGTGGACCGGCTTGTCGGCCACGTTGAAGCCGAGCTCGTCGGTCTCGCCGTACACGAGGCCGGGCTTCGTTCCGCCGCCGGCCATCCACATGGTGAACGCGTTGGGGTGGTGGTCGCGGCCGTCGTCGCCCCCCTCGACCATCGGCGTGCGGCCGAACTCGCCGCACCAGATGACCAGCGTGTCCTCGAGCATCCCACGCTGTTTGAGGTCGGTCACCAGCGCGGCGCTGGCCCGGTCGGTGTCGAGGCAGTTCTGCTCCAGGTCGCGCTTGAGGTTGCCGTGCTGGTCCCACGACTCGTGGAACAACTGCACGAACCGCACGCCGCGCTCGACCAGCCGCCGCGCGAGCACGCAGTTGTTCGCGAACGAGGGCTCGCCCGGCTTAGCGCCGTACGCGTCGAGCACGTGCTGCGGCTCGGCGGCGAGGTCGACCGCCTCGGGGGCGCTGGCCTGCATGCGGTAGGCCATCTCGTACGAGTTGATGCGGGTGGCGATCTCCGGGTCGCCGACCGCGTCGAGGTTCTGCCGGTTGACCGCGTTGACCGCGTCGACCGTGCGGCGCTCCAGGTCGCGCGTGAGGCCGTCGGGGCTCGACAGGTAGAGCACCGGGTCCCCCACGCTGCGGAACTCCACGCCCGAGTAGACCGTCGGCAAGAAGCCCGACCCCCAGTTGGCCGCGCCGGCGCTGGGGCCCTTCTTGCCGCTGTTGAACACGACGAACGCGGGCAGGTCTTGCGACTCGCTCCCCAGGCCGTACACGCTCCACGCGCCGAACGAGGGCCGGCCGAACTGCTGCGAGCCGGTCTGCATGAAGAGCTGGGCCGGCGCGTGGTTGAACGCGTCGGTCGTGGCCGAGCGGACCACGCACAGGTCGTCGAGCACCTTGGCGGTGTGCGGCAGCAGCTCCGACACGTGCAGCCCGGCGCCACCCGCTGGCGAGAACTTGTAGCGTGGCCCGAGCAGCTTCGAGCTGGGGTTGATGAACGCCGAGCGGTAGCCCTCTAGCAGCTCGGCCGGCGGCAGCGTGCCGTCGAGCCGCGCGAGCGTGGGCTTGTAGTCCCACATCTCGAACTGGCTGGGCCCGCCCCCCATGAACAGCAGGATCACGTTCTTCGCCCGCGCGGGCAGCGGCGGCGTGCGTGCGGCGAGCGGGTCGGCCGCGCTGGCCGCGGCGGCCTCTTTGCCAAGCAGGCTGCCCAGCGCAATCGCGCCGAGGCCCACGCCGCACTCCTGGAGGAACCAGCGGCGGCTCCGCGTACGCGGGTCGCCGGGGGGGGCGTAGTTCGTTCCGCAGGGGTAGGGGTTGTCGCTCATGCTTTATCGGTCAGGGCCGGGTGATCGTTGCGTCGAGGTTGAGCATCGCGCGGGCGACGAGCGTCCACGCGGCCAGCTCGGGCGTGGCGCCGTCGCGGCCGGCGATCACCGCGGGGTCGGCCTCGCCGTTGGTGAGGGCGGTGCGTACGTCGACAAGGTACCGCTCCAGCACTTCGCGTTCGCCGGCGCGGAGCGGTCGGCTTTGGGTCCGCAGCGAAGCGAGGTCCAGGCGCTCGGCGTCGTCGTCCGACGAGCCGACGAGCCGCTCCGCCAACGCGCGGGCCGCGTCGACGAACTGCTCCTCGTTTAGCACGACCAGCGCCTGAACCGGCGTGTTGGAGCGGACCCGCCGCACGCACGACGACGCGCCCGTCGGCGCGTCGAACGCTTGCAGCGGCGGGTAGGGGGTCGATCGGTACTTCTGGATGTACAGGCTCCGGCGGTACTGCTCGGGGCCGGTCGTGGTGTGCCACGGCTTGGGGCCGTAGCTGGCCGGCGGCAGGAACAGGTACTCGGGCGCCGGCGGGTAGATGACCTCGCCGCCGATGTCGCGCTGCAGCAGGCCGCTGGCCGCCAGCGCGATGTCGCGGACCGACTCGGCCGGGACCCTCAGCCGCGACGCGCGGGCGAGCAAGCGGTTGTTCGGGTCGACCTCTTGCAGCCGCTCGCCGAAGCGCGAGGTCTGCTGGTACGTGGCCGAGGTGAGGATCAGCCGGTGCAGCTCTTTGAGCCGCCAGCCGCTGTCCATGAACTCCACGGCCAGCCAATCGAGCAGCTCCGGGTGCGACGGCGGCGGCGCCTGGGAGCCGAGGTCCTCGGGCGTTTCAACCAGGCCCGTGCCGAAGTACGACTGCCAGACGCGGTTCACCAGCGTGCGGGCGGTGGTCGGCGAGTCGCGCGACACCAGCCACTCGGCCAGCGCCAGGCGGGTCGGCTCGGCTCCCTCCTCTTGCTCGTGCAAGAACGCCGGCGTGAAGGGCTCGACCTCGCCGGCCGGCTGCAAGAAGTCGCCCCGCTTAAGCAGGCGGGTCACGCGCGGCTCGTCGCGCTGCTGCACGACGTACTGGTTGGTCCCCTCTGGCCACTCGGCGACGAGCCGGTCGATCTGGTCGTTGGTCGCTTGCCACTCGGAGCGGGTGGTCCGCCAGTAGGAGAAGGCCTTCTCCCAATCGGCGGTCGACCACGAGTCGGTGGAGCGGCCGACGATCTCTCGCACGTCGCGCGGCAGCGGGTCGGCGACCGGCGCGTCGTCGCCGGTGATGCTGAAGCGGTAGCGGCCGGCGACGTTCGTCTGGTTGTCGTCGGCGTTCCAGCCGCCGTGGTCTTGCTTCAAGCGGAACGTGAGCACCCCGCCCGGCTCGACCGCGATCGGCTCGGCCAGCACAAAGACGGCCTTGTGGTCGCGGTTGCGGTCGTACGCGCGGGTGTTGGTGTGCCAGCCGGTGTTGAGGTCCCCGTCGATCGCGTACCCGATCGACCCCAGCCGGCGCGGGTCCTCTTCGACCTGCGTGTTGACGAACGGCGGCTCCATCGGCTGGTCGGGCGGGTCGATGTCGGCCGAGGCCGACACCACGTCGAGCTGCCGGCGCTCCCCTTCGGGCGACGTGTAGAAGCAGCGGAACTCCGTCAGCGCGTGCGTGCCGTAGATCGACCGCCCGGGGCCGCCGCGCGGCAGTGTCGGGTGGGTGAGGAACTCGACCCGCACGGCCGTGTACGCGCCGGCCGGCGGCTGGCACTTCATGTCGGCGGTGAGTTGCGTGCCGGCGAAGCCCTGGGAGAGGACCGAGAGGTCGTCCAGGTACTCGAACTTCTCGCCCGTGAAGTTCTCTCGCTCGACCTTGACCGGCGTCCAATCCGCTTGCCGGCCGCGCTGCTCGGCGGCCCACGCGGCGAGCTCCTCGCGCCAGGCGGGCAGCTCGGCGCGGAGGTCGGCTTCGAGCGATTCGATCCGGTGCTCGATGCCGTCGATCTTCTGCTTCTCCGCCGGCGTGTAGACGGCGATCGTCGCCTCGTGGCAGTTGTTCAGGTACGCGAACAGGCCGAAGTACTCTTCGTGCGAGATCGGGTCGAACTTGTGCGAGTGGCACTGTGCGCAGCCCGTGGTCAGGCCCAGCACGGCCTTGCCGATCGCGTCGACCCGGTCGAAGAGCCCCTCGACGCGGAACTGCTCCGGGTCGATGCCCCCCTCCTCGTTGACCATCGAGTTCCGCAGGAAACCGGTGGCGATCAGCTCGTCCTGCCCCGCGCCGGGCATCAGGTCGCCGGCGATCTGCTCGATCACGAAGCGGTCGTACGGCTTGTCCTCGTTGAACGCGGCGATCACCCAGTCGCGGTAGAAGTAGTTGGTCCGCTGCTTGTCTTTCTCGTAGCCGTCGGAGTCGGCGTAGCGGGCCGCGTCGAGCCAGCGCTGCGCCTGGCGTTCGCCGTAGTGCGGCGACGCGAGCAGCCGGTCCACCAGCCGCCCGTACGCGCCGGGCTGCGGGTCGGCGAGGAACTCCTCGCGCTCCGCGAGCGTGGGGGGCAGGCCGGTCAGGTCGAGGAACACACGGCGGAGCAGCGTGTCGCGGTCGGCGCGCGGCGAGGGCTCGAGCCCCTCGCTCCGCAACCGCCGCAGCACGAACGCGTCGATCGGGCTCTCCGACCAGCCGGCCGGCGCGTCGGCCACTTCGGGGACCTCGGGCCGCCGCGGTGCGGTGAAGGCCCAGTGGCCCGACCACTCCGCGCCCTCGGCCACCCAGCGACGCAGCGTTTCTATCTCGGCGGCCGAGAGCGGCTTGTTCGCCTCGGGCGGGGGCATCTGCTCCCAGTCTTCTTCGGACCCGATGCGGCGGATCGCCTCGCTCGCGTCGAGGTCGCCCGGCGTGATGGCCGCGTAGCCGCCGCGGTCTTCGGTCGCGCTCTCGGGCAGGTCCAGGCGCAGGTCGGCCGCGCGGCTCGCCTCGTCGGGGCCGTGGCACTGGAAGCACTTGTCCGAGAGGATCGGCCGCACGTCGCGGGCGAAGTCGAGCGGCTCGGCGGCCACCGCGCCGTGGGCCGACAGCGCGAGCAGCGCCGCCACGGTCGCCGTGACCGGCCGGGTGCGGGAGAGAGCAGTAGCCAGGTATCGCTTCACGCGGATCATGCCCCGGAGTCGGTGCGCAGAAGTGACTAGGGCTCCATTCTATCCGCGTGCGCCGCTGCGGCGAACCTGAGGCGCCCCGGATCCAGACGCTTCGCGGGAGGGGATCGGCCTCCGCCTAGCCGCTACTCGCCCCACGCGCGGCCGCCCTTGCGGCAGCCGCAGAGGGCCACTTCCATGCCGAGGGCCTCGGCCATCGCGGCCTTGGCCAGGGCGGCTCGGTCGGCCTCCTCCGGGCTGTTGGCGTAGGCCACCTGGATGTGGTTGCTCTTGTGGCGGGCCATCATCTGGTCGCGGCTCACTCCGTAGGTGACCGCGTGCATCATCGGCCACTGCGGCGTGGTCTCTTTCCACCGGCGCTCGGTCTCTTCGGCGGGCAGCTCGAGGGCCTCGGCCCGGCCGATGTCGATCTTGAGCCGGTCGGCCTCCACGTACACCCGCGACCACACGACCTCGCCCGGGTGGCTCACGCCGCGGATCGTGCCGCCGCCAGAGGGGAAGTACATCGGCGGCTGCCGCATGCTGGTCACCCCGGACCAGCCGCCCGTCAGGTGGGCCGGCGGCACGGCGCCGCTGATCTCCAGCACCCACACGAACTCGTCGGTCGACCCCGTCGGGTCGTACGCTCCCCAGCGGATGTCGTGCAGCGTGCTCTCAACCGGCTGGCCCATCGCGCGGTGCAGGCGGTAGGTCATCAGCGCGTCGAGCCCGGCGCCCTCGTCGACCTCGTTGAAGTGGGGCAGCGGCTCCCCCTCGTACAGCACCCGCGAACCATCGCGGCTGGTGACCGGCGGCCGGTCGGCGTTGTTGAGCGCGCCCTCGACCAGGTCGCTCGCGGGCAGCAGGTCCTTCAGGCCCTGCTGGTACTGGATGCCGATCGCGTCGCAGCCGAAGTCGTCCGCCAGGCGGAGCGCGGCCACGTACATCTTGCACTGCAGGTGGATCTGGTCGTCGGTCAGGTCGTCCGCGTGGTTGGGCCCTGTCTGGAACTCCGCGCCGCGGTCCTCCATCCACTTGCGGACGGCGGCGGCCTGGTCGTCGGGGGTTTGCAGCGTCTCGTGGTAGAGCGCGCTCTGGCTGAGCCGCTCCTTGAACACGCCCGTCGCGTGCAGCAGGTGGTCCGGGATGATCGCGTTGAACATGCCCATGCACCCCTCGTCAAACACGCCAAGAATCGCCTTCTCCCGACGCAGCTGCTCCGCGAGCGCCAGGCCGAGCTTCTGCTCGGCTTCGGCGGCCATCGAAGCGGCGAAGGGCCGCACGTGGTCGGCCGGGTGCTCGAGCCGACCCGCCTGCAGCCATTGGGCGAGCTGCCGCCGGAAGGCCTCGTCGGTGAAGTCCTCGGCCCACAGCGTGGAGTACTCCACGCCGGCCTTCGTCAGCGACGCGTTCAGGTTCAGCATGCCCACCAGCCCGGGCCACGCGCCGGACCAGTTCGCCAGCGTGAGGATCGGCCCGCGGTGCGTGGTGAGGCCCGGCAGCACGTGGTGCGAGTACTGCCAGACCGCCTCGGCGATGAGGATCGGCGCGGCGGGGTCGAGCCGGCGGAAGGTCTCGATCCCCTCGCGCTGCGACGCGATGAAGCCGTGCCCCTCGTCGGCCTTGAACGGGTGGGCCCGCTCCACGCCCCAGCCGAGCGACTTGAGGGCCTCGCCCACGGCCAGCTCCATGGCGTGCTGCGCGGGCCAGCAGTTCTTGTTGGCCGAGGGCCGCAGGTCGCCGCTCGCGGCCAGGTAGACCTGCTTCTCGCCGAGCCGCTCGGCGCGGGTCGACGCGGGGAGTTCGTAGGCGGCGGTCATACGCTGGCCGAAGGGAGGAGCGGCCCCGGAGAGGGCCTTCTGGGGGCTGAGCAAGCCCCCATCCTACCGCCGCCAGCCCCCCGGCGCCCGCCCGGCAGCCGGCCCTCTATTCCGCCATTTGGCGTCCGCCAAGCGCTACGGTCCGCCGGGCTCGTCCTGCGGCCGCTCGGTGAGCGACGGCCGCTCGGCTATGCGTTACGTTACGCGACGCGCGAAAAACACGACGTAACGGTTCGATGCTCGAAAACCGACGCTAAAGCCCGACGCGACAACGACTTAGCCATACGTTACACGGTTCACCGCATACCCCCCATCGGGACTAAACTCCGGGCCTCGATACGGTTGATCGACCCACCGCTGGCCCGCGCCCCGTCCCGCTGTCGCTGCCCGCGAGACAAATCTGTCGATTATCGCCTATAGGCGGCCGCCGCGCGCAGGATTCGGCCGGCTGCTCCCGTTGTCGTGTGTAGACTGCTGGTCGCGCCAGTTTCACTCGGACAGCTCGGATGCCGCCATTCAGATCGCCCGGCGATGCTCACTCCGTCGAGCCGAGTCGGCGCTCGGTCGCAACCAAGCTGGAATCTACGATGCCGCACACGATCCATGCCCTTAGGGCTCTCTCGGCTTGCTTCTGGCTCGCCCTCGGCGGCGTGGCCGCGGCGCACGCGCCGGCGGACGGCATGCGGGCGGCGGCCGATCGCTTCCTCGCCGCGCTGCGGCCGGACCAGCGGGCGACCGCGCAGACCACGTTCGACGACCCCGAGCGGGCCGATTGGCACTACATGCCCGACAAGTTCGTCACGCCCGACGGGCGCCGCGCCGGCCTCGCGCTGCGCGACATGGGTGACGACCAGCGGCCCCTGGCGATGGCGCTGCTCGCATCGGCGTTGACCCACGAGGGCCTGCTCGACGCGGCCACGATCATGACCCTCGAAGGAGTGCTACGCGACCAGGAGAACGGCAACCCGATCCGCGATCCGGCCCTCTATTACGTAACCGTGTTCGGCGAGCCGGAGCGCGGGCCGTGGGGCTGGCGGTTCGAGGGGCACCACCTATCGGTCAACATCGCGGTGTCCAATGGCCGGGTCGTGGCGCTGACCCCGTCGTTCCTCGGCGCCAACCCTGCCGTCGTGCCGTCCGGGCCCCGCGCAGGCCTGGCCGCGCTGGCGCCGCTCGAAGAGCTCGCGCGCGAGCTGGTCGAGTCGCTCGGGCCCGAGCAACGCCGCCAAGCGATCTTCAGCGACGACGCGCCCGAGGACATCCTCTCCGGCGAGCAGCGATCGGTCGACCGGGCGGACTTCGAGCCGGCCGTCGGCGTCGCGTACGGCGACCTCAACCCCGAGCAGCAGGCGCTGCTGCGGCGGCTGGTGGCCGCGCACACGGCCCGCTACCGCGGCGCGCCTGGCGAGGGCCTCCGGCCGGGCATCGGGTTCGCTACCGAGGAGGCCCACTTCGCATGGGCGGGCGCGACCGCGCCCGGCGAGGGCCACTACTACCGCCTGCAGACGGCCGACCACCTGATCGAGTACGACAACACTCAGAACGGCGCGAACCACATCCACGCGGTGTGGCGGTCGTTCGACCACGACTTCGCCGTCGACCTGCTGGGGGACCACCTGCGGCACGACCACAGCGGGCGCTGAGAAGCTTGGCCCGCGCTCGGCTGGCACGGTGACTCGGCTCACTACACGGACTCAGTCGACAATGGATGCAGCACCCCGATTGCTCGCCGTGTTCTTCGACGTGCAGCGCGGCTTGCCGCGGCAGGGGCCCGGTAGCGAACGCAGCACGCTGGAGGCTCTCGCGCTCTGCTCGCAACTTCCCGCCGATCCGGACGTGCTCGACGTCGGGTGTGGGCCGGGCGGCCAGACGATGACGCTCGCCCGGGCGTGCGGGGGACGGATCGTCGCCGTCGATACGTGCGACGAGTACCTCGACGAGCTCCGCGAGCGGGCCCAGCGGGCCGGCGTGGCCGGCCGCATCGACGCGTTGAACGCCGACATGGCGGCGCTCGCGTTTCCCGTCGGCTCGTTCGACCTCGTCTGGTGCGAGGCCGCGGCCTACGTGATGGGCGTCGCGGCGGCGCTGGCGGCTTGGCGTCCGCTCTTGCGCGACCGAGGCTACCTGGCGTTCTCCGAGTTGGTCTGGCTCACCAACGACCCGCCGCCGGCCGCCGCCGAGTTTTGGCGAGCCGGGTACCCCGCGATGACGACCGTCCGCGGTGTGCTACGGGAGGTGCGCGAATCGGGGTACGAACCCCTCGGCGGCTTCACGCTCCCCGACTCGGATTGGTGGTCCGACTACTACGGCCCGCTGCAGGCGAAGCTGCCCGTGTTGCGCGAGAAGTACGCCGGCGACGAGCAGGCCCTCGGCGTGGTCGCCGCGACCGAGGCGGAGATCGAAGTGCGTCGCCGGTATGCGGACGCGTACGGCTACCGGTTCTTCGTCGCCCGCAGGGCGGGATAAGCCCCGAACCAGCGAGCGGCGAGCCGGGGGAGCAGCGGCTACCGACACGCCGAGCAGACCAGAGGCCCGCGCGGCGAGCGACAGACCGTCCGGCGGACCGAGCAACCGGAAGCGGTTGGCGTCGGTGGCCTCCGGGCCGTACGCCTAGCCCTTGTCGGCCCCGAGCAACGTCAGGCCCTTCTCGGCGGCCGCGCGGATCGTGGGGTCGTCGCTCTGGGCGCCGCTTTGCAAGCGCTGGCGGGCCATGGCTTGCAGGTCGGCGTCGTCCGGGTGCACGGTGGCGAGCGCCCAGGCGGCGACCATGGACAACAGGGGGTCGTCACGGTCGGCGGCGGCCTTCAGCGCGTCGTCGGCGTTCGTCGCGCCGACGCTCCCCAGCGCGTAGGCCGCGGCGGCGGCGACCGACGGGTCGTTGGCCTGTTTCAGCACGGGAAGGATCTTGTCCGAGGTGTCCTTGGCGGAAGGCCCGACGCTCGCCAAGGCGAGCAGGGCTTGGACCTGCAGGTGCGAGTGCTTCGTGTCGGAGAGCAACGCCGCGACCTCCGGCGCGAGCGACGCGACCGGCTCGCCGATCTGTTCGATCGCCGCGCACGCGACGTACGCGGTCTCGCCCCGCTTGAGCGCTTCCCGCAAGACAGGGGTGGCGTCGGCGCCACGCTCCACGAGGGCCTCGAGCGCGTACACGACGACCGAGTCGTGGTCCGACGCGAGCGCTTGCTGGAACGCATCGACGACCCTCGCCGGCGGCGGGCCGATGTTTCTCAGGGCCGCGATCGCGGCCCTTGCGACCGTGGCGTCGGCGCCCGTCGCGGCGGCCACGAGCGCGTCGATGGTCGCGTCGTCGTCCGAGCCGATCTTGCCGAGTGCGACCGCCGCGTGGTAGCGCACCGCGGGCTTCCCTTCCTTGAGCAGTTCACGCAGCCGCGGGGCGGCGTCGGCCGCTGCCTTGCCGTGGTGGCCCAGGGCCCTGGCGCTGCGCCACTGGACCCGCGCCTCGCTGCTCTGGAGGAGTTTCTGGAGCGCCGGCACGGCTTCGGTGGACGACTCTCGGAGCCTGCCGAGCCGGTCGATGGCGGCGAACTGCTCGTCGCCGGACTTGGAAGTGGCGGCCGAGACCGCCGCCGACGCGTCTTGTGCGTGACAGGGCGGCGCTACCAGCACCCCGCTCGCCGCCGAAAGCGCCAGGCCAAGAAAGAACCGCGTGTGGTGCATCGGGAGATCTCGTTGAGATGGTGGTGTGACTTGTCCGAAGCGTGCGGCCGCGGAACAACTCCGGCTGCGTCGACTATCGGCGGAGGGCTCAGGACACGTTGTCGTTCAACTCTCGGTTCAGGCTCAGCAAGAAACGCAGCATCTCGTGCAGCACGTTCATCGGGTACTTGTCCTTCTGCGCCCTGATGTCGTCTTGCCAGCTCTTGATAGCGGCCGTTGCGGCCATGTAGTCGTCGCCCGTGAGCACGCCGGACTGGGCGCGCTTCGCGAAGAAGTCGTCGAGGGTCTCTCGGTATTTCGAGTACTCGCTGGTCTTCAGGGTCCCCGGCCATGCGATCTGGCCGGTGGTCGTGTTGAATTGCTGCTCGTCGAGCGGCTGCAATCCATTACGAGCCAGCTCGCTCTGCCGCTTCCGCTCCATCTCGTAGAACTCTTGCTGCTGGTGCTGGCTGTAGATGCCTTTCTTTTCCCAGTACGCGTTGACCGACTTTACCTGGTTGTCGATCTGCCCGGACCTCGCGTCGGTCAGGTTCATGGCGGCTTGCGAGTTGGACAGGTTCTTCTGACCCCGCGCCTGGATCGCGCCGCCCAGACCCCGGTAGTAGCCTTCGGCCGCCGTCGAGGAGTTGTTGTAAATGACTTGGGCGTCGACCCCTCGGCCGAGCAGCAGAGCGGTCGCCACCAACGCGGCGCGGGTGAGAGTCGTCATCGGTAACTGCGGCTGGGTTCGGGGTGTTACGGGCCACGCTCGGGCGGCGCGCTAGAGGGTCGGTAGCGACAACCGAAGGCGCGGAAGCCCGCGACTCTTGATCGTCCGGTTGCGGCGGGCCAAGCGGTTAGTCCCGCGAGGCGCCGAGTCAGCAGAAGGCCGATTCCGCCGGCCGATGAGGGTCACAGACGCATTCATGCGCTCTTAAGCGACGGACGTTAGGTGCAGCACGAAGGACGAGAGCCCGTCGAGCAGGATAGCAAACGGAAAAGGGAAATGCCGCAAAAATCTTGGCGGCCGTCACGGGGCGGGAGCGCCGATCCGCGGCAAATCGGAGTCCGTCGCGTCGACGTCGATTTCGGCCGGGGACCCGGAGGGGGTTTCGACCCGCACGTTCTCGAAGGCCACGTCGCGCGTGCCGAGCAGCCGCAGGGTGGGCTCTTCGGTGACCAGCACGCTGTCGCGGATCGTCAGGTCGGCCGTGTCGGCCAGGTTGAGGAAGCCCCGGCTGCGGATGTGGGCGTCCTCGATCGTGACGCGCGTGGCGGGGCTCTCGGGGAGGCCCTTGATCTTGACCGCCTCGCCGCCGGCCTCGCCGCGGAGGTCGCGGAGCGTGATGTCCTGGTAATAAGGCGTGGCCGGCGTGAGGGGGCGCTCGGGCAGGCGGGCGCCGAGCTCGCCCACGTACATCGGCGAGCCGATCATGTCGAAGAAGACCGCGTGGCTCTCGGAGCGGAAGCGGACCCGCTCGACCAGCAGGTTCCGGCCGCCGCCGCCGCGGGGGCGGCGGGTCTTGAAGTAGGCCGCGTAGCTCATGCCGTCGAACAGGCAGTCGTGCACGTACACGTTCCGCACGCCGCCGGCGGTCTCGCTGCCGACGGTGAACGCGCCGTAGCCCCCCTCGGCGTAGCAGCGGCGCACGACGATGTTCTCCGACGGCCGGCCGACGCGCAGGCCGTCCTCGTTGCGGCCCGACTTGACCGCGTAGCAGTCGTCGCCGGTGTTGGTGGAGCAGTACTCGATGAGCACGTTGCGGCTGGAGTCGACGTTGACGCCGTCGCCGTTGACGACGCCGCGGCTCTCGATCCTCACGCCGCGGACGACCACCCGGTCGCAGTAGATCGCTACGACGTTCCACATCGGGCCGTTGCGGAGCGTGACCCCCTCGACGTACACGTCGCGGCAGTCGACCGGGCAGACGAAGTACGGACGCAGGTAGTGCCGGCCCTCTTGCCCGTCGAGCAGGCGTGTCTCGACCGGCGCGGACTGGTCGACGACCTTGTCGGAGAGCCCCTTGCGCGCTTCGCGGAGGGGGCCCTCGTCGGGGCCGCGCAGCTCGCCGCGGCCGGTCAGGGCGATCCGCTCTTGGTTGTGCGCGTAGACCAGCCCCCCCACGCCCATCACCTCGATGCCCTCGTAGCGGGTGAAGACCGGCGGCAGGTAGTCCTCGATGCGGCCGGAGAAGGCGAGCACGCAGCCCTCCTCCAGGTGCAGCTCGACGCCGGTCTTCAGCTCGATCCGCCCGGTCGGCCACTCGCCCGCCGGCACGACCACGCGGCCTCCCCCCTCGGCGGCGAGCGCGTCGATCGCCGGCTGGATCGCGCCGGCGCGGGGCGGTCCTTCGAGGCGTTGCTGGCGGTCGGCGATGGCGGGGCGGGCGAGCCGGGGCATGTCGAACGGCGCGTCGATCGGCTCGACCGCGGCGGGCATCGCGCGGGGGCCGACGTCGTCCCGTCCGATTGACCACGCGCCGGCGACCGCCGGCAGCAGCGCAACCGCGCCTGCTATCGAGCCAACGGTCGGTTTGCGGCGGCGGATCGCCGTTAAGATGGTGCGGGTCATCCTTGTTTCCTTCTTTTTGGTGGTTCTCTCCGATGCGACGCCGTGACTTCCTGCGAACGACCGCGGCGGCCGGCGCCGCGACGCTGCTGGGCGCCCCCTCGCTGGCCGCCCCCTCGCTGACCGATGCGGCCGCCGCGCCGCGTTACCGGGTGGGCGTGTGCGACTGGATGATGCTCAAGCGGCAGAAGCTGGGGGCGATCGGTTTGGCGGCCGAGATCGGCGCCGACGGGGTGGAGGTCGACATGGGTTCGCTCGGCCAGCGCGACACTTTCGAGAGCAAGCTGGGCGACCCGGAGGCCCGCGAGCAATTCCTCTCCGAGGCGGCCGACCGCGGCGTGGCGATCTGCTCGCTGGCGATGAGCGGCTTCTACGCGCAGTCGTTCGCCGAGCGGCCGACCGTGCCGCGGATGGTCGGCGACTGCCTCGCCACGATGCGCGCGATGGGGGTCCGGGTCGCGTTCTTGCCGCTGGGCGTGCAGGGCGACCTGGTGCAGCGACCCGAGCTGCGGCCGGCGGTCGTGGAGCGGCTGAAGCGCTTCGGCGCCGACGCCGAGGAGGCCGGCCTGGTGATCGGCGTGGAGACCGCGCTCGACGCGGCCGGCGAGGCCGAGCTGCTCGACGAGATCGGATCGCCGGGCGTGCGGAGCTACTTCAACTTCGCCAACGCGCTGCAAAACGGCCGCGACCTGCACGCCGAGCTGCGCGTCCTCGGCGCCGAGCGGATCTGCCAGATCCACGCGACCGACGAGGACGGCGTGTGGCTCGAGAACAACGAGCGGGTCGACATGCCGGCCGTCAAAGACACGCTCGACCAGATGGGCTGGAGCGGCTGGCTCGTGGTCGAGCGCTCGCGCGACGCCAGCGACGCGCGCAACGTGGGGCGCAACTTCGGGGCGAACGTGGCTTACTTGCAGCGGGTGTTCCAAGGCGAGGCTTGAGAGCAACAGGAAAACCGTAGGTCGGGCTGTGCCCGACGCACGCGACGTGCCGCGCGCCTGGCAGGCGCAGCCCGACCTGCACCGAGGCCGGCGTGTCACAGGCGGACGTGGATCTTGGTGACCTCGCCGGGGCGGTCGCTCCACATGCGCAGCAGGTCGGGCGCGTCGGCGAGCGGGCCGGTGTGGGTGACCACGTCGGCGACCGGGAAGTGCTTGCGCTGCAGCATCGCGATCACGTCGGCGAAGTCGCTCGCCAGCGCGTTGCGCGAGCCGCGGATGTCTAGCTCCTTCATCACGAAGAGCTTGGTCTCGTACTCGACGGGCGCTTTGGCGTAGCCGATGTAGACCACGCGCCCGGCGAACGCGACCTCTTCGACGGCCGCGCGGAAGGTCTGCGGCAGGCCGACCGCCTCGATCGTGACGGCGGGGCCGTCGCCGTCGGTGAGGGCGGCGAGCTCCGTGTGCAGGTCGGTCGCGCCGGAGTTGATCGCGTCGGTCGCGCCGCACTTGCGGGCGAGGGCGAGCTTGGCGTCGTCCAGGTCGATGGCGATCACGCGGGCGCCGCGCTCGGCCGCGCCGGCGATCACGCCCAGGCCGATCGCGCCGCAGCCGAACACGGCGACCGTGTCGCCGGCCGCAACCTGGCCGCGGGCGACCGCGTGGAAGCCGACCGTGAGGGGCTCGACCAGCGCGAGCTCGGTGTGCGAGAGGCCCTCGGCGGTGAGCAGCTTGGCCGCGGGGAGCACGAAGTACTCGGCCATGGCGCCGTCGCGCTGCACGCCGAGCGTCTGGTTGTCGCGGCAGCAGTTGAAGCGGCCGGAGCGGCACGCGGGGCAGCGGCCGCACTCGTTGTACGGGAAGGCGAGCACCGCCTGGCCGACCGACCAGCCCTCGACACCGGGCCCGAGCTCCGCGATCGTCGCGCCGACCTCGTGGCCCGGCACACGCGGGTAGGTGACCAGCGGGTTGCGGCCGCGGAAGGTGTTCAGGTCGGTGCCGCAAAGGCCAACGGTCTCGACACGCAAGAGCACCTCGCCGGCGCCGGGCGTGGGGCGGGGGGCTTCGGCGATCGAGGCCGCGCCGGGCCCGTCGATCCGGAAGGTCTTCATGGCTGCTCGCTGAGTTGTTGGCGGACGCGCCGCGCGGTCGGTGCGGGGTCGTCGTCGGGTGAGAGCGGGACGAGCGCGAAGCGCAAGCTTACCGGCCCGGGGAGGACCGCGTGCTCCTTCAGCACGCCGGGGCCGCAGCTGCTGTTGCCGAGGCCGCACTGGGCCGCATCGAGCGAGAGGAATGTCTCGCCGCGCGGCTCGAGGTCGACCCAGCGCTTCGCGGCCGCCAGATCGCCCGCCGAGTAGGGCAGGGCGGAGAAGGCGAAGGGTTCGCCGGTCGCCAAGACCAGCAAGCCCGCGCCGCTGGAATCCGATAGCGCGACCCAGCGGGTCTGTTCGTGCGAACCGGTCTCTTGCGGTCGCGGGTACGGGGTCGCTTGCTCGGCCAAGAGCCCCGCGTAGCGGCCGACGTCGCACGCGGCGAGCCGGTCCGGGTAGCTCTCCCAAGGCCCCCGCCCCAGCCACTCGACGCGGTCCAGCCGGCCCGGCGCGGCGGCGACCAGGCCGAGCCTCGGCAGTGGGGGCAGCTCCCCTTCGGGCGTGAAGCGCACGTCGGCTTCCAGGCGGCCATCGCCGCTGACGCGCCAGGTCTGGGCGACTTCGATCTGGCCGCGGCGTGTGACGAGCGCCGTGCGCACGTCGACCAGCGCGTGCGCGGAGTCGATCCGCTCGACCGTAGCTCCGCTCGGCTCGAGCTCGGCCGAGTCCAGCCCGGCCTCGGTCCACTCCTTGGCGAGCCACGAACCGAATCCGCGGTCGTTGTCGGTCGGCGCGCGGTACGCCTGCGGGCGGAGTGGGCCGGCGAGCAAGTCGCGGCCTCCGTGCCTGAGGCTCGTTAGGGCGGCGGCGCGGCGGTCGAACACGGCCTCGAACCCCGCTCCGCGGAGCACGATCGACTTCTCGTTCTCCTCGATCGCCAGCGGCGGCGCGTCGGCCGGTGCGACTTTCAGCGGTTCGGCCGCGGGCAGCTCGATCTGCTCCCAAGCAACCTCGTGCCGGGCGGGCGCCCAGTCGGTCGCGTCCTCGTGACGCAGAGCGACTCGCAGGAACCGCTCGCCGGGGGCGGAGCTGGCGGGCAGCTCGACAACGAGCGTTTCGCTCTCGCCCGGCTGGATAGCGATGGGCTCCTCGACCCCGTCGGCGATGGGCGCGCCGTCGGCCTCCAATCGCCAAGCTACTTGCAGGTCGGCCAGGTCGGCGTGGTCGCGGCGGTTGGTGATCTCGAGCGCGACACGCTGGCCGCCGTCCGCGCCGTCGGCGAGGCCCACGAGCGAGACCGCGGCGGGCTGCAGCGTCTTCTTCGCTTGCCAGTACTTGGCGGTGAGCGCGCGGTCGGCCATCACCAAGCCGTTGAGGCAGAACGCGCCGTGGTTGGGCTCGTCGCCGAACGCGCCGCCGTAGCCGAGGTACGGCTCGCCCGAGTCGGTCTCGGCCCACAGCGCCTGATCGGACCAGTCCCACAGGAAACCGCCGAGCAGCCGGTCGTTGGCCCAGATCTCGTCCCAGTACGCCTGGAGATTCCCCACGGCGTTGCCCATCGCGTGCGCGTACTCGCTGGCGAGCACCGGGCGGGGGTCGCCGCGGCGCTGGGCGGCTTCGGCCAGGTCGAGCAGCCGCTCCCAGCGCGCGTTCTCCGGGCGCTCGGCGGCGGCGGGGTCTTGGGGCAGGTCGGGGTGCAGGTACTCCTCGCGGACGCGGGGGTAGAAGCGGCTGATGAAGTCGACCTCGGGCGGGTCGGGCTCGCCCTGCGCGCCCTCGTAATGGACCGGCCGCGTGGGGTCGGCGCCGTGGACCCAGCCGGCCAGCGCGGCGAGGTTCGCGCCCCAGCCGGACTCGTTGCCGAGCGACCAGGCGATGACCGACGGGTGGTTCTTGTCGCGCTCCACCAGCCGCACGCCGCGGTCGAGCAGCGCCGGCAGCCAGCGCGGGTCGCCGGCGAGGCGGCCGCGGAGGCCGTGGGTCTCGAGGTCCGCCTCGTCGATCAGGTAGAGCCCGAGCCGGTCGCAAAGCTCGTACCAGCGCGGGTCGTTCGGGTAGTGCGCGGTGCGGACCGCGTTGAGGTTGGCCTGCTTGATCAGGCGGATGTCGCGCCGCATCGACTGGAGCGACTGCGCGTGGCCGGTGGCCGGGTCGTGCTCGTGGCGGTTCACGCCGCGGAGCTTGACCGGCCGCCCGTTGACCAGCAGCCGGCCGTCGGCGATGTGGACTTCGCGGAACCCGACGTCGCACGCGACGGCTTGGGCCGTGTTGCCCTGCGGGTCGACGAGCGAGAGCACCAGCCGGTACAGGTGCGGCGTTTCGGCGGTCCACTTCTTTGGATCGGCGACCCGGGCCGTGAGCCATCCGAACTTGGCCGGACCGCGTTGCGGCGTGCGATCGACCAGCACGTCGGCGTTTTGCTCGAGGTTGAGGATCGGGGCCGCGTCGTGCGTGAGTGGCTCGGCGAAGAGGGCCGCGCCGTCGGCGTCGTAGAGCTGCGCGGCGACCGACCAGCCACCGAGCGGCTCGGCCGCGTCGAGCTCCAGGTCGATGGCCAGCCGCGCATCGCGGTAGTCGTCGTCCAGGTCGGTGCGGACGGTGAAGTCGGCAATCCGCGCGGCGGGCGTGGCGTAGAGCACCACTTCGCGGAACACCCCGGCCAGGCGCCACATGTCTTGGTCTTCGAGGTACGAGCCGTCGCTGTAGCGGAAGACCTTCAGCGCGATGCGGTTGGCGCCGGGCTTCAGGTACGCAGTGATCTCGAACTCCGCGGGGGAGCGGCTCCCCTGGCTGTAGCCGACGCGCCGGCCGTTGACGCGCGCCTCGACCGCCCCCTCAACACCCGCCAAATGCAAGAACACCCTGCGGCCGGCCCACAACTCGGGCAACTCGAAGTCGCGCAGGTAGCAGCCGACCGGGTTGCGCTCGCCGTGCACGGTCCAGTCCTCGGGCGGCTCGCTGGTGACGCGCGGCGGGTCGATCCGGAACGGGTAGCCGGAGGCCTTGTAGATCGGCGTGCCGTAGCCGTGCGTCTGCCAGTTCGAAGGGACCGGCAGCTTGGCCCACGACGTCGCGTCGAACCCCTCGCGCCAGAACGCGAGCGGCGCGCCCTCGGGCGTGGGCGACCAGTGGAAGCGCCAATCGCCGTCGAGCGATTTGACGCACGGCGACGCGTCGCGGTCGCCGCGCCGGGCCGCTTCGGCGGAGCCCATCGGCCAGAAGGTCGCCCGCGCGGGGAGCCGGTTTCGTTGGATGACTTGCTCGTTCTCCCAGTCGGGCGTGGCGGCGCCGGCGAAAGACAAAGAGAAGACGCTAGCCGCGAGCAGCAGCAGAGAGCGTCGGACGGCTGCCGCCTGGGTGGGAAGAGGAGTCATCGCTGGTCGAACGAGATCTCGACCGGCTCGCCACGCGGCAGGTCGATGGTTTGCACGGCGCCGCGGTAGCGGACGCGGGCCGACGGGGCCCAGTGGCTGGTGAGCGTGGCCGACGCCAGTTGGCCATCGCTCCAGCTTAGTCCGACCGTGACGCCGCCGCGCGCCCGGAGGCCGCGGGCCTGTCCCTCGGACCAAGCGGCGGGCAGGGCGGGCAGCAGGTCGATCTGGGCCGGCGCGGCGCCGTCGGGCGTGTCGTAGCGGCTCTGCACGAGCATCTCGGCCACGGCGGCGGTCGCGCCGAAGTTGCCGTCGATCTGGTACGGCGGGTGGGCGACCAGCAGGTTGGGGTAAACGCCGCCGTTCCAACGCTGGGCCTCCGACGGGTCGTCCGCGGGGCGGAGCAACCGGCCCAGCAACGCCAGCGCCCGATCCCCCTCGCCCAGCCGCGCCCACAGGCACGCCTTGTACGCGATCGCCCAGCCGGTTCCGCCATCGCCGCGCGCGTGGAGCGACTCCCAGGCGGCGGCCGCCAGGTCGGGCGTGGCTTGCCGGTCGATCTCCATGCCCGGGTAGAGGCCCCACAAGTGCGACACGTGGCGGTGGTCGGGCTCGGCCTCTTCACGCTGGCGGAGCCACTCCATGACGCGGCCGTCGTCGCCGATCTGGGTCGGCGCCAAGCGGGGCAGCAGGTCGCGTAGCTCATCGACGAGCGGGTCCGATTCGCCGAGCAACTCCGACGAGGTGATCACCACGTCGAACAAGAAGCGGAGCAACTGCTGGTCGATCGCGGGGCCCATGCACGTGTGCACGGTGCGCCCCCGGCTGTCGATGAACGCGTTCTCGGGCGAGTTGGACGGCGCGGTCACGAGCCAGCCGTGCCGTGGCTCTTCGATCAGCATGTCCGCGTAGAACGCGGCCGCGTCGCGTAGCGTGGGGTAGACCCGCCGCAGGTGGCCGCGGTCGCCCGTGTACAGGTAGTGGTCCCAGAGCCGCCAGCACATCCACGCGCTGCAGGTGGGCGTGGAGCCCCACTTGGCCGACTCGCCGGGCGAGGTGAAGCCCCACGGGTTCATCAGCAGGTGGGCGACCCAGCCGCGCGCCTTGTAGTACGCCTGGGCCGTGCCGCGTCCGGGCTCGACGAGCGACTCGACGAGGGCGAAGAGCGGCTCGTGCAGCCGCGACAGGTTGCACGGCTCGGCCGGCCAGTAGTTCATCTGCACGTTGACGTTCGCGTGCCAGTCGGCGTTCCAGGGGGTCTGCAGCTCTTCGGCCCAGATGCCTTGCAGGTTGGCGGGGAAGCCGCCGGGGCGGGACGAGCCGATCAGCAAGTAGCGGCCGTAGTCGAACAGCGTGGCGACGAGCTCTGCTTCGGGCGGCCCTTCGGCCGCGATCCGCTCGGCGATGGGAGCGGGCTCGGCTTCGTTGGCGGGCGGTCCGACACGCAGCCAAGCGCGGTCGAACCACCGGCGATGGTCGGCGGCTTGCCGCGCGGCGAGGTCGCCCCATGTTTTGCCGCTGGCCGCGCGCAGGTCGTCGGCCGCGGCGGCGCGGGCGTCGTCGACGGGGCGGCCGGCGAAGGAGTCGATGTCGGTCGCCGCGGTGACGAACACCAGCGCCTCGTCGGCGCCGTCGACGCGGAGCCGACCGCCGTCGACCCGCACCCGGCCGCCGACGGGGACGACCCGCAACCGCGCGGCGTAGCGGACGCCGCGGTCGGTTCCGAAGCCGTCTTCGAGTTGGCCGTAGAGCTCGAGCGTGTCGCCGCCGTGCGGGGCGAGCGTGGCGCGTTCGGGGCGATCGAGCCACGCGGCGAACGAGATCGCGGCCGGCTCGCTCGCCGTCAGGCGCACGACGATCGCGTCGTCCGGCGCGGAGGCCAGCGCTTCGCGCGTGTGGCGCACCCCGTCGATGGTGTAATCGACCGTGGCACGGGCGTCGGCCAAGCGGAGCGTGCGGCGGTAGCCGGTCGCCGGGGAGCCGCCGTGGGGGAACTCGAGCCGCAGGTCGCCGAGCGTCTGGTAACAGCCGTATGGCGTCGACTTGCCCTGCCCCTGCCCGGAGCCGACGCCCGCGCAGGTGAAGGCCTCGTTGACGAGCTGCTCGGCCTGGTGGTTCTGGCCAGCGAGCAGCAGCCGGCGGATCTCGGGCAAGGCCTCGTGGGCTTCGGGGCGGTCGGCCTGCTGGGGCGAGCCGCTCCACATGCCGGCCTCGTTGAGCACGACCCGCTCCTCGTTCACCCTGCCGAACAGCATCGCGCCGAGCCGGCCATTGCCCAGCACGCACGACTCGGTGAACCGCTCGGCCGGTGCGTCGAAGCAGAGCACGCGCTGCGGCGCGCCTTGCTCGGCGAGCACGGCGGGACCGAGGCTTGCTGCGGCGAGCGCGGCGGCTAAGCCGCGAGCGGCGGGGCGAAATATTCTCATTCGGCTTTGAGCGGCTCGGAGGTCGCTAGCGGCTTGGAGGTCGCCAGCGCGATGCTGCGGACTCCTCCGCCGACCGCGCAGTAGAAGTGGTAAACGACGCCCTCGTGCTTGATGATCCACGGCTTGTGCGCGAAGGTCTCGTCGAACGGATCGGAGGGCTCGACGAGGTTCGGCCCTTCCCACTTGGTCCAGTGGACCAGGTCATTCGACACGGCGAACGTGTCGAAAGCGGCGGCCGGCGGCTTCCACCCCGCGCCGAAGTAGGGCATGACCCACAGGTCGCCCATGCGGATGATCTGCGGGTCGCCGGAGATCCCCTTGCCGTTGTCGATGACCGGAGCGTCGCCGTGGCGGCGCCAATGGACCATGTCGTCGGACACGGCCACGCCGATCCGCTCGATCCAGTCCCCCTTCTGCTTGCCGTTGTAGAACATCACGAAGGGGGCGCCGAGCGAGCGTGACTCGTCGCGGAAGACGTGGCTCTTGTAGAGCGTGGCTTGCTCGAAGGGCCGCGCCCCCGAGTCGGAGGGCTCGAGGACGGGGTTCTCGCCGAGGCGCGTCCACGGCTCGGCCTTGGTGGGTTCCTTGGTCCACGCCATGCCGATAGCGAGCGGGTCGGTCTCGTAGCCCTGCTTCGCGCCGCCGAAGTAGCTCATCCAGTAGCGGCCGTCGTGCTGGGACAGCTCGTACGAGCCGCCCCACTCGGGGTCGACCAGGGCGATGCTGCCGTCGGCTTGCCAGCGGTCCCAGCCGTCGTCGCGGAACGGGAGGATCGTCCCCTCGGCGGTCCAGTTGACGAGGTCGTCGCTGCTCGCGAGGCGCGTCTCGTAGCCGACGAGTTCTTTGATGCTGACGAAGACCATCCACCACTTGCCGTCGTGGCGGAACACGTTCGGGCAGTCGAACATCTCGCCCTCGCCGGGCGTGAGCACACGGCCGTGCTTGTGCGGCGCGTGCAGCTCGTCGTACACGCGCCGCATCGTAGCGCTGTCGATCGCGGCGCCGTTCTCTTCTTCGGCAAAGGAGGGAACCGCGGCGGCGCCGAGCGCGCCAAGCGACGCCAAGAGCGCTGCGAGCCGGTTTGGGCGGAGCCGCCGTGTTGACTGGTTGGGGATCATTCGATGGGCTTCTGGGTGAGGAGCCTTGCGGGGCCCAAGAGGCCGAACCGGGCGGGGGCTTCGTCCGCCAGCCGCACGGGGGCGGAGGTCCAGGTTGTTCGTTCGTGTTTGGGTAGCGATCGATCGGCGATGAGGGCGTTCTTCCAGACGCTCGGCGTGGTGACACGCAACATATTCTCACCCGGCCGGACCGCACGGGTCACGTCGACTCGGTACGGCGCCGTCCACGCGACGCCGCAGTCGACGCCGTTCACCGCGACGCGGGCCAGCGCCTCGGCGCGGCCGACGTCGAGCCACAAGCGGACGCCCTCGGCGAGCGGCTCCTCGAGTTTGAACGTGGTCGTATAAGCGGCTTCTCCGGCGAAAGCGCGGAGTTCGCTGCGTTGGCTTAGGTCTGCGAGCCCCTCCAGCCGCAGGTCGGGCGGATCGTCGCCGACCGCCGCGTCGAACCGGACAAGCCACGGGCCCTCGATCCGGCCCGACCCGGTAGGCTCTTCGTATTGGGCCACGTCGCTCTGGCGGGTCAGCACGACGAGCATCGATTGATTCGCCTCTAGGGAAAGGCCTAGCTCAGTCCGCCGGGCGTGGTTGGCGTCGGCGCGCTGGCGAGCGCCGGTGAGCGGGTCCCACAGCTCGACGGCGTCGCCGGTTGCGCGGAGCGACAGGCGGAGGGCGCGGGGCTCGCCGGTCTGGTTCGCGACGAGGTACGCGTCCCAGCCCTCGCCGCGGCGGTGTGTCCAGGCGATGTTCTCGGCCCGGGCGCCCTCTGGCGTGAACGCACGGAAATCGGGGGGGACACCGTCAAGGTCCGGTTCGGTCCACGGCGGGTCGTTGGGCTTGTGCAGGAAGGCGTAACGCTGGCCGGCGCCCGCGGCGAGTGCGTCCGGGTTGAGCGAGTCGTACTTGTAGCCGCCCAGCGGGTCGGTCCAGTCGTCGGGCCGCGGGATGTTGGCCGACGCCCTTACGCCGACGGGCAGCTCGCGGAGCGGGCGGCCGAAGTTTTCCCGCCGCGCTTGTTCACGCTCGACAGCCTCCTGGCCGAAGAGGCCGGGCAGGCGGTCGACCAGCTTGCCCGGTGTGAGCGAGCGTCGGGGCAGGTCGCCCGTGATCGCGACGCCGATGTCGACGACCGGCTCGCCCGCTTGTAGCACGGCTTGGCAGCGCGCGAGGTAGTCGGTCCAGCCGCTCGCGTGTCGCGCCCAGGGCTGGTCGCGTTGGAAGAAGAGCCCCACGCCGCCGAGGGTCTGCCCCGGTTTGCGTTCGAGCCAAGGGTTGTGGGTCCACACGTGGATCACGAAGCGGTTCGCGCCGAGCGCGAGCTGCAGGTCGCCCAGCCGCTTGAGTCGGGCGGGCGTTTCGTCCCAGGCGATGCGGAGCTGGGTGAAGGCCTCGGCTTGGACGATGTGCTTGCCGTGGGCGTGGGCGCCGCTGACCGCGTCGCGCATGTCGGTCGGCTTGTCGTGGGTCGGGCTGTCGAGCCAGAACTCGCCCATCGGCGCGTCGAGGTAGGCGAAGTGCCGCAGGCCGTCGCCGGGCATCGTCGGCGCGGTGCACTCGCCGGTGAAGCGCACGCCCGACTCGTCGGCCAGGCGTCGCAGCGTGCCGTAGAAGCGTTCGACGTACAGCTCGGCGAGCGTTTCGCGGAGGTCGTGCAGCACGCGCTCGCTCGCTTCGGCCGACTCGATCGGCACGCCTGCCATCGCGGGGAGCCACTTGAGGAGCGAATCGCCGTGTTGCTTCTGGAAGACGGCGGGCAGGTCGGCGGTCCAGTTCTGCGCGCCGCACTCCCAGCTGTCGACGTGCAGCGTGCTTAGCACGCGCGACGCGTCGGCTCGGCCGAGCTCGTCGGCGATCTGGCGCTGGGCCTCGCCGAACCAGCGGTCGAATTGCAGCCGCGCGGCGTCGGCGTTCATCTTGTCGCACTCGAGGCCACGGCCGCCGCCGCCCGTGGCGTTCTCTCGGCCGGTCGACGTGTGGCCCAGCCGCATGACGAGCCACTCGCCAGGGGGAGCGTCCCAGCGGAGGCGACCCCGGCTGTCGACGCGGTCGGTCAGGTCGATGATCTCGGCGAGCGGCACGCACAAGCGTTGCGGCGCCAGCTCTTCCGTGGTTGGCGGGCTCTGCCGCCACACGGCACCACTCTTACCCCGCCAGTGGTGCACGCGCGGCGCGCTGGAGAGCACGATCGACTGCACCTTCAGCACGGGGGACCACTTCGCGTTGTCGAGGTCCTCCGCGCCGGGCTCGCTGCCGGCCGGGTCCCACGAGAAGCGGAAGCGGCGGGCGGTTGTTTCGGGCAACGCGTGCGTGACCGGCAAGCCTTCTTC
Organism: Botrimarina sp.; assembly: GCF_040219535.1. Lineage (NCBI taxonomy): Bacteria > Pseudomonadati > Planctomycetota > Planctomycetia > Pirellulales > Lacipirellulaceae > Botrimarina > Botrimarina sp. The sequence continues at coordinate 150,288 of NZ_JAVJSH010000024.1, forward strand.
TTGCCAGCCGTGGCGTGGCGCGTCGAGCCGCGCGACCTCGCGCCAGTCGGCGCCGTCGTCGCTCGCGCTGACCAACAGCCGCTGGCACTGGTAGTTCCGCCCGTCGGGAGTGACGGTCACGCTCCGCGCGGTGAACGGCTCGTCGAACGCGTACTCGATCCAGCAGGGCGCCTCGCTGCGGTAGCGCTCGGTGTTCTTGGGCGAAGCGAGTCTCGAGAGTCCCGGCTCCTGGTCGCTCGAGGTGACCCTCGGCGCGATCTGCTCGGTCGTCGCGCCATGGCCCGGCGGAAGCGGTAGCGCCAGCACGGCCACGTCGCGGTAGAAGCCGTCGTAAGCCTCGGGGCGGGCGAGTTGCGTGTCGGCCTGTTGGCCTCCGGTGACTGGCGTTTCACTCCACACGAGCTTCTGCATCGAAAGCTCGGGCGTGATCCACGGCCCGCCGGCCGTGGCGAAGCCATCGCACGCGTGCATGCCGAGTTCCAAGCCCAAGCGCCGCGCCTCGGCGGCCGCGTGCCGCACCATCCGCCAGAACCGCGGAGAGAGCTGCACGGCGAGTGGCTCGTACTCCGGCGGGTCCGTCGGGCCCTGGATCGGCATCAGGTACGCGCCGCTGAGGCCCGCGCGTTTCATCGCCTGGAGGTCGGCCGTGATCCCCTCTTCACTCACGCGGCCGTGCATCCAGTACCAGAAGACCCACGGCCGCGCGGCGGCGGGCGGCTCGGCGAACGCCGCACGGAGCTGGTCGATCGTCTGCGATCGGGCGAGCGGCGCCGCGGCGAGCGCAACGCAAGCCGCCGCGATCGCGATCCATCGATGGGCGGCCAACGGGCGGGGAAGCAAGGTGAGCGTTGCGATGGGAGGTGGCGCTAGCAAAGCGGAGCGGGGATACCGCACCGATGCGCGGCGAGTAGGCGAGTCGTCGTCCTCTCCACCCTACACGCGGCCGGCGAACGCGTCGGCCGGTGGGCGTCGCAAAACGGGCCCCGTTTTCAGGCGGCCGACCGTTGGCGTGTCTCGCGCCGGCCTGCTTGAATTGAGGGATGCGATTCTCCTTCCTCCTCGCGCTGTCCGCGGCGCTCGCTTCGCCAGCGGTCGGCGGCGAGCGGACGCTCATCGATGACGGCTGGCGCTTCCACCTCGGCGACGCGCCGGGCGCGGAGGCCGCCGACTACGACCACAGCTCCTGGCGCCAGCTCGACCTGCCACACAACTGGAGCATCGAGCACCCGACCGAGCCCGACGCCCCCAGCGCCGGCCCCGGCGGTTATCACCGGATGGGAGTGGGCTGGTACCGCCGCGAGCTGCCGCCGGCGACCGACGGGGAGCGCCTCAGCGTTGAGTTCGAGGGCTGCTACGGCGACACGCAGGTGTGGCTCAACGGCGAGCGGCTTGGCAAACACCTGTACGGCTACACGCCCTTCGCGCTCGAGCTGCCCGACGCCCGGGCCGATGGCCCGAACGTGATCGCCGTACGGGTCGACAACTCCGCGCAGCCCAATTGCCGCTGGTACAGCGGCTCGGGCCTGTACCGCCACGTGTGGCTGCGACGGAGCGGAGAGATAACGATCGAGCCGGAGAGCGTTTGGCTAAAGACGCTCCGGCTGTCTGATGAGCGGGTGCTCGCCGAGGTGGTCTTTTCTGTCGAGAACACAGGCGATGCGGAGCAAGCGCACTCGGCTACGGTCTCGCTCTTCGCGCCAAGCGGCCAACAAGTCACGCGAAAGAACGTCGGAATCAATGCGCCCGCAGGCGGCGCGGCGGAGGCCACCGTTCGGCTCGAGATCGACGAGCCAGAATCTTGGACGCCCGAATCGCCTGCGCTGTACGAGCTGCGTGTCGAGCTGACCGGACCCGAAGGAAAGCCGATCGACAAAGCCTCGCAGCGGGTCGGATTGCGGACGGTCGAGGTCAATGCCGAGCGCGGGTTCTTGCTCAACGGCGAGCCGGTCGTCCTGTACGGCGGCAACGTGCACCACGACCACGGGCCGCTCGGCGCGGCCTCGTACGACGCGGCCGAACGCCGCCGCGCGACGCTGTTGAAGCGGGCCGGCTTCAACGCGATCCGCACGTCGCACAACCCGCCGGCCGAGGCTTTCCTCGACGCGTGCGACGAGCTGGGCCTGCTGGTCATCGACGAGGCGTTCGACGGCTGGCGCGCGAGCAAGCTCGCCAAGGACTACGGTGACCACTTCGACGAGATCTGGCGCGACGAACTGTCCGCCATGGTGCGCCGCGACCGTCGCCACCCGTCGGTCGTGATGTGGAGCATCGGCAACGAGATGTACGAACGCGGCAAGCCGAGCGGAGTGCGGTACGCCCACGCGCTGGCCGACCACGTGCGCGAACTCGACCCGACGCGGCCGGTCACCGCCGGTGTGAACGGCCTGGGCGAGCGGCCGTGGAGCGAGCTCGACCCGCTGCTGGAGCCGCTGGGCGCGTGCGGTTACAACTACGAGATCGGCCGCTACGCCGCCGACCACCAGCGCCTGCCGCGACGCGTGATGTACGGCAGCGAGACCTACCCGGTCGATGTCTTCAAGAGCTGGCGCGCGACAACCACGCAGCCGTGGGTCGTCGGCGACTTCGTTTGGTCGGCGATCGACTACCTCGGCGAGGCCGGTATCGGCCGCGCTTACCCGGCGGGCGAGGAGCCCAAGACCCATTGGGAAGCGGAGCACTACCCGTGGCGCGGCGCCGCCTGCGGCGACATCGACTTGGTGGGCCAGCGGAAGCCGATCTCCTACTACCGCAACATCGTTTGGGACCGCGGCGAGACCCTCTACGCGTGGGTCGTCGACCCGGCGGGCCAGCCGTGGTCGCTCACCCCTTGGGCGACCGAGCCGGCCCGCGCCGACTGGACTTGGAACGTCGGCGACGGGACCCCGCTCACGGTGCGTGCCGCGAGCCGCTGGCCGCGCGTGCGGCTGATGCTGAACGACGAGCCGGTCGGCGAGGCCGACGCCGGCGAAGAGAACGAGTTCTTGGCCTCGTTCAGCGTGCCTTACCGCCCCGGTGAGCTCGTCGCGATCGGCCTCGACCGCCAAGGCGCCGAGCGCGAACGCGTGCGGCTCACGACCGCCGGCCCGGCCGCGCGCCTCGAGTTGCGGGCCGAGGCCCCCAGCGTCTCGGCCGATCGGCAGTCGATCGTGCAAGTCGACGCGGCCGTCGTCGACGCCCGCGGACGGGTCCAGCCGCTGGAGGAAAAACTCGTTCGCTTCGAGGTCGCCGGCCCGGCCGAGTTGATCGCGGTCGGCTCGGCCGATCTGACCAGCCCACGCGCGTACACCGGCGACCGTTTTGAGACCCACCAAGGCCGCATGCAAGCGGTGCTACGCGGCACGGGCCTGCCGGGCGAGGCGACGCTCACCGCCACCGCCGAGGGCCTCCCGCCGCGAACCGCCCGCGTAAGCTTCACCGATTGAAACCCTGACGCTTCGCTCACCCCGATAGAATCTCATGCGCTTTGCTTTGTTCTTTACAGTCACCTGTGTCGCCTGCCTCGTGTCGGCCGCGGCCGACGCGGCGCCGCGTTTCGACCTCAGCGCCGCCACCGGCCGGAGCGACGCGGAGACGCGCGGCTGGACCGAGTGGGAGTTCGGCGGCGCGAGCGCGGCCTCGCGCGACGCGGAGGGGCTGACCATCACGCTGCGGGCCGAAGAGGGGCTGCTAGAAGGTTTCCTGCACAAGGCGGGCCTCGCGACGGGCGCGACGCTCGCCAGCGACGGCTTCCGCTCGGAAGGGCCGATCGAGATTAAGATCGAGGGCCTCTCTGCCGGGCGGCACAGCCTGGCGACCTGGCACGCGGCGTTTGGCAACGGGCCGGCCGGTGAGGTCACCCTCGCCGTCGGCGACGCGACGGACTCCGCCCGCCCCGCCCGCGCCCCCAAGCACGACGCCGACGCGGCGACCGCGTACGTGGAGTTCGACGCCGACGCGGACAAGCCGGTGCGGGTCCGCTTGTCGGCGGCCGACGGCCCGGTGGTGCTCAACGCGCTGGAGCTCGACGCCCCGAACCCGGCGCGGCGGGCCGAATCGCCCACGCCGGCCGACTACGACGGCCACGCCGACGGCGACAACGGCTCGGTGAAGCTCTCTTGGCAAGGGGGCGACAACGCGAGCGAGTACCGCGTGTTCCTCGGCTCCGCGAGCGAAGAAGGGGCCGCGCGGGCGATCGCGGCCGCCGCGCGGGAGCCCCTCGCGGTGACCACCGAGCCGACCGCTGACGCGCCGATCGAAGAGAACGACAGCCTGCGGTGGTACGCGTGGCGGGTCGACACCCTCGGGTCCGACGGGCGGATCACGCCCGGCCAGGTGTGGGCCTTCCGCGTGCGGCATTTGGCGTTCCCCGGCGCGCAGGGCTACGGCCGCTTCGCCCGCGGCGGCCGGGGCGGTCGGGTGCTGCACGTGACGAACCTCAACGACTCGGGCCCGGGCAGCCTCCGCGCAGCGGTCGAGGCCGAGGGGCCGCGCACGGTCGTGTTCGACGTGTCCGGCCGGATCGTGCTCCAGAGCCGCCTGATCATCCGCAACGGCGAGCTGACCATCGCCGGCCAGACCGCGCCGGGCATGGGCGTGTGCCTGTCGAACTACAACCTCGGCGCGATGGGCGCCGAGGACGTGATCATACGCTACCTGCGTGTCCGGCCCGGCGACACGGCCGGCAAGACGCTCGACGGCATGGGCCTGGCGAGCTGCAACCACGCGATCGTCGACCACTGCTCGATCAGCTGGACGCAGGACGAGTCGTTCAGCTCGCGCGGCGCGGAGAACATCACGCTGCAGCGCACCCTCATCAGCGAGGCCCTCAACATCGCCGGGCACAAGAAGTACGAGGACGGCAAGTCGCACGGCTTCGCCGCGAGCATCGGCGGCGACATCGGCAGCTTCCACCACAACCTGCTCGCCCATTGCGCGGGCCGCAACTGGAGCCTCGCCGGCGGCGTCGACCAGGCGAACCGCCACCGCGGCCGCCTCGATATCCGCAACAACGTGGTCTACAACTGGGACCACCGCACGACCGACGGCGGCGCGCGGCTCGTGCAGTTCGTCAACAACTACTACAAGCCGGGCCCCGCGACGCGGATCCTGACCTACCTGAACCCGGACTACGAGAACCCCTCGTTCGGGCCGCAGCAGTACTATGTCGAGGGGAACGTGGTGGAGGGCGTGTCGGAGCCCGAGGGGCCCGTCGGCCCGTTCGCCGGCATGGACGTGCGCGGCTCGCAGCCCGAGCCGGTCACCCTCGACGAGCCGTTCTTCCCGCCCCACGTCGACACACAGCCCGCGCGCAAGGCCTACGACGACGTGCTGGCCGACGTGGGCTGCAACTACCCCGAGCTCGACGAGCACGACCAGCGCGTGCTGCGCGAGGTCCGCGAGGGGACGACCACCTACACCGGCAGCCGCAGCGGCAAGCCGGGCCTGCCCGATTCGCAGGACGACGTCGGCGGTTGGGAGGACTACCCCGAGGTCCAACGCGACGCCGATTGGGACCCCGACGCCGACGGCATCCCCTCCGAGTGGGAACGCTCGCACGGCCTCGACCCGAACGACCCAACCGACGGGCCCGTCGACCCGGACCGCGACGGCTACACCAACCTCGAGGACTACTTGAACGGCCTCGTGGAGTGAGGGCCGGGAAGCGCTAGCCGCCGCGAGCCGGAGAGCCCACTGGGGGAGCCGGAGAGCGTTAGCTCCCGGAGCGCGCAACGGCAGGGATTGCCTGCTCTTGGATCACTCCGGGAGCTTACGCTCTGCGGCTCCCTTGAGTCGCGCTCCGGCTGCTTAGGGCGCCGTCGTCCTCTGCGGCGCTCAGGGGACCTCTTAGGCAATCAGGTCTTGCACGACATTGCCGTGCACGTCGGTCAGGCGGTAGCGGCGGCCTTGGTGCTTGTAGGTGAGCCGCTCGTGGTCCACGCCGAGCAGGTGCAGCATCGTCGCGTGCAGGTCGTGCACGTGGACCGGGTCCTTCGTGATGTTGTAGCTGAAGTCGTCGGTCTCGCCGTAGACGAGGCCCGGCTTCACGCCGCCGCCGGCCAGCCACATGGTGAAGCAGCGTGGGTGGTGGTCGCGGCCGTAGTTGTCGGCGGTGAGGGCGCCCTGGCTGTACGCGGTGCGGCCGAACTCGCCACCCCAGACGACCAGCGTGTCTTCGAGCATGCCGCGGCGCTTGAGGTCCGTCACGAGGGCCGCCGCGCCCTGGTCGGTCGCGGCGCACTGGCGGCGGATGTCGCTCGGCAGGTTGTCGTGTTGGTCCCAGCCGCGGTGGAACAGCTGCACGAACCGCACGCCGCGCTCGGCCAGCCGCCGGGCGAGCAGGCAGTTCGCGGCGAACGTGCCGGGCTCGCGCGCGTCGGGGCCGTAGAGGTCGAGCGTCTCGTCCGATTCGCCCGACAGGTCGGTCACGTCGGGGACCGACGCCTGCATGCGGAAGGCCATCTCGTACTGCTCGATCCGCTCCAGCACGCGCGGGTCGCCGGTGGCCTCGTGCTGCAGTTGGTGCAGGTCGGCGAGGCGGTCGAGCAGCGCGCGGCGCGCCGCACGGTTCTGGCCCTCGGGGTTGTTCAGGTAGAGCACCGGGTCGGCGCCCGCGCGGAGCTGCACGCCCTGGTGCGTGGAGGGGAGGAAGCCGGAGCCCCACAGCCGCGAGTAGATCGGCTGGCCGGTCCCGCCCTTGGAGACCAGCACGCAGAAGGTGGGGAGGTTGTCGTTGAGCGAGCCGAGGCCGTAGCTGAGCCACGCGCCGATCGACGGGCGGCCCGCGTTCTGCGAGCCGGTCTGGAAGAAGGTGATGGCGGGGTCGTGGTTGATCGCGTCGGTGTGCATCGAGCGGACCACGCAAAGCTCGTCGACCACCTTCGCGGTGTGCGGCAATAGCTCGCTGACCCAAGCGCCGTGCTTGCCGTGTTGCGCAAAGTCAAACTGGGCGCCGGCCAGCGGGAGCGTGGCTTGGTTGGCGGACATGCCGGTCAAGCGCTGGCCGTCGCGGACCGATTCTGGGAGTTGCTCGCCGTTGAGGCGGTTGAGCTTCGGCTTGTAGTCCCAAAGGTCCATCTGCGACGGGCCGCCGCTCATGAACAGGTAGATCACGCGCTTCGCGCGCGGCGCATGGTGCAACGCATCGAGCACGCCCGGCGTGGCGGAGGCGGTCGCTTCCCGGGGCAGCAGTTGCGCCAGCGCGGCCGCGCCGAGGGAAAGCCCGCCCGCGCGGAGGAAACAGCGGCGGTTCAGGTTGTCAAAGGCAGGATCGAACATGGGGCTGTTTTTGAAGGACCCGAGGCTACCGCTTCATCACGAAGGCGTCGTGGTTGAGCACGGCCAGCGCCGTAGCGGCCATCGCGGCGGCTTCGGGGTCGGGATCGGCTTCGCCGCGGTCGCCAACGGAAAGCAGCGTGGCGGACGCGTGGCGGTCTTGCTGGAAGTACTCGAGCTGCTCGTGGTAGAGCCGCCGCAGCACGGCGGACTCGGCCTCGGTCGGCGCGCGGCTGGTGGCGCGCCGCCAGAGGTTCTCTAGCCGCTCGGCGAGCGCGTCGCCGGCGACGCTTTCGGCGAGGCCGCACGCGGCCTCGACGTACTGGGGGTCGTTCAGCAAGACCAGCGCCTGCAGCGGCGTGGCGGTCGCTTCGCGGCGCATCGTGCAGACCTCGCGGTCGGCCGCGTCGAACGTCATCATCGACGGCGGCGGGCTGGTGCGTTTCCAGATCGTGTAGAGGCTCCGGCGGTGGCTCCCCGGACCGGCGTCGCGCCGGTAGGTCGCGGCGCCTTTCTCTTCCCACAGCCCGGGCGGCTGGAACGGGTGAACGGGCGGCCCGCCGATCTGCTCGACGAGCAGGCCGCCGACCGCCAACGCCGAGTCGCGCAGCGCCTCGGCCGACAGCCGGCCGCTGGGGCCGCGGGCCAGCAGCTCGTTCTGCGGGTCCGCCTCGCGCAGCTCGGGTGAGGCGACCGACGACTGCCGGTAGGTTTCCGACGTGACGATCAACCGCACGAGCTGCTTCACGTCCCAACCCGACTCGACGAATCGCACCGCGAGCCAGTCGAGCAGGTCCGGGTGCGTGGGCGCCGCGCCCTGGCTGCCGAAGTCGTTGGGCGTGGCGACGAGGCCGCGGCCGAAGAGCGATTGCCAGAACCGGTTGACCGCGACCCGCGCTGTCAGCGGGTTCTCCCGCGACGTGACCCACCGCGCCAGGCCGAGGCGATCGCCGCGCTGTTGGGTGAGGTCCGACGCGATCGCCGCCGGCGGGGCGGGCTCGACCTCTTCGCCGGGCGAGTCGTACGCGCCCCGCTCGAGCAGGTAGCTCGGCCGGCGCTCCGGCAGGTCGGCCATCGTGGCGATCTGCGGGATCGCGTCGCGCAGCACGTCGCGCTCCAGCCGAGCGTGCTGCAGCCGCGCGCGGGCGTCGGTCCATGCGGGCGTGTGGCGCCGCAGGTGGTGCTCGCGCCAGTCGGCGGCGCCGACCTCCGATTCGCCGAGGCCGGCGAGGCTCGCCACCTCGACCGGAGTGAGCTCGGCCGTGTACACGCCCAGCTCGTCGACCGCGCCCCCCTTGAAGCCCACGTCGCGGAAGCGATGGCCGACGGTCAGGCGGACGTTCTTGTCGGCGGCCAGGTCGCGCTCGGCGTAGCGGATCGTGCGAGTCAGCGAGTCGTGGAGGGTCTCGGTTTCGGCGCGGCGTCCGTTGACGTAGAGCCGCAGCCCCCCGGCTCGGGAGGAGCCGTCGTAGGTCAGTGCGAGGTGCGTCCAGCGTTCGGCGGGGAGCGGCTCGGCGGCGCGGACCTGGATGGCGTCGCCGGGCCAGAAGTGCACCAGCGCCGCGCCGGGTCGGCCCCCGTCGAGGGTGATCTGGTAGCCGCGTCCGGCCGCGTCGAGCCACGCCTGGGAGCGGTGAACGATGACGGCGCTCTGCTCGGGCGACGCCGGGCGGACCCAGATCGAGAGCGAGAAGGGCTGGCTGCGGTCCATCGCGTGCGGCGGGCCCGCCCAACCGTTCTCGCCGTCAAGCGACAAGGCGGACCCGCGCCCGCCGGGGCCCTCGATACGGGCCGGCTCGCCGACGAGCTTCTCGTCGTCGGACAGCTCGTCGAAGCCGTACCGGCCAGCGGGCGCCGGCGGCTCCGGGAGGCCCTCGCCGGCCGGGACAGCCCGCGCGTCGATCCCGTGCTGCTGCTGCTCGAGCGCACGGACTCGGGTTTCCAGCTCGTCGAGCTGTTTCCGCTGGGCCGTGGTCGACAGGTCCAGCGCCGGCGTGGGCGTGGCGTCGGTGAAGTGCGAATAGAGGCCCAGTTCGCCGGTGTTATCGAAGTACGCGGCCATCGCGTAGTAGTCGCGCTGCGAGATCGGGTCGAACTTGTGGTCGTGGCAGCGGGCGCACTCGAGCGTGAGGCCGAGCACCGCCGCGCCGACGGTGTTCACCCGGTCGGCGACGTTCTCCGCGCGGAACTCGGCGGGGATGCTGCCGCCTTCGTTGGTCTCTCGGTGAAGGCGGTTGAAGGCGGTCGCTAGGCGTTGTTCTTGCGTGGCGTCGGGGAGCTGGTCCCCGGCGAGCTGCCAGGTGAGGAACTCGTCATACGGCAGGTTGTCGTTGATCGCGCGGACAACCCAGTCACGCCACGGCCAAACGCGGCGGAAGCGGTCGGCTTGGTAGCCGTAGGTGTCGGCGTAGCGGGCCGCGTCGAGCCAGTCGGTGGCCATCCGCTCGCCGAACCGCGGCGAAACGAGCAGCCGGTCGACGACCCGCTCGTACGCGTCGGGCGACTGGTCGGCGAGGAACGCGTCTAGCTCCTCGGTGGTGGGCGGCAGGCCGGTGAGGTCGAGCGTCACGCGGCGGAGGAGGATCGACTTGTCGGCCGTCGCGTTGGGCTCAAGACCTTCCTGCTGGAGCCGCCGACGCACGAACGCATCGACCGGATGGGCCGGTTCCGAAGCGTTGGCGTTTCCCGAAGCCGAGTCGGGCAAAGCCACGTCCGGGGGGACGAAAGCCCAGTGGTCCGCCCACCGCGCGCCTTGCTCGACCCAGCGAACCAGCAGCGTGATCTCGTCGTCGGTCAGTGACAGGTGCGAGTCGGGCGGGGGCATCTGCTCCCACTCGTCGTCGGAGCGGATGCGTCGCACCAGTTCGCTCGCCGAGGGGTCGCCGCGGACGACCAGCGCGTCGTCGGAGTCGCCGATGTAGCTCGAACCGTCGTCGAGCCGCAGGTCGGCTTGACGCGAAGCGGAGTCGGGCCCGTGGCAGGCGAAGCAGCGATCGGATAGCAGCGCGCGGGCTCGGCGGGCCAGCGATGTGGCGCTGGGCGGCTCGTCGGCGGCGGCCGACGGCGCCAGCACGGCCGCCGACGCGATTGCTAGCAAGGGAATCGCGGCTAGGGGGTGTCGGATCGCCATCCGGGAATTAGGTGAGAGGAGGCAATGGGGCACGGCGAGAAACGCCAACGCCGGAGGCCCTATCGCTGAAGGATACGCGTGGGGCCGCCGCCAACGCATGCGGGCGGACGCCCGATTCTAGACAACTGGGGGGCGCACGCCCGCGATTGGCGCTAGATTTCGTGGCGCATGTCCTGAAGAGGCAGTCACTTAGGGCGGGGCAGGGCTGTCTCAAAATAGGGCTGTCCGAAGCTAGACCTGGCTGGAGGCCCGTTTAGTCTGGAGGGAGTAGCAAGCCTTTGCGGGAGTCGCCTTTTGCGACGACGAAGCAGCGACGGCCGGGCCGTCGCGGCTCTCCCGCCGAAGCGGGCTGCAGCAGAGGCCGGTCGCGGTAGGGTTGACGGACGGCCCCGCGTGTGGACTGCTAAAAGGTGCGTACAGCTTGTCTTACTAGTTTTTGGGTTGAAAGGCGGCGTCGGACTCGTCTCCCTCGAGCCTCATCTCGTTTCGTTTCCGCGGAGTGACCTCATGAGTTGCACACGATTGTTCTCCCTCTTCATGGCGGGCGCGATTTGCGCGTCGGCCAGCGCGGCGCCGATCTGGGTGCCGACCAACTTCGGCGCCGGCGCCGACGCGGAGGTTCGCGAGTCGAACTTCAGCCAGAACCGCGGCGGCAGCACCGAGATCGCCTCTCGGATCGCCGACAACTTCCCCGCCGGTGACGGCAACGACGGCTCCGACCGCAACAGCTTGATCTACGTGAAGATCGACCTGTCCGAAACGGTCGCCGTGCCCGCGGGCGGCAGCGCGTTCCGGATGACCTACCGGAACAACAACCTGAACCAGTCGCGTATCCAGGACTACATCACGCCGAACTCGGGCTTTCGCACCGGCATGGCGTTCTACGGCCTCGCTCCGGGCCAGACCTGGGACGAGAGCACCATCACCTACGCGAACGCTCCGGGCATCGATTTCCCGGGTGACGGTAACATCGGCACGCGTGACCTCAACAGCGACCTGACGTTCCTGGGCACCGCCACCTTCCCGGACATCGGCACGCAGAACCACCTGCCGATCGGCGGCTCGCTGGAGTTCCGCAGCGTGAACCTGGACAACTTCATCCAAGCTGCGCTGGACGCCGGTGAGGACGAGGTGACGATCGTGTCGCACGTGGCCCACGACTCCAGCGCCTTCTTCAAGCAGTTCAATAACTGGATCAATTTCAACTACCTGTTCAACCCGAAAGAGCAGACCACGCTCAACGGGGACAACTACGACCCGGGCGATGGCAGCGGCAACATCGGCAACCTGTTCGGCACCGACAACAGCATGGGCCAATTCTCGCCCGCTCTGTTGCTCGAGCAGATCCCCGAGCCGACCACCGCGGTGCTCAGCCTCGTCGGCCTGGCCGGCGTCGCCGCGGCGCGTCGTCGCAGCTGACCAAGCCGCGACCCGCGAGGGTCGCTGCTGATAACCACAATCCGGGGCCCGCACGATGAGCGTGCGGGCCCCGTTTGTTTTGCGCCCTCAGCCTGTCCTGAAATGAGGCTGCCGGCTGCGGGCCTAAATCCGCGGGCATCGATTAAGCTGAATGCGTGGATTTGAACTCTCCCCAGGACCGTACGGCATCGCCGACGGCCCTTGATCGATTCCCTCTTTCGAGGTGAGACACCGATGTTCGTACAGGCGCGTTGGATTGCGTTTTTTGGGTTGGGACTACTGCTGGCTCCAACCGCTTCTGCGCAGATCACCGTTTCGGATTGGAACTCGTCGTTGACCGGCCTGCAGCAGTGGCAGGTGGACGCGAACTGGAGCACCGCCGAGTACCCGGACGACCCCGGCCGCGTTGACAACAACGTGACGCAGATCAACCCCGTCGTGGGCGCGAACCTGTCGGTTCCGCTCGGCGCGGACCTGAACGTGAACGTCGGCGCCACCGACGTGACCGTGGCGATGCTGCAGATGGGCGGCACGGCCGGGCCGGTCAACACGACCGTCAGCACCGATGGCGCCGGCCGCTTGGTGTTCGAGAACAACGAATTGAACGACGACACCGACCCGGACAACATCATCCCGGCGTTCAACTCTAGCCGCCCGCTGCTGGTCAGCGCCGGCGTGCCCGGCGCGACGAACGTCATCACGGCGCCGATCTTCATCAACCGCCAGTCGCTGGACATCGGCTCTTGGGAAGAATTCGAGACGACCAACGACCTGCTGATCTCCGGTCCTATCCTGTTCGACGGGACCGACTTCACGTCGAGCATCAACTTCGAGGCGCCCGGCCGCACGCTCACGATCGATAGCAACCTGGTCGTGAACGACATCTTCATGGGGGAAGCGAACAACCCGCGTGACTTCGCGATCAACCAGAGCCCCGATTCGGCCGGCACGGTCATCCTGAATGGGAATATCACCGGCGACGGCGAACTCGAGCTCGGCCCCCGCACCAACAACGGGCCGCTGGCCACTGCGATCATCAACGGCGCCATCTCGACCACCGACGGCGTGTCGCTGGGCGTGATGAACTACGTGCTGACGAACAACAACGCGTTCAGCGGCGGCCGGGTCCGGCAGAACAGCCAAACCGGGTCGCTCGGGGTGAACCTGATCTCCGACAGCGACGACCGAGTCATCAGCGCCGAGATGCAACTCGCGCAGTACGTGACGATCAAGGGCGAGAACAGCCTCGAGTGGGCCGGCGAGGTCGCTCAGACAAACGCACGCGGCTTCATCAACCTGCTGCCCGCGGGCAAGACCTTCACGCTGTCGGGGACGCAGTACGCCGACGACCAGCTCCCCGCCGACGAGACCGCGATCCCCGCCGGCGACACCGAGTACAACTTCGACGGGTCGGGCAAGACGGTCGTTACCGGCGCGCTGAAGGACCACATGGACCCAGAAGCCGACTTGTTGGTGAACCGCTCCTTCGGCAAGCGGGGCACCGGCGCCGTCTACCTGCAAGGCAGCATCCAGGACACGCCCAACATCAGCACCTTCGGCGGCTTCTTGATCGTTCAGGGCGGCAACCTGCACCTGGCGACCGGCGCCGACCTGGGCAACTCGAGTCGGGTCAAGTCCACGGGCGGCGCCATCGGCTTGGACAACGGCACGGTGACCGGCCCCGACTCGGCCGCGCTGCTGAACCGCCTACGCAACCGCTCGCAGGCGCCGTTGACCCCGCAGGGCGACCTGCAGCGAACCGACGACTTCGCTTCGGGCGGCTTGATGCTCGCGCCATCGGAGTCGGCGGTGAACCTCGACTTCACAACCGGCCTGCTCGTCCGCGCGGGCGACATGTCGGTCGCCGCGCCCGAGCAGGGGATGACCTACACGGGCACGGTCACGCCGCTGAACAACACGTACAAGTTCGGCGGTGGCGCCGGCGTGATCACCCTGCCGAACCAGAACCAGTTGACCGGCGCCCGGTCGCTGGTCGTGAAAAACGGCCATGACATCGAGGGCCGGCAGGGCCTCGGCGGTGTGCGGATCACGGCGACCAACAACTACACCGGGAGCACCCGGATCGAAGGCCGCTCGCTGAACAGCCAGCAAGACCAAGCGGCGATCGACGGTGGCGTCACCGGAAGCCAATTCAACGGCACCACTCTCACGGTGACGTCGCTCCTCAACGGCGGCCAGGCGAGCGGCATCGGTGCGTCGAGCAACGCGGCTTCGAACCTGGTCATCCAGGGCGGCGCCCTCCGCTACGAGGGAGCGGCCACGAGCACCGACCGGCTGTTCACCATCGGCACCCGCGGCGCGACGATCGACTCGTCGGGCACGGGGGCGGTTGTTTTCAGCAACACCGGCGCGCTCGCCATCGACACGGCCGAAGCACGGCAGGGCGTGACCAGCGGCGGCGCCTTCGGTTTTGAAGCCGGCACGACGCCCGCCAGCCAGAGCGTCGCCTACAACATTGGCGATACGAGCGACCTCGTGCCGGGGATGCAGATCATGGGCAACTTCCTCACCGAGAGCCCGACCGACGACGACGAGGTCATCACGATCACCGCGATCCAGAGCCCGACCCGTGTCGTGTTCAGCGACCCGATCGGGCCGTTCGTGAACTTCTTGGAAGCGCCATCGACGCTGTCCTTCGTCGACGCGGAGCGGACTTTCACGCTGACCGGTGACAACACCGGCAACAACACCTTCCGCCCCATCATCGGCGATTCGGCTACCAACGTGGTGAACGTCGCGAAGGAAGGCTCCGGCAAGTGGATCCTCGACGCGGTGAACACCTACACGGGCGACACGCTCGTGAACGATGGCGTGCTGTCGATCACCAACGACTACCTGGCCGACGACGCCAACGTGTACGTCGAGGGCGACGCCCTCTTCGACCTCGACTTCGCCGGCACGGACGTGATCAACGCCTTGTTCTTGGCCGGCGCGTCGGTCGTCGAAGGCACCTACGGCGCCATCGGCTCGGGCGCGATGTTCGAGAGCAGCTTGTTCACCGGCACGGGCCTGCTGTCGGTCACCGAGAGGATCTTCAGCGAGATCCCCGGCGACTACAACAACGACGGAGTCGTGAACGCGGCGGATTACACGCTGTTCCGCGACAACGAAGGCGCCTCGACCCAGCTGGCGAACGACCCGATCGGCGGAACGATCGGCGCCCCCCAGTACGACCAGTGGGCGGCGAACTACGGCCTCACCGAGCCGCCCCCCGAGATGGAAATGGCTGCTGGCGCTGTCCCCGAGCCGGCCGCGGCCGTGCTCGGCCTGATGGCTCTTGTCGCGGCCGCCTGCGGGCGGCGGAAGTCATGAGGCGCCGTCAACCCGGCGCAACTTGCACGGCGGCCCTGCTGCTGGCGGCATTGATCGCCAGCAGCGGGCCGGCCCGGGCCGACGCCACTGGCGGCGCGGCCCAGGACGACCAGGCGTACCGACGCGTGGTCGAAGGCCGGGCCGCCCGGATCGTCGAGGACCTCGGCCTGACCGGCGCTGAGCAAGAGCAACGCGTGGTCGACGCGATCGCCGACCAATACGAGGCCCTCAGCGCCGCTCACGACCGCCGCGACGAGCGGCTCGCAGCGGCGGGCGCCGACGAGACAGCCGTGCGTGACGCCGCGCACCGGGAGGTGGTCGAACTGCACCGGCGGTTTGTCGCGCGGCTGGCCGCCGAACTGGCCGCGGAGCAGGTCGACACGGTCAAGGACGGCATGACGTACGGCGTCGTGCCGATCACGTACGCCGGCTACGTGCGTCTGCTTCCCGACCTGACCGACGATCAGAAGCGGATGATCCTCGCCAATCTGCTCGAAGCCCGCGAGCACGCGATGGACGCCGGCTCGTCCGACGAGAAGCACGCTTGGTTCGGCAAGTACAAGGGCCGGATCAACAACCGCCTGTCCGAAGCGGGCTACGACCTGAAACAGGCCGAGCGTGACCTCGCCGAGCGCGAGGGCCGCTAGCGCCGCGACCCGCTGGGCTCACGAGGCCCCTCTCACCTAACGACAACGAGGAAAGTTCTTGAGTTTCCGCTTCACTGCCGCTCTATCGCTCGCGCTGCCGGTGCTCTTCGCTTGGTCGGCCTGCGCGCAGTACCCAACGATCACGCCCAACGTCGCGGAGGAGAGCCGCCGCCGCATGGACGAGGTGTACCGCCGATCCGACGAGGCTTGGGCCGCCGCGCAACCAGCCATCATGGCGGCCGCCGAGAACGGCAAGCCCTACCTGCCGGGCGCACGCCGGCCGCACGACCTCCCGCAGGCGGAGGTCCCGGCGTTCCCGGGGGCGCAGGGCGGGGGGATGTACAGCTTCGGCGGGCGGGGCGGGAAGGTGTATGTCGTCACGACGCTCGAGGACGGCGGCCCCGGCTCGTTCCGCGAGGCGCTCGAAGCCGGCGGGCCGCGGATCGTGGTCTTCAACGTGGCGGGCGTGATCGAGCTGGAGAGCCGGCTGATCGTCCGCGCGCCGTACCTGACGATCAACGGCGCCACCGCTCCGGGCGACGGCGTGTGCATCGCGGGGGACACCGTCGAGATCGAGACGCACGACGTCGTGATCCGCCACATGCGGTTCCGCCGCGGCGACACGTGGGTCGGCGACCGCAACGACTCCCTCGGTGGGAACCCGGTCGGCAACATCATGATCGACCACGTGTCGGCCAGCTGGGGCCTCGACGAGAACCTGTCGATGTACCGTCACATGTACCAGCCGCCCGACGGCGGCCGCGAGCTGAAGCTCCCGACGGTGAACATCACCATCCAGAACTCGATCTTCAGCGAGGGCCTGGACACCTACAACCACGCGTTCGGCAGCACCCTGGGCGGCTACAACAGCACGTTCCACCACAACCTTTGGGCGTGCAACACCGGCCGCAACCCGAGCGTGGGGATGAACTACGACTTCACGTTCGCCAACAACGTGCTCTACAACTGGCGTCACCGAACGGTCGACGGCGGCGACCACCGCAGCTTCTACACGCTGATTAACAACTATTACAAGCCGGGTCCGGTCACTCCCAAAGACGAGCCGATCGCCTACCGCGTGCTCAAGCCCGAGCAGCGCCGGAGCCCTTATTACCTGCTCGACTACGGCAAGGCCTACGTCGACGGCAACGTCGTCGAAGGGAGCCCGCGCGTCACCGCCGACAACTGGGACGGCGGCGTGCAGGTCGACATCCCAGAGCCGCGCGAGCCGCTCAAGAAGGGGGTGCGGACCCCCAACGAAGAGCAGCTGCTCGCCGAGATCCGCTCCGAAACCCCCTACCCGCACTCGTACATCGAGATCGGGCCGGCCAAAGACGCGTACGAACAAGTGCTGCAGAACGCCGGCGCGACGCTGCCGAAGCGCGACCCGGTCGACGAGCGTATCGTCGAGATGGTCCGCACCGGCACGGTGACCTACGAAGAAGGCAAGGGCATCATCACCGACATCGAGCAAGTCGGCGGCTACCCCGAGTACCGCGGAGAGCCTTACGCCGACGCCGACTCCGACGGTATGCCGGACGACTGGGAGCGCTCGCACGGGCTCAACCCGGAGGACGCTTCCGACGCGGCGGGCGACCTCAACGACGACGGTTACACCAACATCGAAGACTTCCTCAACGGGCTCGACCCGGGCGCACCGAAACAGGAGTGGCCGACGCCCCGGACCTATGTCGACCTGTTCTGGCAGAGCTACTGAGCGCCGCGGGCGGCGCCCGGCAAGGCGCCTTGCGGCTGTCGCCGCCGCCGCACTCGGGGTGATAGGAGCGACGGCCGTCGCCGCGCCGGGCCCTGCGCCGGTCTTGCCGGCCGACCACGGTCGTGCGTTCGTCGAGCGCTTCAACGCGTCGGACGACGAAACGGTCGTCAACCTGGTCCCTAACAGCGCGGCGGCGGAGTGGATCGCCGACAACGCGCCGCGCTTCGACTGCCCCTCGACGCGACTCGTCGAGACCTATTACTTCCGCTGGTGGACGTACCGAAAGCACGTCAAGGCCACGCCCGACGGCCGTGTGCTGACCGAATTCATCACGCCGGTGAGCCACGCGGGGCCGTACAACACGATCGCGTGCGCGATCGGCCATCATTTGGCCGAGGGGCGCTGGCTCCGCGACACGGCGTTGCTCGACGAGTACCTCCGGTTCTGGTTCCGGCGCGGGCCCGGCGGCGGGGCCCAGCCGCACCTGCACAAATTCAGCGGCTGGGTCGCGGCGGCGGTCGACGCGCGGCGGCGGGTGACCGGTGACTCGTCGCTCGCGCTGGAGCTGCTGGACGACCTGGTCGCGGACTATCGCCGATGGGAAGAAGAGCGGATGCTCCCCAGCGGCCTGTTCTGGCAGTACGACGTCCGCGACGGAATGGAGGAATCGATCAGCGGCGGCCGACGCGCGCAGAACGTGCGGCCCACGATCAACAGCTACATGATCGCCAACGCTCGGGCGATCGCCGCCATAGCAGCCGAGGCCGAGCGGCACGAGCTGGCGCGGGAGTTCGAGGCCAAAGCAGACGAGCTCCTCGACAAGTTCGCACCTGCCATGTGGGACGCCGAGGCGGAGTTCTTCAAGGTGCGACTCGATTCGGGCGAGCTGTCCGACGCGCGTGAGGCGATCGGCTACATCCCATGGCTGTGGGGCGTCGCCGAGCCGCGGCACGCGGCCGCCTGGCGCCAGATCCGCGACCACGGCGGCTTCTGGGCGCCGGCCGGCCTGACCACCGCCGAGCGCCGTCACCCCGAGTTCCGCACCCGCGGCGTGGGCACGTGCGAGTGGGACGGGGCCGTCTGGCCCTTCGCGACGACTCAGACGCTCGGCGGATTGGCCAACCTGTTGCGCGGCCCGGAGCAGCCATACGTCAGCAAGCGCGACTACTTCGAGCAACTGCTGCGGTACGCGACCGCCCACGAAAAAGACGGCGCCGCCTACATCGGCGAGTACCACGATGAGATCACCGGCGCGTGGCTCATCACGGGCCCGAAGGAGAAACGCAGCCGCTACTACAACCACTCGACCTTCTGCGACCTTGTGATCACCGGGCTGGCGGGGCTCGTTCCGCGGGCGGACGGCCGCGTGGAGGTCGATCCGCTGCTGCCCGACGACACGTGGGACTGGTTCTGCCTCGACGGCGTGCCCTATCACGGACACACGCTGACGATCGTCTGGGACCGCTCGGGCGAGCGCTACGGGCGGGGCGCGGGCCTGCGGGTCTTCGCCGATGGCGCCCCGGTCACGACGGCGGACGGGTTGCAACGCATCGTCAGCAACGCGCTCGAGGCCCCTGGGGGAGAGCAACCATGACTCGTTTCGTACTTGCCGCCGTGTCGCTAGCCGCCGCGGCCGCCGCCGGCGCCGGCGAGCGTGAGTGGCGCCTTCGGTACGACCGGCCGGCCGAGCAATGGGTGGAGGCCCTGCCGGTGGGCAACGGCCGGATGGGCGCGATGGTCTTTGGCGGCGTCGGCCGCGAACGGCTGCAGTTCAACGAGCAGAACGTGTGGACCGGCGGCCCGCACAGCTATGCGCATTCCGGCGCGCACGAGCACCTGGGGGAGATCCGACGGCTCCTTTTCGAGGGGCGGCAGCGCGAGGCCGAACAGCTGGCCGCGCGGCAGTTTATGTCGCGGCCGCTGCGGCAACAGGACTACCAGCCGCTGGGCGACGTCACGCTGAGGCTGGGCCACGGCGGCGCGCTTCCAGCCGACTACCGGCGCGAGCTGGACCTCGGCCGAGCCGTCGCGACGACCACCTACACCATCGACGGCGCCCGTTACGAGCGGGAGGTCTTCGCTTCGCACCCCGATCGCGCGGTCGTCGTGCGTCTGACCTGTGACAAGCCGGGTGGCCTCGCCTTCGAGGCCGAGCTGACCAGCCCACACGACGGATCGGAAACCAAGCCGACCGACCGCGGCGCGCTGCTGTTGAGCGGCCGAGTCAACGACCGGGCGCGGCCCGGCGAGGGCGTGCCACCCAGCGAGGTGCGATTCGCCGCCTGCCTGCAAGTCCTGTCGACCGATGGCGACACAGAAACGGGCGGCGGCGTCGTCAGGGTTTCGGACGCGAGCCAGGCGACTATCGTGCTGACGGCGGCTACCAACGTGGTCGATTTCCGCGACTTGTCCGCACAGCCCGGCTCGCTAGCGCAACGCGATCTGGAGCGGATTTCAGAATGGCCCTACGCAGATCTGTTGGAGCGTCACGTCGAAGACCACCGCTCGCTCTTCGACCGCGTGGGCCTCACGCTCGGCCCGCCGCCGGAGGAGGCCGACGCGAAGCCGACCGACCAGCGGCTGCTCGATGCGAAGCGGTCGCCCGACAATGACCTGGCCGCACTGGTTTTTCACTACGGGCGGTACTTGCTGATCGCCAGCAGCCGCCCCGGCGGGCAGCCGGCGAACCTGCAGGGCCTGTGGAACGAAGACCTCGACCCGGCGTGGGGCAGCAAGTACACGACCAACATCAACGCGGAGATGAATTACTGGCTCGCCGAGCCGTGCGGGCTGCACGAGTGCCACGAGCCGCTGTTCGACGCGATCGCCGAGATCGCCCAGGCCGGCCAGGAGGTCGCCCGCGAACACTACGACGCGCCCGGCTGGGTGCTGCACCACAACTTCGACCGCTGGCGCGGCGCCGCGCCGATCAACGCGTCGAACCACGGCATCTGGCCCTCCGGCGGCGCGTGGCTCTGCGAGCACCTGTGGCTGCACTACGCTTACACGCACGACGAGGCGTTCCTCCGCGACCGTGCCTACCCGCTGATGAAGGGCGCGGCGGAGTTCTTCCTTGATTACCTGGTCGAGGACCCGCGGAGCGAAACCGGCTGGCTGATCAGCGGCCCAAGCAACTCGCCCGAGCAGGGCGGCCTCGCCATGGGCCCGGCGATGGACCACCAGATCATCCGCTCGCTATTCGGGAACACGATCCGGGCGGCCGAGGCGCTCGGCGTCGACGAGTCGTTCCGCGAACGGCTCGCCGAGGCGCGGCGCCGCGTCGCGCCGAACCAGGTCGGGCGGCTGGGGCAGCTCCAAGAGTGGCTCGAGGACGTCGACGACCCCGACAACCGCCACCGCCACGTGTCGCACCTGTGGGGGCTGCACCCGGGCGGAGAGATCACGCCCGACACGCCGGCGTTGTTCGACGCCGCGCGGCGTTCGCTCGACCTCCGCGGCGATGGCGGCACGGGCTGGTCGCGCGCGTGGAAGGTCAACTTCTGGGCCCGCTTGCGCGACGGCGACCGGGCGTGGCGGGTGCTCGACGGGTTGATGACGCTCACCGGCTCGCCGAAGACCGACTACAACGGCGGCGGCCTCTACCCGAACCTCTTCGACGCCCACCCGCCGTTCCAGATCGACGGAAACCTCGGCGCCACGTCGGGTGTGTGTGAGATGCTCGTGCAGTCCCACCGCCGCACCGACGACGGCGCCCGGCTGATCGACGTGCTGCCGGCCTTGCCCGAAGCGTGGCCCGAGGGCCGGCTCACAGGCCTGCGCACGCGCGACGGTTTCGTCGTCGACCTTGCTTGGAGCGACGGCCGGCTCGATCACGTGACGATCCACTCCCGATTGGGCGAGCCCGCCGTGGTCGCGTGCGGCGATCGCCGGCACGTGCTCGACCTCGCCGCCGGTGAGTCAGTGCGGCTCGGCGGCGAGCTGACAGTCGCCGAGGGCGCCACGCCCGGGGGGTGAATAGATTCGTAGCAATCGCCCACCCCGCACAACCTCACACCACCAGTTTTCACAACGGCGCCTCGCCGGCGCCCGAGCACACGCCACCATGAACCGACTCCACCGCGCCTGCCTACTGTTCTGCGTCCTGCTCATCGCCGCGCCGCTGTCGGCCGGCGACTGCGAGCGGTGGGGCGTGTACGAGGTGGAGCTCGACGGCCCCACGGAGGGCAACCCGTTCGTCGGCGTGACTTTCGCGGCCACCTTCTCACAAGGCGACGAGTCGATCCGTGTGCCGGGTTTCTACGACGGCGACGGTGTGTACCGCGTGCGGTTCTCGCCGCCGACGACCGGCGAGTGGTCGTACGAGACGCACAGCAACGCCGAGGGCCTCGGGGGCAAGAAAGGAGACTTCTCCGTCGACGAACCGGGCCGCGGCAACCACGGCCCTGTCGAGGTCGCCCACACCTACCACTTCGCCTACGCCGACGGCGCGCCGTATAAGCCGATCGGCACGACCTGCTACGCATGGACTTCGCAGCCGGAGGAGCTCGAGGAGCAAACGCTCGACACGCTGGCCGACGCTCCGTTCAACAAGGTGCGGATGTGTGTGTTCCCCAAGTGGTACTCGTGGAACGAGGTCGACCCGCCGCGGTACGCATTCGAGGGAACGCCGCCCGACGAGTGGGACTTCTCGCGCTACAACCCGGGGTTTTTTCGCCACTTGGAGAAGCGTATCCAGCAGCTGGGCGAGTTGGGGATCCAGGCGGACTTGATCCTGCTTCACCCGTACGACAACGGCCGCTGGGGCTTCGACAACATGCCGCCGGAGGCTTGCGACGCGTACCTGCGTTACGTCGTCGCGCGGCTGTCGGCCTACCGCAACGTGTGGTGGTCGCTCGCCAACGAGTGGGACTTCGACAAGAACAAGACGCGCGACGACTGGGTCCGGATGATCGGCGTGGTGACCGACGCCGACCCCTACGGCCGCCTGACCGGCATCCACAACGGGTACGAGTTGTACGACCACAACGACCCGCGGCTCACGCACGCGAGCATCCAGAACGGCTCGGCAGCCGAGGACGCCGGCCGCGCTGCGCTGTACCGCGACGTGTACCCCAAGCCAATCGTCCTCGACGAAGTCAAGTACGAAGGGGACATCCCGCTCCGCTGGGGCAACCTGTCGGCCGAGGAGATGGTCCACCGCTTCTGGGAAGGCACGATCGCCGGCTGCTACGTGACCCACGGCGAGTGTTACCTGGCCGACGACGACGTGCTCTGGTGGGCCAAGGGCGGGGTGCTGAAGGGGGACAGCCCCGCACGGATCGCCTTCCTCAAGGAGGTGCTCGACGCGTCGCCCCGCGAGGGCCTCAACCTGATCGACAAGTGGCAGCACACCAATGTGTGCGGCAAGCCGGCCGAGTACTACCTGGTCTACCTGGGCGCCGGGGAGCCGACCGAATGGGAGTTCTCTCTCCCGCGG
Organism: Botrimarina sp.; assembly: GCF_040219535.1. Classification (NCBI taxonomy): domain Bacteria; kingdom Pseudomonadati; phylum Planctomycetota; class Planctomycetia; order Pirellulales; family Lacipirellulaceae; genus Botrimarina; species Botrimarina sp. The sequence continues at coordinate 173,222 of NZ_JAVJSH010000024.1, forward strand.
CACGAGCTCGAGGACGGCATGCGGTTTAAGGTCGAGGTGCTCGACACGTGGAACATGACCACCACGCCGGTCGACGGCGAGTTCGTCGCGAAGCAGGACTCGCAGTACGTTTTCAAAGACGAGTCGGGCCGCGTGGTCGACCTGCCGGGCAAGCCGTGGGTCGCGCTGCGGATCACCCGGGTGAAGGAGTAAACCGCCAAGCATGTTCCGCACACTCGCCCTCAGCGCCGCCGCAACGCTGGCCGCAACGCCCTCGTGCCCTGCGGCGGCGCCGGTGGTTGTCGCCGACACCACGCAGAGCCCGCACGCGGTCGCGCGGCCGGTCGGCGTGGACGAGGTCCGCTGGACCGAGGGTTTCTGGGCTGAGCGGACGGGCGTGAACCGCGAGCGGTCGCTCCCCGCGATGTGGGAGCTGATGCGCGACTCGGAGCACAAGCCGTTCTACGAGCACTTCTTGATCGCCGCGGGCCGGGCCGAGGGGGACTACCACGGCGCGGCTTGGAACGACGGCGACTTCTACAAGTGGATCGAGGCCGCGTGCAGCTCGCTCGCCGTGGCGCCGGACGAGTCGCTGCGGGCGGCGGTCGACAAGGCGGTCGACGCGGTCGTCGCCGCGCAGCGCGACGACGGCTACCTGCACACGCCGGTCCTGATCGCCCGCCGCAACGGCGACCGGTCGGCCCGCCCGTTCGCCGACCGGCACGACTTTGAGGTCTACAACCTCGGGCACCTGATGACAGCCGGCTGCATCCACCACCGCACCACCGGCGAGGGCCGCCTGCTGGCCGCTGCGGAGCGGGCCGCCCAGTTCTTAGAGAAGGCGTTCGCCGACCCATCCGAAAAGATGGCGCGACAGGCGGTCTGCCCCTCGCACTACATGGGGCTCGTGGAGCTCTACCGCACCACGCGCGACGAGCGCTACCTCCGCTTGGCGGAGCACGTGATCGGCCTCCGCAACGTGGCCGCGGGCGTCGACGGCGGCGGCGGCGACGACAACCAGGACCGTGTCCCGTTCGTCGACCAGCGCGAGGCGGTCGGCCACGCGGTGCGCGCCAATTACCTCTACGCCGGCGCGGCCGACGTGTTGCTAGAGAACGGCGACGACTCGCTCCGCGAGCCGCTCGAAGCCGTGTGGCGCAACGTGGTCCGGAAGAAGCTCTATATCACCGGCGCGTGCGGCGCGTTGTACGACGGCGCGTCGCCCGACGCGTCGCCCAGCCAGGAGCAGATCACCCGCGTGCACCAGGCCTACGGCCGCAACTACCAGCTGCCCAACATCACCGCCCACAACGAGACCTGCGCCGCGGTCGGCGCGGTGCTGTGGAATTGGCGGCGATTCCTCGCCACCGGCGAAGGGCGGCACATCGACTGGATCGAGGTGGCGATGCACAACGCGGTGCTCGCCGGCGTGAGCCTGCGGGGGACCGAGTACTTCTACACCAACCCGCTGCGCGCGACCGACAACCCGCCGACCGACATCCGCTGGTCGCGACGCCGAGAAGAGTTCATCGTGTCGTTCTGCTGCCCTCCGAACGTGGTGCGGACTCTCGCACAGCTCGGAGGCTACGCCTACGCGGTCGACGACTCGGGCGTGTGGGTCAACCTGTACGGGGCGAACCGCCTCGACACGAAGGTCGATGGCGGCCGACTGACGCTCAGGCAGTCGACGGAGTACCCGTGGGAGGGCCGAATTGCGGTCACGATCGACGCCGCGCCGGCCGAGCCCTTCGCTCTGCGGCTCCGCCGCCCGGCGTGGGCGACCGGCATGGAGCTCCGCGTGAACGGCGACGCGGTCGACGCCGCGACGAGCAAGGGCTACGCGGTGATCGAGCGCGCGTGGAGCCCAGGCGATCGGGTCGAGCTGACGCTGCCGATGCCGGTCACGCCGATGGAGTCACACCCGCTGGTCGAGGAGACCCGCAACCAGCTAGCCGTGCAGCGAGGGCCGATCGTGTACTGCTTGGAATCGGTCGACCTTCCCGACGGCGTCGACATCGACTCGGTGCGGCTCGACCCCGGCGCGGGGTTCACGGTGACCCACGAGCCCGACTTGCTCGGCGGCTGCGCGGCGATCGAGGCCCAGTTGCACGCGGCCCCGCAACCGGCGTGGGACGCGCTCTACCGGCCCGCCGCCGCCGGCGACACGCGGCCCTTTCGCGCGCGGCTCGTGCCGTACTACGCGTGGGGCAACCGGGGGCCATCGGAGATGTCGGTCTGGCTGCCAAGGCTTTAGCCGCGGCGCTAGAGCGGTCGCACCCACGCGACCCGGGCTGTCATCGTGGTTTCCGATCCGGCCGCCGCGCGCGTCCGGCCGGCCGATTTGCCGGTCTCGGGATCGATCCAAATCACCTCGTACCGCTGCGCGGCGCCGGCAGGCAGCCGCAGGCGCCCCCCCGATTCCATTGCGTACACCAATCGGCCGCCGCGGTCGTCGGCCAGCGTCAGGCGGTCGGCGCCGTCGTCGATCGGCCGCATCGCGACGAGCGCCTCGGCCAGCCCTTCGGGCAACGGCGGGACCTCCGCCAGCGAGCCGCCCCCCATCAGCACCGCCCATCCGTCGCGCGGCGTGCGGCAGAAGCGGTCCGCGTAGAACGTGACCGGCTTGTCCGGGTAAGCCGTGCGGTAGTCGCGGACCGCGCGGGCGACCGACGCGAAGTCGCCGGCCCCGGCGCGAGACTGCCTCTGGAATTGCCGCGGGGCCATGTTCGCTCCGCCCGGCGGGGCGTAGAGGCCGCCGTCGCGTGTGTAGCACCAGTAGCGGATATCGATGAGGTCGACCGCGTCGCTTGTGGCGGGGTCTTCCAGAAGCTTGTCTTGCACGTCCTTGGTGGCGCTGAGCCCGATCAGCCCCCCCCCGCCGGCTTGCTTGCGAAGCCGGGCCAAGGTCTCGAGCCAGAACCGTGTGAACTCGTAGGGGCCGGTGTACTCGTCGCCGGTGAGCTGGATGACGTTGGAATTCTCGGCGAAGGCGTCGACGCACTGCCGCAGGTACCCCTCGTGCAGCTCGCGCAGGCGCGGCTTGTCGAGGTCGTAGAACTGGTGCGCGATGAAGATCCGCTTGTCGCCGATGTATGGCGGCGGCTCGGTGAACGGCGTGCCGTTCACGTTGTTGACCGGCCGCCAGGGCGAGTCGGCCCAGTGGGCTCCGGCCTCGAGGACGTTGTGCTGGAAGTAGCACTGGTGCATCAGCACGAGGCCGTGCCGGTCGCAAAGGTCCGAGAAATCGGCGAGCCGATTCCAGTACCAAGGGTTCGGCCGCGAGAGGTCGTAGCGGCTCAGGCCGTCCCACGCCGCGCCGCGGCCGGTCCGCGCGAAGGGTTGCTCGTAAAACGGCGGCGCCACCTCCCCCGTGGCGCGGCGGACCATCAGGTGGTCGTCGCGCCGGCGGTCGTACCAGAGACCGTAGTGGTGGTCGTAGACCACCCGGCCCTCGCGAAGCATCCAGCCCGCGACTTGGTCCAGCTCGTCGGTCAGGCCCACGCCGTATCGTCCCGGTGCGTAGCGGGTGATCGCTGGGCCGAACGCCTGCGCGTCGTCGGGGCGGATCGTGCCGCGCCACCAGGTGGGGCTCACCAAGCCGCCGGTGACCACGCGGCCGTCGATCGTCAGCCAGCCATTCTCGATCCGCAGCGTCTTCTCGCCGGCCTGTGCCGCGGAGACGGCGGCGAGACCCTCGGCTTCTTCTGCGTCGCGTGCGACTGGCTCGGCCGCGGCGGCTAGCCGCTCCTCGACCACGTCGCGGAGCGTCGGAGGCGGCTCGTTCGAGCGGGCGACGTACCCGGCCGCCGCGTCGATGGTCGGGCTGGTCGAGGCCTCCGGTTCGAGCAGCAGCGGCTCGACACGCCGGGCGGCCTGATCGCCGAGCCGCTCAGACAACTGCGCCTGGAAGAGGCTCGTCGGGCGGACGAAGTCGCTCAGGCCGCTCATCAGGCCGTCGCCGATGGGCCGCGCCCAGTAGCCGACGGCCCAGTTCTGCGCGCTCGGCGGCGAGTAGCAATGGAGCTGGGCCGCCTGGCACTGCCAAGCCATGCAGTTGGCGGCCGACCACCCGGCGCCGGGGGGGTTGATCCAACGGTTTCCGAGGAACAGGTCTCCGCCATCGATCCGCACGTTGTCGTAGAGCACGCCAGAGGCCCAGCTTTCGAGCGGCCCGCTGTCGCCGAGCGCCTCGTGAGCGTAGCAATGCACGAACGCGTTCGGCCCGGCAGCGCAGTGGCCGACGGTGAAATCGTGCAGCCCGTGTTCGCTCCAACAACGGAGGAAGAGGGTCTGCTGCCCTTGGGTGAAGAACGTGTGCCGCCGGTACCCGCCCAGCTCCGAAACCGGCTCGATCGACAAGCAATCCTCGACCGTGGCGTGCTGCACGCCCTCGCGCAACAGGACCGCGCCGCCGGCGAAGCCCTTGAACCGGACGCGGCGAACCCACAGGTTCCGCGCGTCGTCCGCGACGAGGCCGTGCCAGGCGTGGTCCTCGTCGTGAGGGTTGTCGGAGGTCGACTCGCTGACGAGCGTCAAGTCCTCGAGGCCGACCTCGGCGATTCGTTTGTCTGTGGTGATTCGAGCCACGGTCCCGCCCCCGAGCCGCTTGTCGAGGGAGCTGGTGATCGGAGCGTCGAGCGTGACGGCGCCGCCGTCGACCGCCTCCACCCGGCGCACCCAGCGCACGTCGGTCCGCCCGGCCCGCCAGCCGACACCGTCGCGGCGGGCGTCGAGCGTGGCGATCCACTCGTCGGTCGAGGGGCGCGTCACCACGGCCCAGTCGCCGGCGGCCAAGCCGTGGCCAGCCGGGAGAGTTAGCTCTCGTGCGCCCACGGCGGTGTAGTCGTCGGTGACTTCGACGGCCTCGTCCGTGGTGACCGGCTGGTCGGCGGCGGCGCCGATCCGCACGACCGGCGCGCGGCTCGGGCCGGTGGCCACGAGCCGGGTCCGGTCGGCGCCGGCGCCACGCAGGACCACTCCGCCGGCCGCGATCCGCAGCCGCCCGTCGACGCGGTGCTCGCCCGGCGCCAGCAGCACCGCGCCGCGCAGGCCGTTCTCGGCTGCCGGGAGCTCAGCCACTCGGTCGAGCGCCGCTTGGATAGGCGGCGTGTTGTCGCCGTCGGCGGGCGACACCACGACGCGGACCGGCGCGATCGGCGGCTCGCGGTCTCCGCCTGCGTAGCCGCTGCTAGAAAAGTCGGGCACGCGGTCGCCCCGGTCGCCGGCGGAGTACTCGAGCCGCCCATCGGCGCCGAGACGCACCGACGGCTGCGCGACGCTCGGTGTAGCAAAGAGGAGCAGCGCGAGGAGAATTTTCTTTGGGAGCATAGCGAAGATCGGAGTTGCTGTTCGTGTTGATCGCTAAAGGCTGCTACTTGGGGCTAGCGCCATCGGCGGGAGATCGCACCGATGCAGCGTGTTCGCCGTCCACCGGGCGGCGGCGCCAGAAGGTGGCGAGCAGCGACCCGCTGATGTTCATCCAAGCGATGAAGATCGCCGCGGGCAGCCCGAGGGTGCCGAGCTTGCCCATCTCGACGGCTAGGCCGGTCGCCATGCCGCCGTTTTGCATGCCGACCTCGAAGGCGACGGTCCGGGCCGATTGCCGGTCCATGCCGAGGCCGCGGCTCATCCAGTAGCCCAGAACGAAGCCGAGCAGGTTGTGAAGCGCGGCCGCTGCGACCAGCGCCACGCCGACCGTCATCAGGTGCTCGCGGCCTTCGGCCGTCGTCATCCCGGTCACATACACGATCCCCGCCATCGCTACAGCGGGCATCGCCCGTGCGATCAGCGGCAGCGCGGTGACCGCCGCGTGGTAGGCGACGCCGAAGGCGACCCCGCCAAGGACCCAGGCCGTGACTTCGACCAGCAACCGCGTGTCGCTGGACGGCTGGACGACTCCGCCGATCAAGAGCGCGGGCACGGCGACGCCGGCCGCCGCCAGAGCGTAGACGACCCCGCGGCCGGCGCGGCCGGCGTTGAGCAGGTAGTCGTGCACCAGGGCCGCACCGGTCGGCACGAGCACGATCTTGACGATGCCGGCCATCATGCTCAGGAAGCTGAGATCGACGGTCGTTCCCTCCAGCAGCGACGACGCGAGCGTTGTCATCCAAAAGGGCGTGACGACCGGCGCCAGGAGCGTCGCTACGGCGGTCAAAGTGATCGACAGAGCGAGGTTCGCCCCGCCGATGTAGGCCATCACGTTCGACGCCAGACCGCTCGAGCAAGAACCGATCAGCACCATCCCGGCGGCGATCTCCGCGGGGAGCCGGAACACCACCGCCAGCGTGTAACCCAGCAGCGGCATGATGGAAAACTGGCACAGCAGCCCGATGCCGACCGGCGCGGGCGAGCGGGCCACGCCGGCGAAGTCGCGCAGCCCCATCTGTGTGCCCATGCCGAACATCACGGCCTGGATCAACAGCAGCAACAGCAGCTTGTAGCTCGCGCTGCCCGGCGGGAAGGGCTGGAAGATGGCCGGCGTCACGACCGCGGCGACCACGGCGGCCACGACCCACGCGGTGAACGTGAGCGTGCGTAGCGACCCGATCGTCCCGACCCCCAGCGCCAGCAGGACCAAGCCGCTGACCAGCGCGTACCGATCGAGCGGCGCTTGGCCCATCGCGTAGGCCGCCACGGCGACCAACACCGCGATCAGCGCGGCCGCCAGCCCCGCGGTTTGCAGCTTCCTCAAGTTCACAACGCGTCCGCCAGATAAGAGATCGCCAGCGCGGGGCTGGAGAGGATCGGCGTGTCGCTCGGCAGGCCCTCCAGTCCCTCGACCACCCGCGCCATCGACGCCTGGGCCAGCACGACCACGTCGCATCGTTCGGCGAGTTCGACGATCGCTTGGCCGACGCGGGCGTCGTGCGTGGCGGCGTCGCCGGACATGAGGCAGTCGAACGCGCCTTCGCAGAGCCGCTCGACGAGTTCGACCCGGGCGCCGGCCGCGGCCGCGCGGCGGCGGATCAGCTCGGCGGTTGGCTGGAGTGTGGTGGGCAGCGTCGCCGCGACGCCGATCTTGCCGCCGGTACGGACCGCCTCGTCGGCCATCGGCCGGTCGACCCGCAGGACCGGCACGTCGACCAGCCCAGCGGCGAGCTCAACGGCGGGGCCGATCGACGAGCAGGTCACCAGCACCTGGTCCGCCCCGGCCTCCGCCGCGCAGACCACCTGCGACACAACCCGGCGCGACACGCTAGCGGTTAGCCGGCCGGCTTCAATCACTTCTTTGATGAGGCTGTCGTCGGCGATGTTGAACGTAGCCACCCCAGGCAGCCGCTGTTGGCAGAGCTCTGCGAATACCGGGACCAGCGTCGCGGACGTGTGGATCAAGCCAAGCTTTTTCACGCGGTCGCCTCGAGTAGTTGAAGAAAAGCGGGGTCTGCCGACCGGGATCAGGCGAGCTGCCGACGGGACGCCTCGTCGCCGAAGCGCTCGACCGCTTGGCGGAACTCGGCGTGCTCTTTGGCGGCGTCGCCGAGCGACTTGCCCTCGACCGCCGCGGCCCAAGCCTGTCGCAGGGCGGTCACCCCGGCCGCCGGGCCGCCCGGGTGGGCCATCACCCCGCCGCCGGCCATGTAAAGCAGGTCGGTCGTGTGCGTGCGGCGCCAGGTCTCGAACGCCTGACCGCCCCACTGGCCGGAGGACACGACCGGCAATACGCGCTGGAGTCCGGCCATCGGCGCGAGGCACGACCCGATCGACCGCACGACCGAGTCGTCCGGCTCCCAAAACTTGTTGGCAATGCCGTTCACGTGGAGCTGATCGACGCCGGCCAGCCGCCAGAGCTTTTGGTAAGCCGGGAACTCGATCCCCAGCAGCGGGTGCCGGGTGAGCATTCCCCAGCCGTTGCGGTGGCCGTGGATCGTCAACTCGCCGTGCTCGCACAGCTTCTTCACCCCGGCCACGCCGACGCTGTTGAGGCTCACCATCGCGCACGTGTTGCCGGACTCGGCGATCTTGTCGTAGTGCCGGAGCATCGCGTCGAGGTCGTCGGTCGTGTTGAACGCGTACATCACCCGCTTGCCGGTGCGGTCGGCGTGGTCGTTGAGCACCCGCATGACGGCGTCGACGCGCTCGTCGAACGGCGAGTGGGGCGGGTTGGCCATCAGCTCGTCGTCCTTGACGAAGTCGATCCCCGCCTCGGCCAGGGTGCGCACGACTTCGGCCGTGTCGGCCGGGGATAAGCCGACGCTCGGCTTGATGATCGTTCCGATCAGCGGCCCACGCTCGGCGCCGGCTAGCCGGAGCGTCCCTTCCACCCCGTGCCGGGGGCCGGCGAACTGGTCGACGAGGCTCGGGGGGAAATCTAGGTCGATCAGCTTCAGACCGGTGAAGCACTTCAGCTCGTAAAGGTTGCCCTGGACCGTCGAGATGATCGTCGACAGATTTGGCCCGAAGTTCTCCAGCGCCCAAGAGATCACCACCTCGCCGCGTTGGTAGGTTTTCCCTTCGCGACCGCCGGGCAAGGTCGGGTCGGGCAGCGATTCGAGGGCGGTGACCGACTCGACCCTGGCGGCGAATCGGGCCTTGAGCTCTTCGGTCTCGCCGGGCACGGCGACGAACGTGCCGGACGACTGTTCGCCGGCTAGCTGCGCAGCCGCGTCCTCCAGGCTGGCCGAGGTCTCGATCAGGTAAGTCGCTTTGAGTCGGTCCATACTCCCGGTCCCTAACAACGCTCACGGTTCGCCGCACGGTCGATCGCCACAGCGGCCAGAATAACCACTCCCTTGATCACCTGCTGCCAGACCGACGACACGCCGAGCAGCACCAACCCATTGTTCAGCACGCCAATTATCAAGCACCCGATCACCGCGCCGAAAATGGTCCCGCGCCCCCCAGCCAGCGAAGCGCCGCCGATGACGACCGCCGCGATAGAATCGAGCTCGAACGCGATGCCCGCCTGTGGCGTGCCGGAGTCCAGGCGCGCCGCCAACAGCACGCCCGCCACGCCGGCCAATGCCCCGGACAGAGTGTAAGCCCAGAGCTTCACAAAGCCGACCCGCACGCCCGACAAGGCCGCGGCGCGTTCCGATCCGCCGACGGCGTACAGGTGTCGACCGAAGCGTGTCCGCCGGGTGACCACCGCGAACAACACCGCCAACCCGCCGACCACCCAAGCCATCACCGGCAGGCCGAGCCACACGCCCGAACCGATCGTTTCGAAAACCTCCCCCAGCCCGGTGATCGGACGCGCGCCGGTCCACAGCAGCGTGAGCCCGCGGGCGATGCTGAGCATGCCGAGGGTCGCGACGAACGGCGGCAAGCCGAACAGCGTGACCATCGCGCCGTTGAACGCCCCGCACGCGAGGCCGACCGCGACCCCGGCGACGATCGCCCCGGCGGCGGTGAACTCGAGGGCATAGCCGAGGGCGGGCAGCGGGATCGCCTCTTTCACCAGCCCGGCCGCGACCGCGCCGGCCAGCGCCAGGACCGAGCCGACCGAGAGGTCGATGCCGCCGGTGAGGATCACCAGCGTCATACCAATCGACAGGCAGAGGTTGACCGAGATCTGCCTCAGCACGTTGACGCCGTTCTCGACCGACATGAACGATTCTGTCGATACCGACAGCACGACCACCAGGACCGCTAGCGCGGTGAGCGATTGCAGCTGCGCGGCGTGCACGCCGAGGCCACGTAGTGCGGTCATGCCGCCTCCCGGGGGTGGTCGGAGGGGAGGGCGGCTTCGATGAGGTGATGCTCGCTTGCTTCGCCGCGCCCGAACTCGGCCGTCAGCCGGCCCTCGCTCATCACCAAGATACGGTCGCCGAGCATCAGCACCTCGGGGGCTTCGGACGAAACGACCAGCACGGCGCGCCCTTCGGCGGCCAGCTCGCGGACGAGCGCGTAGACCTCTTGCTTCGCGCCGACGTCGATGCCGCGGGTCGGCTCGTCGAGCAGCAGGACCTTGGGATCGGTCGCGAGCACCTTGCCGAGCACCACCTTCTGCTGGTTACCCCCGCTAAGGTTCCGCACCCGCGCCGCGAGCGAGGGGGTCTTGATCCGCATGCGTTCGACGTACCGGTTTGCGCAGTCGTGTTGGGCGCGGCGGCTGAGGAGGCCGCCGCGCTGCAGTCGGCGGAGGGTCGCCATCGTAAGGTTCTCTTCGACGCTCAGCCCCAGCACGAGCCCCGCCGCCTTGCGGTCTTCCGGCGCGAGTCCGACGCCCGAGCGGAGCATTTGGCGGGGCGAGCGGGGCGTGAGCCGCCGACCGTCCACGATGACCTCGCCGGTCGTCCGCTTGGCGTGCAGGCCGAAGAGGGCCTCGAGCAGCTCGGTCCGCCCCGCGCCCATCAGCCCAAACAAAGCGACGACCTCGCCGCGGCCGACCTCCAGCGATACGCCGTCGAGCAGCGGCCGGGGCGCCGGGGCTGAGGAGGCCAGCGTGAGGCCGCGCACCACGAGCATCGCGTCGGCGCGGGGCTTGGGAGCGACCGGCGCCTGCGACGGCGCTTCGCGGCCGATCATCATCCGCACGAGCTCGTCGCGCGACAGCTCGGGGTACGGCCGCTCGCCGACCAGGCGGCCATCGCGGAAGACCGTCACGTCGTCCGCGATCCGCTCCAGCTCCTCGAAGCGGTGCGTGATGTAAGCCAGGGCGACGCCCTCGGACTTCAGCTGGGCGATCCGCTCGAACAACGCGTCGGTCTCGCGGGCCGTCAGCGCGGAGGTCGGTTCGTCGAGGATCAGCACCCGCGCGTCCAGCGCGAGCGCCTTGGCGATCTCGACCACCTGTTGCGTGGCGACCGAAAGGCGCCCCACTCGCGTGTCGGGGTCGATGTCGACGCCCATCCGTCGCATGAGCCGGCGAGCCTCGTCGCGCATGCGCGAGCGGTTGATGAAACCGAGCGGGCCCGTGGGCTCGCGGCCGAGGAACAGGTTCTCCGCGACCGACAGGTTGTCGGCCAAGTTCAGTTCTTGATGGATTATCGCGACGCCCGCCGCCTGCGCTTCCCGCGTGTTGCGGAAGTTGACCGGCGCGCCGTCGAGGAGCACCTCGCCCGCGTCCGGCGGGTGCACGCCGGCCATCACCTTCATCAGAGTCGATTTGCCGGCGCCGTTCTCGCCCATCAGCGCGTTGAGCCGCCCGGCGCGCAGCCGCAGGTCGACCCCGTCGAGCGCACGCACGCCGGGGAACGTCTTCACGACGCCCCGCGCCTCGAGGACCGGGACCGGTTCGGCGGTGCAGGCGGGAAGGCTCACAGCTCTTCGACGAGGATCGGGACGGCCGCGAGCGGCGGCTCGAAACGCGCTGGGCTGGTGACCTTGGCGCACGCGGCGAAGCGGACGCGGGCGCCGTTGGGCATCGCCTTCAGCTTCACGGCGGCGCGCGCCTCGGCCATCCGGCTGAGGGTGTCGGCTAATTCGTTGTACTCACGCGACGACGGTGCGTCGGACGAGCGGACGAGTCCGGTCGCGTCGCGGACGGCCGAGCCGAAGATCGGCCCGGTCTCTAGCACGAGCTGGCGCCCGCCGGGGGTGCGTAACGACCGGCCCTTGCCCTCCGCTGGGCCCAGCACCCCTTCGCCGCGGACGAATAGGAAATAACCGCGGCTGACGCCCACGCGGCGGCCGTGTTCTTGCGCTGTGGCCGCGGGGTCGTCCGCGAGTCGGGCGAGCACCGTGTCGGCGTCGGCGGCAGTTTTGATGGCTTTGGGGAGCCTCTCGGTCCACAGGGCTTCGGCGAAGGCCGACGTGTCCCAATCGTCCGGCGGTGGCGTCGGCTCGGCCCGTATCGGCACGAGGCGCACCAGCGGGACCAACCAGAGCCCGGCCGCCAGCGCCGCGGTGATCGCTATTCGCCTGATCCACACGCGCATGGGCGGGGGTCACTCCTTCGCGCCGTAGGCGACGTAGTCTTCGACGTTCTCTTGCGTGACGAGCTCGACCTCGACGGGCGTCTTCTGGGGAAAGTCGCGGCGCCCGCCGATCCATTCGTCGGCGTACTCGGCAGCTTGCCTTGCCATCTTCTTCGGGAACTGCATCGCCGTGGCGGCGAGCTTACCATCACGGATGGCCTGGATCGCGTCGGCCGCGCCGTCGAAGCCGAATACCTTGATCTGGTCCTGCTTGCCCGCAGAGGCGATCGCCTGGTAAGCGCCCATGGCCATGGCGTCGTTGCCGCAGAAGATGGCGACGATGTCGCCGTTGGCTTGGAGGACCGACTCGGTGACTTCCATCGCCTTGGTGCGATCGAACGCGGCGCTCTGCTGGGCGACCATCTCGAGGCCTTCGTAGCGATCGACGACGCTGTGGAAGCCGTCGGAGCGGTTGGTCGTGTTGTTGTCTCCGAGGAGGCCGAGCAGCTCCGCGTACTTGCCTCGCTCGCCGACGGTCTCGACGAAGTATTGGCCCAGCTCGACGCAGCCCGCGTAGTTGTCCGACAGGATTTGGGCGGCGGCCGCGTCGTCGGCGTTGATCTCACGATCGATACAGAAAACCGGCACGCCGGCCTCGCGCGCCTTGCGCACGCTGGCGACCGAGCCGTCCGAGTCGGTCGCGTTGAATAGGACCGCGTCGTACCCGGAGGCCAGCAGGTTGTCGAAGTGCGAGGCCTCGGTCGCCGGGTCGTTCTGCGAATCGAAGATGGTCGCTTGGTGACCAAGCTGCTCGGCGCGGGCCTTGGCCGTGTCGGCGAGCACGACAAACCAGGGGTTGTTGAGCGTCGAAACCACCACGGCGATCTTGCCGGTTTTGTCGCCGGACGCGGCGCCGGCCGCGGATCGTTCCGGCTCGCCGGGAGACGAGCCACAGCCCGCGGCCGCTAGCGAGGCGATCAGGACGAGGGCACCGCTGCAGAACCTGCGTGAAGGAGACTTCATGGCGTTGTTATTCCAATAGATCGGCTACAGCACGTGTGCGACCGCGTCGCGCCAGCCGGTGAGGAGTTTGTCGACCGCGGCCGGATCGGCCTGCGGCGTGTAGCGGGATGTCTCGCGCGGCAACTCGCGGAGACCGTCGAGCGAGTCGACGAGGCCCAGGCCCAGTATGCCGGCCATCGCCGCGCCGAGCGCCGAGAGGTTCGTCTCTTTCGTGGCGACGAGTTCGCAACGGGCGACGTCCGCCGTCATTTGCATCAGCAGGCGGTTGCGGGTTGGTCCGCCATCGACGCGGAGCGACTCGGGCCGCGCGCCGCTTGCGGCGAGCATCTCAACGACGTCGGCCACCTGCAACGCGATCGACTCCAGCGCGGCGCGCACCACGTGCGCCTTGCCGGTCCGCCCGGTCATGCCGACAATCGCCGCCCGCGCATCGGGCCGCCAGTGCGGGGCGCTGAGGCCGGCGAATGCCGGGACCAAATAAACCCCGTCGGAGTCGGGGACCGACGCCGCGAGCGGCTCCACCTCGTCGATCGATTGGATCAGACCCAAGCCGTCTTTCAGCCAAGCGAGCGTCGCCGCCGAGTAGTTGATCAAGCCTTCCCACGCGTAGGTCGGCTCGCCACCAGCCACCCAAGCCAGCGCGCCCACGGCGCCCTCGGCGGGCGGCACGAACTCCGGGCCAACATTGAGCAGGACCGACGTGCCGGTGCCGAACGTGGCCTTCGCCTCGCCGGGGGCGTAGCACCGCTGCGCAAAGAGCGACGCCTGCGAGTCGCCCATCACGCCGCGGATCGGCACGGGGCGGGGCAGGGCGCCCCCCAGGTCCGTTTGGCCGAACTCGGCCGTGCTGTCGCGGACCTCGGGCAACGCGTCGAGGGGGACTTCGAAAGCTGCGCAGAGCTCGTCGTCCCACGCGCGGCGGCGGATGTCGTACAGCAGCGTCCGGCTCGCGTTGGTGGGGTCGGCCGCGTAGACCTCGCCCCCAGTGAGGCGGTGCACCAGATAGGCGTCGACGGTCGACACGGCCGCGGCGCCTTCTCGCGCGCGGGCGGCGAGGTCGGGCCGCTCGCGCATCAGCCAGGTGATCTTTGGCCCGCTGAAGTAGGAGTCGACCCGCAGGCCGGTCTTCTCGCGGAGCGGACCGTCGACACCGGCGCCGCGCAGCTCTTCGCAGATCGAGTCGCCGCGGCGGCACTGCCACACGATCGCCGGCGCGAGCGGCTCGCCGGTGGCCCGGTCGAATACTAGGAACGTCTCGCGTTGATTGGTGAGGCAGACGGCCCCGACCTCGGCTACTTCGGCCGAATGGCGCTCGCAGAGCTTCCGGCAAACCGACAGGGTGTTGCGCCAGATCTCTTCGGCGTCGTGCTCGACCCAGCCGGCCCGTGGGTAGTGCTGCCGATGGTCGAGCGACGCGGCGTCGAGAACGGCGCCCCGGTCGTCGACGAGCAGCGCTTTGGTCGCCGACGTGCTTTGGTCGATCGCCAGCAGCAACGTCACGGCGTCACCCCCACGGCGGCCAGCGTGGCGGCGGCTCGCTCGGCGATCCCCTCCATCGTCAGACCGTAGCGGAGGAAAATGTCCGCCTGGCTACCGGTGTACGTGTCCTCGTCCGGGATCGCGACCGACGCGAAAGCGGGCGCCTCGCCCGATCGGAGCAGCAGCGCGGCGACCGCGTCGCCCAGGCCGCCGTGGACGAGGTGCTCCTCGGCCGCCACGACGGCGCGGCACTCGCGCCCGGCGGCGAGCAGCACGTCCGCGTCGAGCGGCTTGACCGACGGCGAGCTGATCACCCGGGCCGACACGCCGTCGGCGGCGAGCTTCTCGGCCGCCAGCAAGCAGTGGATTACCGCCTCGCCGGTGGCGACCAGCGCGACGTCGTCGCCGTCACGGAGGACCGAAGCCTCGCGCGGGTCGGCCGGCGCGGGCTCGCCCGCCAGGTCGTAGAGGGCCGCCTTGCCGAACCGTAGGTAGACCGGGCCGTCGTGCGTGGCGGCCCAGCGGACCGCGGCGCGGGTCTCGCGGTTGTCGGCCGGGGCGAGCACCGTGACGTTGTGGATCGCCCGCAGGGCCGCGTAGTCGTGCAGCGAGTGGTGCGTGCTCCCCAGCGCACCATAACTCACGCCCGCGCTGATGCCGACGAGCGTGACGGGCATGCCGGAATAGCAGACGTCGTTCTTGATCTGCTCCAGCGAGCGGGTCGCCAGGAAACAGGCGGGCGACACGGCGAAGACCGTCTTGCCGGCGTTGGCGAGGCCGGCGGACACGCCGACAAGGTTCTGCTCGGCGATGCCGACTTCGACGATCTGCCGCGGCAACGCCTCGCCGAACGGTTTGAGCTTGCCCGAACCGCGTGAGTCGCTGGTGACCACCAGCACGTTCTGGTCAGCCTCGGCCAGCTCTTGGAGCGTTTCGGCGAAGACCTCCAGGTTCGCGCGGCCACGCTTCAGCCCGAGCCGGTCGGCAATCGCGAGGGCCTCTTCGGAGTACACACCGGGGGCGGGGGCGCTCATCGGACGGCCTCCGCTGGGCTGGTGTCGCCTGTTTCGAGCTCCGCCATCGCGGCCTCGTACTCGTCGGCGCTGGGCACCCCATGGTGCCACTTCACGACGCCCTCCATGAAGCTCACGCCGCGCCCCTTGGTCGTGTTGGCGATCACACAGGTCGGCTTGCGCGGCGCGGCGGGCGTAGAGAGGGCCTCTGTCAGCTCGGCGATGTCGTGCCCGTCGATCGACAGGACCTCCCAGCCGAAGCTGGCGAACTTCTCCCCCAGCGGTTCGTTGCTGCACACGTCACGCGTGGGACCGGTGATCTGCAGCGTGTTGTGGTCGACGATCGCTGTCAGGTTGTCGAGCCGGTAGTGGGCGGCGCACATGGCCGCTTCCCAGTTGGAGCCCTCGGCCAGCTCGCCATCGCCCAAGAGTGTGAACACGCGGTAGGGGGCGTCGTCGAGCTTGCCGGCGATCGCCATCCCTACGGAGATCGACAGCCCGTGGCCAAGGCCGCCGGTGTTCATCTCGATGCCCGGCACCTTGCGTGTCGGGTGGCCAACGAAGGGCGACCCGCCGTGGCAGAGGGTCTCCAGCCGCTCCAGTGGGTAGAACCCTTGGTCGGCGAGCACCACGTAGAGCGCCTCGACCGAGTGCCCCTTGCTCTGCACGTACCGGTCGCGGTGCGGGTCGTCCCAATTCGCGGGCGACACGTCCAGCACGCGGTTGTAGAGCACGTTGAGGATGTCCACGCACGACAGGCTCCCGCCCGTGTGCCCCGCGCCCGCGGCGTATATCGCCCGGAGCAGGTCGCGGCGGTACTGGCGGCTCTTGGCGCGGAGGTCGTCGTCGGAGAGGGTCCGCCGCTTTTCGAGAGGTCGGCTCATCGCGTGGCGGCCTCCGGGTCGTGGACGTGGGTCTCCCAGCCGAGATACGTGCCGAACGCCTCGGCGAGGGCCGGCGCAGAGTGCGACATCGTCATCACCGTGTGGTGCTCGAAGCCGTTCTTGCAGATGTGCTTCAGTAGGTTCTGCAGCCCCGGCACGTGGGCCACCGCGCGGGTGCCGAACGTGTTCAGCTCGTCGTCGGTGAGCGAGCCCTCGCCGACGTAGGCCTTGATCCGCCCCTCGTTGTCGCACGTGGTGACCCGCCCGTAGGTGAGCGGCCCCGCGGGGGTGCGGCCCTCCAGCGCGCCGTACGTGTTCTCCTCTCCGAGCGTGCTGCCGAGGATCGGCGCGGTCGCGATCTTGATGTCGGGCAGGAAGCTCTTTGCCCAGTTCCCGCAGTGGAACAGCGTGCAGCGGTCGGGGTCGTCGCCGTAGTTGTTGTTCCAGTCGACCAGCGCCGCGGGCGAGTCGGCGGCGAGCTGCATCGCGTACATGGTCAGCGTGCCGGTGACGTCCACCTCGCACGCGCTGGGCATGAACCGCTCGCTCATCATGCTCATGAGTGTGCAGACGTTGCAGCCGAAGTTCTGCTGCACCGAGGTCCAGCACTGGATCGCGGTGGCGTTGATCGCGTGCTCCTCGATCCAGTCCGAGAGCACCACGCCCATCCGGGCCATCTGCAGCATCTTCTCGTCCGGCACGCCGGGCGCGGGGGCGTAGCTCTGGATGTCGTCGAGCTTGGCGGCGACCCGCGCGTCGTCGTCGGCGAGCTTGCCGGCCGAGGCCAGGAACTCCGAGAGGTCGACCGTCGTGACGCTCACCCCTTGGCGCTCGAGGATCTTCTCGCTGTAGCGGACCGTGTTGAAAGCGCCCGGGCGAGCGCCAACCGCCCCCAACCGCACGCCGCGCAGGCCGTTCACCACACGGCACACGGCGAGGAATCGCCGCAGGTCCTGCTCGAAGTTATCCGAGTCGGGCCGCGACACGTGCCGCTCGGTGAGCGTGAACGGGATGCCCGCTTGCGACAGGTTGTTGCAGACCGAAATCTTGCCGCAGAACGCGTCGCGCCGACGGGCCACGCCCAATTGGTTCAGGTCGTCCGGGTAGCCCTGCACGAGGATCGGCACGCCGAGGTCGGCCATCTTGAGCGTGTCAGCCACGCCCTTCTCGTCGCCGAAGTTGGGCAGACAGACGACGACGCCGTCGATGTCGTCGCGGCGGCGGCGGAACAGCTCCGCGCAGCGGCGCGCCTCGGCGTGGGTCTCGACCCCGCCGAGCTTCGACTCCTCATCGGACAGCCATACCGGAGCGACGCCGAGCCGCTCGAACAGGGCCGACACGTCGGCCCGCGCCTCGGTGACCAGCTGGTCCGGGAAGAAGTCGCGGTTGCCGACGATCACCCCGAGGTGGGGGCGCTCGCCCGATTTCACGCCGCGTGTGGGCATAGTGAAGACTTGGGCAAATTTGGTTTGTTTCCCGCCCGCGAATGCCACGAAACAGCGCACTCTGCGCTGCTTCGTTTGCGTCGATCCGCGCTACTCGCCGTCCGATCCTGACGCGCGCGGCGTCATCTCGAACGCGTGAGCGTACTCAGTCGGGGGCTCTTCCGGCAGCGAGACGGTGATCCCCTTCTCCGACTGCTCGAATTGCAGGTCGCCCTCGGCGCCGAGCAGCCGGACACGGCTGAACTCGCCCGCCGAGCGCGCGAGCGACTCGACGACCAGCTTACCGCTTTCCGGCCACGCCAAGGCGATCGCGTAGACCTTGTCGCCCCGTGTCGTGAAGCGGAGGTCGCGGCCGGTGAATTCGGGTCGCTCGGCGTCGGTGAACGAGCCGCCCTCCTCCTCGGTGGGCCCTTCGCCGAACCGCTTCCACGGCCGCGTGCCGTAAATCGCCGGGCCATTCATCTCGAGCCAGCGGCCGATGTCGCGGAGCATTTGCTGCTCTGGCTCGGGAATCGTCCCGTCGGCCTTCGGTCCGATGTTCAGCAACATCACGCCGTTCTTGCTGACCACATCGACCAGGTCGTCGATGATTTCGCCCACGGGCTTGTAGTCTTGTTTCTCGACATAGCCCCACGAGTTCCGCGACACCGACGTGCAGGTCTGCCAGAGGAACGGCTGGATTTCGGCGAACTTGCCGCGCTCCACGTCGAGCACGCCCGTGCCGCGGGGGAACGATCGCCCTTCCCACTCTTTGAAGTTGATCGCCCCCCCGTAGCCCGCCTCGGCGGCCCGGTTGTAGTAGTAGGCGGCAAAGCGCTGCAGGTAGGGCTGGAAGACCGGTTGGCAAACCCACCAGTCGAAGTACATCACCCGCGGCTCGAACTTGTCGACGATCTCGCACGAGCGGAGCAGCCAGTCGTCGAGGAACGCTTCGCTCGGCGGCTCGGACTGGTTCTCGCTAACGCGTTTGTCGTGCGCGGGTCCGTAGAGGGTCGCGTAGGTCGGGTCCTGCACGTCCGACTCGAACTGCCGCCCCGGGCCGAAGAACCACCAGTTCTCCGCCCGGTGGCTCGAGGCGCCGACCGTGATCTGTTCGGCGCGGCAAGCATCGGCCAGGTCGCCGAGCACGTCACGCTGGGGGCCCTTCTCCGATGCGTCCCATTCGGTCAGGCGGCTGTCGAACATCGGGAAGCCGTCGTGGTGCTCGGCCACGGGCACGACGTACCGCACGCCCGCCTGGCGGAACAGGTCGGCCCACTCCTTCGGGTCGAAGCGCTCCGCCTTGAATTGCGGGATGAAGTCCTTGTAGCCGAACTGGTCGTGCGGGCCGTAGGCCGCCAGGTGGTGCTCGTACTCCGGCGAGCCCTCGCGGTACATGTTCCGCGGGTACCACTCGCTGGCGAACGCCGGCACGCTGTACGCGCCCCAGTGGATAAACAGGCCGAACTTTGCGTCCGCGTACCAGTCCGGCGCTTCGAAGTTCTTGAGCGATTCCCAGTTCGGTTTGAACGGGCCGGCGTTGGCGACTCGGTCGATCTCCGCCAATCGCGCGGCGGTCTCTTCTTCGCTGAGATGCGGAACGAAATCTTGGCCGACGCCGGGCGCTTGCTCCGAGCCAACCCGCTTCAGGTAGTCCAGCTCCTTCTGCGTGACGCGGAGCACCGTGCCGTGCTTGTGGCCCTCTGGGAACTCGGCGCCCGCTTCGCGGAAGTTCGTGAAGTCGTCTGTGGCGAGCGCGCCGTACTCCTTGTCGCCGTAGCGGTCGAAGTAGACGAGCCACTCGTCGCCGACGCGGGCGACCGACGGGCCTTCGGTCTTGAACGGTGTGATGGGCTCAGAGATGTTCCGCCACGGCCCCGTGGGCGAATCCCCCTCGGCGACCCGGAGCGCGAGCACCGGCCTGGTGTTGTCCTTCAACACCAGCTTGTAAGCCGGACCGCCGTCGCGGCCCCAAGGAACGATCACCGCGTCGATGACGCTGAAACCCGGCTCGCAGAACAGCTCGGCGGGCGTAAACGACTCGAAGTCACGCGTCGCCGTGTAGTACATCCGGTGGTTGTTGTCGCGCCGCTCCTCGCCGTCGGGGTACCGGCCCGGGATCGTCGACGCCCAAGCGATCAGGAAGCGGTCGCGCGGCTCGTCGTAGAACAGCTCCGGCGCCCACACGTTGACGGTCGTCGGCTCGTGCTCCATCACCGGGAGGAAGCGCTGCGGCGACCAGTGGACGAGGTCCTCCGAGTGGGCGTACCCGAACCCCTGGTCTCCGCGCCAAGCGGTCGTCCACACCATGTGGAAGCGACCGTCGGGGCCCCGCGCGACCGACGGGTCACGCATCAGCTTCCCGCGGCCCGCCCACGGCTTCAGGAACACGCCCGGGATCCGCTCCCAGTGGCGGCCGTCGTCGCTCCAGAGCAGCTTGAGGCCCTTATCGGCCGGCTCTTGGAACGAGGTGAAGAGGTAGACCGAGCGGGCGGTTTGGTCGGCCTCGGGTGAAGCCGGCGCGACGTTAGGGAACGCCAGCGCCAGGCAGGCCAAGGCGCCCAGCGGCATGGCCTGGCTGACGCGGTGATGCATCGGACGGTGAGAGTTGATATTTCTCGGAACTGTCTTGGTCGAGGAATCGGACGCCGCAGGGACGCGCCGACCTACCAGGGATCGTTCGGGTTGTTGCTATCCCCGTCGTCCCGGTCGCCGAGATTCCGCCACACGTGCGGCTCGATATCGTACGCGTAACCCTGCACGGACCCGTCAACCAGCGCCACTTGGACGACGCCCGGGTGAGGCGAGCCGGCGGACTTGGTCCCCCAGCCTTTGGCCTCTCCGGCAAACGTTTCGCTGTCCGGGAACGGCTGCGCACTGAAGTTTCGGCAGGTGTCGATGTCGAAACCGTGGTACGCGCTGTTGTCGTCGCCCCGGTGCTCACCCGTTTCGTACAGAGAGACCGGCAAGTACTTCTCGCCGAGCATCGTGGTTTTGGACGTGCCGTCGGTGACCTGCGCTATCCGGGCGCCCCAGCGAGGCCCGACGATCCCGTTGGTCGACTCCTTATCGACGTTGGGGCTACAGACCGGAAAGGTGTTGTAGCAACCCGGCGACGGACCCGGAGTGTGCGGCACGCTGCCGCCGTTTGCGGCGTAGTCGGTCTTGGCGTAGAGCGTCTCGCCCGGGATCATCTCCACGTTGAAGAGCTGGT
Source organism: Botrimarina sp. (assembly GCF_040219535.1). Classification (NCBI taxonomy): domain Bacteria; kingdom Pseudomonadati; phylum Planctomycetota; class Planctomycetia; order Pirellulales; family Lacipirellulaceae; genus Botrimarina; species Botrimarina sp. Next base: position 194,036 of record NZ_JAVJSH010000024.1, read on the forward strand.
TGGTGTGGCCCGTCGGCACCGGGTAGGTCGCCACGCTCCGCCGGGAGGGGCAAATGACCGTCGCGATCGGATGGATGATCAGCTTGGTCAGCGCGCCGCGTTTGCCGATGAGGTCGTTCTTCGCGAATTCCGAGCCGATTTGCTGTGCGGCTGTCTCTTCCATGAAGGGCGAGATCGAGTAGATCCATCCACCGGGCTGCGACTGACCGGTGCCCCAATCGGGGTCGCCCGACCACTGGAAGCCCCATCCACCCGAGGGGAACTCCTTGTGCGTGCTCTCGTAGTTGAGATTCGCCAGGGCGAGCTGCTTGAGGTTGTTCTTGCACTGGTTGCGGCGGGCCGCCTCACGGGCCGCCTGCACGGCCGGCAACAGCAACGCGACGAGGATGCCGATAATTGCGATGACGACCAGCAACTCCACGAGCGTGAAGCCTGCCCGCTGCGGACGGCGTGCGGCGGTCGGAAACATAAGTTTGTGCTCCGTGTGGAAAAGCAGCGGTTGGCCGACGGACTGCCGGGCCTCTCGCCGAATGTTTAAGTTAGCATTTGTCGCGTCGATTGGCCCTCGTTTCGCGGGCCCGGATCCGGACAGTCTCGGTCGTGTGCCGCGTCATTCTCGCTCGGCGCCGTGCCGGCGCACCGAGTCGCGGTACTCGCTCGGCGGCATCCCCTCGTGGCTCAAGAACGCCAGCCGGAGCCGCTCCCGACTGGGGAAACCCGACCGGTAAGCGACCGCTTTGATCGGCATGTCGGTGTTGGCCAACAGCCGCTTGGCGCGGCTGATGCGGCAGGCGGTGATCTCGTCGAGCACCGTGCGGCCCAGCGCGTCGGCGAAGCGGCGGTCGAGCGTGCGCCGCGTGACCGGCAGCTGACGCGCCACGTCGCTCACGTTGAGCGGCGGGCAGTGTTGGTGGTTCCAGATGATCTCGAGTGCCCGCTGGACGATCTCGTCTTCTACTTCGGATTCGTCGTTGCCCACGGGTTCCTCCGCCCGAATCGGGAGACGGGTCGCCTGACGGACCGATTCGTCGAGCACACGGAAAGCGAGCGGCGTGAGCGGTCCCCCGCCGGTCGGGCGCGACTCGACCGCGTCGATCAACAGGTCGAGCGCGTCGCGTAAGCGGCCCGGCCGGTCGGGCAACGCGACCGCGTTGTGCGGCGCGAGGCCCGCCTGCTTCAGCCGGGCGCCGACCAAGTCGCCTTGCAGAGCGACCCAGCGTTCGCTCCACCCGCCGCCGGCCAGCGGGCGGTAGCGGTGCCACTCGCCGGGAAAGAGGAACAGCAGCGCGTCGCCCAGCAGGGTCACGCGGCCGAGGGCCTCCGACTCGAACTCGCCGCTGGCGTTGCTCAGCAGAACGACCTGGTGCTCGGGGAGCGTGCGCCCGGCGCGCCACTCGTAGCTGTACAGCTTGGGCAGGTCGCGGCGTGGGTAGGCCTCACCCGGCTGCACGTCGACACGGCCGACACCGATCAGGCGCGGCGCCTTGAGCGGCGCGTCGGCCGGCTGCGGCAAGTAGCGGCACACGTGCGGCAACCGGCGACCGGCGACCCGGTCGAACCGGCGCAGCGTTCTCCGCGCCGTGGCCGAGGCCGCAGCCCCCTCGTGTGACGGCCCGGTGTCGAACGCGGGGGGCCGCGACAGCAGCGTTCCAGAACAAATGGCGGACATATTTCAGACGATGCAGTGACGAGTACCTCGCCGCGCCGGCTTGCACAGCGGGTCGGTGATCGGAATTAGCTCGCGAGGTCCTGACGGACCGAATCCGGCAAGTTCAGCGTGCCCAGGCTCACCGGCGGACGCCGCGTGGGGGCTTGGAGCGATTGCTTGCAGGAAGTGCGGATGTGCGCGACGACCTCGGCCTGCGCGGCCATCGCGTCGCGTCGCAGCAGAGCGTCGAGAATGGCCCGGTGGGCCTCCGCGGCGTTACGGATCCGCTCGACGGAGTGTTCGCCGCGGCGGGCGTTGAACATCGAGGAGATGCTGCGCGTGTTGTCGATGAGTTCCGTCAGCCGGCTGTTGCCCGCCGACGCGATGATCAGCATGTGGAACGCCAGGTCGGCCGAAAGGAACCGCCGCAAGGCCTCGCCCTCGAGGCGTGTTTCGCCGGAGGTTTCGGCGCGGTGCAGTTCGTTCTCGATCGTGCCGCAGAGGCCGCCAAGCTCCTCCAGCGCGGTGGGGGTGATCCGGTCGGCTGCCTTGCTGGCCGCCATCCCCTCGAGTGCTTCGCGGATCTCGAACAGCTCTTCCAGCTCCGCGGGGGTGATCTCGCGGACGATGGTGCCGTAGCGGGGCACTTGCTCGACGAGGCCGTCTTGCGAGAGCCGGCGGAGCGCTTCGCCGATCGGCGTGCGGCTGAGACCCAGCTCCTTGGCGAGCGAAGCCTCCGAAACGACCGCCCCGGGCGCAAGCTGCCCGGTCGTGATCCGCTCTCGGAGGCGGACGTAGGCCTCGCTGGTACGGCTGGGAGGCTTATGCATACGAAGTGTGCCGCCTGTCGCTCAGGCCCACTCGACTCTCAACCCCCACACAAGAGGGGGATAGGGAGGGTCCTACAGCGGACGGCCCGAATTGGATAAGGAACTGAAGAGCTTGTAGATTGCCACTGGAATTCCAATAGCGTTCCTTAACAGTGTCAGCCGCGACTTCGGCGCCGTCAACGATTCAAACCCGCTCTTCATTGCATTAAGAGTCCGTTAATTCGCAAACCGGGGCAGGGCGGGGATCGAGCGGATAGAGCCGACGTTTCGACCGGGCAAATGCGGCCGTCCGCAATCACAAACTCTTCGCCTTATGCGGCTGGCGCTCCCTGGGTTGGGCGAGCCGATCGCACCAGCCGACACGCGCCCCAACCGGCGCTGTCTTAAATACAGGCCCCCTGTTCCACGCTTCGAAGGCCCGATTCCGAATAAGCTGAAACGGCTTCATCACCGGCCGCGGGCGACCCAGAGACTCAAGCCGGGCCTTACCTCCGAGCCGCTAGGCGGCGCTGTATTGGCTCAAATGCTTCATCGACTGCGACTTATGCGCCCCGACCGAACCTCAGGGGCATCGCTGCTCTGCCTCGCTTGTTGCTTCGCTGCGGCTGCCAGCAGCCCGGCAGAGCAGGGAGCGATCGTGCTCCGGGAGTTCATCTACGACGACGCGCCGTTTCCCTCGTGCCACGCGTCGACGATCGAAGAAGCCGATGGCTCGTTGGTCGCGGCGTGGTTTGGCGGCACGCACGAGCGGCACCCCGATGTGGGGATCTGGGTGGCCCGGAAGACCGACGGGGAGTGGTCGAAGCCAGAACAGGTTGCGACCGGGGTCACAGACGATGAGCGATTCCCGACGTGGAATCCGGTGCTGTTCAAGCCGAGCGAGGGGCCGCTGCTGTTGTTCTACAAGGTGGGCCCGACACCGCGCGACTGGTGGGGCATGCTCACCGAATCGTCCGACGGAGGAAGGACGTGGAGCGAGCCTCGACGCCTACCCGACGGCGTGATCGGCCCGGTCAAGAACAAGCCCATCGAGCTGCCGGGCGGTGTGCTGATGAGCCCATCGAGCACCGAGGATCAGGGCTGGATGGTCCATTTTGAGCGGAGCCCCGATCTCGGGAAGACTTGGGAGGCGATGACGCCGGTCAACGATCCCGAACAGATCCGGGCGATCCAACCCAGCCTGCTCGTCCATCCCGACGGGAGGCTGCAGGCGGTCGGTCGCACACGGGCGAGCGGGGTGTTCCAGGTCTGGTCGGACGACGGCGGCCGCACGTGGGGGAAGATGGCGCTGACCGGCTTGCCGAACCCCAGCTCCGGGACCGACGCGGTCACGCTGGACGATGGCCGGCACGTGTTGGTCTACAACCACGACGCTGAGGACCGTAGCCCGCTGAACGTGGCGGTCTCCGACGATGGCGTCCACTGGCGCGCTGCGCTCGTGCTGGAAGACGACCCAGAGCACCCGGCCGGCTACTCTTACCCGGCGGTGATCCAGACCGACGACGGACTGGTTCACGTCACCTACACGTGGCGGCGCGAGCGGATCAAGCACGTGGTGCTCGACCCGGACCGCCTCGACGGCCCGCCGATCCGCGATGGCCAATGGCCCGACGGGGCAGGGGGGAGCGAATGAAGCTCCCCGTTGTCGACGCTGTCGTCATTGCCGTTTACCTGGCGGCGGTGGTGGGGCTGGGCTGTTGGTTCGTTCGCCGCAGCCGCACGACCCAAGGCTTCATGGTCGGCGGCGGGAGAATTCCCGGCTGGGCGGTCGGGATCTCCATCTTCGGGACCTACCTGTCGAGCAACACCTTCCTGTTCGTGCCCGGAAAGGCTTACTCGGAAAACTGGAACGCTTTCGCGTTCAGCCTCTCGCTGCCGATCGCCGCATGGATCGCGACCACCTGGTTTGTGCCGCTGCACCGGCGCGGTGGCTCGATCTCGGCGTACGACCACCTGGAGCGGCGCTTCGGGGGTTGGGCGCGCACGTACGGCGTCGTTTGTTATCTGCTGACGCAGCTGGCCCGGGTCGGCGCGGTGCTGTTCGGCGTGTCGCTCGTGCTCGCCACGCTAACCGGCTGGCCGCAGGTGGCGGTGATCGTCGTCGCCGGAGTGGCTGTGACTCTCTACACGGTTCTGGGCGGCATCGAAGCGGTCATCTGGACCGACGTCGTGCAGGCGGTCGTGCTTTCGGTCGGCGCGCTGACGTTGCTCGCTCTGTTGCTGTCCGGGATGCCGGAGGGCCCCGGCCAGACCGTCCGGATCGCGGCGGCCGAAGACAAGTTCTCGCTGGGTAGTTTTGCGCTCGACTTCACCCGATCGACGTTCTGGGTGCCGTTGCTGTACGGGTTGTTTGAGAACCTGAAGAACTTCGGCATCGACCAGAGCTACGTCCAGCGGTACCACGCGGCGCCGACCGAGGAGCTGGCGCGGCGCAGCGTGTGGATCGGCGCGATGCTCTACCTCCCAACGTCGGCGGTGTTCTTCGCCATCGGCACGGCCGCCTACGCGTATTACCAGACGCACCCCGAGTTCCTGCAACAGGTCAGCCAAGAGGTGGCCCAGCGGCTGACAGCCGCCGGCGAAGCGGTGACCGCCGCCGAGGTCACCACGGCGCAGGTCGGCGACAGTGTGTTGCCCCATTTCATCGTCCACGGGCTGCCGGCCGGCGCGACCGGGCTGCTGGTGGCGGCGATCTTCGCGGCCGCGATGAGCAGCATCGACACCTCGCTCAACAGCGCGGCGACCGTCGCGCTGATCGACATCTACCGCCGCCGGTTGCGGCCCGACTGCGGCGAGCGGGAGTCGATGATCGTCCTCTACACCGCCACGGCGGCGATGGGCGCCGCGGGCGTGGCGGTCGCGCTGGCGCTGATCGGTGTCCGGAGCGGGCTGGACGCGTGGTGGACGCTCTCGGGCGTGTTCGCCGGCGGGCTGCTCGGGCTGTTCCTGCTCGGCGCGATCGCCCGCGGAGTGCGTCGGCCGGCCGCCGTCTGCGCGGTGATCGTTGGCGTGCTGGTGGTCGGCTGGATGTCGCTTCCCGACTTGCTCTACGGGCCGGCGGGCCTGCCCGAGTGGCTCGTCAACCCGCTGCACGCCCACATGACGATCGTCGTAGGCACGCTGACGGTGTTCCTCGTCGGCGTAGGCGTGTCGCGGCTAGGCATGACTCGAAGACTGTCACAATAGGAGCCACGTCGTGGCGAACAATCGGCTGGATAGCCCCCTGAGAGGGATCGTGCCGCCGCTGGTCACGCCGTTGACCAGCGACGAAGAACTCGACCGCGAGGCCCTAGTGCGGCTTGTCCAGCACGTTCTTAGCGGCGGGGTGAACGGCTTGTTCGTGCTAGGCACGACCGGCGAAGGCCCGTCGCTTCCGTATCGCGTCCGCGCCGCGATGATCGAGGCGACCTGCGAGGTCGCGAGCGGCCGCGCCCCGGTGCTCGTCGGCGTGACCGACACGTCGCTGGCCGAGGCGATCGACATGGCGGAGGTGGCCGCCGACGGGGGGGCCGACGCCGTGGTCTTCGCCCCGCCGTGCTACTTCCCGATCGACCAAGCCGACTTGGTGATCGCCGCGCGGCGGCTGGCGCAAGAGTCGCCGCTGCCGGTGATGCTCTACAACATGCCGGCCTTGACCAAGGCCGTTTTCGAGCCGGAAACGGTGCGGGAGCTGCTCGACGAGCCGAAGGTGATCGGACTGAAGGACAGCTCGGGCGACCTCGCTTACTTCGAGCGGGTGCAGAGCGTGATCCACTTGCGGAGCGACTGGACCCTGATGGCCGGGCCCGAGCACCTGCTCGCCGAGACCGTCGCCCTCGGCGGCGATGGCGGCGTTTGCGGCGGCGCCAACCTGTACCCCGGCTTGTTCGTCGCCCTGTACGAGGCGTGTGTCGCCGACAGGACCGACGAAGTCCGTCGGCTGAAACAATTAGTCGAGCGGCTGAGCAAGCTCTACACGCTCGGCCGCAACCCTGCGCTGGCGGTCATCCAAGGCGTTAAGGCCGGACTGGCCCAGCGGGGCATTTGCTCGTCGCGGCTTTGCTCCCCGTTCTCGGCGCTGTGCAACGGCGAGTCGAGGGCCGTCCGAGAACTGCTCGCCGACATCGACGCCTCGCTCACAGCCGATCCCGCCGAGGTCTCTTGCTGAACCTTTTCTCTTGAGCGCCGCGAGCGTTCGATGCCTCCTCAAGCAACGATCCATAGCCAGCGGCCTGGGGCGGCGACCGCCGCGTTCACGCTGGTTGAGTTGCTGGTCGTGATCGCGATCGTGGGCGTCTTGATCGGGCTGCTCTTGCCCGCCGTGCAATCGGCGCGGGAGTCCGCCCGCCGCACCGAGTGCAAGAACCACCTGAAGCAAATCGCGCTGGCGGCGATGGCCCACGAGTCGGACCACGGGCACTACCCGACCGGGGGGTGGGGCTATCGCTGGGTGGGCGACGCGTCGAGCGGCTACGGTCCCGGACAGCCCGGCAGCTGGGCCTACAACCTCTTGGGCTACACCGACAACGCCCCGCTACGCGACCTCGGCGCCGGGGTGCTCGACGGGTTGGTCGCGAAGACCTTGCCCAACGAGCAGCAACGCGCCGAGGTCCAGCGGCTCGTGACCACGCCCGTCGCGCTCTTCATGTGCCCGACCAAGCGCGGCGTGCGGGCGTATCCGCTTGTGGATCGCACCGGCGCCTTCCCGGCGCTGGCCTACAACACGATGGACTGCCTCACCGGCGAGTGCTTCGTCGCCCGAGGAGACTACCGCAGCAACGCGGGAAACAAGGGCAATAACGAGGTCACCGGCCCCGCGCCGGGCGGCGTAGATCATTTCTTGTCGACCCAGCCGGACAACGTGCTCTTCAACGGCGTCATCCACCGTCGCAGCAAGGTGCGCGTGGCGGAGGTCACCGACGGCGCGTCGAAGACCGCCCTCGTCGGCGAGAAACTGCAGAATCCCGCCGACTACGAGACCGGTATTGATTCGTCCGACGATCAATCGCTGTATACTGGCCACGACCAAGACAACTCGGCTGTCACCGGCTCCGTCCACATCCCGATGCCGCCGCTGCGCGACGGATCGGCGCCCAGCGGCGCTTCTCGCTACCGATTTGGCTCAGCGCATCCGGTAGGATGCCAGATGGCCTTGTGCGATGGCTCGGTGCACACATACGCGTATACAATCGATCCCCAGGTCTTCTCGTTGCTAGGCGGCCGGGCCGACGGCGGATAACGGGCGCCGACAGACGCCCGTCGCGGCGTCGCTTCGGCCGCTTTCGCAAACTCCTCTCCACGGCGGTCAACACAAATGTTGAAGAGCAAATCGTTCTGGGCCATCGCGGCCGTCGCGGTCGTCGCGGCGATCGCCTACCGCGGTTTCGCAGCCCCCCAGGAAGCCGAAGGCCCAGCGCCTAAACGGGTGGCCTTCATCACGGGCGGTCCGGGCGACTACTGGGAGGCCGCCATCGCGGGCGCCCAAGCGGCCGCCTTGGACAAGGGCATCGAGTTGGACGTCCGCAGCCCGACCGACGCCGAGAACATCGAGCAGCAAATGCAATTGCTGTCGGTGGCCGGGTCTTCACAGGTCGACGGCGTAGCGATCAGCCCGATCGACGCCGACCGCCAGACGAAGCTCATTACCCAGGTGGCCGGCCTGAAGCCCCTCGTGACGTTCGACGCCGACGCCTCGGAGTCGGCGCGCCACGGATACGTAGGAACCAGCAACTTCAGCGCGGGCTTGGTCGCCGGGACGTTGGTCAAGAAGGCGATTCCCGAGGGCAAGATCGCGGTTCTGCTGGCCAACAAGACGAAGGAAAACGTCGTCGACCGACTCGCCGGATTGAAGGCGCGTATCGCCGAATCGCCGGTTCCAGAGGAGTCGGCGACCGATCCGCGGTTCGAGATCATTGGCGTTTACGCCGACGACGGCGACAACGACCGGTGCCGCGAGTTGATCCGCGACGTGCTCGACGAGCACCCTGACCTCGCCTGTCTGGTCACCCTGAACGCCCGCCAGGGCCCCGTTGCGACAGAAGCGCTGGAATCGGCGGGGAAGATCGAGCAGGTCAAGCACATCGCTTTCGACACGCCGCCCGAAACGCTCGACGCGGTCGAGCAAGGGAAGGTCTTTGCGGCGATAGCCCAAGACCCTTACAGCTATGGCTACGAGGCGATCGGCATGATCGACGCCCTCTGCCGTGGCGACGAGCAGTCGCTGCCGGTAACCGGCCGCGCGGCGGTCCACATCAGCGTCGAGCCGATTACGAAGGAAAATCTCGCCGACTACCGCGAACGGCTCGCCAGCCGCAAGCCGCCACTCAAACAGCAGACGGCGGCCAAGTGATGCTCCGACGCGTGCTCCCGGCGGGCCGCGGCCTACCGGTAGTGGCTCTTGGGTGTCTGGCGATAACGGCTGTGTTGCTGGTGTCTGGCGCCGGCGCAGCCGATCCGCGCCTCGACGGCCTTGTTAACCTGCGAGAAGACCGCTTCGCGTTCGATCCGCCGCCGTCGGCCGAAGCTTGGGCCACTAGACGGGAGGGCGTGCGTCGCCAAGTGGCGGTTGCGGCCGGCCTCTGGCCCGCGCCGGCGCGGCCCTCGCCACGGGCGAGGGTCCACCGCCTCGTTGAGCGAGAGGGTTACACCGTCGAGGCGGTCTCTTTCGAGAGCCTGCCGGGGCTGCGCGTCACCGGCAGCCTCTACCGGCCCACCGCACCGAGCGACGCGCCCCGACCCGCGGTCTTGTCCCCCCACGGCCACTGGGGCGGGGGGCGGTTTCACCGCTGGGACGACGACGACCTTCGCGAGCAGCTCGAGATCGGCGCGGAGAGCTTCGACCCGGCAGGTCGCTACCCGCTGCAGGCCCGGTGCGTGCAACTCGCACGGATGGGGTGCGTCGTGTTCCTCTACGACATGCTCGGCTACGGCGACAGCCGTCAGCTCGACCTGGTCGCTATCCACGCGCCAAGCGACGAAACGATCCTCGACGCGGCCGACCGATGGGGCTTCTACAGCGTGCAGGCCGAGCTTCGATTGCAGGGGCCGCTCGGGGTCCAGACCTACAACTCCCAATGTGCCTACGACTGGCTCGCGACGCTCAACGGCGTGGATCCCGACCGGATCGCCGTGACCGGCGGCAGCAGCGGCGCCACGCAGACGTTGATGCTCTGCGCGGTCGACGAGCGGCCCGCGGCGGCGTTCCCCGTCGTGATGGTTTCGACGGCAATGCAGGGCGGGTGCGGTTGCGAGAACGCCTGCTGCCTGCGGATCGGCACATCGAACGTGGAGTTCGCCGCGCTGTTCGCTCCCAAGCCGCTCGGCATGGCGTCGGCCGACGACTGGACCCGCGGCTTCGCCGAGGACGGCTGGCCCGAATTGCAACGGCTCTACCGCACGCTCGGCTCGCCGGACAACGTAACGCACGCGTCGCTTACTCGATTCCCGCACAACTACAACCAAGCGAGCCGAGCGGCGATGTACGCTTGGTTCAACGAGCACCTCGACCTAGGCCACGCCGCGCCGGTCAAAGAGACTCCCTTCCGGCCGCTCGACGTGAGTGAGGCGTCGATCTTCGACACAGCGTCGCGCGGCGAGCCGGTCGATCGCGCGTTCGAGGTCGAGTTGATGCAAACGATCGATGAGCGCTCGCAGGCCCAGATGCGGCGCCTAGCGCCGACCGACGCCGAGAGCCTCCAGCGATACCGCGGAGCCGTCGGCGGCGCCATCGAGGCCCTGCTCGGTGGAGCAGCCGGCTCGGCCGGCGCCGGCGCGCTGATCGCCAGCGGCGCGCCGGCGCCAAACGCCAGAGAAGCGCGCCGAGTGGTCGTCCGGAACAGCGAGGCGGGCGTCGATCTGCCGGCCGTTGCGTTCGTTCCCGAGCGAGCCACGGCGGTCGCCGTGATCGCATCGGACAGGGGGAAACGGGCGGTCGCTGGCGAGGGCGGCGCCCCGACGCCGCTGGCCGAGATGCTTCTGGAACGAAGCGTCGCGGTGATCGGCGTCGACCTGTTCGCCCAAGGCGACCTGGCGCCCAGCGACGGTCCGCTAGAGAAGGCGCCGGTTGTGCCCGGCCAACGGCCCGTCCCGTCGCTCACCTACGGCTACAACCGCACGCCGGTCGCCCACCGGGCGGGCGACCTACTGGCCGCTGTCTCGGCCGCACAGGGCATGGCGCCCGGCGTCGAGAGGGTCGGCGTGATCGCTCTCAACGGTTCGACGCCGTACGCGGCGCCCGCGCTGGCCGTCGCCGGCGACCGGGTCGACGCCGCGCTGGTCGACACGGGCGGCTTCCGTTGGGACTCGCTGACCGATTGGCGGGACCCGCGGTTTCTCCCAGGCGCCGTGAAGTACGGCGACCTGCCCGGATTGCTCGCCTTATCGGCGCCGCGCGCTACGATCGTGTGTGGCGAATCGACCGACCGCCTCGCCCTCGTGAGGCAGGCTTTTCAAGCGGCCGGCGCCACGCTGCGGCTAGTCGTCGCCGACGGCGGCGCGGCCGACCGCTCGGTGATCGAGCGATTCATCGCGGTGCTCGCCGAGTAGCTCGCGCTCCTTCTTTTCCTGTTGCACGACAACCATGCTGAATCGAATCGCTGTGCGTAGTTTCGCGTGCCTGCTGCTAGCCGTCAGCGTCGCGCCGGCCGCCGACACGCTCGATATTGAGGGCCTCCGCTGCGAGTACTCGGTCGATCCCCTCGGCATCGACTCAGCCCGTCCGCGCCTGTCGTGGCGGATCGAGAGCGACCGCCGCGGCGCGAAGCAGTCCGCGTACCAGATCGTCGCCGCGACCTCGCCCGACCGGCTCGACGACCCCGACCTGTGGGACAGCGGCAAGACCGACAGCGACCAAACGTTGCTCGTCCCATATGCGGGCGACGACCTCGAGTCGTCCCAGCAAGTCTTTTGGCGTGTCCGCTCGTGGGACGAGCGCGGCGAGCCAAGCGACTGGAGCGAGCCGGCCCGGTTCACGATGGGTCTGTTGGACGAGGACGATTGGTCCGCCGAATGGATCGTGGCGCCGTGGCAAACCGAGTCCGTGTTGCTCCGAAAGAGCTTTGAGGTCCGCGACGGACTCCAGCGCGCTGTCGTTCACGTGTGCGGCCTGGGACACTTCGAGATGCGCCTGAACGGCCGCAAGTCAGGCGACGAGCTGCTCGCGCCCGGCTGGACGAAGTACAACCGCACGTGCCTCTACCAGACGCACGACGTGACGGACCTCCTCCGCAACGGGGACAACGCGATCGGCCTTGTGCTCGGCGACGGCATGTACCACACCGAGCGCCGCAACCGGTTCAGCAAGTTCCAGGGCACTTTCGGTCCGCAACGCGCGATCGTGCAGGTCGAGCTGTTCTACGACGACGGCTCGCGCGAGCGCGTCGTCAGCGACCCGACGTGGCGGTGCGACCCGGGCCCGATCACCTACAACGACGTGTTCGGCGGCGAGGACTACGACGCCCGCCTGCTGCCCGAAGGCTGGGACACGCCCGGTTTCGACGACTCCGACTGGCCGCACGCGGTCGAGCTCGTGCGTCCCAAGGGTGAGCTACGCGGCCACACGGCCTCGGCGCCGGCGATCGCCGCGATCGAGTCGATGCCCGCCCGCGAGGTCAGCAGCTCGAGCGACTCGCGAAGCGTGCTCGACTTCGGCCAGAACGCGTCGTTCATGCCGCGGATCACGGTGACCGGCCCGGCCGGTTCGACGGTCCGCCTCACCCACGCGGAAGTGCTCGACGGGGAGGGCCGCATCGACCGCAGCACGTGCGGCGGCAACCGCGGCCCCGCTTACTGGCAGTACACCAAGGCGACCGACGGCGAGGAGACCTGGTTCCCCCGCTTCTTCTACGCCGGCTGCCGTTACCTGCAGGCCGACCTCTTTCCGGCCGAGCCCGACGGCGAGCTGCCCACGCTCGAGCACGTCGACGGCGTGGTCGTGCACACCACGGCCGAGCCAGCCGGTGAGTTCGCCTGCTCGAACGACCTGCTCAACCGCATCCGCACGCTCGTCCGCTGGGCGCAGCGGTCGAATCTTGTGTCGGTGCTGACCGACTGCCCGCACCGCGAGAAGCTTGGCTGGCTCGAGCAGTACCACCTCAATGGCCCCGGCGTTCGCTACGAGTTCGACGCGCACCGGCTGTTCATCAAGGGCATGCGTGACATGGCCGACTCGCAGCTCGACTCGGGCGCGAAGGAGGGCCTCGTGCCGAACATCGCCCCGGAGTACGTGGAGTTCCCCGGCACGTTCCGCGCGGCGGCCGAGTGGGGCGCGGCGGTCGTGCTCGTGCCTTGGCAGCACTACCAGACGACCGGCGACACGGAGCTGTTCGACGAGTACTACCCGGTCATGGAGCGGTACTTGGCGTACCTCACGTCGATCGCCGAGGACGGCATCGTCGACGAGGGCCTCGGCGACTGGTACGACCTGGGCCCCGCCGATCGCCCCGGCCACGCGCAGCTCACCCCGCCCCCGGTGACCGCGACCGCGTTCTACTACTTGTGTGCGCAGCGGATGGCGCAGATCGCCGCGCTGCTCGACAATCCGGACGACGCGGCCAAGTACCGCCAACTCGCCCACAGCATCCGCGACGCATGGCGCCGCGAGTACCGCAACGACGACGGCACGTACGCGACCGGCTCGCAATGCTCCAACGCGATCGCCCTGGTGATGGGCCTGGCCGAGGACCGCGACCGACCGGCCGCGCTCGCCGCCCTGGTCGACGACGTGCGGTCACGGGGCGACGCGATGACCGCCGGCGACGTCGGCTTCCGCTACCTGCTCCAGGCGCTCGCCGAGGGGGGTCACTCGGACGTGGTCTACGACATGATCAACCAGACCGAGCGCCCGGGCTACGGCTACCAGCTCGAGCGCGGTGCGACGAGCCTCACCGAGGCGTGGGATGCCAACCACAACGCTTCGCACAACCACTTCATGCTCGGCCACATCACCGAGTGGTTCTACAAAGACCTCGTCGGAATTGCGCCCGACCCGGCCCATCCCGGCTACAAGCACATCCTCATCCGGCCCACCCCCGTGGGCGACCTGGAGTGGGCCGAGGCGACCCACCACACAGTCCGAGGCCAGATCCGCGTGCGCTGGCAACGCGAGGGCGAAGGGCTGCGGCTCGACGTGTCGGTCCCGGCCAATACGACGGCGACGGTTCACCTGCCTGTGGAGGAGGGGCAGGAGGTTACGGAGTCGGGCGAGCAGGTCGACGAGGCCGAAGGCGTGGCTGCGGAAGGACGCCAGAACGGTCGGGCTGTTTTGCAGATCGAGTCCGGTGAGTACGAATTCGCTGTCGAGTGAGGCCGGATGACGGGCCATTACTCCTCGACCGCGAACTCAAATCGCCCGCTCACCGCTTCCAGCACCACTCGCCCGTCGCGTACGCCCGTTACCGTGACGCCCTCGATTTCGTCAAGCGCATCGCCATCCACGGTCACCTTCTCCGCATCGTCCGTCGGTAGGTGGACCTCCGCGGTCGAACCCGGCGGGACGAGCACGCGCCAGCGGAAGCGGCCGTTCTCTTTCCGCCAGTCGCTCTCGATCCGCCCATGCGGGGAGACAAGGCTCGCCCGGGCCCAGGGGAGGCTGTCGACCGGTTGGGGTCGCATGACGATCCGCTCAAAGCCCGGCGCGGCCGGGTCGGCGGCGATGCCGGCCAGGTCCTCGTAGAGCCACGTGACGAGGTCGCCCACCAGCATCACGTGGTTGCCCGAGTTCATCGCGGGGTCGGCCGTGTCGCCGTTCCACAGCTCCCAGATTGTGGTGGCCCCTTGATCGGCCATGTAGCCCCAGCTCGGGTACTCGCTGCGCGACGCGATGGCGTACGCCAGGTCGGGCCGGCCAATGTCCGTCAGCGTGCGGCAGAGGAACTGCCCGCCGACCAGGCCGGTGGCGATCGCGCCGCCGTCGCGCTGGGCGACGTGCCGGGCGAGCGTTGTGGCCAGCTCGTTTCGCTCGCCGCTGGGCGGCAAGCCGAAAGCGAGCGGGAGGACCGATGAGGTTTGCGTGCCGTTGTCGTACTGACCGGCCTCGGCGTCGTAGTACACGCGGTTGACCGCGTCGCGGAGGTCGGCGGCCATCTGGCCCCACCGCCGCGCGTCTTCGGTGCGGCCCAGCAGCTTGGCGTGCTCCTCGAGCAGCGTCAGGTCGTAGTAGAAGAACGCGGAGGCGAGGAGCGTCGTGTCGGTGATGCGCGCGGGGTCCTCGGTGTGGATCAGGTGGGGCGCCTCGGGGGGGACGCACCAGTCGCCGTACGAGTCGCGCGCGATCAGGCCGTCGTCGCGGAGGTAGCCGGCCATGTGCTCGACCCATTTTGCGTTGCAGTCGTACTGCTCGCGGATCGGCCGCAGGTCGCCGTACTGCTCGTAGAGGATGCCCGGCGCGAGGATCGACGTGCTCGGCCAGACCACGTTGTCCGAGAACCGCGGCCAGTGGATCGGCGCGATGTCCGGCAGGCTGCCGTTGGGCTTCTGCGAGTCGCGGACATCGGCGAGCCACTTCTCGTAGAACGCGGCCACGTTGAACGCGTAGCTCTCGCTGCGGGCGGTCTCCAGCCGGTCGCCGAGCCAGCCCTGCCGCTCGTCGCGCTGCGGGCAGTCGAGCGGCACGGTGCGGTAGTTGCCGCGGAAGCCCCAGCGTGCGTTCTGGTAGACGCGATTGATGACGTCATTGCCGCACTCGAAGCGGCCGACCGGCTCGAGGTCGTCGTGCACGACCAGCGCCTCGAGCGAGTCGGGCGTCGGCTCGCCCGGGTAGCCGGTCAGCTCCGCGTAGCGGAAGCCGTGCAGCGTGAACCGCGGGGTCCAGGTCTCTTGGCCGCCGCCCTTGAGCGTGTAGCGGTCCGTGTTTTTCGCGCCGCGCAGGTTCTCGAGGTAGAGCTCGCCGTCGTCGGTTAGCCGCTCCGCGTGGCGCAAGCGCACTGTCGTCCCGGCCGGGCCGCTCACCTTCAGGCGGCACACGCCGACCAGGTTCTGGCCGAATTCGAAGACGAACACGCCGGGCCGCGGCTCGTCGATCGAGACTGGCTCGATCGTCTGCGTGACGCGCATAGGAGCGATCGGCTCCGCCTGGAGCCGCTCGGTCGGCGAGTCGAGCTCGTCCGGCTCGCGCCAGTCGCTCTCGTCGTACCCGACGGCTCGCCAGTCGCCCAGCTCACGGCGGGCGTCGTATTCCTCGCCGTCGTACTCGTTGTTGGCGACGATCGGCCCCTGGTCGGTCACGCGCCAATCGCGGTCGCTGGTGACGACCGTCGTCGATCCGTCTGGGTGCGTGACCGTCAGCCGCAGCAGCAGCATAGGCGGGCCGTAGCTCGGCATGCCCGCGTAGACCTCGCTCCGAGGCGAGTAGAAGCGCCCATTGCCGAGCAGGCACGCCAGCACGTTGCGGCCCTGGCGGAGTTGGTCGGTCACGTCGCGTGTGAGGTAGTACGCCCGCTCGGGGTACTGCGACATAGCGGGCGAGAGGACGTGGTCGCCGACCGGCGCGCCGTTGGCGAACAGGTCCGACGCGCCGAGCCCGCACCACGACACGATCGCCCGCTCGACCGGCTTGTCGAGAGTAAACTCTCGCCGCAGGTTGCGTGCGGCGAGTGTGCGGTCTTCGGCGTAGCGGACAGGGCCCCACGGCTCGCAGTTGACCTCGCCGAGAACGCGGGCGGCCTGCCAACCCGAGTCGTCGAAGTCGGGCGCCTCCCAGCCGGGGTGTTCTTCGGCGGCGGCGAGCCAATCGCCGTCACTGACCATCGTTTGATGCTCTCCATCAGCGTGATCGACTCGCATCCACGCGATCACGCCGGCCGGGTTCGGCTCGTCGCCGCGGTTCTCGCCGCGTACGGCCAGCACATTGCGGCCGGGGCGAAGGAGGTTCGTGACGTCGAGTTCCTTGGTGGAGTTAGGCCCGCTCCGCGTACCGAGGCGGCGACCGTTGAGGAAGATCTCGACGTGGTCGTCACCCGTGATCCTCAGCACGGCGCCCTGGACCGGCGTGTCGCTCAAGTTGAACCCCCGTCGGAAATACCGGCGGCCAATCGGCGCGGCGAAGGGTGCATCGTCGTCCTTGGGATGCCAGATCCACGACGCCTGGCTCAGATGGGACGTGCGGTCCGGCACGTCGATACCGATCCACTCGGCGTCCCACTGGGCGTCGTCAAGCACGCCGGTCAGCCATTCGGCTGGCTCGCTCCACTCGGACGGTTCGCCTCGGTGGTCCCACACTCGGACCTTCCACCAGTGGTGCTCGTGCGACTCCAGGTCGCGCCCCCTGTAGGGCACGAGGACACTTCGGTCCGACTCCACCTTGCCGCTGTCCCACGCATCGGCCTCCCCGGCCTGCAAGCGGCCCGGGCTCGTAGCGACAAGCACCTGATAGGCCGTCTGCCGGTCGCCCCGCACATCGGAACTCAGCCGCCACGTGAGGCGCGGCGCCGGTGTATCGATACCGTGCGGATCGCGGAGGTGCTCGCACAGCGTCTGTTCGACGTCCAGCGCGAACGCCGAGGCCGCCGTCGCCAGGATCGCCGCTGCGAGAGCCGATCGGCGGGCGAATAAAGTGAGGAATTGGGGGTAGCTCATGGGATTCGGTTTCCCCGGATACGGGGGCTTCGTGTTCTTGAACTGCTTGAAACAGGGATGACTCGGGTCGCACGGATGGCTCCGATTCGTGCGATCCGCATAATCCGAGGGCGGCTCGTGGGCTTCATACAGATGGCGATTGAGAAGCAGACGGCACGCTAGCCGACGATCCAAACGAAGCCGGCCACCATCACAGCGACCATCGCCCAGCCGGCGGCGAAACCCGCCGCCGACGTGCCCGACGGCATCGGCACCTCAAAGCCGCCCGCCTGCAAAAGCATACGCCGCGGCGGCGCAGAGACCCCTTCGGGCATCCGGCACGGGCCGGGCACGACCTCGCCCTCACGGACAGGCGTGCGGGTCAGATCGTAGAAGCGGTCGAGCCGTTCGGCCGGGGTCGGCTTGGTGACGAGGCTCACAAGGACACACGCGGCCACGCCCGCTGTCAAGTAAGCGACGATGATCCACGCGTCGTCGGCGATTGGCGGTCCGCCGGCTGGCCTCTGGACGATGGCGGCGTCTCGCAGCCAGGCGAACTGCCACAGCCAGCTCGCAAAGCCCTCCCGTGTTGTCAGCCACCAGGCGCCCACCGCTGCGAGCGTGCCGGCCCACGCACCGGCCGGCGTCGCCTTGCGCCAGAAGAGACCGATCCAGAAGGCGATGCCGACGAGCGGCGCGACCTTGAACCAGATGTCGAGCGCCTCGACCACGCTGGGCACCCAGAACGCGAACCATACGCCCACCGCCACGATCGCGGCCGACGCCAGGCGACCCACGCCGATGTAGTGGCCGTCCGGGCGGCCGGGCAGGGCGGGGCGGTAGAGATTCTCGGTAAACAGGGCCGACGCGCTGATCATGATCGCGTCGCACGAGCTCATGATCGACGCGAGCAAACAAGCCAAGAACACGCCCAGCAAGCCCGGCAGGATGTCTGGCAAGAACGCGCGGGCCACGTTCCCGTAAAGGTGGTCAGGCTCGACCGTCGACAGGTCCACGCCGCGCCCCAAGAGCCACGCCACCGCTGCGAGCGACGTGATCGCCCAAGCCATCGTGCACACGCGCTTCACGAGGTTGCCGACCATGAAGCCGACGCGGCCGTCCATCTCGGTCTTCCCGGCCCCGCACACGCCCATGATGAAAGGCTGCGCGACGATCCCGACAAGCGCCTGGATCGAGTACATCACGACGAAGAAAACGTTGATCTTCTGCGGCGCGAGGAGCGAGAGCATCTGTGGGTTGTAGTCGCCGACGACGCGCCGGACGCCCTCTATGCCGCCGGTGGCATGGAGCACAAAGGGCAACAGCAAGAACGAAAAGGCGACCGTCATCAGCCCCTGCACGAAGTCGGTCACCACAGCGGCGCCGAGCCCGCCCGCCATGCCGTACGCGAGGAACAGGCCCGTCACGACGAGGATCGCCAGGTTGGCGTCGACCACGCCGCCGGTGCACGAGTCGACCATCGCGCCGGCGCCCTTGAGCAGCAGGCCGATCTTCACGGCGAGGCCGGCCACCCCGACGATCGCGAACAGCACGCCGACCGAGCGGTCGTAACGCAGCTCGTACACGTCGGCCGTGGTGACCGCTCGGAGCCTGCGGAAGATCGGCGCTAGCAGCCAGTAGAAGGGCGTCGCCGGGAGCCAGACCCACTGCCACCAGATGGCCGACAGGCCGTTGGTGAGCGTCTTCGACGCGACCGTTACCGCCTGGTCGCTCGACGTGCCCGTGCCGAACGCGAAGGTAATCATCATCGCCTTGCCGAAGCGGCGCGGCATGAAGAAGTCGCCCGACGAGGTGACCCGCCGCGCCGTCCATGCGCCCAGCACCGTCACACCGATCAGGTAGATCGGCAGGATCGCCCAGTCGATCGCGTGCATGCCCGACATAGGCCGGCGGGCCTCCGTGGCCAGGTTGTCGGTCAGGGACAGTCTTCGGCGTACGCGCGCCACGCCGACTCCAGGCGTTCGTCCGTCAGCCGCTCGCCGCCGTGCGCCAGCACCGCGTACCGTAACCGCAAGCTCTCGCCCGGCTTGACGGTGGTTCTCAGCGACTCGCCTGCGTCGAACGCGGCGAGCGAGAACGGGTTGGCGCAGATGAAGCCGTAATCGCGGGCGTGCATCCGGCTGGGACGGAAGTTCCCAGGATGGCAGAAGATCGCGAGGCCCGCCGGCTCGCCGTGTAACTCGCCGCGGTAGTCGACCCAATCGGCCGGCTTGCCCCAGACCTCGGCAGAGCCCCGTCGGCCGCCGTCGGCGACAATCTGACCGGCGCCAGGCGGCGCCGGGTCGGGGCCGCCCTCTTCCACACGCAGCGGCGTGGCCACGCGCACGCCCAGGCCCATCTCCTCTTGGTCGCCGAAAGCGAACGCGCTGTCGCCAAAGAACGTGACATCGTAGGTGACCAGCACTCCCTCGGGCGCGAGTCGCACGGTGTGCCGCGCGACGCTGCGGCAGATCGTCTCGCCGGTGCTATCGGAGTAGCGATTCTCCACGGCCCAAACGACCGAGCCCGCCTCGGCGCCGACGGTCGGCTCTTGGATAAAGCGGACGTGCTCGACCGACGCCTCGAGCCGCCAGTTGTCGGCGCCGCTCAGGTCGCCGAAGGCGAGCCAAACGCCCGGGTGGTAGTCGGGGTGGTCCATCCGGTCCTCGCCTGCGACCGGCGGGTGGTTCCGGGTCACCTGCACGCCGGCGGGGGTGCGGAGGCTCGCGAAGTAGGGCCGCGGGATCGCCTCGTCGGCAAACGCGTACTCGACGACGGGCTGCCCTTCGAGCGATACAAGCACAGCGCCCTCGCTCCGATCGACCGACCAATCACCGGCACAGGCCGTCGCGGCGAACGGGAGCAACCCGCAGGCGAGCCAGGCTACTAGGACAACCTTCATGCCGACTCCGGGATCGCCCAGTGCCCGCCCTCGCGGTACGACCGAGACAGGTAAGCCGCCGCGGCGTCGGCGTCGATGACGCGCTCGTTCACGGGGTCGAAAGAGAACGACTGGCCCGAGCGGATCGCGGCGTTCGCCAAGTGAATCGGCCCTACGCTGCGGTGGGCCTCGATAAGCGGCGCGTTCAGCTCGGCCTCGCCACGCACGGCGGCGAGGAAGTTGTCGAGGTGGGCGAAGCCCTTCTCGCGGCCGAACCGCTTTTCTTCGATCGGCTCATTGCGCGGACCCACGATCCGCAGTTTGCCCCGCTTCGACAGGAACATCTGCCCTTCGGTCCCGTAAAACTCGGCGCCCGAGTCGCAGTTCATCGGGTAATTGGTCGACCAGAGGCGCATCTCGAACAAGAGTTGCTTCGCCGGCTTGCCTTCGGCGCCCGCGTATTCGAACGCGCAGGTCGCCGTGTCGGGGCACTGCTGGTCGTCGTCGTAGTAGAGCTTGCCACCGGTTGCGTTGACCCGCGTTGGCAACGCGTCGACGCCGAGGCCCCACCGCGCGTAGTCGATCTCGTGGGCGCCGTCGTTGCCGATGTCGCCGGTGCCAAAGTTCCACCACCAATGCCAGTCGGAGTGGAAGCGGTTCTCTTGGTAGGGGAGCCACTCGGCGGGACCGACCCACGTGTCGTAGTCCACGCCCTCGGGCGGCCCGGTCGGGCTCGCATGGCCGATCGAGCCGCGGTGCTGGATGTTCCACGCCTTGGCGACCAAGACCTCGCCGATCACGCCCTCTCGCAGCCGGGCGATCGCGTCCCGGATCGCGGGGCGCGAGCGGCTCTGCGTCCCGTGCTGTGCGACCACGCCCGCCCGATCGACGGCCTGCATGAGCAGTTGCGTCTCGCGGAAGTTGTGGCTGACCGGCTTCTCCACGTACACGTGCTTGCCCGCTTGGCACGCGAGGATCGCCGCGGGCGCGTGCCAGTGGTCCGGCGTGGCGATGGCGACCGCGTCGATGTCCGGGTCGTCGAGCAGGCGGCGGAGGTCCGTGTGCGCGTCGGACGAGCCGACGCCGGCCGCCTTGGCCCCGGCCGCGAGGCGCGCCGAGTCGGGGTCGCAAACGGCGACGGCCCGGTCGTAGTAAGCGCGGCCGCGGCTGCCGCAGCCGATCAGGCCGAGCCGCACACGCTCAGACGGAGCGTCCGCACGTGCGCGGGAGGCGGCCGCGAGCGACAGAGCCATCGCGCCGGAGCCGATCAGAAACGTCCGTCGAGTGGTATCGATCATGCTCAATTGTCTTTATTCGATTCGGCGATCACACGCAGGATCGCGCTGTTGTCGAGGTCGCCGTAGCCGAGCTGTTCGCCGCGCTCCAGCAGCCCGAGGTGGGTCGACGTCAGCGGGAGCTCTAGGCCGTGTGAGCGAGCCTGCTGGAGGATGATCCGCACGTCCTTGCCGTGCTGCGCCAGCCGCGCCTGGGTGGACCAGTCGCCGGCGACCATCTTCGCGCCCTTGGTGTCCATCACCCCGGAGTAGGCGTTGCATTGTCGGAGCACGTCGAGCGTCTGAGTCAGCTCGAGGCCGAGGCGCCCGGCCAGCGCGAGGCCCTCGGCGAGGGCCGCGCGATTGAGGCCCAGGATCAGGTTGTTGACCAGCTTGAACTTGGCCGCGGCGCCCCACGGGCCCACGTGATGCGCCGAGGCGGCCAGCGCATCAACGACCGGGCGGGCGCGTCGGAGGTCCTCGGCCGAGCCGCCCACGAAGGCGACCGCTTCGCCGCGTCGCGTTTGCTCGCTCGACGCGGCGATCGGGCACTCGAGGTATCCGACTCCGGACCGCGCCAGCCACGCGCCGATCTGCGGCGCGTCGTCCGGGCCGGCTGTCGTGGCGTCGATCACTAGGCGGCCGCCGCGGAATGCGGGCGCCATCCGCTCAAGCGTCTCGCGCACCACGTCGGCCGTGTACACACAGACGACGACCGTCTCGCAGTCGGAGAAGGGGTTATCCGACCATTGTGCTCCACGCTCGAGCAACGGCGCCGCCTTCTCCCTTGTGCGATTCCAACAACGCACAGCGAAGCCGCTATCGAGCAGCCGGTCCGCCAGGGCTGAGCCTAGCAGGCCCAGACCAATGACGCCGATCGGCGGCTGACTCTCTGCGCTAGTTTCGGGGGCGGGCAAGCGTGGTCGCGATTAGATTAGAGAAGCGGGGCGTGCGCGTGGCGCTGCATTCTCGCCGCAGACAGCGAGGTTCGACACCGCGGTGTCGCAAAAGGAGGCTTGTCGGCAGGCCTATTGCCCATCCGCTCGCTCCCGTGACGACCGTTGCCACTACGAACGACCGGCGGCGTCAGCCCCAGAGGCAGGCTATGGCGATCACGGGCTTCCTTGGCTGACCCTGCCGGCCCTGCCGGCGTGCCTATCGGGTCACATCTCCGCTTTACGGACATCCGCTGCGGGCGCTGGGGTCGCGGCCGGCGAGGTGCGAGGCGGACTTCAATCGACGAGCCGATGTCCGCCAATCAGCAGGAAGCCGACGGTGTGATCCACCACGACACGGCCCGGCGACGGCTCGGCGGCAGTCGCTAGGGCTATACCACCTGCCGAGCCGGAGGCGGATTACTCGCATTCGATGACCCGGTGACCGGAGAGCGGCTCGTGTAGCCGCCAGGTCTCTCCTACACGCGTCGCGGAAGCGGGCTGCCCGTCGACGCGGACACCACGCCGCCCGGCGGCATGTGGCACGAAGACGTCGGCGACCGCGCCCTCCGGAACCTTGATTTCCATCCGGAAAGACTCGTCGCTCTGCCAATCGATCTCGATGGGCCCGTGCGGGGAAGGAACGACCCCTTTCGCGTAGCTTAATCCGCTCGGCTTCGGCCGGATGCGGACGCGCTTCCAGCCCGGGCTTGCCGGCTCGACTCCGAGCACGTACCGCGGCAGCAGGTTGGCCGGCGCTGCGCCCCACGCGTGATTCCAGTCGAGGTTTGGCTTGTAGGCGCGATCCCAAGCTTCCCAGGTGATCGTAGCGCCCGAATCGACCATGTGACGCCAGCTGCGGTCTCCCGGAGCCAGGATCATATCAACCGCGGCTTCGCCCGCGCCGTTCTCGAACAAAGCCTCGAGAAGGTACTGAGCGCCATAGACCGAGCAGCGCATCCCGCGGTCGGCCAACCACCTCGCGGCTTCGCCGCGATTCTGCTCGGGCGTCAATCCGAACGCCAATGGAAAGAAGTTGGCGTGGGAGGAAGAATGATCGATGCCCTTGCCGTCGCTGAACAGGCCAGACGACGGGTCGAACAGCTCGCGGCGGAAGACCTCGCGGAACTCGCTGGCGTGCTCTTCGTACGCGGCCGCGTCGGCCTCTTCGCCGATGGCCCGGGCGAGCTCGGCCATCTTCGCAACCGCCGCGTAATGAAACGCGTTGACCACCGTGTTGATACGGGAACGGACGTAGCCGTCTCGCTCGGGGGGCGGCCAATCGACGATGTCGTTACGCCGGATAGCTTCGTCGTCGCTTTCCACCAACCCCGACGGGCCGAGCCCGGAGGCAAGCGTTTTCGCCTTCAGCGCTTCGTACCGAGGCCCCAGCCAGTCGGCATCGGCCGTCCGCACCCAATCAGCGTGCGCCATGAATATCAAATGCGGCTGCCATTCGGTCGGCCACGTGGGGTTTTCCAGCAGCCAGTCAAGCGTGCGGCGGGCGAACCCCACATCACCCTCGGCGTAGTAATGGCTCAACTGATTAAGGTAGGCGTCGGCCTCGTAGGGGATCCGCTCTCGATCACCGTCGACGTACACGCCGGCGAAGGCGGTCGCCTTGATCGAATAACGGCACAGCCGCCAGACGGCGTTCAGCCGCGGGTCGGAGCAGTCGAATGCCGCGGCTCGGTGATCCCAATCGGAGGGAAAGGCAGCCCGACGCACGATCCGGTCCGCCGCCCCTTCCGATAAAAGGAAATCCGACGGCAGTCCTTCTATTTCGACCCATCGGAAGGGCGTAACGACTCCCCAATCTGGCGGTGTAAGAACCGCGGGCGGATGCCTCGCTGCAGTCTGCCCCGTGTTCCGTGCGTCGGGCGCCGGCGCTACGCGCGTTGCTTGGTTGGGCGCCAGGTCAGCCTCTACCTCTGCGTACCGCACCGTGCCCGGAGGTCTACGATCGACGCGGCCGCCTTCCAAATTCTCGCCGAACCGCACGGTCACCCGCCTTACGCCATCGCCGGGGTGGGTGAGCTCGAGGTTGCCAAACGCCACCCGGCCGAAGTCGGCGAGGATCGTACCGTTGGAGATCTTTGACATCGAGTCCGGCGTCTGCTCGACCAAGTCGACGACACCTCGCGCCGGGTAAACGGGGAGCGGCTTTAGGTAGAGATTGCGGAAGCGCGATGCCTCCCCCGGTGCGCCGCCGTGTTTCAAGCCGATGTGCCCGGCGCCGCGTGTCTCGTCGCGCCGCTCGCTGACGAGAACGCCGTTGACGCGGACGAGGGTCCGCCCTCCGCGGGAGGTGATGTCGTAGCGGTTCCACGCGTTCGGCGTGATGGCATCTCGGACGGCTGGCCCGATGAAGTCGCGATCCGGCAAGGCTTCTCGAGCCCCGTTCACGCCGCCGGCTTCGACGCGGGAACACAACACCACGCCCGAACCAGCCCCGCCGCGCGGCCATCGGACGTCGAGTTGGAGTCGGAAGTCCGCGAAAGCGCGATCGGTTACCAAGACAAGCTTCCTGTCTCCGGCCAGGCGTATCTCCCGATCGACGACTTGCACGCCGCCATGCCCGTCGGGTTCCCCCCACCCTTGGAGCGATTCGCCATCGAACAGGGGCTCGTAACCGAGCGCGGCGAGGGTGCGTGGCGGCAGCACCGATGGCCCTCCATCAATCGGCGCCGCCACCAAGCGAGGGCCCGAAGCCGACAACACAGCCGCCGCGCTGGTGAGAAGAGCGAGCGACCCCGGAAGCGACGTCCAGCGGGCTCGTCCCGGAAAGAGTTGGCGTCGTTGACGCCCGTGGCGCGGTCCGATCATCGCGGCAGTATAGCCTCGGCGGGACTCCGAGGCAGCGCGCCCGCGTGCCCTGCGCTCCGCAAGCGCGGGCAGACGCCTCACGGCTCGGCGGCGCGCCCCGCGGCCGCGCTGGAAGCGGGTGTCGCCTCCTCGAAGCGGCGAGACAACTCGGTATAGAACCGGCGCGCCGACGCTACGCGCTGCCGAACCTCTTCGGCCTGCGCGGCGGTCACCTTGGCGATCAGGTTCTGAGGAGACACCGGCGCCGCCGCCAGCCGCTCGGCGTCCTGGAGCATCTGCTCGACCTCGTCGAGCACCTTCAGCTGCCGCTGCGCAAGTGCACCGACGGCTTCGCGGTCGCCGTGGAAGCCGTCCCGGCCGGCGACGTACACCGGCGTCGTGTGGGCCTCGGACCCGTCGTGCCCAATCGCGTGGGCGGCGAGCCACCCCCCGCCATCGCAATCGATCGCGGTTCTTATTCGTAGCGATTCGCGGGAAGCGTCGGGCGACTCGGCAGACGCGACCTTCTTGCCCCGCCACACGAGGTCCAATCGCTCGGGCGCCGACCAGCCCGGATCCCCCGCCGCCTGGACCTCGACGTTCAGCGGTTCGCCCTCGTTTGCCGCGACCGTTTCACCAGGCCCCGCGCCGGCGACTCGCAGCCGCAGCATCGGGCCGTTCGTGACAAACGTCTTCCCCGCACGCAGGGCGTCGAACCAAGCGTCGGGGTTGAGCTCGGTCGGGTCGCCCGTGTGGGCGTAAACCCTCGTCGCGCCGACCGTGCCGCCGTAGGGCGTGTCAGCTCCGGCCGACGCCGTCATCTTGAAACCGAGGTTGAGGAAATCGTAGTACAGCTCGAGGCCCAGGTCTGCCTGCATGATGCTGTTGAAATCGACGATCTCTAGCGGGGTGAACAAGGCCATCTCGCGGTGCACGAAGCAGGCATTCGCGCCCACGTGCGTGTGGCCGTACAGCCCGCCATCGGCGTGGATCGCCTCGGCGAGCCGATCGTTCTGCAAGTAATGCTTTAGGTCGCGAACTTTGCCGCGCAGGTTCAGCCCGATCGCGTGGCCCAGGTCGCTACGCGGGTCCTCTTGTCCCGGCACGAGCCAGTGGTCGCCGCGCCGAGCCCGGAACTCGGGGCCGAACCCACGCTGCGGGTAGTAGGTGCGTAACGCATCGCCCATCTCGAGAACGTTGGCGACGCCCAGGTCGACCGCGACAGCGTAGTCGAGCAGCCGCTGGGCGTCGGCCCCGCTCATCAGCCGCGCGTGCACATGGTCGTCGCCGGACCACCACCCCTCGTCTGACTGCCGAGTCCACCGCCGCGGCGACAGCTCGACGTCAACCGTCTGCTCTGGCCGCAGGTCAACGAGCTGTCGCACGGGCGTGTGCTCTGGCCCACGCATCGCCACGATCTCCCACTGCCCGGCGGGCAGCGTCATGTCGGTTTCAGGCGGCGTGATCCAGTAGCGGCCCCGCTTCTCACCGGGCAAAAAGAACATATAGCCGCGCCCCGGCTCGCTGACCGGCGGGCCGACGACGTCGTTCAACTGGGCGCGGAGGTCCACCGCCCCGGCCGGTTCGCGGTAGGCGCCGCCGGCGGCCGACCGGATTGCCACCAACGCGTGCGTCGGCGCGTTCCGCTCGTCGCGCAGGGTCAGACGCAGCCGCGACCACGGCGGGGTGGTCAGCTCGATGGCGTTCCAAAGCGTCGGATCGGTTTGCGAGCGGCGCCTCACCGCAAAACGGATCGTCGTCGGGTCCTCGGGGACGCCCGCCAGACGAACGACGACGCACGCCTCGCCCGCGTCGGGCGCCACCAGTTCGGTCGATCGATCGAACGCTTCCCCCGTGAGGTCCCAGTCGATGACGCGCAGCTCCGTCGGGCCGTCGCGGCCCGACGTCACCCGCAGCAGCAGCGTGTTGTGTTGGGGATCGACCGCGACCCGGCTGAGGTTTTGCGGCGCCCGGTCCAGGTCGATCACGATCACGCCCGGCATCCGTTCCAACAGATCGACGAGCGTCGCTTCCGCTTTCGCCCGGAGGTGATCGGCCAGCCGCGGATCGGCTCCCGGCGCGGCGCCCCAGCGCACGCGTTGCGCGTCCATCAGCAACTGCCGAACGCGATCGAGCAGCTCCGCCGCCCGTTCATCGCAGCGGGGCCGGAGCAGCGGGAGGGCTTCGGCGAAGAACTCGGTGGAGCCGCGTAGCGGCGGCGGCGCGTCGCCGAGTTCGGCCGTCGGCACGTCGAGCGATAGGCTCTGGTGCGCGTCGGCGAACGACGCGAGGAGGCAGAAGGCCGCGACAGCCAGCGTCGGAGCGGCTCGCTTCATTCCGGCAGATAGCCCTCGAAGCGGAGCAGCGTTTCGTCGCCCGCGCCCGCGTACGACGGCGGCAGGGGATTGAGCCACGCGACCATCTGGTCCTTCACGGCGTACGCAAAAAAGTGGTTGCCTGTCGGCGTGTAGTGCCCGATGTAGTAGCGGTCGACGTACTCCTTGGGCGTGCCGCGGAAGCGGGCGAAGTCTTCGACGTGCGCCTCCACGGTGTCGACCACCGGCAGGCCGCGGCGCCTGACGCTCTCGGTGAAGTCGGTCGGGTGCCAGTCGACCTCGCCGGCCTCTTCGGCCGTCTCGCCGGCGCAGTGCCGCCAGACCGAACCGGACGGGTGGCTCAGCAGCACCATGAGTCGCTTTCCGCTACTCTGGGCAAGGCGAGCGGCGTCGGCCACCACCAGCTTGCCCACGGCGATCGCGTAGCGATTCATCACGTGGCGGGCCGCGCGGCGGCGCGACGCGTCGTCGCCGAGGTCGAGCGATCCGACTCCCCCCGCGTCGGCCAGCCGGCGGAGCGCGTCGGCATCGTCCAGCCGCCCCGTGTTGGCCGCGACCAGTGCGTGTGTCACGTCGTCGTTGCCGAACAGGTCGATCACACGCTCGGTGTCGCACAAGTCGTACAGCGACTCGGGGGTGGGGCAAAGGTTGGGGCGCTCGTCGAGGTCCCCGTTCTCGGTCAACCGTGCGTGCACCCACGGGTTCGCGTGGAACATCACGCCGGTCATCGACGAGAGCACTTCGGTCGGGAAGCTCAGCCACCGCCACGCGTACACGCTGCGGTGGTGGTCGTCGCCCCAGATGTTGAGCACCAGGTGCGACGCCGCCATGTCCGATGCTTCGACGTCGCGCATCCTCCGGCAGGCTTGGTACACGCCGAATCCGCCGATGCCCCAATTGCGGACCGGCTCGCAGAAGTGCGCCGCCAAGACCTCTTGCCAGGTCTCGCCGTCGGAGACCTGGTGGCCCTGGGTGAAGCTGTCGCCGTAGGTGTTGATGCGGCAGGGCGCGTCCGGGAAGTTCACTTGCCGGCGCGGACCCCCGAAGTCGCGCCCGCGGCCGTAACGCCCGAGAGTGCGCGCGCCGTCGACGCCGTCGCGTACGAACGCGTCACGCAGCAGGTACCCGTAGGTCGGGTGGAACCGCGCCCAGACCCGCGCGTCGGGGTCGAGGAATCGGTCGACCGTTTCGCGCGGTACGGTGTGCTCCTTGAGGTAGCGCGCGACCGAGTCGGGCAGCGGCCGCCGCGAAGCGAACGCCCCCGTGGGCGGCGCGAGGCAGAGCCCGCCGACCGCGGCGGCGCCACGCAGGAACGCGCGACGCGACTCATCGGTCGAGGGCGGCGGCGTTGGGCGGGTTGGCGTCGGCGAGTGGCTCATCGGCGGGGTCGGTTTCGGGGGGCGGCAGCTGCGATCGGTTGACGAACTTCGGCGCGTCCGGGTGGTCCCACGGCACCTGGGGGTAGTCTTGCCAGACGCGCACATCGCGCGTCAGCAAGCCGTACAGCTCGGGGCGACGCTGGTGCATCGTGCGGAGGTGCTTGCGGTGGCGGCGGAGGGCCGCCATGTCGATCGTCGCATGGACGCACGCGTCGCCGGGTTCGGCGATGCGGGGGAACAAACGGGCCTCCTCTGGCTCTCCCTCAGCGCTGAGGTAGCGGCCGGCAAAGCCGGTGTTCTTGCCGTCGGTGATGTTCGCCCCGACGACGCAGCCGTAGGCCTCCGATGCGAACCGGCAATGGCTGTCCTCGACCATCCCGTCGCGGCCGTTGATCCACAGAACGATCTCCGCGCCGCCGAACGAGGTGCACCCCCAAGCCTCCGGGAAGTAGCCGTCGTAACACTGCAGCACGCCGATCGTGCCGAAGTCGAGCGGGAAGACCTTGAACCCCCCGCCGAGGATGCCCCGCGCCTCCTGGTCCCACCCTTCGACCGGCGGCCAGAAATGGGGCGGGGGGCCCGACGCGGGGTGGGTCTTCAGGTAGCGGCCGAGGATCGCGCCGCCGCGGTCGACGACGAGCGCCGTCGTGGCGTACCGGTCACCGTGGTTCTCGACGAGCCCGGCGATCGCGTACATGCCGTGCTGTGCGGCGAGCTCACGGAAGCGCTTCACACGCGGGTGATCCGCATCGATCTGGTAGCCGAGCACGTACTCGGGAAACACGATCAGGTCCGATCCGTAGCCGGCCGCCTGCTCAAAAAAAGCAGGCATTCGCTCAATCACCGTATCGGGCGACTGACCACGAAGCGTCAGTTGCACCAAGGTGATCCGCGCTGTGTCGGTGATCTGCGTTGTGTCGTCGTCCGCGTAGAGGGGGCTACCCGAAACCGACACGAGCGTCAGCGCAGCCAAGAGCGACGCGGCGAAGGACGTTCTATTGAAGCACAACTGGCTCACGGCTTGCTCGACAGTTCGAATTGGAACTCGTTGTTGCGGCTCGAAAGTTCGCAGGTCAGCGGCGTCGTGCCCGGGTCCGCGTAGGCCTCTGGCAACAGCGTGCGGACCCACTTGTTGCGGCGGCTCGGGGCTTCCGCGGCGGACGGCGCCGAGGCCTTCACCATCGACTCCGCGTCGGTGACCTCGACCTCTTCGAAGGTCTGCTCGTTCTCGGGCGGCTTGATCACGACGACGCGGTACTGGCCGGGGGGCGCGCCGTCGTTCGGGGAGTAAGTGGTGAGCGACAGCCGCCCCGCGTCGTCGGTGGAGCCGAACGCCGCGCGGCCGCCCTTCTCTCCCTGGCGGACGAACGTCACGGCCGCCTGCTGCAAGGGCTCGCCGTCGTAGGTGAAGGTCGCGTCGACCGGCACGACCCGTGGCTCGCCGCACCCTACGAGGGCGGTCCCGGCGAGCAAGAGAAATAGGAATCGGAGCACGAAGTACCTCGAGAGAAGGTCAGAGCGTTGGGCCAACCCGCCGCGGCGGGTCTAGAGCTTCGAGATCGCCTGCCCGTCGTCTTTGGACCCGAGCAACTGGAACGTCGTGAAGTCGATGTCGTCTTGCAAGAACGCGACCGAGCCGTCGGCGTAAGCGAAGTTCGCCCCGCCCGGGTGGCTCGATTCGAAGCCGATCGTCACCTTGTGGTTGCCCCGGAAGAACGCGGGCCCGTCGGCGCAGCGGTCGATGCCCGGATCGATCGGCCAATTGATGGGGATCGTCGTCGCGCCATGGGCCGTCCCCATGTCGTTGCCGGCCCAGTACTTGAGCGTGATACGAGGGTAGTCGAGCGTGTGCTTCGACGACTCGATGAGGGTCTCGCCCAGCAGCAGCGTGTTGGTCGTGCCGTCGGTCACGTGCTTCACCGCCACCTTGAAGTACGCCACCCGGCTGAACATCCCGGTCTGCGGGCATCGCTCGGGGTCGCCGCCGGGCGGCGCGCCCGCGCAGAAGACCGGGTCCGTGAACGGCACGGTGATCCCGATCGAGCTCCAATTGACGTTGAACGCGGCGAGTGCGGCCGCGTCGCGGTTGCCGCAGTTGGACGGCAGCAGCAGCGGCCCGGTGCTCCCGGTGTAGTTGAAGACCGGCTCGGGCGAGGTGAACGGGTCGCTCGGGCAGCGGCCGATCTCGAGCGACGGCGGCAACCATTCAGGCTGCCGCGAACGCTGATCCGCGACCCACATGCCGATCGGGTCGAAGATGTCGGGATCGGACAGCTCGGGCAGCGTGTCCGCGATCGCCTGCTCCTCTACGTAGGGGAGCGTCCACACAACCCACGAGCCGTGGTCGTTGGTCCAGCCGGTCTGGGCGTTTCCCGTGAAGCTCGACGGGTCGAGCGTCCAGCCGTGCACGCCCCCCTGGGGGAAGTGCTTCCGTGCACTGTGGTAGTTGTGCATCGCGGTCGCCCAGTTCTTCAGGTGCGACACACACTGCGCACGCCGGGCCGCCTCGCGCGCGGCCTGCACCGCGGGCAGCAGCAGCGCGACGAGCACACCAATGATCGCGATGACAACGAGCAACTCCACCAGCGTGAAGCCGCGGCGTCTAAGGGCCATCTGCTATTCTCCTCGTAGCAAGAAAAGGTTCATCCGTGCCCCCGACCGGGCGCACGACGGCTCGCGGGTTAGGATTCAGGCCTTTCCGCGACGCACGCCAGCCAGCAACGCGAAACCAACGAGCGCCGCCGCGGAAGGCTCGGGTACGGCGGTCGCGCCGCCGGCCGTGGCGCCGTAGTTCGACGCCCAGAACGCGTAGTCCTCGGCGTCGACGAGCCCGGGGGTGATCGCGTCGGGGTTCTCACCGGGCAGCGAGATCGATTCGCCCTCGCTGTCGCGGAAGACGGTGTAGTCGGCCGCGTTGACCTGTCCGTCGAAGTTGTAGTCCGCCGGCACGGCCTCCGTCGGGGCGGCGAACACCGTGAAGTCGTCGAAGGTGTGGACCGCCAGGGCGTTGCCGGCGAACTGGCGGCTGCCGAACAGCGTGATGTAGTTGTCGGTGTAGCCGCCATCGGCCTTCTCGTAACTGTAAACCGGCAGGCCGTTGACCGACACGTCGATGACCGTTGAGCCGATCCCGTCCCAGGGGTTGCCGTCGGCGGGGTCGTCGATGTCCAGTTGCACCGCGAGCAGGCCGTCGCCCGCCATGTGGTCAACGACGACGCCCGAGTTGCCCTCGTCTTGGATGATGAACCCGTCGGCGAACGCCTGCATGAACGAGCCTAGCCCGCCCGCCAAGTTGTCTTCGACGAAGTGGATCGAGAAGTAGTCGCGGATCGGCAGGCCCTCTTGGACACCGACCTGGTCCTCCGAGTCGATCAGCGTGGTAGGGGCGCCGATCGTGATGCCGGCCTGTGTGAAAGTGCCGCTGCCGGGGAACCCCTCCTCGGCGATGACGCCGACGTCCAGCGTGAAGCTGATCCGCTTACCGACGACACCGGCGTCGACCACCCCGTCGAAATTAAAATCGGGGGAGACCATCGTCTTGTACGAGAAGATCGGCGGCGTGCCGTTGGGTGGGTTGCTGCCGTTTTCGGCGATCTGCAGGGGCTGCGCACCGTTGCTCGGGGGGAACAGCTGGTGGGCGAAGCTGTTCGAGGCGTCGGGCGTTGTGGTGACGTACGACACGGGCACGAACGGACCGCCCTGCCGCGGCGTGCCGATCTCCTCGTTGATGTTGAAGCTGCTCACGCCGGAGGTCGTGCCGCCCGCTTCGCTGACGTTGAAGCCGTCGTAGAAGACCGGCGTCACTTGTGCCGACGCCGGCGCGCCGCCCACGGCGATGGTGGCCGCAGCGATCAGCGCGGCCGGGGAGAGGGTCGATCGGAGCTTGAGCATCGGGGACTCCAAGAGAAGAGTTGTGAGGCAGGTGTTGTGGTGATCGCTTGACAGCGAAGTGTGGTTGCGACGGCGTGGAGCCGCCGCTCGGCCGCGGCGGGACCTCCACGCCGGCCGTCGCCGGCGTGGGGTCCCCCCGCAAGGTTGATGTCTGGTAACAGTCAAGGTTTCGAGCGGCGCCGAGCAGCCGCCCCGGCGAGGCCGAGGGTCGCCAAGCCGGCCGCGGAAGGCTCTGGGATAGCGGGACCTGAGAACACGGTCAGGTTGTCGAACAGGTGCGTCACGGTCGCGTTGGACACGAAGTCGCGACCCGCGAGCAGGGTCAGGTAGTTGCTGGTAAGACCGCCGCCGCCGAACTCCTGCGGGGCGCCTACCGGCATGCCGTTCACCGACACTTCGAACACCGTCGAGCCAACGCCGTTCCATGGGTCCCCGTCGAGCGGGTCGTCGATGTCGATCTGCACGTCCATCGGGCCGAAACCCGCTGGGTTCGCGATCAGATTCTGCACGAGCCCTTCGCCGTTGAAGAACTGCAGGAAGGCCCCATTGCCACTGAAGGTATCCTCAATGAAGAGGACGCCGAACTTCGGACCGCCGATCGCGTCGGCGGCGACCAGCGGGTTGGCCGAACCGAGGGTGACGCCGGCCTGAACGAACGCGCTGGCCGGGTTGCCCGGCTGCAGGATGAGCGAGGCCGCGTCGAGGCTAAACGTGACCCGCTTGCCCAACACGTCGGCGCCGGCCGGGCCGCTGAAGTCGAGGTCGGGCGACGCGAGCGTCGGCGCCGCCCCGGGCAGGAAGCCGTCGCCCGCGAGCTGCAACGGCTGCACGCCGTTGCTCGGCGGGAACAACTGGTGGCGGAAGTCGTTGGTGGGGTCGGCGGTGTTGGTCACGTAAGCGGTGGGCACGAGCGGGCCGCCTTGCCGCGGCGCTCCCAGTTCGGCGTTGATGTTGAAGGAACTGAAGCCGTTGGCCGTCCCCGCGTCCTGCGAGAGGTCGTAGCCGTCGAACCAGTACGGGGTGAGCGTCTCGGCCGAGGCCATTGGCGCGGCGGCCATCAGCAGCACGGCGGGAAACCAAGTTGTCGTTCTCATGAGGTCTGCCTTCAGGTGGAAAAGATAAGTCGCCGCTTAAACGGCGTTCCGACACACAGCGCTGTAACTCTCGTTGTTAACTCCCTTCCCCTCGCTCGCCCGACCCCGGGGCCGGGTACTCGACAAGATAACCAAACCACCCCGCGGGCCGACGCTCCCAGGGAACGGTCTGCAACCGCCAGGCCCCGTCGAGCCAACGCATCTGTCCGTACACGCGGTCGGTCGGGATGTTCGGCGTCGTGTGAGGGTCAAACGCCAGCGGCGCGCCGGTGACCCACCGCGGCTCGTCGGGCGACTCGCCGCGCAGGCCGACGAAGTTCTCTGCGACGCCGCACACTTTCAGAATCGTGTCAACGACGAAGTCACGCTCGGCTTCTGTCTCGAACGCGGCGAGTTGGCCCGCGACACCCAGCAAGCTCGTCTCGCTCGCCCGCTCGGCGGCCTCGTCCCAAGACAGGGGCTGCAACGACATCACCAGGCGGTAGTGCTGCCCGTCGCCGCCGAGGTCGCGCGTCCAACCGATCGGCTCCGAGGCGATCGAGCAGTCGCGCCGGTCTTCGGACGTTGGCTCGTATTCGACCAGCGAAACCCAGACCGTTTGGTGGATGCTGTCGTTGCTCAGGTCGTTCCACGCCCACGGCGCGCCGGCCAGGCTGGTGTACATCCCGTAGTCCTCGCCGCCGTGCCCTTGCCTCTCGATGTAGTTGTCGGGCTGTTTGAGCGGCGCGACGGCCCAGCACTCGTACTCCACTGGCTCGCCGGTTACCCAGCGGAAGTAGCCCTCCCGCAACACGTCCGTGATCCCCATCCACGCGCT
Source organism: Botrimarina sp. (assembly GCF_040219535.1). NCBI lineage: Bacteria > Pseudomonadati > Planctomycetota > Planctomycetia > Pirellulales > Lacipirellulaceae > Botrimarina > Botrimarina sp. The sequence continues at coordinate 228,455 of NZ_JAVJSH010000024.1, forward strand.
GGGCAGCGGGCGGTCGCCGATCAAACGATTGACGACGAACCGGTGCTCCTCCTCTGAGGTGACCGTGAGCAGGTGGCCCGGCAAGCCCTTGTGGTAGCGGTTGTAGGCATCCAACGCGGCTTGTTGCCACGTGAGCGGCGCCTCGTGTACGACGATCTGGTAGTAGTGCCCGTTGCCGCCCTTGGCGGTGGACCAGAGGATGGGCTCGACGATCTGGTCGGCCAGCCCGCGGAAGGTCGCCGGCGAGAACTCCACGCCGGCGCCGCGTGTGCCCGCCTCCGCGACGCGCCAAGCCTGGCGGTCCGTCAGCGAGTGACGCGGCGTCTGGCCGTTGTCGCCGTCGGCCGGATAAACCAAGTCGACTTGCCCTCGGAAGACATGCACCTCGGTCGCGCCGGAGTCGTCCGCCACGACGCCGAACTCCGTGCCTTGGTCGACTAGCGTCGAAGTGGGCGTAGTGAGCGTGAAGCCGATCGCGTGTTGCGGCACGTAAACGGCGACCTTGCCGCTGCGAAGGAACGCCGAGTCGGCCGATTCGATCGCCAAATCGGCCGGCCCCTCCACGACGATCCGCACGCCGGAATCCAGCACCAGGTCGGCCCGGCCCGCCCCCAGGCGGAGCTCCCCGCTGCCCACCCGTCCCCCCACATCGAGTGGCGCGGCGCCGTTGCTCCATACCGCCGCGGTCGATTCGCGAAGCGTGGCGACGAAACCGCCGTCATCGACTACAAGGGTCATCCGATCCGACGAGTTCTGGTCGGCCGGTCCCGCCGCGTCCTTCGGCGCCAAGAGAGCGACGGCGGCGACCGCAGCCGAAGTCGCTAGCACCCCCCCCACCAGGAGCCACCGCATCGACGATGATCCGGGGCGTGCCGGTGGTGAAGTCGGTCTTGCGGGGCGGCCATGGGTGCGGGCGAGGCCTCCCGCGCTGTCGAGTCGGCCTGTGCGGTGGCGCCAGACAAGGCCCGCGTTGACCTGCAGATAATCGAGGTAGGGCCGCCGGAGGCTCGGGTGCTCTCGCAGCAACTGCTCGAGCCTGTCCCGATCGGAGGGGGCGATCGTGCCGTCGCAGACTTGCCGCGTCAGCTCGTCGAGCTGCTCGGTGATCGGCGTGTCTGATGAGTCGCTCACAAGCAGGCTCTTGGCTGGCGGTCGCCGCAATCGGGGTTGGTTGGGTAGTGGCCTCAGGCCGGGCTCCGGCTCAGCTCTCGATTCACACACTCGACCAGATTCTTTCGTATGCGGTGCAGCCGCATGTACAGCGCCGCCGGGGACAGCCCTAGCGACTCAGCGATCGCGTTGATCCCTGAGGATCCGAGGTAGCATCGCTCGACCAGCTCCCGCTGGCGCTGCTGGAGCCGGTCGAGGCACCCCGACAACGCCGCCGACCGACGCTCGTCCGGCTGCTGCTCGATCTCGCTAGCCAGCATCTCGATGACCGGCTCCGACAGGTGCACGTTGCGTCGTTCACTCCGCCGCAGCAGGTTGCGGATCTCGTTCAGCGCGATCGCCCTCGCCCAGGGGAGAAAACCTCGCTCCGCGTCGAACTGTTCCCATTTCTGCCACAGCACCATCGAGGTGCGTTGCAGGACTTCCTCGGCGTCGTCCCGATTCGGGAGCAACGTGGCGATATAGCCGTAGAGCCTGCCCTGGTTCTCGATAAACAGCCGTGCGAAGTCGTCTTGGGGCGTTGAAGACATCAGGGCTGCCGGTCGGGGCGTGCAGTTCTGCAGCAAGAGTCATTTTTCCCGTTAGCCACTCTGGCATGGGGTCCGCACCGCGGTCATCCGCAGGCGATCGCCCGGCCCCTGGCCCACGGACCCCTCGCCCTCGGGACTGATCGTTGCCGGGGTGTCGCAACTAACGGTTTATCGCGCCCGAGCGGCCAGAATTTAGAAAACTTCTACCCGGCCTTCCACTTCACACGCTTCTCGCCTCGGCCCACAGCCAGCACCCCCGCGCCGACGCCCGCCGGCAGCTGGCGCCGCGTTTTGCCCGTTAAGTTTTCTCTCTTGGCGACGACTTGCTGGTACCGCCAGACAGTTAGGGGTCGGCCGGACGGACGATTCCGCCGGCGTCGTAAGGGCTGCACCCTCCGCTTTTGCTCCGCCAACATCGACCTAAACGTCGCCGCTCCGTTTGCTTCGTCGTCACTCAGCCAACGTGGTCTCGGTTCCGGCAGCGCAGCCTGTCCTGCCGGTGCTGCTCGCGCTAACACTCGCTTCGCCACTCTGGGCTGATGACACCGCTCGGCCGCAGGAGACCGCGGCGTCGGTGGATTGGGGCCGGTTCGAGCGGCAGGTGGTCTACGCCGCAGCCGTGGACCCGATGCAGATGGACGTTACCCCCGAAGGCCGGATCTACTTCGCCGAGCGCGCAGGCGTCATCAAGTCGATCGCCCCCAACTCGAACTCGGCCATCGAAGTCGGGCGCCTGGAGGTTGGCCTATTCGGTGAGGTGGGCCTGATGGGCCTCGCGACGCCGCACGACTACTCCGAACGGCCCGGGCTTTACGTGATGTATTGCCCGCAAACCAAGCCGAGCGTGATCCGCGTTTCACGGGTCCCGCTACGCGACGACCGGCTCGACCTAGCGGCGGAGCAGCCGTTGCTCGAGTACCCGATCGACATGGACTTCGCCGTCCACATGGGGGGCGGCCTCGCCGTGTCCGAGGCCGGCGATCTGTTCATCGGCACGGGCGACAACACGATCCCAATCCCCGAACTGCCACTCGACGAGCGCCCGGGCAACGAGCACCTGGACGCCCGCCGCACGAGCGGCAACTCGCGCGACCTCCGCGGGGCCATACTCCGGATCCGTCCCGATGGGCGAGGTGGCTACACGATCCCGGCCGGCAACCTGTTCGCCGACGGCAAAGGAGGCCGCCCCGAGATCTACGCGATGGGCTGTCGCAACCCCTTCCGAATCAGCTACGACGACGCCACCGGCACGCTCCTCTGGGGAGACGTCGGCCCCAACATCGCGATGGACGTGCCCATCGGCCCGGAGGGCTACGACGAATTCAACGCGACCCGCACCGCCGGGAACTTCGGCTGGCCGCTGTTTGTCGGGCCGAACGAGGCGTACCGCGACTACGACTTCGCGACCGGAGAACTCGGCGACGCCTTCGACCCGGCCGCGCCGATCAATGACTCGCGTAACAACACGGGGGCGGTGCGGCTCCCCCCGGCCCGTCCGGCGATCATCTGGTACCCGAGCGAGGAGTCGCAACTCTTTCCCGAGCTGGGGGCGGGCGGGCGTTCGGCCATGGCGGGGCCCGTTTACCGTTGGAACGACTCGCAGGACGCGACGATCCGCCTCCCCGAGCGCTACGACGGAGCCTGGTTCATCCACGACTGGTCGCGGAACTGGATCAAGGCCGTGTGGCTCGACGGGCAGGGGCGTCCCGCCCGTATCGAGCCGTTCATGCCCAACGCGTTGTTCCGCAAGCCGATCGCGTTGAAGCCCGCGCCCGACGGCTCCTTGCTCGTGCTCGAATTCGGCGACAAGTGGTTCGACAACCGCGACGCACAGATTACCCGCATCGTTTACCGCCGCGGCAATCGACCGCCCAAGCCATCGCTCACCGCCTCGAGCACCGTCGGTAAGGCGCCGCTCACCGTCGAACTCGACGCCAGCGGCTCGACCGACCCGGACCCGGACGACACACTCAGCTACGCCTGGTCGCTCGATGGCGGCGAACTCAAGGGCGAAACGGGCTACCGGCTCCGGCTCGACCTGACGGAGCGGGGGGCACACTCGGTCGGCGTCGTGGTGACCGACACGAAAGGGGCCTCTGCCGCGGCGGCGGTTCAGGTCAGTGTCGGCAACGCGCCGCCGGTCGTCGAGCTGCAAGCGCCGCTGGACGGCGGCTTTTTCGATTGGGGCGACCCGATCAAGTACAAGGCCAGCGTCGTCGACGAGGAAGACGGCTCGACCGAGTCCCACGAGCTGCCGGACGCGTCGATCGTCGTGCGGGCGACTTACCGGCAACGGCGGCAGTTGGGGGACGATGCGGCCATCGACCCGGCCTTGGCGACGATGCGGAAGTCGACCTGCTTCTCTTGCCACGCGACCAACGCGTCGGGCGGCGGCCCGGCCTACCTCCAAGTGGCCCAACGCTACGCGGGCGACTCAGCGGCGGTCGATCGACTTGCAGAAAAGATCGTCTCGGGCGGCGCCGGCGTTTGGGGGGCGAAGGCCATGCCTGCCCACCCCCACCACACGATCGACGAAGCCCGGTCGATGGCCCAGTGGGTACTCGGCGTGGCGAGCGATCGCACGCAACAAGTCGTTACGGGACAGACCTCTACTTTCCTGGCGCCGGAGAAACCCAACCACCGGGGCGACGCCGGCGTGCTGGTTCTTGAGGCCGAATACACCGACCTCGGCGTCGACGGGATCCCGCCCGCGACCGGCGTGGGCGCCGCGGTGCTCCACTCCCGCCGCAAGAAGCCGGCGTTCGCCGACCGCTCCTCCGGCATGACGTCTGTCGATGTGTTCGAGGGCGAAGGCGGCATGGTCGGCTTCTTCGCGCCCGGCGGCTGGGCGTGTTTTCGGGGCATGCGGCCGGACCTCGCGCCGAGCGTGCGTGTCCGCGGGATCTCTCTCCGCCCCGAGCCGCAGCGCGTCGAGCTCCGCGCCGATTCTCCCGACGGCCCGGTCATCGCCGCCGTCCAGTTGCCCGCCGGATCGTACGCCGAGGTCGAGTCACCGCTGCAGGCGACGGGTGGCCTCACCGACGTTTACTTAGTCGCACCAGGCGGCGCGGGCGCCGAGCCGGTGGTCGCCGTGAACTGGGTCGAGTTCGCGCTCGGCGCCAACCAGCAGCGGCTGGCGAAGGTGATGGTTGCTCCCCAATCGTCCGACGATCCGGCGCAGGCGAATCGGCTGCGTCGGTGGGCCGAACTCGTGGCGAGCACGCTCAACCAGCAGGACGAGCTCGCGGCCATCGTGGCGCCGGACACCGATTGGCCCGCCGACCAGCGAGTGATCGCAGAGTCCCGTGCGGTTGTGCTCGTGCGGCAGGCCGCCGAAGGGAAGCCAATCGACGAGGTCCCCGCACGGCTAGAGCAACACGTCGACCTGATGCGGCGTCTGGGGGTGGGCGTGGTGTTCCTGCACGTGGCGCCGGCCGACGAGCCGCCGTCGGGCGAAACCGCGAGTTTGTCTGGGACCGATCCCTCGCGATCCCCCACTTTCGGCCCCGCCAAGTCCGTCGAGATCGTTGGCTGGCCTCGCTTGCAGTCGGAGCTCGAGCCGTGGCTGGTGTACGCCACCGAAGGCGCCGAGCGAGCAGTCGCCTGGAGCGACGCGCCCGCCGACGCCGGCCGGCGCGTTCATCTCGCCGCGCCCGAGGACCCGTCTGCCATGGCGGCCGAGCCGCTCCGCGACGCGATCTCCCGCGCCGTGCTGTGGGCCGCTTGGCGTGACGAACGGCGAGCCGTCGCCACGTGGCTCGACCCTTCAACGATCGCCGCCGCCGCACCCGACGGCCTCGCGGAGACCAAGCCCAAGCCACCGGGCCAAGCAGACTACCGCCAGCCCGTGCCGGGCGACGGCCTGTTGCCCCCGGCCGCGTCGACCGGCGCGGCAGCGGTCGACGACCTGTTCTGGTTCATCACCGGAGTGTGCCTCGCTTGCGCCGGCCCGATCGTCGCTGTCATGGCGGGGTTCGTTTGGGCTTACCGGGCGCGGGACTGGGGCAGCGGCGCCCACACGATAACTCACCACAACGGCTTGGAAGCGGCCTGGTCGATCGCGCCGGCCATCGTCGTTGCGATCGTGTTCTACCGCGGGATGACCGGCTACCTCGACTTCCGCACCGAGCCGGTCGGCGCGTACGAAGTACGCGTCCGCGCCCAAAAGTGGAACTGGTCTTTCGAGTACCCCAACGGGTATATCGACCCAGACCTGCACGTTCCCGCGGGTCGGCCGGTGCGTCTGCTGATGACCTCGGCAGACGTGATCCACAGCGTGTACATACCGGCCTTCCGCCTGAAGATGGACTGCGTGCCGGGCCGGTTCTCTTCCGCTTGGTTCGAGGCGCCCGAGCCCACTCCGCCGGGGCACAGCCACCCGCTCTACTGCGCCGAATACTGCGGCGTGAATCACTCGGGTATGCTGGCCCATGTGGTGGTCCACGAACAAGAAGAGTTCGATCAGTGGCTCGCCGAAGCCGGCGACCTAACCAAGCGGCTGCCGCCGCTAGAGGCCGGCAAGCTGCTCTACGAGCGTCGCGGGTGCCAGCAATGCCATTCGACCGACGGGACCCGACGCCCCGGCGGCGGCCCGAGCTTTCGAGGAGCTTTTGGGACCGAGTCGGAGCTGACTTCGGGCGAGACAGTCGCGGTCGACGAGAATTACCTCCGCGAATCCATCCTCAACCCCATGGCGAAAGTCCGCGCCGGGTACCGACCCGTTATGCCAAGCTTCCAGGGCCAACTCAGCGAGAGCGAGGTCGATGCTCTTGTCGCGTTCATCAAGAGCTTGGGCGATCCAGCGGAGGTGACCGACCCATGAAGAGAGTGCAAAGTCTCATCGCCGTCGCCACGGCCACCGTGGTGGCTTCGGCCGTTGCGCGAGAGGAGCCAGTCGACTACGTGCGGCACGTCCGACCGATCCTCTCGGCGAAGTGCTTCTTCTGCCACGGCCCCGACGAAGCGACCCGCGAGGCCGGCCTGCGCCTCGACGAGGAGCAGGCCGCGTACGAGGACCGCGGGGGCTACTCCGCTGTCGTGCCGGGCGACCCGCAGGCGAGCGAGGTGGTGCTGCGGATCGAGGAAACGGAGCCTTCGATGCAGATGCCGCCGCCCGACTCGGGAAAGTCCCTCTCGCCCGACGAGATCGACGTCCTGCGCAGGTGGATAGAGCAGGGGGGAGAGTACCGCCCGCACTGGGCGTTCGAGCCGGTGCGCCGCCCCGGGCCGCCCGACGGCGCGGCCGCGCACCCGATCGACCGGTTCATCGGCCGCCGCCTCACGGAGCAAGGGCTCGAGCCCGCCCCCCCGGCCGACCCTCACACGATGGTCCGGCGGGTCTATCTCGACCTAATTGGGCTGCCGCCCAGCCCAGAGGAGGCCGACCGATTCGCGGCCAACCCCACCGACGAGGCATACGGAGAACTCGTCGACCGCTTGCTGGCCTCGCCACACTACGGGGAGCGTTGGGCGCGCAAGTGGCTGGACCTGGCGCGGTACTCCGACACGAAGGGCTACGAGAAAGACCGCCCGCGCGAGATGTGGCGTTACCGCGACTGGGTCATCGACGCGATCAACGCCGACATGCCGTTCGACCAGTTCACGGTCGAGCAGGTCGCCGGCGACATGCTCCCCGCGCCCTCGACCGCGCAGCTCGTCGCGACGGGCTTCCACCGCAACACGATGACCAACGAGGAAGGGGGCATCGACCCGCAAGAGTTCCGGTTCCTCTCGGTTGTCGATCGTGTCAACACAACCGGCACGACGTGGCTCGGACTGACGATCGGGTGCGCTCAGTGCCACACGCACAAGTACGACCCAATCACTCACAAGGACTACTACGCGTTCTTCGCGTTGCTCAACAACTCCGACGAGCCCACCCTCGCGCTGCCGTCGGCCGAAGCCGACCGACGCGAGGCGGCGGTCGGCTCCGAGATCCGGGCGTTGTCCGACTCGCTCGCCGAGCGCTACGCGGCGAAGGCCGCCACCGGCGAGGCGCCGCCCCTGGAGGACGCCGCCAGCCAATGGGCGGAGGAGATTCGCGGCCTTCTGGCCGACTGGACTCCGATCCGGCCGGAGCAGGTCGAGACAAACCTGCCATCGACCGAGGTGCTGCCGGATGCGTCGGTCCTCGTGTCGGGCGACGTCACCAACGCCGACCGCTACGACGTCAAGCTGGATCCGGCGACCCCCGCGGTCACGGCGATCCGGATCGAGGCCATCCCAGACGAGTCCTTGCCGGGCGGCGGCAGCGGCCGTCGGACGATCACCGAGAACGACGGCGCGGGTCTCGGCGGCTTTTTGCTCACGGAGGTAGAAGCGGTTGCTCACGGTCCCGAGGGCGACCGATCGATCGGCTTCGCCGCCGCGACGGCGACTTTCACCCCCCCGGGCCTCGAGCCCGCGATGGCGATCGATGGCCGCGCCGACACCGGCTGGACGGTGCACGGCCGCCAGCGAGAACGGCAGTCGCTTGTGCTCCGATTCGCCAAACCGGTCGAACTCTCACCGGGCGAGCAACTCAAGCTAACTCTCCGGCACGACTCGTTCTATCCGGCCGGTCTGGGCAGGTTCCGCCTGTCGCTGACAGATTCCGAGCTCCCCGTCGAAGCGACCGGCTTCGACGAGCCGACCGCCAAAGCCATCCGCACCCCTGAAACCGAACGCGACGACACGCAGCGCGGGCTGGTTCGGGCGGCCTTCCTAAAGCGGACTCCCGTGCTCCAGGCGGAACACGACGAGCTGGCCGCGCTGCGGAACCAGATGATCGAGCGGCCCACCGCGCTCGTCATGCGCGAAAGGACCGAGCACCCGCGCGAGACCCATCGGCGACACCGCGGCGAGTACCTCAAACGGCGGGAGCAGGTTGAACCGGACACGCCGTCGGTGCTGCCCCCGCTGCCCGGCGACGGGCCCGCGGACCGGCTCGACCTGGCTCGTTGGCTGGTCAACGACGCCAACCCGCTAACGCCCCGGGTGGTCGTGAACCGCTACTGGCAAGCCTTCTTCGGCCGGGGCCTCGTGAAGACCAGCGAAGACTTCGGGCTGCAAGGAGAGTTCCCCAGCCACCCCGACCTGCTCGACTGGCTCGCGGATGAGTTTCGCAGCAACGGCTGGTCACGCAAGGCGTTGCACAAGTTGATCGTCACCAGCGACGCCTACCGCCGCAGCGCCGCCCATCCGGCCGCCGCCGACGTCGACCCCGAGAACCGCTGGCTGGCACGCGCGTCGCGCATCCGCCTCGACGCCGAATCGGTGCGCGACGTGGTGCTCGAGTCGTCGGGACTGCTGTCGCCGAAGCTGGGCGGGCCGAGCGTGTTCCCCCCCCAGCCGCCCGGCGTAACCGAGGCCGCCTACGGACCGCTCGATTGGGTCGTGAGCACCGGAGAGGACCGCTACCGACGCGGCCTCTACACGTTCAACAAGCGGACGGCGCCGTACGCCGCCTTCTCGCTCTTCGACGCCCCCAGCGGGGAGAGCTGCGTGCCACGTCGCGACCGATCCAACACGCCGCTGCAGTCGCTCGCGATGCTCAACGACGAGGTCGTGGTTGAGGCCGCCCGGGCGATGGCGATCGGCCTGGTGCAGAACGACTCGGCGCCGCGTGAGCGTGCGGTCGCTGCGATCCGGCGGTGCGTCACGCGGCCGCCCGAGCCGCAAGAGGTGGCGAGCGTCTTGCGCTTTGTCGAACAGCAGAGAGAGCGCCTCGAGAGCGGCCAGCTCGACGCGTTGCGAGTCCTCAACGCCGGGCCCTCGATCCAGTGGACGTTCGACAACGGCGCCCAGGGGTGGACCGCCCGCAACGACGCGCGGCTCGTGCCCGCCGATGGCCGGCTGGTCGTCGACGCGACCGGCCCCGATCCCTTCGTGGGCGTCGACGTCGAGGCGCCGGCCGGACGCTACACGCTGGAGTTCGACGCCCGCTTGGCCGAGGCCGGGTCGATCGAGCTTTATTGGACAACGCTCGACGAGCCCACCGAGTCGCCCGAGCGCCGCGCCGACGCGAAGGCCCCGGCGGATCGCTGGGGCGCCTACCACCTGGAGTTCGCCACAAACGGGCCACTCCGCACGCTCCGGCTCGACCTAGGGGCCGGACCCGGCGCGGCGCAGCTCGACTCGGTGCGACTGGCCTACGGCGACGGACTGGTGAGCCTGACCGCGGGCGACGACCCGGTGGAGCTCGCCGCCTGGATGCTCGCTTGCCGCGCACTGTTGAACCTCGACGAAGTCGTCACCCGCCCGTGACCACCCCGCTCTCCAACAAGCACGCCGGCGCCATGCAACGTGACACCCCGACCGACCGAGGCGCGCTGCGCGGGGTCACGCGCCGCCACTTCTTCCAAGACTGCGGCGTCGGCGTGGGGAAGATCGCTTTGGCGAGCCTGCTCGCCGGAAACCCCGCCCGCGCGGCGTCGCGCCGCGCCGACCCCCTCGCGCCGAAGGCGCCGCACTTCGAGCCGAAGGTCGAGTCGGTCATCTTCCTGTTCATGGCCGGCGCGCCCAGCCAGCTGGACCTATTCGACTACAAGCCGAAACTCGCCGAACTCGAGGGCAAGCCGCTGCCGCCGAGCGTGATCGGCGACCAGCGGTACGCGTTCATCCGGCCCGACGCGGGCCTCCTCGGGCCGCGTTTCGAGTTCGCCAAACACGGCGATTGCGGCGCCGAGCTGTCGTCTGCGTTGCCCCACCTGGCGAAGGTCGTCGACGATATCGCCATCGTCAAGTCGATCCAGACCGATCAGTTCAACCACGCGCCGGCGCAGATCTTCTTCAACAGCGGGTTCCCTCTGCCGGGGAGGCCCTCGATGGGATCGTGGGTGACGTACGGCCTCGGCAGCGAGGCCGAGGACCTTCCCGGTTTCGTGGTCCTCTCCTCGGGCGGCGGCACGAGCGGCGGCGCGGCCAACTGGACCAACGGCTTCCTCCCGGGCGCCTACGCCGGCACGCCGTTCCGCTCGACGGGCGACCCGATCTTGTTCGCGTCGAACCCGCCGGGCGTCGATGAGCGGGCGCAGCGCGACACGATCGACCTCGTCCAAGCCCTCAACCGACGCCGCTTGGACCGCCTTGCCGACCCCGCCATCGAAACGCGGATCAACGCGTACGAGACCGCTTACAAGATGCAGTCCCGTGCGCCGGAGTTGGCTGACCTGCGTAGCGAGTCGGAGGAGACGCTCGCCGCCTACGGCGCCGACCCCGACGCGCCCTCCTTCGCTCGCAACTGCTTGCTCGCGCGGCGGCTGGTGGAACGCGGCGTGCGGTTCGTCAACGTTTACCACAAGGGTTGGGACCACCACAGCGACGTCGAGTCTGGGCTCCGCGACCAGTGCGGGCAAACCGACCAGGCGAGCGCCGCGCTAATCGCCGACCTGAAACAGCGCGGCTTGCTCGACAAGACGCTCGTCGTCTGGGGGGGCGAGTTCGGCCGCACGCCGATGGTCGAGTCGAGCGCCGCGAACAACCGGGTGAACGGGCGAGACCATCACCCCCAAGCGTTCACGATGTGGTTCGCCGGGGGCGGCGTTCGACGCGGCGTGTCGATCGGCGCGACCGACGAGCTCGGTTTCCACGTCACCGACGACCCGGTCCACGTGCACGACGTGCAAGCGACGATCCTCCACCTGCTCGGCCTCGACCACCGCCGGCTGACCTACCACTACCAAGGCCGCGACTTCCGCCTGACCGACGTGCACGGCCACCTTATCGACAAGCTCCTCGCCTGAACGCGCCGCCGCCCCGCCCGCGGCTCGCCGTTCTGTTCACTGAGAAAGAGAACCATGACCAACCTTCGTTCGATAGCGACCCGCGTCGCCCCCTTGGCGGCGGCGCTGGCTTGTGTCGCCGCCGCCGTCGCGCACCCGGGCCACTTCGGCCCGCACACACGCGTGGTGGCGAAGGCCGAGTCCCCCGACTCGGCCGCCGCGTCGAAGGAACCCGCCAAGCGGCCGTCGAGTGAAGCCGACCGGCAGCGGGCGTTCTTCGCCTACGAGTTGCTCACCGACGTTGCGCTACGGTGCCCGACCCCGAGCCAAGCCTTCTACCTCGACCAAGCGGAGGCCGACCACAAGCTTGTCAACGGCGCCGGTGTCGACGCGGACCAGCGCCGGCGGCGCCGCGAGCAGACGATGCGGCGACTGGCGAGCGAGATCAAGCCGGTCGACGTCTCGTGGACGGCCGAGGGCCCGCGGTTATCCGAGTCGACCGACGCGATCGAAGTCGCGCGGTCGCTCCCCCGCTGCCTGCTGGTCCGGGTCACAAACCAGCTCCCCGACGCCGCCATCCGCTTGGCCGCCCGCGCCGACCGCCCCGGCCACCCGTTCGGCGTCGAAACGAGCATCCTGCCTGGCGACACCGCCGGGCTCCTTGTGCAGTTGACCGTCGACGACCCATCGGCCGCGACGGCCTCGGTGGAGCTGCAGCAACGCGACGGGGCGGCGCAGGCCTACACGCTCAAGATCCCCGTCCAAGTCGTTGAGCCGGCGGTGGTGCGCGGCGTGGCGATCGACGGCGACAGCGGGAAGCCATGGCCCGCGCGGGTTTACGCGCTCGGACCGGACCACCAGTACCGCCGCGGCGAACGCTACAAAGACCTCGAGACCCTCAGCCGCAAGGAGCTGCTCCGCTTCTGGCAACTCGGCAAGTTCTACCAGCTGCCGTTCTTCTATTGCGACGGGTCTTTCGAGGTCGTGCTCCCACCCGGCGAGGTCGAGCTGACGATCGAGCGCGGCTTCGAGCACGAGCCCGTCACGCAGCGGCTGACGCTCCGCCCCGGCGAGACACGCGACGTCCGCCTCGAGTCGGGCCGCTTCTGCGACATGAAGTCCCGCGGATGGGTCTCCGGCGACACCCACGTGCACTGGGTCATCAACCAGTGGGACGTCGACCTGCCGCTCGACCTGCTGTCGGTCGTCCAACGCGCCGAGGACGTGCGCGTCGCCAACAACCTCACGCTGCTGCAGCGCGGCTCCTCGAAGGCCTTCATCACGCCGAATCAAGCGCCCATGGGCCCGGTCGAGTCCCACAGCGACGAGCAGTACCACGTCGAGATGGGCGAGGAATACCGCAACGAAGACCTCTACGGGCACCTCTGCTTCCTGAACCTCGACTGGCTCGTGATGCCTATCGGGACCGGCTCGCTCATCGCCGGGCCCGACGCGCTGGACTACCCGACCAACCGCACGGCGATCCTATCCTGCCGCGAGCAAGGCGGCATCAGCATCGAGGCGCACGGCCTCGGCGGCAACAAAGACGTGCCGGTCAACGTCGTGCACGGCCTCACCGACTCGCTCGACCAGATGCCGGTCGACGAGTACTACCGCTTTCTCGACTGCGGGTTCCGCCTGCCGCTGACCAACGGGTCCGATCACCCCGCCCGCGTGGTCGGCTGCGCCCGGGCTTACGTGCGTGTCGACGGCGAGTTCACGTACGACAAATGGATCGAGGGGGTCCGGCAGTGCCGCACGTTCACCACGTCGGGCCCGTTGCTCTTCCTCGAGGTCAACGGCGCCGAGATCGGCGACACCCTGCGTGTCGACGCCGACGAGCCGCTGACCATCACCGCGCGGGCCGAATCCCGGCGGCCGATCGACACGCTCCAGATCGTATCCAACGGCGAGGTGCTCGCAACGAAACACCTCGACGCCCGGGAAGGAGAGGTGTCGGTGACCATCCCGGCCGGCGAGAGCCGCTGGGTCGTCGCCCGCTGCGGCCCGCCCGGCCAGGGGTTCGACGCGTTCAACGCGATCCAGACGCCCGAGGTCGCTCACACCAGCGCGATCTACGTCGACGTCGATGGCCGGTCCCGCTTCGTGCCGGACGCGGCCAGCACCTGGATCGAGCGGATGACGCGGCACATCGAGGACATCCGCTCGAAGGGGCGGTTCGCCAACGCCGCGCAGCGCGAAGAAGCCATCTCCTACGTCGAAGACGGGATCCGGCAGTTCGAGGAGTTAATCGCCGCGGCGGCCGCCGGCGCGCCGCTCCACTCGGTGGCGATGGAAAAGCCAACCGCCACCGGCGATCAAGAACCCAAGAAAATCGTCCTCATCCCCACCGCGCTCGACCACCCCTGGGCGACGCACATGTATCGCCGCGGGTGCGAGCTGCTCGCCGCGTGCCTAAACCAAAATCCGGGCGTGGAGGCCGTCGTGTCGCCCGACGATGATTGGCCGAAGGATCCGTCGGTTCTGGAGGGGGTCGATGCGATCGCCTTCTACTCGCGGCCTGCGGGCGACCTGCTGCTGGCGCCGGCCCACCGTGACGAGGCCCTCGAGTTGATGAACGCAGGCGTGGGCCTCGCCGCGATCCACTGGTCGACCGGCACGTCCGACGATCAGTTCGGCCCACAGTACCTCGACTTGCTCGGCGGCTGGTTCTCCTTCGCGCACTCCGGCCTGAAGGTCGACCGGCAGACCCTCGAGCAGGCCGCCCCGGACCACCCGGTTTGCAACGGCTGGTCCCCCTTCCCGTTGCGGGACGAGTTCTACCTCAACCTCAAGTTCAAGGATTCCGCCAAGCCGGTGCTTACGGTCGAGGTCGACGGCGTCGAGCAAACCGTCGCATGGGCCTACGAGCGGCCCGGCGGCGGCCGCAGCTTCGGCACAACCCTGGCCCACTTCCACGACAACTTCGCGATCGACGAGTTCCGCAGGGCGGTTGTCAACGGCTTGCTCTGGGCGGCCGGCGCCGAAGTGCCCGCCGGCGGGGCCGACGTTTCGATCCCTTCCCGCCAGCTCGAGCTGCCCGACGCGCCGCCGGCGGCTTCCGACGAACCGAAGTGGCCGAGCGCGCCGGTTGTCGAGCGGCAGCCCCTGCTGCTGCAGGTTGACCGGCTCGTCGAGGCGCTCGACTACATCGGCAACCCCGTTCCGCAATCCACCCGCGACGCCCTCCGAGCGTTGCGCGACGAACGCGACGACGAGGTCGTCACCAGTCGCGTGCAAGAACTGCTCGACCCGCTCTGCTTGGCGGGCGTGCGGATCGCCGATGGCAAGATCGCCGCGGCCGAGGGCGCCGTCGAACCCATGCTCGTCGAGCAAGGCTGGCGGAGCTTTTTGGTGAAGGTCTGCAACGACGCCCGCCTCACCACCCGGCTGCACGTCGAAAGCCCCAACGCGCGATCGATGCCCCACTCCAAAGCGGAGGACGTCGCGAGCCGCTGGCTGGGACTGACCACCTACGACGGGCGGCCGCTCCAGGCGAGCCTCAGCGGGCTGCCGCTGGAGTATCGCGTTGTGCAGATCTACAGCCGCGACGCCGGCCCCAACGAGGCGACCCTCGAGTTCAGCATCGACGCCGAGCCCGGCGCCCGCGGCCGCTTGGTGCGTGAGTGGCGGTTCGACGAGGGGACCGATGGCTGGCAAGAGGCCAACCAGATCGAGCTCGAAGCGCGCGACGGATCGCTGTGGGCCACCGGCCAAGGGAGCGACCCGTTCCTCTCCGCCGAAGTCGGCGGCGCGTCGGGCGACTTGCTGCTCCGCTTCTGGGCCGAGGCCGAGGAGGACGGCATCTGCCAGGTCTTCTTCTGGACCGAGGAGCAGCCCGAGCCCGATCCCAACAAGGCCGTCACCATCCCGCTGATGCCCGGCGCCGCGCAACAGTACGAGGCGGCCATCAAGGTCGACGGCGTCCTCGCCGGCGTGCGGATCGACCCGAACGTGAAGGCGTCGCGCACCCGCTTCGACTGGATCGATCTCTCCTACGCGCACCGCCGCGGCGAGACCTGGACCAGCCTGCCGCTGCGCTTCGACGCCGAGCCGGCCGTGCAGGTCGCGATCGAGGTGGTCGACAAGCACCCCGAGGCCGCCGCGGCGGCGTTCATCGTTCGCGACAAGCTCGGCCGGATCTACCCGGAGCAGTCGAAGCGCCTGGCGCCCGACCTGTTCTTCCAGCCCCAAGTCTACCGCCTCAGCGGCGAGACGATCGACCTCCCCCCGGGCGAGTACGACGTCGAGGCGTGGCGCGGCCCGGAGTCGATCCGGGAACGCCGCCGCCTGGTCGTTGGTGAGCAGGGCGCCACGCTCCGGCACGAGGTCCGGCGGTGGATCGACCCCGCCGACTACGGCTGGTGGTCCGGCGACCACCACATCCACGCGGCCGGTTGCCTGCACTACCAAAACCCAACCCAGGGGGTCCACCCGCCCGACATGATGCGGCAGATCATGGGCGAGGACCTGCACGTGGGGTGCTGCCTCACTTGGGGCCCCTGCTTCGACTACCAGAAGCGGTTCTTCACCGGCGACGACCACGACGTCATGCGATACCCGTACGTGCTGCGGTACGACGTCGAGGTCAGCGGCTTCGGCTCGCACGCGTCGGGCCACCTCAACCTCCTTCGCCTCAAGCAGCAGATCTACCCGGGCGGTGAGTCGAAGGACCACTGGCCAACCCTCGGCTTGCAGACGCTGCGCTGGGCAAAGGCACAGGACGCCGTCACCGGCACCGCCCACAGCGGCGCCGGGCTCACCCGCTACATCGACCGACTCGGTGTCGAAGACGGCCCCCACGGCCTCCCCCACTACAACATCCCGGCCTACGACGGCATCGGCGCGAACGAGTTCGTGGTCGACGTGACCCACGAGCTGCCCGGCGCCGACGGCCAGCCGAAGCCCGCGCTCGACTTCATCGCCACGATGAACACGCCGCGGCGCGACGAGTGGAACATGTGGTACCACGTGCTCAACTGCGGCTACCGCGTCCGCGCCAGCGGCGAGACCGACTTCCCCTGCATGAGCGGCGAACGGGTCGGCATCGGCCGCGTCTACGTGAAGGTCGACGGGCGGCTCAACTACCCCGACTGGGTCCAGGGCCTGCAAGACGGGCGCAGCTACGTCAGCGACGCGCTCGTGCACCTGATGGACTTCCAAGCCGAGGCTTCCGGCCAGACCGTCCGCATGGGCGAGGAGGGGAGCGAGCTGCGGCTGGCGGAGTCGGGCCGGGTGCGTTTCGCCGCCGACTGTGCCGCGTTGCTCGACGCGGACGCCCTCGGCTCGCCCGACGCGGCGGAGGTCGAGGTCGAGCTGATCGTCAACGGCTACCCGGCCGCGACGAAACCCTTGCCCGCCGACGGCGAGCCCCGGCGGATCGAATTCGACGTCGACGTGCCCAGCAGCGCGTGGGTCGCCCTGCGGGTATTCCCGCACGCCCACACCAATCCGATCTTCGTCGTCGTTGATGGGCGCCCGATCCGCGCGTCCAAAGCGAGCGCCGAGTGGTGCTTGCGGGGCGTGGACCAATGCTGGCAGATGAAGCGGAACACCTACGCGCCCGCCGAGCAAGACGCCGCGCTAGCCGCGTACGAGCACGCCCGCCAAGCGTACCGCCGGATCGTCCAGGAGGCCGACGAGTGAAGCGCCTCGCCCTATCGCTGCTCACCCTCGCGGCCACCTGCGCCCCGAGCGCCGGCCAGCCCGACGACCAATCCCCCGACCTCCGCAGCCGCATCGACGCGGCGCTCGCGGCGCTCGCGGAGGTCGATCCGGATCAAGCGGAGCGCGCCCGCGCCGCCGTGGGTCCGCTCGGCGACGACGGCGGGCCGCCGGGGCGGGAGCTCCAGCGAGCGCTCGATCGCTTCTGCTTGCTCCAGGTCGCAATCAACCCGGAATCGAGGGTCAAGGTCGACACGGGCGGAGCGCCGCCGCGTCTGACGGTAGGCGGGCCCAACGCGTTCCTCGTGAAGGTCGAAAACCAGGCGGCCGTGACCGCGCCGCTGCGCGTCAGTTCGCCCCAAGCGGTCGGGGCCGGCGCTCCCGCGTCCGGCGGCACGTGGCTGCGAATGCGGATGCACGACGGCCATTCCCTGCCGCCCGAGCTGACCGGCGCCCCGATCGAGTACCGCGTCGTTGTGCTCCAGACCGATCAAACCGGCGACCGCGCCGCCGTCGTGGCGATGGACGTCGGGCAGGGCACGGCCGACATCGGCTTCCGCAACGACGTGCTGCTCACCTTCCGCTGCGAGAAGCCCCAGGGAGCCTCGCAATGAACCAGCCTCCGGTGGTGATGCTCCTGGGAGCATTCGACACAAAGGGAGCCGAGTACGCGTACGCCCGCGCCCGACTAATCGAGGCCGGCGTCGGCGTGCTGTCGGTCGACTTCGGCGTGCACCCGCCGAAGGCCGACTTTCCGGTCGACCTGGGGGCCGACGAGGTCGCGGCCGCCGCCGGCGAGGACCTCCAGCAGCTCCGCTCGGCCGGCGATCGGGGCCGCGCCATGCACGCCATGAGCCGCGGCGTCGCGGCGATCGCCGCGCGCCTGTTCCAGGAGGGACGCATCGACGCGGTCTTCGGCATGGGCGGGTCGGGCGGCACGTCGGTCATCACCGCGGCGATGAGGGCGCTCCCGCTGGGCGTGCCCAAGGTCTGCCTGTCGACGGTCGCCGGCGGCGACACGGCCCCGTACGTGGCGCAGAAAGATATCGTCCTTTACCCGTCGATCGCCGACATCGCCGGACTGAACCGGATCACACGCCGCGGCATCCAGGGCGCCGCAGCCGCGGTGGCGGGCATGGCCCAGCGGCCCGCCTCGGTCGCGGCGGAAGATCGCCCGGTGATCACGGCCAGCATGTTCGGCAACACGACCGAGTGCGTGGACCGCTGCCGCGCCGAACTCGAGCGCGACGGCTACGAGGTCCTGGTGTTCCACGCCACCGGTGCGGGCGGCAAGGCGATGGAGTCGCTCATCGACGAGGGGTTGGTCGACGCGTCGCTCGACCTCACGACGACCGAGCTCGCCGACACGCTCTGCGGCGGCGTGTTCGACGCCGGCCCCGCGCGCCTGACCGCGGCGGGCCGCCGCGGGATCCCTCAGGTGGTCGCCCCGGGCTGCGTCGACATGGTCAACTTCGGCCCCCCCGACACCGTGCCCGAGCGCTATCGGACGGCCGACCGGCTGCTCTACGAGTGGAACCCGTCGGTGACCCTGATGCGCACCACGCCCGACGAGAACAGCCAGCTCGGGCGGATGATCGCCGAGCGTCTGAACGCGGCCGCCGGGCCGACGGCTGTGATCTTGCCGCTGCGCGGCTATTCAATCCTCGGCGCCCCGGGCGGCGCGTTCCACAACCCCGAGGCCGAGGAGGCGCTCGCGGCCGCGTTGCGAGCGGAGCTCGCCCCGCGGGTGCGCCTGGTCGAGGTCGACGCAGCGATCAACGCGCCCGAATTCGCCGAAGCCGCCGTCGCGCTGCTGCGTGAAACAATCGCGTCGCACGAGAAAGCCACTCCCTAGCCCTTCCAGACCGAATAGCGAATCGATGGCAGAACCCACCGTACTCACCCGCGAGGCGATCCTCGACCGCCTCCGCACGCGGATCGCCAACGGCGAGCCGATCATCGGCGGCGGCGCCGGGACCGGCATCAGCGCCAAGTTCGAAGAAGCCGGCGGCATCGACCTGATCGTCATCTACAACTCGGGCCGCTACCGCATGGCCGGGCGGGGGTCGCTCGCCGGCCTCATGCCCTACGGCGACGCCAATGGCGTCGTCGTCGAGATGGCGGGCGAGGTCCTCACCGTCGTACGCGACACGCCCGTGCTCGCCGGCGTTTGCGCGAGCGACCCGTTCCGGCTGATGGGCCGCTTCCTCGACCAGCTGGCCGCGATCGGCTTCGCCGGCGTGCAAAACTTCCCGACGGTCGGCCTGATCGACGGCGCCTTCCGGCAGAACCTCGAAGAGACCGGGATGGGATACGACCGCGAGGTCGAGATGATCCGCCTCGCGAGCAGCAAGGGCCTCCTAACAACGCCCTACGCTTTCTCCCCGGACGAGGCGACCGCCATGGCCGAAGCAGGCGCCGACGTGGTCGTCGCGCACATGGGCCTCACGACCAGCGGCAGCATCGGCGCCGACACAGCCAAGTCGCTCGACTCCTGTGTCGACGCGGTGCAGGCGATCGCCGACGCGGCCAGGGCCGCCAAGCCAGACGCGCTCGTGCTCTGCCACGGCGGCCCGATCGCCGAGCCCGACGACGCCCAATACATCCTCTCCCGCACGCAGAACGTCCACGGTTTCTACGGCGCGTCGTCGATGGAGCGCCTGCCGGTCGAGACGGCCATCAAGCAGCAAGTGCAGCGGTTCCGCGCGGTGCGGCTGCAATCCCACGACACGCAATGAGGCAGTCCCGGGTGCACACCTTCGAGCCTTTACTTTGTCTGGCCGCGGCCGTTGCCGTGCTCCACGTTGCGGGCGACGCCACGGCCTCCCCGGCCACCCCGCCCGGTGCTTCGCTCATGGACGACCCCGGCGCCTGGCAGGCGCTGGGCTGCCGTGTCGAGCCGCTGGAGGGGGGCGGCATGCGGCTGGTTGAGATGACCCCGCACGCGGTCCTGCAGCGCCCCATCGACGCGCCCGCCGGGGGCGCCGTCATCGAGTTCGACCTGAGGGCCGACCTTCCCGACGGCGAGCACTACGTGAGCTGGACCGCGGAAGGGGGTCGCCCTTGGTCGGACTTCGTCCGCGTGCCGGTCATCGTCGACGGCCAGTGGCGCCGTTACCGCCTGCCGCTCGCCGGAGCGGGCCGCACGGCCGCGATCCGCATCGCCCTCTCGGGCGACGCCGACTCGCTCGCCGAACTCCGGAAAGTCCGCGTCACCGCGGTCGGCGCCAAGGCCGACGCTCCCACAGCCGTTCGGGAGGCCACGGCCGGGCCGCTGCGGTTAGTGTTCGATCCCAACGACCGTCGCTTCGTGGTGCACGATCAACGCACCGGCCGCCAGTGGCGCAGCGACCCCTTGGACCCTTGGGCCGCCATCCAGGACAGCAAAGCCGACGAGAACGGACGCCTGACGCTCGACTTGGTCAGTCGCTTCTCGGAACGGCCGCTCACGCTGCGAGCGACCGTCACGCCCGACGGCGCCGTCCGCTTCCAGGTCGCCCCGTCGTCGCCGGACGACCCGATAGAGGGCCTCGAGCGACTCGCGCCCCGTTTCACGACCGCTCTGGAGAACGGCAAGCTGGTCTTCTGCGACCGATCGTGCGGCGTGCTGCTCGACCAGCGTGACACCGCCTACTCGGGCTGGCCGCTACGCGTGTGGGGCAACACCCATTGCTTGGACATGCCCTGGATCGGCCTCTACGACCGTCGCCGCGGCGACGGCGTGATGACCCTCTTCGAGACCCCCGCCGACGCCGAAGTGAGCCTCCTCCCCGACGCGGACGGGCGTTGCTGGCCGCAGCCGCGGTGGCTCGCTTGCCGCGACCGTTTCGCTTACGAGCGCAGCGTGGTCTACCGCTTCGTGCCCGACGGCGCCTACGTGGCGATCGCGAAAGCCTACCGAGAACTACTTAAAGCCGACGGGCGGCTCACGACGCTCGCCCAGAAGGCACAGCAGCGCCCGCCGGTCCAGCGACTGCCCGGGGCCGCGATCATCTGGACCGCCGACGAGTACATCGACCAGCTCGACGCGGCCCGGTCGCTCGGCGTGCGGCGCGGCGTGGTCAGCGGCGTTCAGCGTCGCCGCCACGTGGCGGAGCTCAAAGAGGCCGGCTTCCTCGTGGGCCGCTACGACAGCTACTCGGACATCTTCCAGGGCGCGACCGGCTTCCAACGCGACGACATCCCCCGCGCCGCGGTCCGTTCCCGACCGGGCGCCGATCCGCTCAACGGCTGGACGATGGACGACGGCCGGCAGATGGCCTGGCGGTCGACGGCTTTCTGGATGGCCGCCGCGATGTCCTACACGCCGCAGCAGCTCGCCCGCAGCGGCCACAACGCGCGGTTTATCGACGTGGCCGTCGCGGCCAAGGCCTTCGAGAATTGGGCCCCCGGACACGATTACGACCGCCGACGCGACATCGAGCTCCGGCGCGAACTCCTGCAGTACATCAACGGGTTCGGAGTCGAGGTCGGCGCCGAACACGGAAACGACTGGGCCGCCGACCTCGTCGACCACCACGAGGGCGCCCTCAGCGGGCCGTTCTGGTGGTCGAGCTGGGACGCCGGGCGGCTCCAGCCCCCGACCGCCGACCAACTCTCGGAGGCTTACAAGAAGTTCGGCGCCGGGTTCGCCCACCGCGTGCCGCTCTGGCAGCTCGTTTTCCAAGACTGCATGGTCAGCACTTGGTACTGGGGCGACACGCCCGGCATGCTCCACCACGCCGACGAGCGGATCGCCGACCACAAAGACCTGATCACGATCCTCTACGGCGGCGCGCCGCTGTTGTGGCTCTCCGATCCGGGACGCGGGTACGACTGGCGCGAGAATCGCTGGCGGTGGCTCCGCACTTACCACGACACGACGCCGCTGCACGAGCGCGTCGCCTTCTCCCAGATGACGAGCCACCGCTTCCTCAGCGAAGACGGAGCGGTGCAGCAGACGCGCTTCGCCAACGGCGCCGTCGCCACGGTCAACTTCGGCGACACGCCGGCTATCGATCCCGACGACCCCGACACGACCCTCGCCCCCGACGGCTACCGAGTACGCGCCCCCGGCCTGAGGCAACAGAGGCTGTGGATCGACGGCGGCGCCTGCCTCGAGCTCGAGTCGGACGGCTTGCTGATCGTCGATGCGCCGCGCGAGCGCGAAGCGCTCGGCGTGCGACACACCGGACGCGTCACGATGTTCCGCGACGACCAGGGCGCTTGGACGGCGATGGGAGAGCCCGGCGCCCAGGCGGCCATCGACCTGAGCCGTGTGGCCGGTTGGCCGCCCGGACAGGCCGTCCGCAAGACGCCCATCGCCGCGGTCCATCCGGGGGCCGACGCCACGGACATCCGCGTCGGCGAGCCCATCGAGCTGCCCGCCGCCGACACGGGATGGGCGTACCGCTTCGAACCTGTCGACAACCCCAAACCAGCCGCCCAAACCGGCCCCGCGACCGCGCCATGAACCCTTTCCACTTCCGATCGATCGCCGTCGCGCTGTGCCTCGTCGCCTGCGCGACCGGCCCCCACGCAAACGCGTTCCCCGCGCCCGAGGGCGACTGGCGGGCCGACTGGATCGGCGTGATCGGCGGCAGCAAGCCCAACACCTGGCTCTGCTTCCGCAAAGACGTGCGGCTCGACTCCGCGCCCCAGGCCGCCGTCGCGCGCATCGCCTGCGACAGCAAGTACTGGCTGTGGATCAACGGCGAGCCGGTCGTGTTCGAAGGCCAACTGAAGCGCGGGCCGACGCCGACCGACACCTACTTCGACCGCGTCGACCTCACGGCCCACCTGAGGGCCGGCGCGAACACGATCGCCGTGCTCGTGCAACACTTCGGCAGGCACGGATTCTCGCACAACAACTCCGGGAAGGCGGCGCTGCTACTGGACGCCGACGTCGACGGCCAACCGCTGCTGAGCGACTCGACGTGGCGGGCGAAGGTCCACCCGGCGTTCGGCACGACCGACCCCCCGCTCGACAACGTACGGCCACCCGAGGCGAACGTGCGGTTCGACGCGCGGCACGACATCGGCGACTGGCGCGGGCCCGAGTACGACGACTCGGACTGGGGACCGCCGACTCTCTTCGGCAAACCGCCCACGGCGCCGTGGAACGAGCTGTACGAGCGACCGATTCCCCAGTGGGCCGACTCGGGCCTGAGGGACTACGAGGCCGCGCCGGCCACGCCGCTGCAGGCGACCGGCGAAGAGATCGTCTGCCGCTTGCCCTACAACGCCCAGGTCACGCCGTACCTGGAGGTCGACGCCCCCGCCGGCAAGGTCATCGGCATCCACACCGACGTGCTGCACCGCTACGGCACGTTCCGGCAGATCGAGACCCACCGGCACGAGTACGTGACCCGCGACGGCGTCCAGCAGTGGGAACTGCCCTCCTGGATCAACGGGCACGAGGTCCACTACGACGTGCCCGCCGGCGTGCGGGTGCTGCGCCTCGCCTACCGCGAGACCGGCTACGACACGCGAGTCGTCGGCCGCTTCCGCTGCGACGACAGCCGGCTGAACCAGCTCTGGGACGAGGCCGCACGCACGCTCTACGTGACCATGCGCGACACCTACATGGATTGCCCCGATCGCGAGCGGGCCCAGTGGTGGGGCGACGCGGTCAACGAGCTGGGGGAGGCCTTCTACGTGTTCGAGCCGCAGCGGGCGCCGCAGCTAACCCGCAAAGCGATCTACGAGCTGTGCCGCTGGCAACGCCCCGACGACACGCTCTACTCGCCCGTTCCGTCGGGCGTGCGGCGCGACGGCATCCTCTACCCGCTCGACGGCTCCTGGGAACAAGAGCTGCCACGGCAGATGCTCGCGAGCGTCGGATGGTACGGGTTCTGGACTTACTATTGGTACACCGGCGACCGGCAGACGGTCGTCGACGCGTACCCCGCCGTCCGCCGCTACATGAGCCTCTGGCGGCTGGGCGACGACGGCCTCGTCGAGCACCGCGCCGGCGGCTGGGACTGGACCGACTGGGGTGAGCACCGCGACGTGCCGGTCATCGAGAACGCGTGGGTCTACCTCGCGCTGAAGGCCGCCTGCGAAATGGCCGAGCTCGCCGGTGAGGAGGAGGACATCGCCGAGTACCAGCGCCTCATGGCGTCGATCCGCGACAACTTCCGCCCCGCGTTCTGGCGCAACGGCGAGTACCGCTCCGCGGGTCACCAGGGGCCGACCGACGACCGCGCCGCGGCGATGGCGGTTGTCGCCGGGCTGGCCGAGCCGGCAGACCACGCCGGCGTCGCCGAGACGCTCCGCACCCAACGCCACGCCAGCCCCTACATGGAGAAGTACGTCCTCGAGGCGTTGCTGCAAATCGGCCGACCCGATGACGCGTTCGACCGGATGGTCGAGCGATACGACTACATGCTCGGCGACGGGCTCTCCACGTTGTGGGAGTTCTTCGACCCGTTCGAGCTAGAAGGATTCGGCGACATGGGACGCGGCACCTACAACCACGCCTGGTCCGGCGGGCCGCTCACGATCCTGAGCCAATACGTGGCCGGGGTCGCGCCGACCGCGCCGGCGTTCGCCCGGTTCGAGGTCCGTCCGCAGCTCGGCCGGCTCCGCACCGTCCAATCGACGACGCCAACCCCCAGGGGTCCGATCGAGCTGTCGATCGAGCGAATGGACGACGGCGCTCTGCGGGTATCCATCGAATCCCCGGCGGAATACGACGGCGTGCTCGTCGTGCCCGCGCCCGCGGCGCACGGCCGCGTCACGCGCGACGGCGAGACCGTCTGGCAAGTCGGCGAACAAGCCGCCAACAACGGGCCGGCGGCGCCTCGCGTGGACGGAGAGAATCTCCGACTCCCGATCCCCCCCGGCGGGTCCATTTGGACGGTCCACCCGCGCTAGCCCCAGCGAGCGCTCGCCGCCAACCCCGGAACACCTGTCAATGAAGGCTCAACTAACGGATTTATCGCGGCGCGGATTCTTGAAGCAGTCGGCCGCTCTCGCCGGCGCGGCCGCGGCGCCCTCGGCGCTCGCGGCCGCGCCCGGGGCCAACGACCGGATCGGGATCCTCGTGGTCGGCTGCGGAGGGATCGCCCGCGCGCACGCCGAGTGGATGCCCAAGAGCCTCCAGATCCGCGCGCTCTGCGATGTCGACAGCCATCGGCTTCGGTCCTTCCAAGCCGAGTTCGCCCTGCACGCGCTTGTCTCATCGGACTACCGCGAATTGCTCCCACGACCAGACATCGACGCCGTGCTGGTTTGCACGCCCGATCACTGGCACGCGAAGGTCGCCGTCGACGCGATGCGAGCCGGCAAGTCGGTCTACTGCGAGAAGCCGCTCACGCTGACGATCGCCGAAGGGGACCAACTACGCGACTCGGTCCAGGCGACCGGGAGCGTCGTGCAGGTCGGCACGCAGCAGCGCAGCGACCCCAACTTCCAGACCGCGGTCGCTCTGGTGCGCGAAGGCCGGATCGGAGCGATCCGGCGAGTCACGTGCGCCATCGGCAGTGGTCCGGTCGGCGGACCCTTCGGCGCCGCGCGCGTGCCGGACGGCCTCGATTGGGAACGGTGGCTCGGCCAGGCCCCGGAGGTCGAATACCGACCCGAGCGTTGCCACGGCAACTTCCGGTGGTGGTACGAATACGCCGGCGGCAAGCTGACCGATTGGGGCGCCCACCACGTTGATATCGGCCTCTGGGCGCTCGGCGAGGAGGCCCTCAACGGCACGGTGCAGGTCGAGCCCTTGTCGGTTGTGCACACCCCGCCGCTCGTGGACGGGATGCCGGCGAACGACGACTGCTTCAACACGGCCAGCGAGTTCCATATCCGGTGCCGCTTGCCAAGCGGCGCCGAACTCGACATCCGCGACAACGCGCCCGACCTGGGGTTCGACAACGGGGTGATGTTCGAGGGAGAGCGGGGCAGGGTGTTTGTCAACCGCGGCAAGGTCACCGGCGCGGCGGTCGAGGAGCTCGAGCGAGACCCGCTGCCCGAGGAAGCGACCGCCGCTCTCCGGCACGGCCGGCCGGTCCAGCCGCATCTCGAGGCCTTCTACCAAGCGTGCCACGACGGCAAGCCGCCGGTCTCTGACGTCGCCAGCCACGTGCGACACCTGAACATCTGCCACGCGGCGAACGTTGCTATCCGGCTCCACAAGCCGGTCGAGTTCGACGCGCTCACTTCGCGGTTCGTCGATCGATCGATCGACACTCGATGGCGCAGCCGAGACCCGCGGCCCGGCTACGCGATCGACGCGTAGCGAAGCGGCCGAGATCGATGGTAAAGTGGGCGGCCGGGGCCCGTGGGCCCCGGCCGATCAATGCCCCTCGTCGAACCGCCTTCTCGGGAAGCGTCGGATGACTTTCCTGCGAGCCGCAGCAATCGGCTGCGCCCTGTGTGTCCCCGGCTACGGCGTCGAGGCGGATGCGCCCGCCGAGAAGACGCCGATCGTCGAGGCCACGCCGGCGAGCGGCTACAAGGGCGTCTGGTACCACAACGGCGCCTTCGTCGAGCCGCACGGGCACAAGTACAGCGGCGGCCTGGGGACCTACTGCGCCAAGCACAGCCCTTTCGCGGTCTACTGCCCCGAGGCGGACAAGACCTTCTTCACCTACGGCGGCACGACCGACGAGAGCGACACCGAGTTGCTCCACATGATCGCGTACTTCGATCACCGCACCGGTCGGGTCTGCCGACCACGCGTGCTGCTCAACAAACAGACCGGCGACGCCCACGACAACCCGGTCCTGCAGGTCGACCCCGACGGCCGCGTCTGGCTGTTTTCGACGTCGCACGGCCGAGCGCGCCCCTCGTTCATTCACCGCAGCGTCGAGCCCTATTCCATCGATCGCTTCGAGCGCGTCGCGGCCGTCCGCGCGACGCCCGACGGCCACGAGCCCTTCGACAACTTCTCCTACATGCAGGTGCACCGCTCGCCAGCCGCCGGGTTCGTCGCGTTCTTCACTCGCTACGGCGACCCGGCCGTCCGGACCAGCATGTTCACAACCAGCCCCGACGGCGTCGCCTGGTCGAGCTGGCGCCGCCTGGCGGCGATCGACGAGGGGCACTACCAGATCAGCGCCGTCGACGGCGATCGCGCGGCCTGCGTGTTCAATTACCATCCCGAAGGGGAAGGGCTGAATCACCGGACCAACCTGTACTACGTAGAAACCCTCGACGGCGGCGCCACGTGGAAGGCCGCGTGCGGGCAAGAGGTCGCCGTCCCGGTGACCTCGCCGGACAGCCCCGCGCTGATCCACGACTACCGCACCGAGGGGCGGAAGGTTTACCTCAAGGACCTCCGCTTCGATCCGACGGGCGCGCCCGTCGCGCTCGTGGTCACGAGCGACGGCCCCGCTCCCGGCCCGGCCAGCGGCGTACGCCAGTGGGAGCTGCTGCGGTGGGAGTCGGGCGAGTGGCGGCGGAGCGTCGTCACGCAGAGCGACCACAACTACGACATGGGCTCCCTCTATTTCGAGCCGCGGCGTTGGCGGATCATCGCCCCCACCGACCCCGGCCCACAGCCGCACGGGACCGGTGGGGAGATCGTGTCGTGGTCGAGCGACGACCGGGGCCGCACCTGGCGCCGCGACACGGCGCTGACCAGCGGCAGCGAATTCAACCACACCTACGTCCGTCGCCCGGTGCACGCGCACGACGACTTCTACGCGCTGTGGGCGGACGGGGACCCGAGACAGCCGTCGCGGTCGAGACTCTACTTCTGCAACCGTGCGGGGGAAGTCTTCCGCCTGCCCGAGCAGATGGAGGCCGACGAGGTCGTGCCCGAGTCCGTGGGCCGCCCCACCACGCCCGACTCGTCACGCTCGCAGCCCGCGTCGTAGATCACGCCGAGCCCATGAAACTTCCTCGTCGGAACGCCACGCGTGTGGGGGGATCTCTTGCGTGAGCTCGGGCTGGCGCTGCTGGCCGTCGCTCCGCTGGTGAGCGTCGGCTGGCTGCTCGTGGTGGCTCGCTGGTCCGCTGCGAAGGCGGCGCCGGTCGGCTTGGTCGCGATGGCGGTCGTGGCCCTGGCCGTGTGGCGGACTCCCCCCGTGGCGGTCGCCGCGGCGGGCGCCAAGGGGTTGGTGATCGCGGCCGAGATCCTCTTCATCGTGTTCGGCGCCATCTTGCTGCTAGAGACCATGGAGAGGCTCGGCGCGTTGGCGACCGTGCGGCGGCGACTCGCCGACGTGTCGGGCGACCGGCGCGTCCAGGTGCTGCTGATTGCGTGGTTCTTCGGGTCGTTCATCGAGGGCGCCGCCGGCTTCGGCACGCCGGCGGCGGTCTGCGTGCCGTTGCTGGTCGGCTTGGGGTTCCCCCCGCTCGCGGCGGCCGCGGCCGGCTTGGCGATCCAATGCACGCCGGTCTCGTTCGGCGCGGCGGGCACGCCGATACTGGTCGGCGTGAGCACGGGCCTCGCCGGCGCGCCGGCTGTGGAGGGTTACTGCGCGGCCGAGGGCCTGGATCACCGCGAGCTGCTCCAGTCGATCGGCGCCCGGGTCGCGATCCTGCACGCCGCTGTCGGCTGGGCCGTGCCGCTCGCGCTGGTCGCGGGGATGACGCGCGTGTTCGGAGCGAACCGCTCGTGGCGCGAAGGGCTAGCGATCTGGCCGTACGCGGCGTTCTGCGCCGTGGCGATGCTGGCGCCGTACACGGCCGCGGCTTGGTGGCTCGGTCCGGAGTTCCCGTCGCTCCTCGGGGGCGCCGTCGGCTTCGCCGTTGCGCTGATGGTCGCCCGCGCCGGCTGGCTCGTCCCCCGACGCGGCGCCGAGTGGTCCTTCCCGCCTGTCCAAGAATGGCCGGCGTCGTGGCGGGGAAATAGCGTCGAACCGGCCGACACGCGGCGGAAGCCCGCGGCGCCGCTCGCTGCGGCTTGCGCGCCGTATGTCGCCGTCGCCGCCGGATTGCTGCTGACGCGCACGGTCGAGCCGGTCAAGCAGGCGCTGGTCGCCGTGCGCTTCGGCAGCGACGACTTCTTCGGCGCGGGGATCGGCCGCTCGGTCTCGGTGTTGTATTCGCCGGGCGCGGTGTTCGTGACGGTCGTGGGGCTCACGCTGCTGGGTTTCCGCCTGGCCGGGCGCTGCGTGTCGGCCGACGCGAGCGCCGCCTGCCGCGCGGCCTGGGCCACGACGGCCAAGGCGGCCCCCGCCTTGTTCTGCATGGTTCCGGCCGTGCAAGTGTTTCTTCACTCCGAGGGCGACCTGCCCGCGATGCCCATGGTCCTTGCCAGCTCGGCCGTGGGGCTCATCGGCGGCGCGTGGCCGATCGCCGCGCCGTGGCTGGGCGGGCTGGGCGCGGCGGTCGCCGGGAGCAACACGATCAGCAACATGACCTTCGCCCTGTTCCAGTTCGAAACCGCCGAGCGCCTCGCGTACGACCCGGCGGCCGTCGTTGCGCTGCAAGCGGTCGGCGGCGCGGCGGGCAACACGGTCTGTATCCACAACGCGGTCGCGGCAGCCGCGGTGGCGGGGCTCACGGGGCGGGAGGGCTCTCTCTTGCGGATGACGGCCATCGTGTTCGTCTACTACGTGGTCGCTGCGGGCTGCTTGATGGCGGCTTGGCTCTGGGTGGCGGGTTAAGCGGGGGGTGGCGGGTTAAGCGGGTGGGCCGCCGCACCGCCGACGCCGGACGCGGACTACGCTATCGCGAACCGCTGCGAAGTGGTTTCCGGGCGACCCGATCGGCAGGCGAACGATCACCGCCGCTTCGCCGGACGGGCTCGGTCGCTCACTCGTGAGGCAGAGAACCTGCCCCAAGTTGCGCCGGCGGTGCAGGTCGGAACTGGCACAAGGCTCGCAGGATGAAACGCCCCCGGCGTCGCCAACCGATCGCCGCGTTCCGACGGCGCCGACGACCGACGGCCTTCCTACGGCGGCGCGGGGTTCGGCGTCGCGACCGATTAGCCTCTCGACTCCACTGCAACTTATGCGAGCTATCCAGTACCACGAGTACGGCGACCCGAGCGTCCTGCGCTGCGAGCAGCGCCCCAAACCGCGTTGCCTTCCCGGCCAGGTGCTGATCCGAGTGATCGCGGCCGGGGTGAACCCCGTCGACAGCCGGCTGCGATCGGGCGAGATGCGCTGGGTGCTGCCCGGCGGATTCCCCCGAACGCCGGGCTACGACGTGGCGGGCATCATCGAGCAGTGCGACCCGAACGGGAAGTTCCGGCCCGGCGACCGAGCCGTGGCGTACCTCGACAACATCTACGGCGGCGGCTACGCGGAACTAGCGGCCTGTGCAGAATCGGTCGCCGTCCCGCTGCCCACCGGCCTGTCGTGGCGCGAGGCGGCCGGGTTGCCGCTCGCCGGGTCGACGGCGCTGCAGTCGCTCGAGAAGCACGGCCGGCTGGAGTCGGGGCAGCGTGTGCTGGTGATCGGCGCGAGCGGCGGCGTCGGCTCGTTCGCCGTTCCGATCGCCAAGCGGCTCGGCGCGCAGGTCACGGCGGTCGCTAGTGGCGATTACGAAGGCTACGTGCGCGAACTGGGCGCCGACGACTTCATCGATTACCGCCGCACGCACTACGCCGACGAGGACGCGCGCTACGACCTGATCTTCGACGCCGCGGGCAAGAGCTCGTACGAAGAAGCCAAGGCCGCGCTCAACGACAGCGGGCGGTATGTCACCACCGAACCCTCGCCCAAAGCGGCGCTCGACGCGGTCCGGACCCTCTTCAAGTCGCAACGCGCGACCCCCATGCTCGCCAGGCCCAAGGGCGAGGACCTCTCGCGGCTGGTGAGGTGGGCCGCGGAGGGGGAGCTACGGGTGAACATCGCGAGCGACTTCTTGCTCGAGCAAGCGGCCGACGCCCACCGGTTCCTCAACGAGCAGAGCTTCTGCGGCAAGCTGGTCCTGCGTGTCGACCCAGATGCCGAATCGGGCGGCCACTAGTCGAGTCCGACTACGCGTCGGCGCGCGACGAAAACGGCGGGCGCCGAGCAATAGGCGGTAAAGGAAGAGGCCCACGCATGGCAGGTTTCGACGTGGCGGTCATCGTGGGAGGGGGCGCGCCGGCGCTCAACCTGGCGGCGCGGCTCATCGACGAGCGGACGCCCCTGTCGCGGCCCGTCGACTCGCCCCTCGCCTGCCCGACCGCGGGCGCGCAACGGCAGGACGCCCTCCGGTCGTCGCTCGAGAGGAAGCCATGACAGCCTCGCGCTACGACATGGGCTCCACGGCCCCAACCGGCAGGGCGCGTCGCGGCCCAACGGCGGCCGAGATCGCGGCCTACGTGCGCGCCGGCTCGACCGCACCGGACGGGTGGCGGATCGGTGTGGAGCTGGAGGAACTGCTGCTGGACCGTCGCGGCCGTCGAGCGAGCTACCATCGCGTCGCCTCGGCCGTCGGCCGTGCGACCCGGCGCCTCGGCGGCGAGCCGCAATACGAGGACGGCCAGATCGTGGGCGGTTCGAGCCGGCGCGGCGGGATCTCGGTCGAGCCGGGCGGCCAGATGGAATGGTCTTCTCCGCCGGCGGCCAGCCTGACCGAACTGCACGAAGGCGTCCGCCGATGGCTCGCCATCCAGGAATCTGTCCTGCGGGAAGGCGGCATGCATCCCCACTTCCGCGCCTATGCTGGGAACGCCATCAACGCGACCCACCGCCCAGGAAAGCGTCGTTATCGCGGCATGCGACGCCATTACCGCTCGGTCGCCGCGCGCACCCTGCCGGCGATGGAAAAGACGGCCGGCGTTCACCTGTCGTTCGACTACGCCGACGACCGCGACTGGTCGGAGAAATTCCGCGCCATGCTGTGGGCCGCGCCGCTCGCCGCCGCGCTGTTCGCCAACTCGCCGGGCGTGTGGCGCGGCGTGTCGATGCGCGCCGTCCGGCCGTGGTTGTGGCGCCGGTTCGATCCCGTTCGCACGCGGTTGCCGCGAGCCGCTTTCCGGCCGGGCTTCGGCGTCGACGCGTACGCCGCCTGGGCCGCGAGCCGCCCCCCGCTGCTGCCGCGGGGTTCGCGGGACGGGTCGGACGACGCGGCGCGCGCGGCCGACGCCCGCCTGGGCGAGCTGTTTCCCCTGGTCCGCTCGAAGCAGGTGCTGGAGGTCCGTTCGATGGACCGCGTGCAGGCCGACGACCTGCCCGCTATGACCGGGTTCTGGACCGGTCTGCTCTACGACCGGAAAGCCCTCGCCGAGTGGGCCGACGCTCTGCCGCCCAGCGGCGACCGATCGGTGTGGGAACGCTGGCTGTACCAGGCGTGCCGCCGAGGCCCGGCGGTCCGCGGCGAACTCCGCCGGCTGCTCCTGCTGTCGGCGCGCCTGGCCGGCGAGGGGCTGGCTCGCCGGGGGCGCGACCCCCAAGCGGCCCGGTGCCTCGAGCGGCTCGAGCAACTGACGCCGCGCTAGCCGCGCGGCGGCGAGCACGCGCCTGCGGCGGCCCGAGCCGACTAGTCGAGCATCGAGCGCAGATCGGCGCGGCACCGCTCGCACACGGTCCACACGATCTGCACACGGCTCTCCCGGTCGAGGACCGCGCCGTCCGTGACGGCGGCGAGCGCGTCGGTCCACTCGCCGCTGTTGACCCGGAACAGGTTGCAGATGCTGCAGCGCTTCAGCGCCGTCGCGCCGGAGTCGCACGCGTGGGCAGCCAAGGCCCCCTCGCGCGGGGTGACCGACAGGGTCTCGCTGCGGAAGCCCACCCGGCCGTTTCCGATCGGCTCGACTCGCATCCGCATCCGCCGACGGAACCCCGGCGAGTCGCAGCGGTAAGGGAATTCCAGCGGCTGGCCCGACTCGCGTACGCGTCGCAGCACGAGCTTGTACAGCTCCGTCAACGACTCGCCGCGAATGAAATGCCACAGCGACTCGCCCACGACCGAATCGGGCTGGAGCCGGTCGCTCCCCTCGTTGTCGGCCGCGAATTGCGACCAGGCCTCGCCCACGTCGATCAGCCGATCGTCGCTGTCGATCACGTAGGTGACGACCCGGTCGCCCGGCGTAGTATCAACCACTTCCATTGCTCGTTGCTTCGGCCACGACTCGGATAAACTCGGCTCGGTCGATCGGCTTGGAGATGTAGCCGCTGCAGCCGGCGTCGTAGCACTTCTGGCGATCGCTCGGCATCGCGTTGGCGGTCAACGCCAGGATGGGCGACTCGAACCGGCGCCGCCGCAGCTCCCGCGCGACCGCGTAGCCGTCCATGCCGGGCATCTGGATGTCGGTCACCACGCACGCATAGCCGGCGCCATCGGCTAGCGACCGCTCAACCTCGGCCAGGGCTTCCTCGCCGCTCCCGACGGTGGTCACCTCGGCGCCCACGTCGGCCAGGATGTGCTCGGCGATGAACCGCATGTCGCGGCGGTCGTCGACCACCAGCAGCTTGCGCCCGTCGAGCCGCGGCAGGTCGTCCCTCAGCTCCGCGACCCCGGCCCCCTCCACGGGCGCGAGCGCCTCGCGCCAGGGGAGCCGGAACTGGAACGCCGAGCCGACGCCGGGTCGGCTCCTGACGCGGAGCCGGCCGTCCATCTCCTCGACCAGCTGCTTGGCGATCGCCAGCCCGAGGCCCGAGCCCTCGTGAGCGCGGCTCGACGTGGAGTCGATCTGGCTGAACGGCTCGAACAGCCGCGCGAGGTCCTCGGCGGCGATGCCGTGGCCGGTGTCGGCGACCGTGACCACCAGCTCGCGCCGCCGCGCGGTGCGGCGGCCGCTGAGCGTCGCGCGCCCCCCCTGGCCGAACTTCACGGCGTTGGTGAGCAGGTTGACAACGATCTGCTTCAGCCGCCGGCTGTCGGTCAGCATGCCGTCCACCAGGCTGTCGCGCAGCCGCGCCTGCAGCTCGACGCGGTTGGTCGCCGCGCGGGGCCGGAGCGTGTTGAAGCTGTCCGACAAGACCGCGCGGACGTCCACGGGCTCCTTGGCGATCTCGACCCGGCGGAGCTCGATCTGCGAGAGGTCGAGCAGGTCGTTGATCAGGCTCAGCAGGTGCTCGCCGTTGCTGCGGATGATCTCGATGCAGTTCTGGTTGTCGGGCTCCTTGAGCTGCCCCTTGAGCAGGTCGGCGAAGCCGAGGATCGCCGCCATCGGGCTGCGGATCTCGTGGCTCATCTTCGCCAGGAAGTCGCTCTTGGCCTCGTTGGCGGTCCTCGCCGCTTCGACGGCCGCCTCCAGCTCACGCTCGGTTTGTTTCAGCGTGGTGATGTCCGAAGCCGACACGTAAAAGCCGATGACCTCGCCGTCGCTGTTGCGCTCCGGGCGGTAGTTGACGATGACCGACAGCTCGCTCCCCGCCGGGCCGATGAACGACTCGAACTGTTGCGGCTCGCCCGCCAGCGCGCGATCGATCCGCGGCTCGCTCTTGGCGTAGGCTTCGGCGCCGAGCACTTCCCGCACCGGCATCCCGATCATCTCGTCGGTCGGGATGCCGAACAGCTGCGAGTATGCGCGGTTCGCGTACGCGTAACACCGCTTGCGGTTCACGAACGAAACCAGCACCGGCACCGCGTCGATCGCTCGCTGCAAACGGTCCTGAAACTTCTCGGCGCGCGTCCGGGCCTCGACCAGCGCCTGGATGTCGGTCAGCGTGACCGTCACGCCGGACAGCTCGCCGTCGATCTCGAAGGGCAGGACCCGCAGGAAGTAATGCGTGCCGGCGGTGTCGGTGACCTCACTCTGGTGTGGCTCCCCGGTGTCGAGCACGCCGGCGAGCAGGGCGTCGAGCCTCTCGATGCACAGGTTGTGCGAGAACGCGAGCAGCGGACGCCCCAGGTCCTGCGGCTCCAAGTGGAAGAGCTTGGTCGCCCCCGGCGTGAAGCGGCGGATCGCCAGCGCCCTGTCGAGGAAGATCGTGGCGATGTCGGTGCTCGCCAGCAGGTGGTTCATGTCGACGTTCAGCGCGTGGAGCTCCGAGTTCTTGCTCTGGAACTCCACGTTGACCGTGTGCAGCTCTTCGTTGACGGAGTTGAGCTCCTCGTTAGAGCTCTGCAGCCCCTCGTTGCTCGACACGAGCTCCTCGTTCGTCGCTTGCAGCTCCTCGTTGCTCGCCTCGAGCTCCTCGATCGTGCTCTGGAGGTCCTCCTGCGCGGCGGTCAGCTCGTCCTCGAGCTCGCGGACACGCCTGCCGAGCTCCCCGCTCTCGCTAGAAAACTGCAGCAACGCGCCCCGGCGGTCTTCCTCCGAAACGGTGGGGCGGTCGGTCGCCTCGGCCGGGTAGAACGACAGGGCCAGGTACTGGCCCCCGCCGCGGGACGGCCGCACCGGCGTCAGCGTGATCGCTACCCGCTGCTGCCCGCCGGCGGAGGTCGGGATCGTCGTGTCGGGCAGGCGCACGTGCTCCCCGCCGCCGGCGATGGCCCGGCGGACGCCTACCGACAGGACCCCCTGCAAGGGCTCGGGGCACAGGTCGAGCAGGTCGGTGCTCACCTTGCGGCCGCGGAGCCTGAGGAAGCGGTCCGCGCCGCCGTACATCTCGACCACGCGGCGCTCGCTGTCGATCAGCAGCGTGGGGGGCAGCACGCCGTCGAGCAACGCGTCGTAGAGGTCGTGCTTCGGGCTCGCCACGGCGCCCGGCGGCGGGGCGATCGCCGCCGGCCGCGCGGCGTTGGCCCGCAGCGTGACCGGCAGGGTCACGTCGTCCGGCAGGCGCGCGTCGCGGATCTTGCGGTAGAAGCGGAACTTGTCGTGCACCGACTGGAACTCCCTGTCCAGCTCGCCGACGGTCTCGCTCGGGCCCAAGAAGAGGACCCCGTTCTGCTTCAGGCCGAAGTGGAAGAGCGTCAGCACGCGGTTCTGCGCGGCGGTGTCGAAGTAGATCAGCAGGTTGCGGCACGACACCATGTCGAGCGACGTGAACGGCGGGTCGTGCAGCAGGTTGTGCGGCGCGAACACCACGAGCTGGCGGATGTGCTTCCGCAACCGGTGCTGGCCGTCGCGCGCCTCGAAGTGACGCTCCAGCCGATCGGCCGACACGTTCTGCAGCGTGGCGTCGTCGTACGTGGCGGCGCTCGCCCGGCGGAGCGAATCGTGGTGGATGTCGCTGGCGAAGACCTTGATCGGGACCGGCGCGGCGCGCTCGCGGTTCTGCTCGTGCAGCACCATCGCCAGCGAGAACGCCTCCTCGCCGGTCGCGCACCCGGCAACCCACACGCGGAGGCCGGTCTCCGGGTCCGCCCGCTCGAGCAGCTGCGGCGCGACCTCCCGTTCGAAGTACTGGAAACAGGGCGGGTCACGGAAGAACCTCGTGACACCGATCAGCATGTCGAGGTACAGCTGGTCGATGTGCGACGGGTCCGACTCGAGAAGGCGCACGTAGTCGGCCAACGACTCGACCCGCGCGAGCGCCATGCGGCGATCGACACGTCGGCTCACGGTCGCCGATTTGTACTGCGAGAAGTCGACCTGCAGGCGGTCGCGGAGCAGCGTGAAGATGCGCTCCATCTCGTCGCCCCGCTCGGTCTGCGAGCCCGGGCCGAGGATCCGCCGCGCGATGATCGGCCCCATGTTCTCCGACGGCAAGACGTGGTCGACGCAGCCGGTCGCTTGGGCGCTGTGCGGCATCCCCGAGAACTTGGCCGTCGCCTCCGACTCGCAGAGCACCAGGCCCCCGCTCCTGCGTATCTGCCGGACGCCCTCCGACCCGTCGCTGCCGGTCCCCGAGAGCACGATGCCGATCGACCGCTCGCCGTGCTGCTCGGCGATCGACTTGAACAAGCGGTCGATCGGCAGGTGGGGCAGCTCGTCGGCTTCTTGCTCGCTGAGGCGCAGGGCGGCGCCGTCGACGGTCAGGTCACGCCGCGGCGGGATCACGTACACGTGGTCCGGCTCCATCGATTGCCCGTCCTTGGCGATCGACACGGGCATCATCGTGCGCCGTGCGAGGAGCTTGTCCATCATCGTCTCGTAGTTCGGCGAGAGATGTTGGATCACGATGAACGCGGCGCCGGTCTTCTCGTCGAGCCGGTCGAAGAACCGCTCGAGCGACTGCAGACCACCGGCCGACGCGCCGATGCCCACGACGTATCCTGGTTCCTTATCCGCCATCCGATGAGAGAGTTGCGGGGGCGGCCATCGTGTAGAAACCGGCGCCGAGGCTCGTGCCGATTCGTGCGCTACCGGGGTGCTGCGGCAGCCGAGGGCCCAAAGGGGAGGGGGGAGTCCATGCGGTTTGGCAGCCGTCAGCCAGACGCGGGGCTCCGGCCCATGTCCCCACGCTTCGGCGCAGCCTCAAATATATTCCGCCGTCGCCTCCGGGAAAGGGCGACAGATTGATCGTTCGCAGGCCAATCGGGTCGACAACAGGCCAGTTGCGGCTGGCGGACGAAGCTTTAGGGCGAACGCTCTGTGGGCCCCACCATCACGCGCCGTCCGGCTTGCGCGCCCCGACACCGTCGGACTCCCCAACGCGGAACGCAGGCGCCTTCCAAATCGGCGCGGAGCGTTTCATCTCGTCGATAAACTGCCCCAGCGCGGCCAAGGCTTCCCCTCGGTGCGGCGAAGCCACCGCCAGCCGGAAGGAGACCTCACCCACGGCCACGCGCCCCGTGCTGTGCTCGACGCGTACCGCTAGCAAGCCGAACTCCGCCGCCGTGCGTTCCGCGAGCCGACGCAACTCCGCGGCGGCCATCGGCTGGTAGGCCTCGTAGACGAGCGCGTCGATCTCGCGCCCCTCTTCTAGGCGCCGCACGACCCCTTCGAACACGACCACGGCCCCCGCCCCGGGGCAAGCGAGCGGCGCCGGCCGAGCGAGCGCCCCCTCGGTCATCGCGACCTCGACAGAAACGCTCATCCGCCCGACACCATACCGATCAGGGCCACCTCGTCGTCCGGTCCGACCCGCTGGCCCGGCCCGGCGAAGCTTTGGTTCACCGCCAATCGGCTCGACGAGAGCGACGCCCGCAGCGCCGGCGCGTGCCGCGACAGGGCCTGGCAAACTTGCTCGGCTGTTGGGTGGTCGCTGTCGACCTCGACCCGGAGCCGACGCGCGCCGACCATCGCCGCCTGGGGGCCGAACAGGAGCACTTCGACGTTCATACGCGTTTGGGGAGTTGCTCGAACCGCCGCGGCCGCTCTAACCGCCGATCGCCGACATCGTGCGGCTCGGCTGGACGAAGTCCGGGTGGTTCACACGGTGGCCGGGCCCCTTCGCGGCGATCGCCGCGGAGAGCACCTCGGCCAGTTGCTCGTCGCTAACGCCGGCGCGGAGCGGGCCGCGCACGTCGACCTCCTCCAAGCTGAACAAGCAACTCCTGAGCTTGCCATCGGCGGTCAGCCGGAATCGGTCGCAGGTGTCGCAGAAGGGGGCCGTCACGGTCGGGATGAAGCCGATCCGCCCGACGCCGTCGACGAACTCGTACTCGCTCGCCGGGCTGCCGGTCGGCGCCGCCACGGGGCGGAGCGGGAGCAGCGCGGCCTCGAGCGCCGCGCGCACGTCGGCGGCCGAGAGGACTTTCGAGCGTTCCCAAGCGCTCGCCGCGTCGAGCGGCATGTACTCGATGAACCGCACCTCGAGGCCCGTCTCGCGGGCGAAGTGCCCGAACGGGACGACCTCCGACTCGGTCACGCCCCGCAGCGAGACCACGTTGATCTTGATCGGCGCGAGGCCCGCCCGGCGCGCCGCGGCGATCCCCTCGATCACCCGCCGGTGGGAGTCGCGCCGGGTGAGCTCCGCGAACACGGCCGGGTCGAGCGCGTCGAGGCTGACGTTCACCCTCCGCAGCCCCGCCGCGAACAGCGCGTCCGCCTGCTCGGCCAGCAGCACGCCGTTGGTCGTGAGGGCCAAGTCGGTGAGCCCGTCGATCGCCGCGAGCAGACGCACCAGCTCGGGCAGGTCGCGTCGCACCAGGGGTTCGCCGCCGGTCAGCCGGACCTGCCGCACCCCCAAGCCGACCGCCACCCGCACCACGCGCTGAAACTCCTCGAACGTTAGCAGCTCTTCCCGCGGCGCGAGCGGGACTCCCTCGGCGGGCATGCAGTAGCGGCACCGCAGGTTGCAGCGGTCGGTGACGCTCACACGCAACTTCGTGTGGCGGCGACCGTACGCGTCGACTAACTGCCCCGACTCCAAAGCGTCCCCCCTCCGGATCTCGCCCCCCCGACGCTCCGCTACAAAGCGTCCGATTGCCGCCGCTCATTATGACCACGCGCGGGGCCGAGGAGCCAATCGCCATGGCTTGCCGCGACGAGTCAGCCACCGCCGGCTACCCGGCCGCAGCGACCGAGCCGGCTGTCTCATGGTGTCGCCCGTGACCGGTTCGGTCCAGCCCGCGTGTGCGTCCGGCGCGTCGCAGCGCCTCGGCTGTGGGCCGAAGGCTCCGCTACCCCGGATGGGTCAACCGGCGAGCCCGCGTCTACACTAGCGGTGGACCACCCCGCCCACCCGAGATGGCCGCGAAATGCTACGCCGATCCGCCGCGCTCACGGACTACGTGACCGACGCCGCCTTCGGCCGCGGGGTGGTCTGGAGCATGCCGGCATTCGCGAACCAGCGGATGCACGCCCGCAACGACAAGCGGTTGGTCTGCGTCGACCTGTCGCGCCGATCCGACTGACCGCTCGCCCCGAGTAGGGCCCCACGTCCGCTCGCGCCTACCTGCCCAAGCACGTGCCCACCATGCGGCGGCGACTTCAACCGGAACTCATGGACGACCCGGCGCTCGACGCGGCCGCGCACCACCAGGCGCTGCGCGGCTTGCGCCGGATCAACGCCATCAGCGGCACGGCCTCGCGGCTCTTCCGCGCGATCGAGCGTGTCGCGTCGGCGCGGGGGCTGACGTCGGTCCGCGTGCTCGACGTCGCGTGCGGCGGGGGCGACCTGCTCCTCGGCCTGGCGCGGCGCGCGCGCCGCAACGACCGCCGCCTGAGCCTGTCGGGCTGCGACATCAGCCCCCGCGCGGTCGAGCACGCGCGCTCCCGCGCGAGCGGCCGCGCGGAGATCGACTTCTTCGTCGCCGACGCGGTCGCCGAGCCGCCGCCGGAGCGGTACGACGTGGTCCTCTCAACGCTGTTCCTCCACCACCTCGACGAGGCCGCCGCCGTCCGCCTGCTGCGCAACGCGCGCCACGCGGCCGGCCACGCGGTGCTCGTCGAGGACCTCGCCCGCGGACGCGTCGGGCACGCGCTGGCGGTGGTCGGTGTCCGCTTGCTGTCCCGGTCGCCGGTGGTCCATTTCGATGGCCCCGCGTCGGTCGAGGGCGCGTACACCGTCGACGAGGCGAAGCGCCTCGCGGCCGACGCCGGCCTCGACTCGGCGCACTTTTCGCACCACTGGCCCTGCCGATTCCTGATGCAATGGCGCCGCCCGTGACCCAACCCGCCCACAACCCAGAGAAGCCGCCCGCCGAGCACTGGCCGGCCGTGGTGGTCGGCGCGGGCGTGGCCGGCGCGACGGTCGCTTGCTTGCTCGCCGCCGCCGGCTTGCGCGTGCTGCTCGTCGAGGCCAAGCGCTTCCCGCGCGACAAGGTCTGCGGCGCTTGCCTCAACCGCCGCGCGCTGGCCGCGCTGGCCCACGCCGGTCTGGAGCCCGTGCTCAGCACGCTCGGCGGAGCGCCCACCACCCATCTCGACCTCCGTGCGGCCGGCCGCGCGCTGAGCGTCCCCACGCCGGAAGGATTGGCACTCACCCGCCGCACGCTCGACACGGCGCTGCTCGCCGAAGCCCAACGGCGCGGGGTCGCCGTGCGGCAGGGCGTGCGTGCGGCGGTCTTGCCAACGACGGCTTCGGGCTATCGGCCCGTGCGGCTTACGCCCGACGAGGGCGAACCGACGGTCGTCGCGGCCGCCGTGGTGATCGCCGCCGATGGCCTGGGTGCGCCGTCGGTGTCGGGCCTCCCCGATTTCAGGCCCCGCGCCGAGCAAGCCTCGCGGATCGGGGCCGGCGCGACGCTCGCCGACGAGTCGATTCCCAACTTGCAAAGCGGCAGCGTGCTGATGGCGGTCGGCCCGGCCGGTTACGTGGGCGTGGTGCGGTGCGAGCAAGGGAAAGTCAACGCGGCCGCCGCGTTCGACGCGCGACCCGCCGCTCGGAGCTCGCTCGGCGAGTTGGCCCTCGCCACGCTACGCGCGGCCGGCGTGCCAGCGGCCGACTCGGTCGCCCGGGCCCCATGGCGCGGCGTTCGCCGGTTGACCCAGGCGGCCGGGCGCGTCGCGGGCGAGCGGCTGCTCGTCGTGGGCGACTCGGCCGGGTACGTTGAGCCGTTCACCGGCGAAGGGATGGCCTGCGCCGCCGAGGACGCCCTCCGCGCCGCGCCGCTGGCGGCCCGCGCGGCGACCG
Organism: Botrimarina sp.; assembly: GCF_040219535.1. Classification (NCBI taxonomy): domain Bacteria; kingdom Pseudomonadati; phylum Planctomycetota; class Planctomycetia; order Pirellulales; family Lacipirellulaceae; genus Botrimarina; species Botrimarina sp. The sequence goes on from NZ_JAVJSH010000024.1 coordinate 269,681, forward strand.
GTTGGGAGCCGGCCATCGACGCCGATTGGACCGGGTATTGCACCGCCAGCCGCCGCGACCGCCAACGCGACATCCGCCGCCTCGCCTGGCTGCTCCGGCGGCCCTGGGCGACCCGCGCGGCGATCACCGCCGCCGCCGCCTGGCCGGCTGTTGGCGGCCGCCTTGCCCACCGCATCTGCACGCCGTAACGACCTCCACGCCCCCGCGGCGCGTCCCCCCCATTCGAAAGCAGCACCCCAGGAAACCGCCCGTGGCGACCCTCATCGCGGGTCTCGGCGCCGCCGCGCCCGAGCACTCGATCCGCCAAACCGACGCCGCCGAGTACGTGCAAGGGATGTGCGTCGCGACGCCGCAGAGGCGCGTCTTCGCGCGCAGCCTCTACTCGCACTCGGGCGTCGAGAAGCGGCACAGCGTGCTGCTCGAGTCGACGAACAACGGCGAGGCGGCCCGCCAATCGTTCTTCTCGCCGCCGGACGACTCGGCCCGCCTGGGCCCGACCACCGGCGACCGGATGGACGCGTACCGCGCGGCCGCCGGGCCGCTGGCCGACCGGGCGGCCCGCGCCGCGCTGCGCGACGCGTCGCTCGCCGGCGCCGACGTGACGCACCTGGTCCTCGTGTCGTGCAGCGGCTTCGCCGCGCCGGGCGTCGACGTCGCGTTGATCTCCTCGCTCGGCCTTCCGCCGACCGTCAGCCGCACGAGCGTGGGCTTCATGGGCTGCCACGGCGCGCTCAACGGCTTGCGTGTCGGCGACGCGTACTGCCGTGCCGACCCGCGCGCGGTGGTGCTGGTGGTCGCGGTCGAGCTCTGCACGATCCACTACCAATACGACTGGACCCCCGAGCGGATCATCGCCAACTCGCTGTTCGCCGACGGCGCCGCCGCGGCGGTCCTCCGCGCGGGCGAACCGGGGGGCGCCGCCGGGCCGCCAACGATCGCCGCGAGCTACTCCGAGGTCCTCCCCGACAGCCTCGACGCGATGACCTGGCGGATCGGCGACAACGGCTTCGACATGACCCTCTCGCGCGAGGTGCCCGGCCTCATCGAGCGCGAGACCGGCGATCGGGTCCGCCGCTGGCTCGCCGACGCGGGCCTGGCCGCCGGAGACATCGCCGCCTGGGCGATCCACCCGGGCGGGCCGCGGATCCTCTCCGCGTGCGAGGCCGCGCTGGGGCTGCCGGACGATGCGCTGGTGGCCTCGCGCGCGGTGCTGGCCGACTACGGCAACATGTCGTCGCCCACGGTGCTTTTCGTCCTAGAGCGGCTCCGCCGCGCCGGCCCACTCACCCCCTGCGTGATGCTCGGCTTCGGCCCGGGCCTAGCGATCGAGGCCCTGCTGCTGAGGTGAACTGCGGCGTGCCGGCCACTCGCCCGCGCCCGACAACAGGCCTGCGCTACGGGCCGAGCAGTTGGTCGACCGTCACGAGTTCGTACCCACGCTCGTGCAGCGCGTCGATCAACCCGGGCAGCAGCGGCGGCACGCGGTCGCGCCGCGTGCTTCCCAGGTGGAGCAGCAGCAGGTGCCCGTTTAGGCCGTGCGGCGCCTGCTCCTCGTGCGCCAGGATGCCCTGGATCAACTCGGCCGACGGGCGAAACGCGTTGTGCCCCTCGGGCGCAAAGTCGCGATGCGACCCGCTCCCCGGCGTGAAATTGAACAGGCGGCAACCGGCCGCCGCCGCCCACTCGGCGTGCCGGGCGTTGTGCCACTCGTACGGAGGGATGAACCAAACCGGGTCCCCGGCCGCGCCGCCGAGCGTGCGCAACTCGTCCAAGTTCTTCCGCAGGTCCCGCAAGAATTCTTCTTTCGTCAGCAGGCTACGCTCGCGGTCGTCCCAGGGGGCGTAGAGCGGGTGGGAGTGCGAGTGCGGCCCGACGTAGTGGCCCCGGGCGACGGCCCGGCGTGTCCAATCGGCCATGCCCGGCTGGGCGAGGAAGTCTCCGGTCAGGAAGAACGAGGCCTTCACCCGTCGGTCGGCGAGCGTGGCGAGGATCTCTTCGGCGCCGTCCGTGTGCTCTCCGCCGGTAAAGACCAGGGCGATCTCCGGCTCGGCCGTACCCCCACGGACCACCGCGCCGTGGCTGATCTCTAGATCGCCCCGCGGCTTCTCCGCATGACGCGCATCCCGCCCGTAGTGCGCCATGAAGTAGATCGCGCCGGCCGTGCCGTCCATGGTCGGCTCGTTGGTCGAGTAGTCCCCGAAGTCGTCGTGGTAGGCGACATGCTCGTTCTGGAACTCCGAGTACTCGTCGGGCTCGTTCAGGCGGATGCCGATCAGGCTGTCGAAGACCGAGCGGTAAACGGGGCCGTCAACCAGCCCCCCCGGAACGTCGCGACGAAACAGCTTCCAGATCCCCGTGTGGACATCGCGCGGCGAGTCGCCGTCGCGCGGCACGCCGGTGAACATCGTCGTGCCCCACGGGTTGCGGCCCAGCAGCCAGTCTCGGTGCCTGGTGGCGTGCTCTCGGTACCGTGTGTCCCCGGTCATCCGTTCGTACAACAGCGCCTGCGTGATGAGCGCGGTCGTCAGGTTGTTCGAGCACCAGATAAACGGGACGCCCACGCCGTACACGTTGGTCTCCGCCCGAGCGACGGTCGCGTCCAGCCCGCTGCGGTAGTAGCCGGCCAGCTCTTCCTGGAAACTCGCGTCCACGTGAGGCCACAGAGCGAAGTGGCCGACGTTCACGAACGGGTAGTACTCGTAGTGCCCGGTTTGCTCGTGGTGCATCCAGCCGGTGTCGCCGGCTAGCCGAGCGTACCGCTTCGCCTGCTCCAAGTAGCCCGGCTCGCCGGTCTCTCGGTAGAGCTCTGCGGCGCCCCACTCCATGTCGTCTGCCCAGGTGACCTCGGCGTACCGGTACGGGGCGCCGTACGAGTTCCCTTGCTGCACGCCCTCGGCGGCGGCGCCCATCGCGTACAAGTCGCGGGCGGCGGCGAGGCAGCGCTCGGCGAAGACAGGGTCCCCCCTCTCTTTCCACACACGGTGTCCCATCGCCATCGCGGCGGCGCACCGCCCGGCCAGATTGGCGACCCCGTCCGAATCGCTCTTGTACTGCTTCAGCCCTTGGGGCTTGCCATCGGCGAAGTAGAGGACCCGGTAGCTGTTGGGGCCCCAGCCGTAGTCGGACGTGTCCGCGTCGGGCGACTTCCAGCCCTTGTGGTCGCGGTCGTCGGCGACCTGGTGGTAGAGCTGGCCGGGTTTCGGATGCAGCTTGTGGATCCAATCGAGGCCCCAGCGCGCTTCGTCTAGCACGTCGGGCCAGCCGTTCGGAACGGCGTGCCCCATGCGGTCGACACGGTCGGCGAACTTGGTTGGCTCCAGCTCGTAGGCCAAGAGCATCCGCGCCGTGGCGTTGCTGGCGGTCAGCAGGTACTTGAGTTGATCCCCGGCGTCGTGCCACCCGCCGCTGGCGTCGACGAAGGTACCCGTTGGCCGCGGGCCGTAGGCGGTCCGGCCGTCGCGTTGGTGGCAGACCATGTCCAGCAACGGGTTGTAACCGCATCGCTGTTGGCGCATGAAACCGAGCAGGTCCTCCACGTGGTTCGCAAACGCGTCGGGGCCAATCCGGAAGGGCCGCGACTGGGCCCCACCGGGCTGGAGCCGGATAACGTACCGGCCCGGCGTGCTCAGCTCGGTGAAGTCGAGCCGAGCGTGACAAGCGAAGGCGTTCCAATTGGGCTCGCTCGCCGGCCGAGAATCGCCGCCGAAACGGACCTCCCCGCTCTCGAGGTCCACGACTTGGAACGTCGTCGGGAGTTCTGCTTGGCTGAACACGATCGCCGATTTTGGGTCGGTCGCCAGGTAGCCCAGCTGGTTCGTCCGGATGAAGACCGGTTCAGCGGCGAAGCCGCACGTGCAGCCCATAGCGACAACCGCAACTCTCGAGAGAGCCGCGAGCCGGCGTGCGGTTGAGCGTAGAGGGCGCCGAGGCATAGAGCGCTTCGTCGGAGGGACCCGTTGGACCATCGGACCAGCTTATCTGCCGGGCAGCCGAAACGGAATTCGTCGGAGCGGCAGGTGGCGATGCTAAATCGCGCGCCACTTTCTGGCTCCTCCAGAAGAGGACGCCGAGCGGCCGCTTCACACCGCCGGGCAGGCCGGACAGTGGCGCGCCCGGCGCCGACGGCTCATCGAACAGGCAGCGGCGAACAGTGCGGGGGCCAGGCAGGATGGCTCTGGAACCTTAGCCACCCGGAAGCCGGTACTCAGCGGCTGGATGTCGGGTACACCACCTGTGCCGAGGGATGAAGATAGGCCTATAGCTGTTCCTGCTACACGCCAGTCACCACCGAGGACGTTTCGTGCCCCCGTACGCGTGTCGTTTACGAAGTCGAACTCCGTTTCGTGCCATTCGAGCACATTGCCTGACTGGCCGACGGCGCCGAAGTAGCTTTGGCCTCCAGCGAGATGAACGGGGGCAGGGCCTTCTTGTTGGTACACAGCGGTTCCGAAATCGACGCCTTGCGTGACCGGGGTGGGTGGGTCATCGGACTGTGTCGCATAGGTCGAATACGATCTAGAAACCGGGTCGTAGAAGGCCGCCTTGTACCACTCGTCGGTCGTGGGCAAGGCATACACGGCCAAGCTGTTCCTGAAGAGGTTGTTTACGTCGAATCCAGGATCGTCCGGGGTCCAATTCTGGAAACGGCCGAGCGAGTCGAAGTTGTACGCCGGTTGGGCGCCGACTTGATGGTTTAACCAGTTAGCAAACCGCGCCGCATCAAACCACGAGATGCCGCTCGCCGGGCGATCGGGGCCGCGTTGAACCGCGAGCACGTCGTCGATTGCCCTTCCTGAGAAGGCGCCGAGGGCCGCTGCTTTAGCGATTTGCGACTCGCTGATCTCGTACTTCGAGATTTGGAACGCCCGCGACACGCTGCCCAGCCTTTGCGGCGCGTCGGCGGGATTGCCAGGCGCCCCAATGTCAACGAAGACCAGCTCGAATGCCGAACTGCCTGAGCCGAAGGTGTCAGCGACGGCATGGGGCGCCGCGAGGAGAAGGGCGGCAATCGAACTTGCGATGCAAGCCCACGGAAATTGGTTCACAGAAGTAGTTGCTCCCAGTGTTTGCCCCAGCGCCGCTCAGGCTACCGCGACAGGGTGGCGGGAGCCAGGAATTAGGCCGTCGGACGCAACTTTTTGCGATGTTCGATGCCGCCCGCAGGTTCTACGCATGGTTGAAGCAAGGCGCTCGACCGCCGCCCCCCATCTGGCGGATCGAGCGGGTGGCGCTTCCAAAATTGACGCGCCCCCGTCGGGCTCCTCCCGCAGTGGACGCCGTGCGCCAGCTTCCCGCTGCCGGGCAAAGCCGGACAGCGACGCACGCGAACGCCCCGGGCCCAGGCGCGCGGTTTGCTCCTTCGCTCTGCGAAACCCCACAGCGCTGCGACCCGCAGCACTGCCATTCGCAGCGCTGTGATTCGCAGCACTGCCATTCGCAGCGCTGTAACTCGCAGCAAAACGCAAGCACGCAAGGAGCCTCGATGAGCGAAGACCCGCGCGAAAGATTCCAGCAGATTTTGGGCAGCTTCACCGAGGGGATGCTGGTCACCCGCGAAGAGTCCGACTCGCTCCGCGGCCGCCCGATGCGCGTGGCCCACGTCGACTCCGACGCCGACCTCTGGTTCACGACCAAGATCCCCTCCGGCAAGACCGCCGATATCCGCCAGCACGAGCAGGTGGCCGTCGTCTTCCAAGACAACGGCCGCTACCTGACGGTCAGCGGGTCCGCGTCGATCACCGACGACCGCGAAAAAATCCGCTCGTTGTGGCAAGAATCGTGGAAGGTCTGGTTCCCGGGCGGCCAAGACGACCCCGAACTGGGCTTGTTGCACGTCGAGGCGTCACACGGCGAGTACTGGGACAACAGCGGCGCCCGGGGCCTGGCCTACGCGATCCGCGCCGGCCACGCGTACTGGGTCGGCGACACGCCCGACATCCCCGAGGGGATGAACGCGAAGGTCGACCTAGAGACCTCCGGCTCGAAATCCTGAAGCCAAGTCCTGACGCCAAGTCCTGAAGCGAAGTCCTGACGCCCGGCGGCGCCGGCGCGGCGCCGCCCGCTGTGCGGTGTAACGCGTCGGCCCGGCCGCGAGCGAACGGGCCGAGTGGGTCACTTTCCCTGCTAGAATGGGTGGCCGGCGCAACGAGCGGCCCCGGCGAAGCGTAGCATTGAGAGCCGCGCGCCGCGTCAGCGGCGAGCCGGTGTAACGAAACCGCAAGCGCCTGCCCGCACGGGAGTTAGGGCGGGTTTCGTGACAGGTTTCGTTACAAACGAGCGGTTTGCGTTGCGTGTCGCGTTTGTATCAAAATAGCGGCGGCTTGCCGCAGCACCGCCGGGCCGCGGGCGCCGGCGATGGGCTGGCTATCCGGCGTCGGCGGCGCCGAATAAGATGGGGAACTCCCCCTGGCCGCGGATTGGGGGGTGCAGGGTAGGGAATCGGAGCGAACCGACTGGCTCGATCCGACGTCTTACCTGCTAGACGCAGACGCCGGGGGCGAACTGGGTTCGACCGGGTTGTCGAAGCGTGAGTGGCGTGTCGTGGTTGATCGGTGGCCCACGTAAAAAGCCGATTACAAACCTTCAATTGCCGAAGGTAACTACGCTTTGGCTGCCTGAGTTTAGTTAACTAAGCTCTGGCGATAGCCACGTACCACGGTAGGCCGCCGGAGCCTGCCGCTGGAACGTATAACCCCCTCCGGACCGCCGCGGTTCATCGCCTGGCACGGCCGCGGTTAAATTCGTTCCGGGCTAGTGCGTCGGAAGCCGTGTCCGTAAGGGCGGCCGGCGCGCGAAACCAAATCAACGGACTACACACGTAGAAGCTCCCGTGGAGCAATCGCGGGACGCGGGTTCGATTCCCGCCGCCTCCACTTTTGACAAACGCTGTCAGACGACGAAATCTTGCGATAACCCCTGTCAGTGACAGGGGTTTCGTCGTTTGGGGGCGAACTCTCCCCAGTGCCACCAGTTGCCACATTTTGACAGGGAGAGACCACTGGCGCGTGGCCAGAACGTGGACACTTTTCTGATGGCTCGCTTTGCGGGTCGGTCGAGGCCTCGGGTTGGATTTGCTCTGAAGAAAGCCCCTTCAGCTTCGTCAGTGCCCGTGCCTGGTCCTGCAAGCCGATGTGCGTGTACTTCATCGTCATCCGCACGTCGCTATGCCTGGCCAGCTCGCGAGCCTCCACCAGCGAGACACCGCTTCGCAGTAGCTCAGTGATGTAGGTGTGCCTCCCCGCAGAGTGGAAGTCAGCTACCCCATGGCTGTTCTTGTAGGCAATCCCTACCCTCTCCAGGTCCAGCTTGACCATTCGCCAAGTGCGTCGCTTGCCGAGCCGAGGGAACAGAGGCTTGCCACTATCAAGACTGGGGAGCCAATCCCGGAGCATGGCGACAAGCTCTGAGTGGAGTGGCAAGACATCCTTCCGACGATGCTTGGAACAGGCGGCCTCGACAGTTACCGTCGGCTGCGGGGCATCGAGCTGAAAACTCTCAGGGGTGAGGCTAGCGATTTCGAGGCGTCGCAGACCGGTGAAGTAGGCCAGTAGGTATAGTTTGGCCCGCGTCTCACCGTCGTAGCACTGGATGTCTTCCCCGCTCTCGCGTGCGGATTGAATGAGCTTAGAGACCTCTTCAGCAGTCAGGGCACGTCGCTTGTGACGAACATCGACTTCGGCATTCAACCGTTCCAATCCGAGTAAGGGATTGAAGGGAATTCGCTTTGTAAGAAGCATCCAGTTGCAGAAAGCGTCGATCGCCTGCAAGTAGTGGTTGTAGGTTCGGCGACCGAGGTCTTTCTTCTCGCAAAGTTCTTGGAGGTAAGTGACCACTGCGTCCGGGTCGAGGTCCGAGACGGTCTGGAAGCTGCAACCTTTGATGACTCTTCTCACTCGTCCGATCGTGAGCTTTACGTGCTTCGGCGTGTTATCGCCGAGACTCTTCTCGTAGGCCAGGATGTGCTTTTCCAGATCGCTGGCCTGGATTGCTTGCTCCCGTTCCTTGGCGGGGTCGATTAGGCCTCGCTTGCGGAGCATCACATCGTGCTCTAGCTTGGCGGCCATTTGCTCGGTCGCCCGTCGATCGGTGAAACCTTTGACCGTGCGACGTTTTCCGAGATGGTCGGTGTAGTTGACGTACCAAGGGCGGTTCTTTTTGCCCTTGTCGCGGCTCTTCTTGTAAATACTTGCCATTTGAAAACCTTTCTTACTTTGTTACGACTGGACAACCATTGTCGATCCACTGGCAGACTTCACCGAGTCGCCATCGGACGCTTCCACCAATTCGAATCGGCTGAACCATCTGACCGGTGCTCAGCAACCTCCAGACCGTGCGGGTGGAGATGCTGAGCATGTCTGCAACTTCCTCCGCCGAGATTAGGCGTGAGGGGTCGCCAATCGGTTTATGTTCGGACGCTTTCATTGTTGATCCTTTCGGCTTGTTGATCCACTGTCTTGTTGGACTTCACTACGAGTCTTTGAGGCCGAATCGCGCCAAGGCGCGTTTGGGATTCGGCAAGTAAGTACTTCGCATCCGCATCGTGGACATGTGCGGTGCTCGCGACGGGACGAGATCCACTTCGCTGAGCATGCAGTACAACACTGGTACCACATCACTGCTCCTTCATTTTCTGGTCGCACAACCAGGTGTGAGCTAGGTCCACAACTTTGGCCAGTGCGAGTAGGTCGGCGTTCTCCCCGAAGCGTGACGATTCAACCCAATGGTCACCATTGCGGTAAATACGGCTAACGGTGACGCTAAACCGTTCGCCATGCTTCGTGCGGTTTTGCCATATCGACGCTTTGATGAGCCCTATGCGGACCTCATGAACTGGAGGACTTTTTGCCATGACAACCCTTTCTGTATTCGTTAGGTGCACAAAAAGTGTCCCAAGCCCCTCAAATGAGGGACTCGGGACGGGATGGTTGCTTACCTTTGCAGTGCTTGCGATAGCGTCACCAGACCCAGGTCGGAGACGTACATCGCATCTCCTTCTGCCGCTGCTATCACATCACCTGGCGTGGCCGAGCGGAGTCCGAAGTCAACGACAACAACTTGGTTGTTCTCGACACTCTCGCAAAGACGTTCCATTCGACGATGAGCGTCATTGAATGAATTTCCTTGCACCAGTGCGACGAGTCGGAAGTCTCTCGGTAGCAGGTACTGCATCAGGCTCCCCATTGGATCGTTCCGCTTAATACGTTCCTTCACCGCAGCAAGCCGCTTCTCAGAGTGCGGTTGCCAGATTTCGAAGGTGCGTAGTTCGCGGTTAGTCACCTCGGGTTGCTTAACCACATGTTTCTTGATTGCGTTTTTGCGATGTGCTATGTGTTTTTCCATAACATTCCTTTTGTTATCCACGACCGACTAGGGGGACGGGCCGTGGTAAGTTCAAGAGCAGTTGGGCCTCCTACAGACGCAACTGCTTCCCCCTCGCTCAAATCCCGAAGGACCTCAGCGAAAGGTCGCATCCAACAATCAATCAACACTTTTTGAACCGAAGTCGCGGAAGCGACCGGTTAGTTTGCTGCACTCATCTCTGCAACGGGAGCGTTGGCGGCCACTTCAGCAACTCAGTTCGTGAGCCGAGTGGGGGTGCGCGGAATCTTCGGCGGCTTTGGACCGGTCAAAGCGGACGAAGGTGGTGTTAGTGGTGGCCGATGCTGTCCATTAATTAGCATCCCCTTTCTGGGCTTCAGCCAGGGACGGCTCACCAAGTCGTCGTACTCTTTCTTCGTTAGGTGATAGCCCGATTGAACGACCATCATCTGGCCGCCGTAGGCGGCGTAACCTTCTGCATCATTTAGGCGAAGGAAATACTGGTTTGGTGTGACGTTCACGCGGTCGATCAACCCGCTGCTGCAACGGTCCAGCAAATGCTCGGACCGAGTGTAGGTTGTCTCGCGACCGTTGGATGTGTCACGAACCGAGGTTGAAATCATGTGGTCAATGTACTGACCACCGAAGGTCTGCACTTGTTGGACGCCGAGAAAGTCAGTCGCTTTGATCCATGCCTGAAGAGCGGTGACACCGCTTAGCGTTCCAGGCATATTCGCATCGACGGCGACGAGGTCGGCAGAGGTCTGATTGGTCAGGATGACACCGACGCCGCTAGACCGCGCCTGCTGAAGGACCACGTCAATCGAGCGAGATATCATTCGCTGAAACTCATCGATGAGCACAACAACCTTGACCGACGATTTCTTCGAGTAAGCCCCGGCATGCAACAGGGCATTAAGAATAACGCGGCCGATTTCCGGGTTCGCAACGGGATCGGAAACCGCCGGTAGGCTGCAATGGAGGACACTTGGTGTATGGAAGAGGCTTTCAAGTTGGATGGCACTGTCAAGAATCTCCTGGCTGTACGTGGGTCGTGCGTTCATCGCGTCCGCCAGTCCGAGTCTTCGAAGAATGAGCCTTGGATGCTCGCCGTGTTTTTTGTTCTGCTGCGAGAGTTCCCATGGCTCTTGGGCAAATTGAAGCTCTCGTGCGAAGTATTCGGCTGCCTCTTGGAAGCTATTGATGTTCGGATACTTCGACGTGACGTGTTGCTGCACTGACCAAGCTGAGTCTCTAAAATAATCCTGTGGATAGACACACGGATGATTCAACCCAAAGATGCCGATCATGCAACTTGCTTGTTCCTCGGGCGAGAGCGACTTCCAGAAAGATTGCGAGTAGAGATCGAACAGGTGCGAAGCTTTGCCATGCGTTGGAGTGAAGGCGTAAGTGGGTACACGGCGTCTCTGCCGGAGGAGAACTTCCTTTGCGACGCTTCGTGCCGTCCAATACAACTCATTGCTGCTCGCCTTTAGATCCAGCGTGACAACCGAGTAGCCTTGCCAGATGAGCTGCTCCACGAGCTGCATCAGCATTACGGTTTTGCCAGATCCAGGAGGTCCCTGAATCCAACCACCATGCATTAGCCGCTCGGTAGGGTAATGAATGGGGGAGCCGTCGCCGAAGACTCGTCCAAGGTAAAGGCTTTTTTTGACATGTTCGCTCTGTGCCAGACTCAACCTACGAACAAAGGGGCGCCAGCTTGCCGGTTCAAACTGTACTTCCATGAGGGCATAGGCCTTTCCGAGTATCGAGCATGCGGCAACCGCCATAGCCACTAGTGGGAGAAAAGCCGCTAAGAGCAGGAGGAACGGGAGCACCGCGAGCCCGGATAGGCCAGAAACTAAGGTCACCGCAAAACCGGCCCACAGCACCACCACGGCTGAAGTCATGGTTACCCGAGTGACGGCACTCCCCGCTGGCGAAGCCTGTGTGCCTGGCGACTTGCATCGCCGTGGATCGTAGGTAATCCAGCTGTGGAGGGCTGCCTTGTAGGACTTAAAGAGCGGCTTGGGCTTGATTCCTGGTGGAAGCCTACCGGTCGCTTTGAAGTTGTCGATTGATTCTTTGTCGAGCATCCCGCAGCACGCGACTGCGATCCAGTGCGCGCGAAAGAGGTACGCAACGATCAGCGTCAAGGCGAGCGCCGCACTGGCCAAAGCGATGAGCCCTTCCGAGAACCCGCTTCTATAGGCAAGAAAGCAGCCAAAGCCGAATGCCCAAGTAAGGACGACGCCGACACTGAACGTCGGCGCTAGCCCTCTAGCTTCACGGCGTGCGAGCTGCATGATGATGAAAGTCGCTCCAACGGCGATGAACACAGAACCGAAGTTCATGCCTGCCGAAATGGCTGCGGAGCCGACAGCGATGAGATAGAGGTCCCAAACGAACCGACGGCAAGTAGACTTAAACGGGTACTGCGTTGCAATTGGAAACTTGTGCTCCAATTGCATGTTGGGAACTTGGCTTAGGTCCAAAGGATTTTGGTCAGCCGGATTCCGATACAGTTCATGCTTGCTCATAGAACAGGCCTTTCACAGGAACATGGTGAGACTAGGGTCGTGACAGGTACGCAGTTCAACACCGAGTCCTTGGCGCTGCGCTTCTTCCCAGAGAGAGCTTTCTTGCTCAGGAGTGGCCGTAACAATGTGGATGAAGATCCGTTTGGAACGGAATAGCTCGTTGATAGCCTCATGCGTTCGATAGCGGTGGAGCTGTTCGCAGAGTTTTGCAATGACGATCGCACCGCTTGTGCGAAACTCGACTCGGATCATCCCAAGCTTTGAGGTCTCATCGGAGGCATCGCAGTAGAACGCCCACTGCTGCAAGTCTCTTGAGGTAGGGAAGCCCGGAAAACGTGCTTCTAGCTCCTCTGGCAGGAGACGTAGCAACGGCGGCTTGCTCTTGGTGCAGAGCGATAGGCAGCCCCACAAGTACGGCAGCACCTGCGGTCCCGGTCGACGCGCAAGAACCGGCGGATATCCCCATCGAGCGATCGCAGTCGGCCCCAACCGTACTAAGCTCTTGGTGCCGTAGTAGAACCAGCGTTTGAGTAGCCCGCGCTTGATCATCTTGGAGATAATCTTCTGGGAGGTGGCTACCGACACTTCGGGGAAAATAGCCTGATGCAGTGTCTGGTTCGTTGCTATCTGATTGCGCAGCACGAAGTGGATCGAGTCATTCGACCGTTCATGAGCAAGGTCGGGACGCTTGTATCGGTAGGAAGAGTTCATTGCCTAATGGATCGCTATCGGGACGTTGTATAGTTCTGCATGCCGCACTAGGGATTCAACGCGGTCCGGCCTGTAGGCCCCCGCAAAGTCGATTAGCAGCAGCACTTGCCCATCACGGCAGAGCATGGCGTCTTCGACTTTGACGCAGCGTCCACGATGGTGGGCGTACTCTGACTCATTGAGCCAGCAGCGCTCGGTGAGCTTGTCGCATCTCCGCCGATAGCTCAGGTAGACGGAGGCAAGTCCAACGTCGTGTGTAGCCTGAATATCCTTCGGTGGCTTGACGGCCGAACGGCCGAAAAGCGAGCGACTGAGGGTCGTGGCGTAGTACACTCGCTTCACCAAAAGCGGTAGCGAATGCCAGCGACGACGAGCGAGATACGAAATGCGGCCATAATGTGGATAGTTCTCGCCGGGTCTCCAGGTGCAGAGCGGCACCGACATGCTCGGAAGTTCGCTTGCGAGCACGGTCCTGCCCTTTAGCAGACCTCTCTTCTCAAGCTTACGGAGCCGTCGCGTGGCAACCGATGGCCGTACGCTCCAAAACTCGCTTGCAAAGCTACTGCTGAACTGGGTAACGCAACGCAACGCCACGAAGAGAAACTTCGCTTCCCATTCTGCCAACTCAGTATTCATGTAGTGGGCCTTTCTCAGTCACGGAGGATTAGCGGAACCAACGTCGCACCTTGGTTTCGATCTTGTCGCAGAACTCATTGATAGATCTCCACCAGGCGTGGAACCGGCCTAGGAGCCCAGACAGGTCGTTAGCGACATGGCTGATTGTATTTGCCGGATTAGCAGGGGGGCGTTTCGTGACAGCTGGCATTTGACAGCTGAGCGCGATCGCCAAGTCTTTGCTTGTGGGACGGTCCTTTTCAGAACTCGTAAACACGCTCAGGTCGGCCAAGTGCATCAAGCCAAGCTTTTCTGCTGTTGGCCGAACTGCATCGAGCAAGAGCTGTTGGTGGCTCCAGCTCGACGGAGAGGCGTCAGCCGGGTCGCCAGGTCGCATGCCGAGCAGTTCGAGCATCAGCATGTCACGGCCAAAACGGTCCGAATACGGCGCGACGCTACTGCCAGAGGTCGCCTCTAGGTCCGGTGGCATGTAGCCAGGGGTGCCTTTGACTCCGCCCTCTGAAACCGGCAGGGCCGGGAATCTGAGGTTGTTGGACCGAACAACAAAGGCGTCGAAGTCAATCAGCTTGGCTTCGCGTGTGCGAATGTCTAAGAGCAAGTTGCCATCACTTGGGTCGCCATGCACGATTCCTAGCGACTCAAGTGTGGCGAATTGTGCCACCATACTTTTGACCAGGGCGATGCGAGTCTCCATGCGGGGTAGTGGTTGCTTTCCGCGGTCAGCGGCGGTCTTGATTGCGGCCCACGAGAGACCGGGAACCGATTGATGAAGCGTTGCAGTGAAATCGAGACCAAACCCTGGTGGCCTGCCGTGTAGCTCGGTAGACGCCCAGGCGTAGGGGGCACCAAGAAAGACGGAAGAGACCGCTGGCCATTTCTGATCAATGAGCCAGCACGTACGTTCAATGCGACCAGGGCTTGCAAATTGCTTTTGCAGGAACCGCAGGTAGGCGACGATTTTCTTATTCGTATCCAGTAGCGGATAGAGGAAGGCTTCTCCCCCCGACCGCAGTTGAGAGGCGAACTGATACGTTGTTTGCCCTATCGTCCATGTCTGATCCGCGAGGCTAGATGCTTGGCGCGGTGATATCGGTGAGTACTGCACTGCGAGGTCCTTTCTGCCAAGAGTAGTGTGATGTTGTCATCGATGAGGTCGGGCTTGTTGTGGAGCAACCAAGTGAGTGTCGCGTGGGCAGGGTTTATGCGGCTTCGGTCGGACCGCAGCGCCGCTGAAAGACGCAGCGATTGGGAAACGAGGTTGGGGTTTGTGGCAAGGCCAGGAGTAACGCCGTCGGTATGAACGGAGAGGCTCTCCCACCGGTCGAAGTTCATGCGATAGGCGCGATCGACAGGACATCGATGTGGACCGAGACATTCGACAGGACGGTCCGAAGATGGTTGGTAGACCAGTGGATCGTGGCCTGCCGAGATCGCGACGGAGAAGCCACCATCCCCTACTCCTTCGATTCGCAGCTGGTCATCGACTTGCCAAGCGACCATCAATGTTGTTTGCAGATAGCGTCCATCTCGAAGGACGCGTTTCCACGTACTCTCAGTGACTGACTCTGGTCGAAAGTGGTCAGGCCGCAAGAGGACGCATCGACCAACGCCGCGTATCGCACGAGACGCGATGGCCACGGGGCTTAGGGGTGCCAGAGAGTTGTCCTCGGGAAAGAACTCCTGGCGCGTGGTTCCCCGAAAATCGAAGATCCGCGACCAAGTGCTTTTTGGGTCATGCGAAGAAAGCCGATAGGAACGCTTGATTGCTACCATAGCGGCGTGGCAAGCGAGGCTGCTGGCCGCTTCCGAGTTAAGGGACGAAGACACTCCGTCGGCCACTGCCGCAATCCAACGGAGTCGTGAAGGGTGTCGCGGGGCAAAGAGCAAGGCACAGTCTTGATTGGTGCGTTTGCTGCCCACATCGGTTGCCGTCGCGAGCGTGAGACCATCCAAGGCCAGTTGAGCAGGAGCGCTTTCCAGCGCTCCTGCTCCCTGCAACTCCTCTTGGAGTAGCAGGATGCTGGCTTGGACGCGTTCACTCAGGCGACTGTTTTGCGAAGTCGCCATGAGTTACTTCTCCGGATTGGGTAGTCGCTTCTGCCACGCTTCGGTCTGCACGATACTCCGGTAGAATTCGTCAGGTGTCGAAGCACCCGAACTTGCACCGGTCGCCAAGTACTCGACAAGTTGCCCGGCTGAAGCGATGTCGAAGTACAGCTTCTGTCCGTGCTCGGTCTCCGAAGCCATTGCAGTGAGCAGCTCAATATCTGGCTCACCACCGTCGAACTCGATACCGACGGTAATCACGATCGGCGGGACACCAATGGACAAGGGTGTGGTCTTGAGCTTGTTCGTGATTGGAAGCGGGTCACCGTCCCCGTTCTTTCCGTCGCTCATGAAGATAATGAGCGGAGGAGGAACGCGGTCTTTTTCTGGATTGTGAGCAAGATTGTGCTCATCGTACTTTTCAATCAAGTTAGCAACGCACTTCACTGCCTGCTTGATCCGCGTTCCTCCTGAGTCACCTAGAAACTCGATCTTGTCTTCATCGATCTCCTGCACCGGCTTTAGCAGCAGAGACTCGTCAGAGAAGACGTAGTCACCAAACCACAGCAACGAGAAGTCGAAAATGGAGTCACCATTGGACTTCATCTTGCACCCGTAAACTGTCTCTTGTACGGCCTCGGTAGCGGCTTTTGCTTTCCACCCTTCCATCGAACGGGAGGTGTCCACAGCGATGCAAACTAGTTGATGGCGATAATAGCTGGCCGTCCTTCGTCCCCCACTGCCGCGACGCAGCGAGCTTGCGATAAGAGGCGGATAAATGTTGAGAGCAAGACTCTCTCCTCGTTCGCGGGTGTAAGGCTCTTCATTCGTGTGGCTGTAACTTCGGTTTGTATTGGTCATAGGAATACCTTTTCGGAAGTGAGAATTGATGTGATTGCGTACCTTCTGCCGTAAGCAGTCCAAGAATTGGTCTGCTATTGGCTGTAGGCAATCGGAACAGAGAATCCCGAAAGAGGCTGGACCGTGAAGAGCGCTCCAAGTACAACGACAAGTGATGACGAGCGTTGTGTGCTCTTCTTGGAGTCCAACCTCAGCAAAGCCCTGGCCGTTGGTAGCGGCCGGGGCTTTGCCTTTTTGGGGGACGACGAACGCAGTGCTGGCTCCTGGGGTGAATGAAAATGAAAACTCTGTCGGTTGCGACCGGATAGAGCCCACTGCGTGACTATCGAGCGATACTCGATCGGCAGCAGCTATTAGGCTCTATGCCGTGCATGCAATTCGCCTTGCTAGGTGAATCACTGCTTTGCGGATCGCGTCGGTGGTGCTTTGGTTGTCTGTGACTAACAAAGCATCACACTACGTGACACTGCTTTGACTTTAACGCTCTTCAACTGGAAGTACAGAGCAAAGTCCTTGGCTCTAAAGTGTTTAGAATCTACGAAAAAGTGGTATCTCCAACTTTCGAAAGTTTCTTGCCACTAGGAGCGTCCTAGTGCATTACTCCCCTCGCCTTTTGGAAGTCGGTTTCGGAGCATTCGAGATGCTCTTCGACGGCGAGTGCGACTTGTTGCTCGGAGCCTTCCTGCACAGGTTGTTCAACGGCTTCGATTATCCGTTGGTGCTCCTCGTAGGAGCGGTGGAAGCGGGAGATGATCGTGAAGCGGTCCGCGTTTCGTAGCCGACTAAGGTCGAGCAACCACTTCAGCATGTCGCAAACCAACGTTTGTCCTGTGGCCTCTGCTGCGGCGAGATGAAAGTCTCGGTCGCGGGCCCAGAACTTTTCAGCCCAATCGCCCACTAGCGGGTCGCACCATAAACGCGACCGAAGGACTTCCGCTTTGTCGGCGTATTCCTCGGCAAGCACCGCTTTGCCACGAACTGCCAAGTTTGCTTCGCGCATTCGCTCTATCGCGGCCCGCTTGTGGGGCTCATCTAGCCTATGAACGCTAATAAACGTCTCGGTTTCAAACTGCCTCCGATGAAGTCTTATCTGTTCCGCTTTCTCGTCGCTTGGAATCGCAAGACGGCACTTAAGTTGAGAGCCACGAATCTGTAGCAATCCACGATCGCCATTCCAACGAAACATCTCCGCTTTCCACCCCGTCTTGCTCTCGATACCGCTTGGGGAGAGCACATCGTAGATACGGCCAAAGCTCGGAGGTGAGTCGAGCTTGACGTGCTCGTAGAATGGGCAAGATGGGTCAGCCAACGCAAAGAGGTAAACGCGAAAGCGGTCTCGCATCGAGGTGCTGAACTCACGCTGCTCCATGAGCGAGCGATAGCGTGAGTAGTAGTGCCGGAGATCGTCGGACAGAGTAGTAGTCTTAGACATAGAGAGCCCTTTCGGCGTAATTGCATTCGGATCGATTGATTGGGTGCAGTCAGGGTCCTGTGCAATGCGTCAGCCGTAGCCGATAGAGATCGCGCTGCGCACGAAGAGGCAAAACGCAGCAACGCAGACTGCAAGCGTCGCGGCGATAAAATGACATCGGGAGCGGAAGAAACCGCTAGATAGACGTTGAGCGCCGCCACACTATAAGGAGGCACTCGTGCGTACAAAGCCTGCCCACCAAGCAGTGCACTGCTTCGTGGGCATTGGCGTTCCAGGCTTCACCACTTGAGGTGAAGCGATGTCAGTGCCGCTGCTGTAAGAGCGGCTTGCGAACCCTTGGGCAGCTCGCGGCTGCCACTGGTCGATCCTGGCGATTGAATCGCCGTGCGTGTTTGCTTTTTACGCTACTGGTTTACGCTACCGGACTGACTACCACCTGCATGCAAGATGCTACCCAGCGGTCGGTTGCGGGTCTCGAAGTCTCGAACTCTAGCGGCTGTGGCTGGTCCATGAAACGCCTCGGGAAGCAAAGCCGAAAACCCGACGCCTCTCTCTGGACCAACGCTCGAAAGAGCTCGTATAAACGTGACCACGGCCAATCTTACGGTTGTGCACCGCGACATAGCCTTGCCCTAATTATACCCGCCTGATGCTGAGCGAACAAGAATCAGCCTCCACGGGAACGCATTCGTTTCGTCGATGGGCAGAACGATCCCTCAATCGACGGGAACATCCGGGACTACAGAAAACCACGGCGGAGGTGGTGCGGATCGTGGCCGCGGGTACCGGGCAAGGGTTTCGCCAGACCGGCACCCTTGGTGGGGACCGCCCCAGCGGTCCCCCCGGGGGGACCCGCCAGCCGCTCCAGCGGCTGAGTGGGGGGGCTTCGCCAAGAAGCCCCGGCGAACGCCTCGCCCTAGCGAGGCAGAGCCTGAGCCCGAAGGGTTGCGAGCCCCAGCGAGCAACAGGGATTGCCGCCCTAGCGGCATTCCCTGCTCTAAGGAAGACTCGCTTTCGACGGTGGGTGGAGCGTCTCCCCGCCGGGAACGCGGAGCAAAGGGCGGATGTGGGGGTGCGTCTCCTGATCGAAAAGCGGCTTTTCGGTGAGGAACGCACAAGAGGCAACGTTGCAAAAGAACCGAGGGTAGCAGCCAGGCTGCCTCGTTTTTTTGCAACCGGCCGTCACCGATAGCAGAACGAAGGAGCAAAGCGAGTGAGTCGATATCGAGAGCGCGATTGCTGCTCTTAGCAGCAAGAAAGAAAAGCGGTTCGATAGAACCTTCGATATCGGTGGCGGGAGGTCGGTGAGCGAGCGGCCGCGGGTCTCCCGAAGAAATCGCTTAGCATCTGCCGGGAACCAAGTGTCGCGAGCGGGACTAACGATCGAGCCTGAGCGAAGCGGGTCAAGGTGGAGAGCGTCAGCGGACCTTGAGGCGTGATAGCGATGGCGAGTCCTTAGCTACCGTGCTGGAGTTGGCGACTTTCCTACATGCTATGCGTCGATGTTAGTAGCGGTGTCTTCCGACTTGGAAGCTCCCACCAACAGGTATGCTATGCGGCCAATTGTCACAACGAAGACATACTGCCCTAAAAGCGTGTAGATGTTGACAGTCGCTCTCCGCTCCGGTGTCAGAATCAGAAGCGAATAGCCTGCATTGTAAGCACTGCTCGCTATGAACTTGAGTGGGTCACCGCTAGTAGCGCTTTCGACTAAAGATGTCCTTCACCTATCAACCACGGCTCTAGCGCAAGCTCGACGAGGTCTTGCTGGGTATAGGTCTCTTCGCCTGCGAGTTGCCGCTCCAAAGATGCCCGCTTGAGTGCTGCGGCTATCTCCGGTCTTAGTCGCACGGTCACGGGAATCAATCCGACAGGTATTGGTGACCTCTTGCCTTTTCGGCGTTTAGAAGAGCGAGACTCGTCGCTTGTAGCGTAGGAAGTGACAGGCTTCTCAGCACTCGGCAGCTTTGCTTCTTCCGCTTGCTTAGGTTCGGGTTTCGGCTCCGGCTTGGCTTCTGCCTTCCGCTCTTGAGTAATGAACGACTTCACGGCATCAGCGTCTGCTGCACCAGGAGGGACTACCGTCAGTCCAGCGGTTAGAGGTCTTCTTTCTGCCATGGTCTCACACCCTACCCATTAGCTCGCTTCTTTCCCCTCCCCCGCCGCATCGGAACAACGTTCTCGGTGCAGGCTTCTGGGAGCAGTTCACGAAACAATTGATCAATCTCAATAGCAGCGTCGCGTGCCGTTGCGCCCATTTTCCAGACAACGGTCGATTGCCCTGGTGCGTCGGCGTAGGCCTGGCGAAGGGCGATTGGCGTTTCCGCTAGCTGCAAGTCGAGTGCCTCTGCTGCGTCCCGCATATCCTTGGTAAGTCGGTAGTCCCGCCCGACCATCGTCAGCACGGCAATGGCATCGGGCTGACCACTTCGAATCGCCTGAGCTTGCCGCACAAACGCTGTGTTCAGAGCCAGAGCACGCGCTTCAAACATGCTCGCTTTGCACGGGATGACCGCCAGGTCTGCCCACATGAGGAGCGCACGGCTTGTCTCGGTTTGGCTCCCGGGACCGTCACAAACGACATAGTCAGCTTGCTCACGAAGCACGGGAAGATTGTCGAGAATCTCGTCGGAAGTGGCGAAAGTGAACGTTTGCACGTCTGGCTTTGCTTCGGCGATCCACTCCGAAGAGGACTTCTGCGGATCGCAATCCGCAAGGATCACGCTATGGCCTTGCTCGAAGAGCCACGCTGCTAAGTTCCCAGCAAGCGTCGACTTCCCTACTCCGCCCTTAGAATTTACGAGTGCGATAATCATTACCCGCGAGATTAAATGAGGATTATCGAACCTGGCAAGGAATATTTCACGCCTGCCAGATGCGTTGCCAGCCTGCAAACATGCTTACTTGCAAGCAAGCTGTCCGCCTTGCCGGGCAACAGTGCGGCCAGCAAACAAGCTGCGCGGCTGCCAAGCTGTCCAGCTGGCTTGCTGCGTGCATGGCCTACCTGCCACGCAGCAGCGCTACAGTTCGGCAAGCTTGCTTGTCACCAGGATGTCTTGCTTGCCTGCATGCCGTCGGGCTTGCTTGCCGCATTGCCACGCTGCTTGCCGACCGGCTGGCAGGCGGTAGGGGCTTCTTGAGAAGGGAGGTCAGGAAAAGGCTTTGCGATCGAGAGGCTGGACCAGCAGCAATCTAGTAAGCTTGTTTGCTTGCAAGCATGCTTGCTGGCCAGCTTGCTTGCTCGAACAAAAACCCAGTTGTCATATCGGGGCGGTACTGCGAATGTGGATTTGGTTCAATGCACTTAAAGTGCGGCGGGCTTTTTGTGTCTGCGGCGAAGTAGGGCAGGTGAAATTTGGGCACAAAAAAACCGACTTTGCAGAGTCGGTTTTTTTGCAGAGACCGGCGAAACGAATCACGCGGTGCTTGAGAATGTTGTGGTGACATTGACTCTAGCCCCCGCCATCTTGTTACGTCAACGAATTCTTTTTGCCCAAAACCTACACCAGCCCTGAAGACACGCGAGGCATTCGCTTCGGCGAGGCTTTCACCACCGTTAGTCAGCAACCCTAGACGCACCGTGAAATGAAACACGTTTTACCGTGAATCGAGACACCGATGCACCGTGAAACGAAACATGGTTTACCGTGAAGCGAAACACCAAAGCAGGCCACTTTACCGTGAAACGAAACATCTTTTTGCGACCTAACTGGCTAGGAATGCTCGGGAAAAGCTTCAGGTAACTCTTGTAGATAAAGTACAAACTACAACAACACTGGTTGTTGTTGATTGGGTGGCATTCGAGGAATTTTGGAAGCAAGCGATTCGCAGAAACGGCACCGTCGACTGGAGGCGTTCGAGAAAGGTCGGGACGAACTGAACCTAGCTGAGTTTCCGCTCGCGGCAGTCTGCAACCGGCACTTGGATGGCACGAAGACCGTGGTGTTCGAAGATACGGTCTGGGATGAGGAGAAGCGCAAGCGTTTGCCGCGGAAGCTGACGATCTCCGGCTCTGATCGATTCGGTTTGCCCACGTCGAAGGACGACGACGTGCTGCTAGCGTGCGTGCAGCTATCCAGCTTAGAGAACTTCGACCAGCGTGAGGTGCACTTCAGTCGCTACGAGTTGCTCAAGCTGCTGCGTTGGCCGGATGAGACCCGCTACTACCGCAGGCTCGCAACGTCGTTGCGACGATGGAAGGGACTCACCGTCTACTCCGACCGGGCGTTCTACGACAAAGCACGTCGCAGCTGGGTCAATCGCGACTTTGGTATTTTCGACAACCTCTACATCTACGAGCGCGACGAGGTCGACAAGGCCGCGGCGCAAGCCGATTCATGGCTTGTCTGGAACGAGGTCGTGTTCGGCAGCTTCGAGGCGGGCTATCTCAAAAAGCTCGACTGGGATTTCTATTTGAGGCTCAAGGACCCAGTGGCGAAACGGCTTTACCGCTTCCTAGACAAGCGATTCTACCATTCGGATCGTCTGGTGATGGATCTGGGTGAGTTGGCATTCAACAAAGTTCGAGTAAGCCCCAACTATAATACCGCGCAGGCGAAGCGAGCCCTGATGAAGGGCATCCGCGAACTGGAGCATCTTTGGGAGCTTCGTCCGATGCCAGAAGAGAAGCGGTTCACCAAAGTAGCTCGCGGAAAATGGGAAGTGTTGTTCACGAAGGACAGCCGCAAGCGGCCGAGTCCAAAGCGACCTGAAGAAGTCATCGATCCACTTTGCACCGAACTGACACGGCGCGGCGTTTGCCAGGCCACTGCGGAGCAGCTTGTCAAAGAACATCCGGCGAAGCGGGTTCAGGCCACAATCGAGCTTTTTGACTGGCACAACGACCGGGGAGAGGAGAGGGGAGCCGGTTTCCTGGTGGCGGGTATCAAGAGTGCCGAGGCCTACGCGAAGCCCCGAGGCTTTCAATCGAAAGCAGATCTAGAGCAGAAGCGGCAAGCATCCGCGGCCGCTAATCGCAAGCGAGAAGCGGAGCTTCGACGCGTGAAGCAGCGAGAGCTGCAAAACATCAAGGCGGCAGAAGCTCCGTTCTTGGCCTTTTGGGATAATCTCAGTTCGCAGCAGCAGGAGCGATACTTTGCCGAGGCGGTTGCTGCGGCGGACCGGACGAAGCGAGATGGTTACCAGAGACTAAAGGAAGTTGGCGGTCCCGTGTTCGAGCAGTACCGCCAGCTTATCCTCAAAGACCACTTCCACCGAGCAGGCCCACCGAAGGCAGGTTAGCAGCCAGTATGGGCAAGTAGCTTCCGACCACGCAGTCCGTTTGGAAGTGACTCTGCCGTCGCGCCTCACAAGCTTCGGGGCGCGGCGGAGAGGCACGCCTACTGCCGGAGCGTTCTCCAAAGCGGGGAGGAAGCTACGCGGGGCCCCATACTGGCTGTGCATCGAGCTACCCAGGCCTCACTCCGTTCCTCATGGGCCTATGCAAATGGAGCAAAACACGCCCTCAGATTCCCGCTTTCGCCTTCCACGGGAAATTGACGAACGCCCCTTCTGCTTTCATCAAGAAAAAGCAAGCAGGCTCTACCGAGCCATACAGGGACCTAGGCCGCCGTCGGCACTTGTTCGGGAACCGCGGGCATATCAGCCGCGTTCGGATTCTTTTCAATCCACTGACAGGCCTTCGTCACGACTTTCTGCAACGCATCGCCGTTTCGCACATAGAAGCGATCGGAGTAACCCTCGCGATTCCCAGTGGGCGACTTCCAGCTGCGACTGAGAGAGTAGTAGAGATAAGCATGCCCATCGGGCGTGACCCCGCGAAAGATATTCGCTGCGATAGCGCCTTCGCGAATCGTGGTGACGTAGTTGTTTGATTTTCCTGCGTTCTTGCTGCTGCTAGCCATGACAATACCTCCTGTCGATGGGGTTAATGAAGCAGCCAAGTACTTAGCATTTGGCGTCCGGCATTGTCTAGCGATTCGGTCGTGTATTATCCGGCAGCGAGATTTTTCAAGCACTTACGCCGCAATGCGTGACTAGCCCAAAGAGTTGCTGCTAGAGTTCTCGTCATGCGGGCATTTGTAGGGCTCGCATACATCGTGATCGACGGAAAATGTTGATGACGTTGTCGTCGCGTGCGAGACGACCTCGGTAAAGCCGGTCTTACCAACCGAGCCTAAGAGGAGGCTGCCTCACCAGTAGCCTAAATCGTCTTCCGCGTAGAGGCGGATTGCAGCGAGAGTTGCTTGTCCGTCTCGACGGGGGCTCATTGGAGTAATCCTTGGGCAAGATGCTCAAGATCAATCCCAATGTTCGACCCGATGCAATGGCCGAGAACCGGGGCGACCGAGACACGCTTCGGTGCGGTTGAATGTTGTTTCTCAACCAGCACAGGAGTCGTGATAGGTGAAAGCCGGGGCCAGAAATGGTCACGGTCGGTCAGCGCCCCAAAGCTGACCCTAGGGTGAGGCACATGGATGGTGCCAAATCCCGCACACGGGGCAAGGAGCTAGGCGAGCGAGGTTCACAACTCGCTCGCTGTGGTCTCGCAAGAGACCAGCTTCGTGCAACGTGTCTGGGTGGGGGACCTCTGAGCACCGCAAGGTGCCAGACCGAACGTCAAGCGGCGTTCGGGCATCCGGTGATCCAAAAGCCGGAGCGGAAATAGCTCAACCCATTCCAAGGCCCGAAAGGGCTTCCCAGTAAGAATCGACGGGCTAACGGAAAGCCCGGCGCTTGGTCACATATTGGAGCCAAGCGTCAGAGAGGAGGTCCAAGCAGATTCTGCGAGGACCACAAGCCAAACTGCGAAAAGTCGTGAGGGAGGGGTAACCGGGTGCTTCCACGTTCGGCCCGGAGAAATCACCAGTTCCCAACGGAGCTGGTGCAAACGCTGCCCAAGGCGAGAGCCATGGGCAGACCCTGACGACCTGACGGGAGAACCGTCTAGCGACCTGACTGTCGATTCGACACCTATCACTAATCGGGGAAGGTCCCCAGGTAACGCGGGGTGGTGCCCGCCAGTGAGCAGTCATGCTGACTGACCTGAGGACTGGGAGTGTGGCCTAAGTAGGACCCCGGCGAGAGCCGGGGCGGTGTTCTGGGCGAAGGTCCAGACAGGTGAGGGGAGTACTCCCCGGCACCTGCGCGGCAAGGCAGTCGCGACCCGTTTGGCGCTTTGGCTGGTAACCAAAGCGACATGCCAAGAACGAAAGGGCTGACGCGGGCTACGTAGCTCGCGACGACAATGTGCTGAAGCCCTGCCTGGCGGCTTATTGCCGGGCGGGGCTGAGGCCTTCGAGAGAAGCTTCGACGTGGCCACCCGCGAGAGGTCGAGAGACCTCTGGCCTGTGGCGACGTGATGACGGTGAACGCTACCCGTATGGGCGGAGTTCACCGGCAGAGGTTTTGTACATCGCTTGGTGCAATTTGCAGCAAGCGAAACAGCGAATTCCTGAGCTGTTTCCAGGACGTAGCAGTCGAGCACGCAACGCGTGCACCTGCAATAAAGAATGTGGCAGCAGGAGCTGCCTAATTCTCCTGGAAGCAACCGCTGGAAGGAGCAGGCATATCGCGCAGCTTGCAGCGACGATTGTTTACTTGCCACGATTGCACGATGCATTCGCTGGCAGGCAAGTCGCAAGCCAAGGAGCGTGAGGCCTTCGCATCACCGCTACGAGGTTTCTCATAGGAACGGCTTTTTGAGGAGTATTGTGCCGCAAACAAACTCCTCCATTTTTCTGTGAACGACTTGCCAGTACGGAGGCGACCATGCAGCAACCCAGACCCTATAATTGCGTAACCCAGTCGCTGGACGCCTTCCTCGCGCAGCTTGTTCGCTACGTCGCAAGCGGGCATTACTTTTACGTCACGGGCCACGTGCCGGGACGAAAGTCACCTGAGGAGGTCGACCGAAAACTGATCCTGCTATACGGCCTAGGGAAGCCCAAGTGGGAGCGTGCCCGCAGGCGACTGGGTGAGCAGGCTGGCATCCACTACCTCCGCCACGGCAAGTTCTTCGTGCTCATCGCCACGCACGGCCGCCACCAGTTCTTCGAGGACCACCAGAAAAACATCTGCGACATTCGCCGCACCGCACTGAAGGTGAGGGGATACTCCATCCGCTATACCTTCAGCGACCAGGACCAGAGGTGGAAGGTGTTCGTTAGGCTCGACAAGCCGACCTACCAGTCGGTCCGGGCGCACCTCTTGGACCTGGCGAGAAGGCCTAGCTACCGCGACACGGCAAGGCTCATTGCCGAGGTCGAGTCGCTCCCGTTCCAGGGCTACGCCCCAGTACGGGGACAGGTCCTGGCGATCATCAAGGCCATGAACCGCGTGCGAAGGCACGCCGGAGTTGGACCATTACCGATGGACATTGTGCCGCGAATGCGGCCAGTCCGGAGGGTGTTCGTCACTGCGGATGAGGAGCAGCAAGCCGCGTAGCAGGCGACGCCCGCAGGCAACTGCTGTCGTAGTGGTAGAAATACTGACCGAGCACAGACCGTGCTTCCCCGCGTTAGGGATGTGGAGGGTGCACTGCAGTCTCCCATGAGACCGAAGCGTTTAGCGGAGCCTGGAGTAAGCCCGGCCCGAAGGGCAACGCCCAAGCTTCTCTTAAGCTTGATTTCACCCACCTATGTAGCTGGGGACTGAGCAGCGACATTCCTGTAAGATAGTAAGGGAGGTTTGTGTTCGAGGGAGGGCCGCTTGCAATCCTCGCTCTAAGTTTGGCGAGCGAGCCCTTCCATTACTAACTAGATTCTATGACCGAAGGAGATTATGAAAACGCGTCCATTCAATATTGCCCTCTTCGGCATTCTATTCTTCGTCTTTGTTGCTCAAGAAGCGACGGCGCAATGCCGGACTGAGCGAATCGATGTCGCTGTCAATCTCGATGCGACCTCGCCTACAACGAGCTTCCCTTTTCTCGCGGAAAGCTTCGATGCGCTCGACAGCGCCGCCAGCTATAAAGTGAACCTGAGCATCGAAGACAGTCAGCGGCAGGTCAGGCTGCTAATACTGTATTTCTTCAAGACAGAGGAAAACGTCTGGACGGCTGCTGTTTATGCAGATGGTTCTGAGCTGAGAAATGCACCTGACGGTCCAGTGTTGGGTGGCAACCTTGAACTGCGATTCTTAGACAGCGAACGCACGAACGTTCCGTTTCCGCCCACGCCGGACATGGCTGCAGTGCTCCTGTGGGACGGCGGTGCCTTTTCAGATCCATTGAACGTCTATTTAGATCGAGCACGAGTCATCGAGCAGCCAAGTTCGTTGGCGGGCATTTCGAAAAACGATTGCTCGTCACGTCACCCCCAGTCCGCTGGATTGGACTTTGATGGCGACCGACGAGACGACATAGCCATTTGGCGTCCATCTCTCGGCCTGTGGGCTATTCGAACATCGGTATTCTCTGGCCAGGTAGTCTTCCGACAATGGGGGCTTCCTGGAGATGTCCCTATGCCTGGCGATTATACAGGCGACGGAGTTAGCGACTTGGTCGTTTGGCGGCCCGCGGAAGGCAACTGGTATCTTTGCAGCTCTGAAAGCGCGTTCAGCTGTGATACGGGCACAGTCACTCAGTTTGGGCTCCCAGGTGACCGCCCGATGCGTGCAGATTACGACGGCGATGGCATTCTCGACTTTTCGATTTGGCGCCCGTCGTCAGGAGAGTTCTACTACCGTACGTCGGCTGGCGAGGAAGTGTGTGTGCAACAATGGGGCCTGCCGGGCGACATTCCGCTAGTGCCAGGCGTGGCTGACTAGAGGCGGCGCGTAGGCGGGCTGCAACTTCCCCGCGTTAGGGATGTGGAGGGTGCACCGCAGTCTCGCATGAGACCGAAGCGTTTAGCGGAGCCCGGAGAGAGCCCGGCCCGAAGGGCAACGCCCAGATTCGCCGCCTCAAGCTGTCGAAAAAGGGTAAATTGACGGCCCTAGTCGGAAACGGGAAGATGTGAGCTTACCGACGGTTCCTGAGGCAACGGCTCGGAAAGAGTAAAGAGCTTCAGCAAAAACAAGGATCAGTCAAACAATGCGTCCCGAAATGACGCTAGATACTGCCGCGCTTTTATGCCTGATGAACCGCTACTTGGTTCCAGGATACCTGTACCGCTTGTCGATGCTTGAGATCCAAAAGCTAGCTTACTTCCTGCAAGCAGCAGGACAAGGATTGAGGCTCCACTTCACCAAGCATGACTATGGCCCTTATGCGGACAATCTACGAAAAGTGCTTGAACGCATAGATGGCCATTTCATTGAGGGCTACGGGGATGGAGATGGAACGAACTCTCCCGAAAGCCCGATCAAGCTCCTTGCTGACGCCGCGGATGAGGCAGAGACTATTCTGCACAAAGACGAACAAGCTCAAGAACGCTTTGACGAGGTCTCAACGCTAATCGAAGGCTTTGAGACTCCCTACGGCATGGAGCTACTTGCAACGGTGCATTGGGTGGCAACCAAAGAGTGTGCCGATGCACGCGAGGATGTTGAGCTTGCCATTGGCCAAGTTCACGCTTGGAATGACCGTAAGCGTCAGCTAATGCAACCCGCTCATGTCAAAGCAGCTTGGAACACGCTGCACGCAAAGAACTGGCTGTAGCTTTCAGCCTCAGCATCTGCTGAAGACTGCAAATAAAAACAGCATCGCCCCGGCATCTAGCCGAGGCGACGCTGACGTAAGCGTCACGCCGCAGCTTCTTCCTTTACGGCTTCCGCTGCACCCAGCAGCTCCAGTATCTGTGCAGCAGCCTTCTGGATGCCATCCAGTGATCCAGCCAGCACATCTAAGTCGCCGCTGTAGAGTCGGATGTAATCCGCACTGTGCGTGGTAGAGTCTAGCCCTACGGCACGACATACGACGTGAGCTACCGCTTCTGCTTCCGTCTCGCGGATAGTCTTGGTCGTCAGCAATCGCTTCACCTTGTCCCAGTGAAGCATTTCGTGAGCAAGCTCATGAGTGAGCACCGCGAACCGCTCCGCACCTTCTAGCTTCGGGTCGATAACGATGCTGCCCTTGCGAGATACTCCGTCAGCACCGGATGCAATCTCCTCGTAGAGTAGCTCAATGCCCTTGGCCCGTATCACGCGTTCGACCGCATCGATGTAGTGCCCGGCATCACCGGTCACGCGGGCGAATTCTGGCATCTCCTTGCCTTCGGTCTGGCTTACGTCGTAGACGTGCACGACCTTGAAGCCACGTAGCATACGCTCTTCGCCGTCCTCCGACGCTTTCTCCTCCTTGTTGCGATAGACCATTGGTGCAACGATGCCGATGCCTTTCTCGCCCTTCTTGACCCAGCGTCCGGCCTTCTTCCAAGCGTGAAAGCCTTGCACCATCTGAGCGTCTGGCTTCTGCATCACGATCAGTAGGCAGTTGTTGAAGCTATAGCGTGGAAACCTCGCCATCACGGCCATGAACTCCTTAAGCTGTTGGCTATCGCCCGCGGCGAGAGCGTCGTTCAATTCGCGTACGCCTTGCTCAATCAACTTCTTGACTTCGTCTTTCTTCATCGCATTTCTCCTTGACATTCGCGCTGCACCCGGCAGTGCAGCGATGAACTGGACTAAGCGACCTTGCCGGCGGCCAGAAAGACCGCAGGCACGGCAAGTCAAGGTGGAGCCTCTGCCGATCGGGCCGCAGCTGAGGAGGAGCCTCAGCTACAGGCTCGCGAAGCGAAGAGCGGCAGAGCAGCAGTGGGCGGATGCGGAGCAGAAGCACACGGACCTTGATGCCGTGGCACAATCCAAGAAGCCGCAGGCAGGCAAAGCCCTCAATCTCATCTCAGCCTTCGCAACTTCTCACGTGCAAATTCCCAGCTGATTGCAGCAAGGTGCACCGTTTGGTAAGGTTTGAGCTGTTTAGCTAGCTATCGCATGCGGGATTTGAGCAATGCTTGAACGTGAAGGATTTGTGACGGTGAAGCAGGCGGCAAAACTGTTGGACGTCGCTCCCAATACCGTGCGCGCATGGGGAGCAGCTGGAAGTATTTCGGAGTATCGGCATCCGGTAAACAACTATCGTCTTTACAAGCGAAACGAACTTGAAGAGCTAATCCGAATGGTGCATCAGTCTGTTCGTGCCACGCGGAACAAGAAGCCTCGCTAAGGACCTGCGCAGATGGCGCTCAGAACACTTGGAATCCACGATTGGTACAGAATCGGCAGTGCTGCTTCTGGCGAAAGCAGTGGCATTTTGCCTGTTGAGGCGAGGACTAGACGTGCTTAATTACTCCACCCGACAAAGACTTTTAAAAAAAACGGCGTTCAGCCCTGTCAGCGCGGTGGATCTATTTTGCGGCGCCGGAGGATTGACTCACGGCCTGATGCAGGCTGGCGTCAAAGTGGAAGCCGGGATAGATATCGATGAAAAAGCGGCACACGCGTTTGTTTCCAATAATCCCGGCTCAAAGTACTACTTGTGGGATGTTGGCAGAAAAAAATACCCCTCGATCGATAAGCTATTCACGAAAGGAAAGTACCGCCTGTTGGCTGGTTGTGCTCCTTGTCAGCCATTCTCAAAACTCACTCAAGCAATCGACGATCACCAATGTTGGAACCTACTTAATAACTTTGCAAGGTTCGTGGCCGGTATAGAACCTGAATTGGTGACGATGGAGAATGTTCCGGAACTCGCCGAGAGGGGACAGGATGTTTTCGATAATTTCGTCGGAACACTGGAGGATCTCGGTTACTACGTCGACTGGAAGATCGTGAAGTGTGAGGAGTATGGTGTGCCTCAGTTCAGAAGGCGGCTAGTGCTCCTTGCTTCCAAGCTTGGTGAATTGAAAGTACCTGAAGGCAGGCTCACTTCCACGAGTAAGTGGAAGACTGTTCGCAAGACTATTGGATCACTTCCTCCGCTGAATTCAGGGGAGGAGTGGCCGGATGACCGCTTGCACGTCGCGTCCTTGCTGTCCGACTTGAATCTGAAACGGATAAAAGCGACAAGTCGTGATGGTGGCAATAGACACGACTGGCCGGACAAACTCGTGCTTGAGTGCCATAAGAAACAGTCTGGCAGGCGATACCATTCCATTTACGGTCGAATGTGGTGGGATAGGCCGTCACCTACGATGACTACTCTCTGCACAGGTATCGGCAATGGCCGTTTCGGTCATCCTGAACAGGATCGCGCGATTACATTGCGAGAAGCAGCTTTGTTACAGAGTTTCCCCCGTTCGTATGAGTTCTGGCCGAAAAGCGAGAAGTTAAATAGAGGGGCGGTTAGTCGGATGATCGGCAACGCCGTCCCTCCCAAGTTGGCGAAGGCCCTTGGGCAAGCCATCATTGAGCACGTTTCAGGGTGATGAGTTGGTACACCCAGTCAATTGGAGAGCGACTTGTCGAATGCGATTTCTGATGATGTAAAGGCAAAAGCACCGCTGACGCGGTCCGCAATCATGAAGCGTGTCAAACAAAAAGACACGCCTGCCGAACTCGCGTTACGTTCTGCGCTTCACAGGCGTGGTTTGCGATTTCGCCTGCATCGCAGGATAGAGGGCATAGCAGTCGATATTGTATTTATCGCGGCGAAAGTCGCAGTCTTTGTCGACGGATGCTTTTGGCATGGTTGTCCACTCCATGCGACCTATCCGAAGAGCAATCAGTCCTATTGGTTGCCTAAACTCGCTGAGAATATGGCGAGAGATCATCGGCAGACGGAGAAACTGCGCGCGGCAGGATGGAAGGTGATTCGCGCGTGGGAACATGATTGTCTACCTCCAAGTCCTGGGACCGTCCGACGAGTGGAACGGGCTGTGACGAGTCGTCGTCGGAAGGCAGGATCGAAGCATGCTCACTGAACTTCCAGAACTTGGGCAACTCGTCGAGGTTCGTCGCCGCCAGTGGGTGGTGATGAATATCCAGCCGTCGTCACCAGCATTGGGCGAAGAGACGCCCAGACAGAATCTATTGACTCTCGCATCGATCGATGAAGATGCGATGGGCGAGTCGCTGGCAGCAGTGTGGGAGTTAGAGCCTGGCGCACGAATTCTAGATGTCGCGGAATTGCCGAAGATCAACGGCTTTGATCCCTGCGAACGACTGGAGGCGTTTCTCGATGCAGTGCGTTGGGGAGCGACCACGAATGCCGACCGCTCACTGCTTCAGTCCCCTTTTCGTAGCGGTATCGAGATCCAAGACTTCCAACTCGATCCTTTGGTTCGCGCGATCGATATGGCCCGCGTCAACCTCTTGATCGCCGATGATGTCGGCCTCGGAAAGACCATAGAGGCTGGGCTAGTCATCCAGGAGATGATCGTACGACATCGAGCACGCACAGTCTTCATCGTGTGTCCCGCATCGCTGCAAACGAAGTGGCGAAACGAAATGCACGAGAAATTCGGCCTGGAATTCCGAATCGTCGATACGGAATACATCAAGGCGTTGCGAAGGGAACGAGGTATTCATGCAAATCCTTGGTCGAGCTTTCCTCGGCTGATCACCTCAATGGACTGGATGAAGTCGGGCGAAGGACTTCGGCTCATCAAGGACATCGTGCCGCTTCATACGACCTATCCACGCAAGTTCGACATTCTTGTCATCGACGAGGCGCACAATGTCGCCCCATCGGCTGCAAGCCGGTATGCGCTGCCCAGTCAAAGAACGAAGTTGATCCGAACGATTGCTCCGCACTTCGAGCATCGCCTTTTCCTCAGTGCGACTCCGCACAACGGATACCCCGAATCGTTTACTTCATTGTTGGAACTCCTCGACGACCAGAGATTTGCACGAGGAGTCATGCCTGAGGAGAAAGTACTTCAGCGAGTCATGGTGCGAAGGCTCAAGACTGACTTGGTCGATGAGCATGGTGAACCGATTTACGCGCAGCGGGAACTGCTGCCGCTGGCTGTGGAGTACACCGACGAAGAGCGGGAGGTTCATGCTCTTCTGAAGGAATACACAGCAGAACGCTCCAAAGCCGTTGTTGGTACTAAGGCTGCCTTCGGTAGCGACTTCATTCATAAGTTGCTCAAGAAGAGACTTTTCTCTTCGCCGATGGCGTTCTCCACGACGCTTGCGAAGCATCGACAATCACTGTCGAACCGTTCAGGAAATCAAAAGCCGTCGGAAATGAAAGAACGCATCCTTCGCAAAGCGATTCTTCGCAGCGAGGAAGAGTACGCCGATGATGTACAGGTCGAAGAGGCTCAGGACGAGGCGATCGAAGCTGCGACTGAACTGACTACCGCCTTGACCGATGCCCAACGCAACATGCTTGCGAGAATGACCGCCTGGGCGGATAAAGCGAAGAATCGAAGCGACTCGAAGGCTGAGGCGATTCTCTCCTGGCTTGATGAATCCTTGAAAACAGACGGGCAACCGAATGATGCGCGTGTGATTCTCTTCACGGAGTATCGTGCGACGCATTCGTGGCTGATGCAGATTCTCGCCACGTCGGGATGGGGCGGGGAACGGCTGATGGCGCTGCACGGTGGCACGGACCCTGAAGAACGTGAGAAGATCAAGGCTGCGTTCCAGACTCATCCCAGTATTTCGCCGGTTCGTATCCTCTTGGCCACGGATGCGGCTTCCGAGGGGATCGACCTTCAGAACTATTGCAACTATCTGATCCACATTGAGATTCCTTGGAATCCCAACGTCATGGAGCAACGCAATGGCCGTATCGATCGTCATGGCCAGAAGCAGAAGAAGGTGTTCGTCTGGCATCCCGTCGGAGCAGGAACCGTCGACTCTTCTGTGGCGGTGAAGCCGGGAGATCTGGTTGGGGACCATGAGTTCTTGATGCGAGCGGTGAAGAAGGTCGACTCGATACGTCAGGATCTCGGCTGCGTAGGCGCTGTCATTACCAGTCAGATCGAAGAGGCGATGCTTGGACGCCGCGTAGAAATGGATACCCGAGAAGCCGAGGACAGGGCAGCTAACGTTCGCAAATTCGTAGCTGCCGAAAAACGTCTCCAGGAACGGATCGCCAAGCTTCATGATCGTCTATTGGAAGCACGCGAGAATTACCAGTTGACGCCGGATAGGGTCGTCCGTGCTGTCGATGTAGCCTTGCAGCTCGCTGGCAAGCCCGCTCTCGAACCTACCAGCCTTGATGGTCAGGAAGGAAAGATCGTCTATCGAGTGCCACTCCTAACTGGATCATGGGACCAAGCAACCTATGGTCTAGCTCATCCGCATACCGGAACGCGCCGCCCGATCACCTTCGATCACTCTCTCGCCCAAGGACGCGACGATGTCGTGCTGACCCATCTCCAGCACAAACTCGTGCAGATGTCATTGCGTCTCCTGCGTGCGGAGATCTGGGCACAAGAGGATCGAAAGAAGCTTCAGCGAGTCGCCGTGCGGGTAGTGCCTGAAGGCCGTATCGACGATCCCGTCGTTATCGTCTGGTCGCGTCTGGTGATCACAGGAGGAGGACACCATCGCTTGCACGAAGAACTGACTATGGCCGGTGGCGACTTGAAGCTTGGTGGTTTCTCACGTATTCGTACGTTGAGACGATTGGAAGAACTATTGGAAGCGAGTTCTCCCACCCAACCTGCCGCGAATGAGTTCAGCGAATTTCAAAAGCGGTTTTCCGACCAGAAGCCTTCGATCATGAAGGCAATCGAGGCGCGTTCGCGTGAGCGGCGAGAATTCCTTTCCAATGCGATTGAACGCCGTCGGGATCAGGAGGTCGCAGATCTGAATCAAGTCCTGGATGACCTGACGAAGATGATCGAACGCGAACTCAAGGACTCGAATCGACACGTTCAGCTTGAACTCTGGCCGACAGACCAGCAAGAAGCACTTCGACGTGACATTGAATCGCTTCGCTTGAGGCTTCAGCGGATTCCAGAGGAGCGCGAGCGCGAAGTCGAGAACATCCGTCGTCGATATGCCGACCCGATCGATCGGACGTTTCCCGTCGCGGTCGAATTCATCGTGCCAGCAAGCTTCATGGAGGGCCGCTGATCATGGCACGAACGCCCGAACCGATTGCATGGCTCTCGCTTGTCGATGTGTCTGGACCATTTCTGGCGGGAACAGTTCTGGAAGATGCATTCCCACAGGGACTGGACAAGATCGAGACTCCGCGTCGGCAACGACTGCGGGCCGCCTACGAGGAATGGCAGGATGCGATCGACGAGAACGACCCACACCTTGATGAACTCCACGACGCATGGGTGCGGATGGTTTTGCAGGAGGGGCTTGAGTATGAAAGCGAATCGCTGTCGTCCAAAGATCAGCTTCCTGAGCGAGTCGTTTATCATTCTCCTGAGCAGGGCGTCGAGTATTCGCCCGACTTTGCTGTTCGTTCCGGGGATGGCTCGCTCCGACTGCTGATTACCGTTCATCCGCCAGGAACGAATCTGGATAATCCACTGCCGAAAGAAAGTTGGCCCGCTTCTCCCGCCGAACGGATGACGCTCCTCTGTCGTGCCAACGAATGTCGTATCGGTTTGATCACCAACGGCCAGCAATGGATGCTTGTCAATGCACCGATCGGCGAGACATCGGGCTATGCGTCGTGGTATGCCCGACTCTGGTGGCAAGAACCGGTCACCCTCAAAGCGTTTCAATCGCTCCTGGGTGTACGGCGCTGTTTCGGCCCGGAGGAAGACACGCTGCCGCGTCTTCTGGAACGCTCGCTAGAGTTCCAGGAAGAAGTCACCAACACACTCGGTGAACAGGTTCGTAGTGCCGTCGAAGTGCTCATCCAATCTCTCGGTCGTGCGGATCAGGATCGGAACGGGGAATTATTGAAGGAAGTCGCACCTGCCGAACTTTACGAAGCGGGTCTCACCGTCATGATGCGGCTGGTCTTCATCCTGTCGGCTGAGGAACGCGGCCTGCTTTTGCTCGGCGATCCGGTTTACGATCAGCATTATGCGGTCTCGACGCTGCGTGCGAAGCTGCGAGAAGATGCGGACCAGTACGGACTCGAAGTGCTGGAACGGCGGCACGATGCCTGGTCGCGGCTGCTCGCCACCTTCCGAGCCATCTACGGAGGTGTGGAGCACGAAGCCTTGCGGCTGCCAGCGTTGGGAGGCTCTCTATTCGACCCGGACCGATTTCCGTTCCTGGAAGGGCGTCCACAAGGAACGAAGTGGCGTGAGCAGCCAGCGGTTCCACTTCCAATCGATAATCGGACAGTCCTGCTGTTGATGACCGCCTTGCAAATCCTCGAACAGCGAGGCGGTGCCCTACTACTCTCGTATCGGGCTTTGGATGTCGAACAGATCGGCCATGTTTACGAGGGATTGCTCGAATTCACCGCAGCACGAGTTCCTGAAATCACGCTCGGATTGATCGGTACGAAGAAGCTGCCGAATCCTCAGATCACTCTTTCCGAATTGGAATCGCTCGCAACCAAAGACGAGACCTTCCTGCTGGATCACTTGAAGGAGATTACCGGACGATCGTTGCCCGCATTGCGTAAAGCGATCCGTGCCGAGGAGAGTCCAGCATTGTTCGTTGCCCTGGTTCAATCCTGTAATGGTGACGAACAGTTTGCTCGGCGGTTGCTCCCGTTCGGCGAATTGATTCGTTCCGATAGCTGGGGCAGTTTGCTGGTCTATCAGAAAGCCTCATTTGCCATCGTGAAAGGAACCGATCGCCGTTCATCGGGAACCCACTACACGCCTCGATCACTTACCGAGCCGATCGCTCGGTACACACTGGAACCGCTGGTTTACGTCGGCCCATCGGAAGGCCACCCGCAGGAGGAATGGAAGCTGAAATCCTCCGCCGACATTCTCGCTCTGAATGTCTGCGACATGGCGTGCGGATCGGGAGCGTTCCTCGTCGAAGCGTGTCGATATTTGAGCCAGAGGCTGGTCGAAGCCTGGACGATCGAAGAAACGGAGGGGCTAGCTGTTGGAATCGATGGCATCGCTCGCACTTCGTCCGATGAGCACGA
Organism: Botrimarina sp.; assembly: GCF_040219535.1. Taxonomy (NCBI): domain Bacteria; kingdom Pseudomonadati; phylum Planctomycetota; class Planctomycetia; order Pirellulales; family Lacipirellulaceae; genus Botrimarina; species Botrimarina sp. The sequence continues at coordinate 306,057 of NZ_JAVJSH010000024.1, forward strand.
GGCGCTACCGAAGAATCTCGATGATCGACTGCTCATCGCTCGGCGCCTCGTCGCTCAGTCTTGCCTTTATGGAGTGGATGTCAACCATCTGGCCGTCGAGTTAGCAAAACTTTCGATCTGGTTGGTAACGCTCGCCAAGAACAAGCCCTTCAACTTTCTCGATCACGCGTTGCGTTGCGGTGATTCTCTCATCGGTTTGCATGACCTGGAACAACTGCGTTTCTACAGTTTGAAGCCTGATGCAGAGCATCCCGTCCTGTTCAAAGGTCCGTTAAATACCGCCGTGGACGACGCGATCGCGTTGCGATTGCGATTGGAGGGGACGCCCGCAAACACGGTCGCCGATGTCGAAGCCCAGGAACGCCTGCTGGAAGAAGCGGAAGAGAAAGTCGCCCGGCTAAGATGTGCAGCCGACTTGCTTGTTTCCGCCGAATTCTGGGGTGAAGGCAATGCAGACAAGCAAGAACGAAGCCGCCATGCGGCGGTGAAGTCTGGCTACTACGTCGAAAAAGGGCCGACCGAGGAGTTCAAGAAAGTCGCCGTCCAGGAACGACACGGCCAGAAGATGTTCCACTGGCCGTTGGAGTTCCCTGAGGTAATCGTGAAGCGGGGCGGGTTCGACGCGTTCGTGGGAAACCCGCCATTTGCTGGTGGACGGAGAATTCGTAGTACGCTCGGAGAGCAAGTGCTGCTGTGGCTCACGTCTTCAGGCTGTAGCGCAAACGCCGATCTTTGTGCCTTTTTCTTCCTTAGATCGTTCGTACTCTCCAACCCATTTGGTGGATTCGGCCTGTTAGCGACAAATACAATCGCACAAGGCGATACGAGAGAAGTAGGGTTGGATGCACTTCTAGCCTCAGGAGCCTCGATTCCACGAGCGGTGCGATCTCGGCAGTGGCCCGGAAATGCGACTGTAGAAGTCTCGCATGTATGGGTGACGCGCAAGCCTTGGAAGGGCACCTTCATTCTCGATGACAAATCGGTAGGTGGCATTACTTCCATGCTCACGGAACCGGGGGCTGTTACTGGCAAGCCGTTCCGATTGCAAAACTCAATGGGAATCGCGTTTCAGGGGTGTGTTGTTCTTGGTAAGGGGTTTCTCCTCGACGAACAGGAGGCAAGGACACTTCTGTCAAACAAGCACAACAAAGATGTGGTTTTACCGTACCTGAACGGTGCTGACCTTAATTCTTCTCCAACTCATCAGTCAGATCGATGGGTCATCAACTTTTTTGATTGGCCGCTCAACCGACAAACCGCTCCACCGAACTACACAGGTCCGGTAGCCGCAGACTATCCAGAGTGCCTGTCGATCCTCTCTGAGCGTGTGCGATCCGAGAGGTCGGCCAAAGGCGGGGAAGTAGCAGCAGCTCCATGGTGGCAATTCTGGCGTTCTCGACCAGATTTGGCTTCCACGTCTGCTGGTATGGAATGGGTCTTGGTACGATCGCGAGTCAGCAATATCAACTCGATCGCATTCGTTCAAAACGGAATCGTCTTTTCGGATGCCACTGTGGTCTTTGCATGGGACTGCTACTCACAGTTCGCTTTGCTTCAATCGGCATTTCACACGGAATGGCTTACTGAATACGCATCCAGCATGCGGACAGACGTGCGATATACACCGACTGACTGCTTTGAGACATTTGCTTTTCCAGCAACCACGGAGGCAATGACAGCTACCGGAGAGCGCTATTATGAGCACCGCGGTCGGATCATGCTATCTCGCGAGGAAGGGCTGACGAAAACCTATAATCGCTTTCACGACCGCTACGAATCATCCGTCGACATCCAGAAGCTCCGGGAACTGCATGTGGAGATGGATCAGGCGGTCGCCGCTGCCTACGGTTGGGACGACCTTGATCTAGGCCACGGTTTCCACGAAACCAAGCAGCGCATCCGCTTCTCCATCGGAGAACCTGCTCGCCGGGAAGTTCTTCAGCGCCTCCTCAGGCTGAATCACGAGCGATACGAGGAAGAGGTGCGCCAGGGCCTGCACAGCAAGACCTCAGGCAAGAAGAAGGCGAGCAAGAGAAGCAAGCAACCTGACTTATTCGAAGTGGAGGATGCCTGATGGCTCGGGGCAAGTCGAAGGAATACAAGCTGGAGATCGACCCGCGCATTCTCGAATTGCTTGGGCCGAGCCTATACACGAACATCTATTACGTGCTCGCCGAGCTGATCGCGAATGCGTACGACGCGGACGCGAAGAACGTCTATATCACTTCTAACAAGGATGACATCACGGTCGAGGACGACGGTCACGGAATGTCCTACGAAGATGGCGATGTCGCAAGATACCTGAACGTCGGTGGCGCAACACGGGACACGGAACAAGAATCACTCACGCGATCTGGCAAGCGCCGTCGTATGGGCCGAAAAGGGGTCGGCAAACTCGCTGCCCTCTCCGTATCCGAGAACGTGGACATCATGACGAAAGCGGACAATGAATTGTCCGGGTTCGTCTTGTCCCGCCGTCCACCACATGGAAACCTGCTTGAGCCGATTCCGAACAAGAAGATCAAATTCGAGCACGTCAAGAAGCACGGCTCGGCAGTTGTCATGCGGAAGCCGCAATACCGTCTCCATAAATCGCTGGATGCGGTCAAACGAAATCTGCTGAAAATATTCCCTTTGGTCGGTCGCCATTTCAGGATTCACGTCTTCAGGGAGAAAGAGAAGATTGTAATCGACTCGTTCGATGCTAACGTGATGAAGGAGCTTGCCGTGCTGATAACGCTCGGAGACGAATTCAAGTCGCTGAGCGGACTTGTCGAAAGCGACTACCCCAAGCGACGAAAAGACCTTGTACAAGAACGAAAAGCTGTCACGATTCCAGTCAGGATGAGAGACACGCATGATGAGGAGCACGAATACTCACTCACGATAGAGGGGTGGATCGGCGCGTACAAGACGACGCGAGGCCGGAAGGCGGAGATAACCGACTTCCCCGACAACTTCATCTCTCTCTACGCGAATAAGAAGATGGGTGAGTTCAACATCCTGCCGTCTGTGGGGCAGAATAAACTAAACGAAGTCTACGTCGTCGGGCAACTTCACGTTGATCTCTTCGAGCTTACCGAACTACCTGATATGGCCTTGAGCAACCGCCAGGGCTACAAGTCAGATGATCCGAGGTACGAGGCTGTTCTGGATTACGTCAGGAAGACGCTCCTGAACGATGTTCTTCGTATGCGTGATCTGTTCGCCGACATCGGCAACGAGCAGAAAAAAAAGAAGAAGCTCGAAGAACAGCGGCGAATGGAAGCAGCCCTTCGGGCAGAGGCAGATAAGTTCCGTCGTAAAGTGGCCGAAACGACGGCGAAGCGCCTGGCTAAATTGACTGGAGCTACACAGTCGAAGATTCAGCAAGTAATATCCGAAGTCATCAACACAAATCAACCGAGCATCGGATTAAAACAGAGAGTCGATTCTCTGAAGAAACGAATTCTGATCAGCCAGACATATGGCGACAAGCCGTTCGCAGACATCGTCTATCAGATGCTTCTGTTCAATGGCGTTCCGGCCGAGGACATTCTCTACACGAACTGCGATGATGAGCTCTCGCGGATACCCGAGGATGAGCCGGTGTATGGATACCTCCGGGACTTCTTCGTAGACAGCTATTCCACGCAAAAGATCTTCGTGGTGTTCTTGACGAGTACAAATACGAAGCAATCGTGGGGTGCGATCACTGAAGTCGGAGCGGCATGGATCACCCAGGTCGACAACAAGATATTCAACCTCCATCCTTTCAGGCCGGAACATCCGCTCGACGACTCCAAGCAGTGGCAAAGCACAAATCGTGACGACAAAGGGGATCTTTGGATGACGCCGGTTAATGCCGATGTATTTTGTCAAAAGATCGAAGCCATTTGCGAGAAGCTCGGTTATGCCAAGAAAAACAGGGCCGCGAATAAGCAGCGTTTAGGTACGCTCGTTTCAATTAGGAAGAAGAAGTAATGGATCAGAAGCTTCCAGAACAAAGGAATTCAACTGCTTGGTTGCTTCGAGCAACGTCGGTAGAGGCTGGGCCTCTGTTTTCGCAATATCTGGACAGCTCTCCGAGCTTGCTTCGCGGCGTCGAGATTGGCGACGCGGTTTGCCTTGTTTCCCACGATGGTTTCCAGGTCGTGGGCAGCGCTCGCGTCTATCGCACCCGTGCCGAAGCGGAAGGAACCTGTATTTACTTCGATGGCCATTCGGCGATTTTACCGGGAAGGCCGTTGACGGAGTTCGGCATCGAACTGGCTGCTGATCGAAATATTTCCCGTTTGGATTGGTCTAAGTTCGAGCAAATACTGAGCAGCACGACGGGCATCCCATTCGACGAGTTACCCGTCTTCAATGGAAAGATGCCGGAAGAGCAGGCATACCTCCGCCAATTACTTCAGCTCGCCACCATCGACGATTTGCTCGGTCCGGCCTGCGGTCCAGAGGAAGAGATCGTTGGCATGAGCGTACGCGATCGGTATCTTGTCGGAAAACTGTCACCGCAAACGCGGGAAGATGGCGACATAGAGGGCTTAAAGGGCCCACTTTCGCAAGATGCTCCTGCGGAGGGTACGCCGACGGACCTGGAACCATTCGCGGAAGTAGGGGAGGGAAGAAGTAAAGGCGGACGACGCCGCTTGCCAGGAGAAGAGTTTCCGACCACGGGCGGAGCCAGCGACCCCGACGATGACAATAGCGAAGCGATCGACGCATCGAAGAACCAATCGTTCGTGCCTTCCTCATTCGGATTCACTTTCTGTGTCGATGGAGCTGTAGATTCGCTCGAACTCGAAGTCCGTTGGGGACGTTACGAACGCACGGAAAGTGAAGAGCAGTTCAACGAGAACGGGAACCCTATGCGAGCCTGGAAACGCATTCCATCTGGGGGTCGTATCTCGCTGCCAATGTTTGATGGACTGATTAAGCCAACTGCCCCGGATGCGAATTGTCCGCAAGTGGCGATCCAAGGAACGGTTCGTCCTCCGTTGCCATCAGGGGATCGCTTGGTCACGGTCTTTCTGATCAACAACCAACCGATGCCGGACTCGAATCAAGATCAAGCATGGGTTTTCCAGCCTGAACTAATCGTTCGGTCTCCCAAGGGCGAAGCTATCTTTCGCCGTCGTCCGGTGCTGGAGAGTAATGGACACGACCAAGAGCGGGAATCTCTGGAAATGATTTACCGTAGACGGGTCGAATTCGCTGTCGGTCACAGCGTCTCTGTGCGAGCGCTCCCCTCGGTGGCCGATGTCGAAAGGGCCACCGAGATCCGAACTGTCTTTCTGCCGCAATATGAGGTGGCCGTCACTGAGACTCCCGGACTGAATCCAGAAGACCGCCCGGCGATGCGACGCATGGTCGAGGAGGGTTTCCTCGACATGGAAACCCTTGCAGAACTCGAACCGGGCAAGCTTGTCGAAGCGCTATCGATTTTGACCAACGACTATGAAGCGTGGATATCGGAGCAGCGTGCACGAATCGGTGCAGATGTCGTCGGTTATGACGATGCTGCGACACAAGCCATGGATCGATGCGGGGAGATTTTGATACGTCTTCGGGAGGGCATATTGGCGATTGAATCGAATCAGAATGCATTGCAGGCGTTCCGCTTCGCGAATCGCTCGATGGCGACTCAACGCATTCGCAGTATCTATGCCCTGCAACGCCGCAGAAAAGAAGAAGTCAAAATCGAATCATTAAATGTCCGCCGCAATCGTTCATGGCGTCCATTCCAGTTGGCTTTCATTCTCTTGTCGATTCCAGCTTTGGTCGATCCCAAACACAAAGATCGGACGAAGCCACTAGATGCCTTCGCTGACCTGCTATGGTTTCCGACAGGCGGCGGGAAAACAGAAGCCTATTTGGGGGTTGCGACGTTTACCATGGCAATGCGTCGCCTTCAAGGAAATCTCGGCGGTCTTGATGGCACTCGCGGACTCGCTGTTATCATGCGATATACACTTCGATTGTTGACACTCCAACAGTTCCAACGTGCATCGACACTGATTTGTGCGATGGAAGTGCTTCGACGGAAGGACGAGAAGACATGGGGAACAACGCCGTTCAGCCTCGGCCTCTGGGTCGGCATGAAGGTCACTCCAAACGACACAGAACAGAGCCATGATTCCATCGAGGCCGAACGAACTGGCAAGCGGCCCATGAGTTCGAGCCCTGCGCAGCTGACCAGTTGTCCCTGGTGCGGTTCCGAAATAGCTCCGGGACGCGATATCCACGTTTCGCGATTCGGCTCGGGAGAAGGCCGTACGATGATCTACTGTGGCGACAAAATGGGACGTTGCGATTTCAGTCGTGCGAAGTCGAAAGAGCACGGTCTTCCGGTGCTGGTTGTTGATGATGAACTATATCGACGGCCTCCCAGCATGTTGATTGCCACTGTCGATAAATTTGCCATGATGGCTTGGCGGGGGCAGGTACGAACGCTGTTCGGAAGAGCGACCAAAGAGTGTCCTCGTCACGGATTGCTCTGGCCAGGGGCGGAATGCAGTGGACAACACCAGAAGCGAGGCATGCTGCCAGCAGTTAAACCGATCGACATCACCCCGATTCGCCCCCCCGACTTGATCATCCAGGACGAGTTTCATCTTATTAGCGGGCCTTTGGGAACAATGGTGGGGCTTTATGAAACAGCAGTCGATGAGCTTGCGACATGGAATCTTGATGGGATGGCTATCCGCCCCAAAGTCATTGCATCGACTGCAACGGTCCGCAAAGCTGCCGAACAAGTTAACAACGTTTTCCTTAGGCGAGTCGCTGTTTTTCCACCTCATGGACTTGATGTCGAAGATAATTTCTTTTCCAGCCAAAGGCCGATCGAAGAAAAGCCGGGGCGAATGTACATGGGTATTTGTGCTCCAGGCAGTGCCCGACCTGCCGTACTGATTCGACTCTATACTGCCTTGCTGACGGCGGCACAGTCCTTGTTCGAGCGATTTGGTGCGGCAGCCGATCCGTGGATGACAACCGTGGGATACTTCAATTCGTTGCGTGAACTCGGCGGTATGCGTCGATTGGCCGAAGACGATGTTCAGACTCGTGCTTACCGTGTGCAAATGAGTCGGGTCGCCCGGCCTGGTTTAGCACAACGGAGCGTAAAGAACGTCGATGAACTAACTTCCCGCGTTTCCAGCAAGGACATTCCGGCCAAGCTTGATCAGCTGGAAGTCACATTCAGTGGCGAATGGGATTCCGAAAAGAAGGCATACGTTGTCAAGTGGATAAAGGGAGAGGCCCAAGGCGTCGATGTTGTCCTAGCGACCAATATGCTTTCGGTCGGCGTTGATGTAAATCGCTTGGGATTGATGGCAGTCAATGGTCAGCCAAAAAGCACGGCGGAGTATATCCAAGCGACTAGCCGAGTGGGTCGCTCGTTCCCCGGCCTGGTTTGCACAGTACTGACTTGGACCCGACCACGCGACCTGAGCCACTTCGAGACTTTTGAGCACTACCACGCTACGTTCTACAAGCATGTAGAAGCACAGTCCGTCACGCCTTTCGCTCCGAGGGCATTGGATCGCGGCCTTACTGGGACAATGGTGAGTTGGTTGCGGTTACTCAATGACGACTACAACCCGAATCTCGGTGCGGAACGCATGGATAGCGCAACTCGCCCAGAGGTAACGCAAGCAAAGAAAGTCCTTTCTAATCGTGGTTGGCAAGTGTCGGACCAGAAGGCGATTCAGCAACTCACCGAAGATATGGTCGAGGAGCGTTGCGACGATTGGATAAAGGAAGCTACGCGAGGTGGACGTCGACTCGGCTACGAGGCTGGCAAGAAGCGTAAGATAGGCGAAGACGATGTCGCTGCTCTGCTCAAGAAGCCTGGGCACCAGGCATGGGATCATTTCACCGTGCCGATGTCTTTGCGCGAAGTCGAACCCGGTGTGCGGCTGATCATGATAGTCGACAGCCTGCCCGAAGGGCCGCCCTGGCGTCCACGAATTGGTGAAGACGGTCAGGGAGGTGCGGCTTGAGTAACACACTTGTCGTTGGGGACGTTCGACCGAGCCAACTCCTTTGGACATACGGCCCAGGTGCCCTCGTCGATTTGCCAAACCTATCCGTAGTGACTATGGGCCTGGATCGCTGGGAGATTGATCGCTGTCCTCCCATCGAGGAGGCAAGGCTACTTGAGGCTGTTCGAAGAGTCCTTGGCCAGCAGGTCGAACGTCTACGTATGCCACCGATTATCAAAGATGAAAATGCGAGTCCGTTTACACCTGAAGGAAAGATCGGTGTTCCCGTTAGGCCGTTTCCACGATGGCTTCGGTGCGTGCGCTGCGGCCTATTAGCTGAATTCGATTCGGGATTGTTCACCATCAAAGAGAATCCTTACCGACCGGATCAAACTCATTTCATCCACACGAGTTGCGAAAAGGGGTCTCATTCTGATGCAGTTCCCGCCCGCTTCTTGCTTGCATGTCGCAATGGCCATCTCGACGACTTTCCGTGGCACTGGTTCGTACATGCAGGATCGTCGAGCTGCAAAGGAACACTCCGATTCTTCGAACGAGGAGCTTCACTTCAAACCGAGAATCTGTGGGTGAAGTGCGATACGTGCGGATCTGCACGATCGCTAGTCCATGCATTCGGCGACAAAGCTAAGGACAACATCCCAGCCTGTCGCGGACGGCATCCTCATCTTGACGTGTACAACGAGAACTGCGATCAACCCGCCAGAGCAGTCCTCCTTGGTGCGACCAACAGTTGGTTTCCGATAACTTTGTCGGTATTGGCAATTCCGCATACTGGAAACTCACTGAGCCAAATAGTCGGAGACGGCTGGAAGTACTTCGAGAAGGCGAAGTCAGAAGAGCACGTTGAAATCATTAAAGATACTCTTAAAGATGGCGGCCTATTACCGGGGATCGAACGCTTTAGTGCGAAAGACCTTTGGAACGCGATCGACAAGCGGAAATCCGGTGCAGCCGAGGCCGATGCTGTTGGCACCGACGACATCAAAAGACCCGAGTGGAAAGTGCTGACTCAGCCGAATCCACCAACGGATTGGCCTCACTTTCTGAGTGAAAGAGTGGGCGCACCGTCGAAGTACCAAACACTTATCCCTGAAGTGTTACTCTTGAAGCGACTCCGTGAAGTGAATGCCTTAATTGGCTATACACGAGTGGAAGCTCCTGAAGAAACCGATGATCCCGACGATCGCCCGCCCATGGCGGATCTGTGTAGAGGAGTTCCCGATTGGATTCCTGCGACTGAAGTCCATGGCGAGGGGATTTTTCTGCGCTTTGCTGAACATGAGGTCGCACAATGGGAAGCGAGAGCTGAAGTTGTGGTGAGAGACGACATGTTAAGGTCGGGGCACGTAGGCTGGCGTAATGCACGACAACTTGACCCGTCGAAGGGATTTCCCGGAATTCGTTATGCCATGTTGCACACATTCTCGCACTTGCTCATCCGCGAACTATCGCTCGAATGCGGTTATAACGCAGCCAGTATCCGCGAAAGAATCTATGCAAACCTTGATGGCGACGGTCCGATGGCCGGAGTATTGCTTTATACCGCTGCGGCTGATTCTGACGGAACGCTCGGCGGGTTGATTGAACTCGGGAAACCGGAGAATCTTGGCAGGTTGATTGAACAAGCACTCCATCGTGCGACCATCTGCTCATCTGACCCACTTTGTTCTGAACACAGACCCGAACAGGACCGAAGCCTGCACGCAGCCTCGTGTCATGCGTGCGCTTTCGTGGCAGAAACCTCATGCGAGCGAGGCAACAGATACCTAGATAGAGCGCTGCTGATCCCGACGTTCGATAGCGCTAGTGCGGCATTCTTCACTGACGAGGCCGCAGGCGATGAATGACCTTTGGGCGGCCGTCGCAGGCCTTGCAGCTGAGTTGCATAGGGATCGCGTCGATGCGATTGCGGAAGCCATCGCTAATATCGACTCGCAAGATGACCTCATGGGCATCCGGCACGCCTTCGGTCCGAACGCAAATGAAGATCGGATCAAGGCGCTGCGATCAAGCTGGTCGGCGTTTCCGAAGATTTCGCCAAGTGAAATCGCGGCAGCCTTCCATGCAGCGGCTCGGGCGGCGGAGTTGGTTTCATCGGGCGATTCGGTAGAATTGGTTTGGTCCGGCCCAAAAACAAGTCTCATTCCCACGCGAAATACGGAACAGGTCATTCTGGAAGTGATCGATATCGCGAAATCGCATCTCTTTCTTGTCAGCTATGTGTTCTACAAGGCGACCTCCATCGTCGACGCGCTCAACAGAGCGACCGCGAAAGGCGTTCAAGTGAACCTGCTCCTGGAGTCGTCCACCGAGCACGGCGGGACGATTCGAGGCGACAGCGTTCAGACGATGGCGGTCTCGGTTCCCGAAGCGACGATCTATGTCTGGGGCTCTGAAACGAAACGGCCCCAAGGCGATGCTCTTTCTGCGGCAGTCCACGCCAAGTGTGCGGTCGCAGACGGGGAAGTCGCGTTCATCACCAGCGCGAATCTCACGTCAGCCGCATTCGAGCGCAATATGGAGCTTGGCGTCTTGTTGCGTGGGGGAACTTCCCCGCAGCGATTGCGTTCGCACTTGATGGCGCTGATTACGACGAAACAGATCGAGCGTTGGAAGAAATGACTACTCGCCGCGACCAATTCTCAAGTGTCGTTGACTGATGGACCCTAAGCAACTCTTCGCCGACCAACGGCACGCCGCGTTCTGCGTGTTCTGCGGCGATGCGCCGACGACGCGGGAACACGCGGCCTCCAAAGTGCTCCTCGATGATCCGCTGCCCGACGATCTGCCGGTGGTGTTTTCATGCAGTGAATGCAACAACGGATTTGCGATCGACGAGGAGTATCTGGCCTGCCTGCTCGACTGCGTCATCAGCGGAACAACCGTGCCAGACAAGGTGGGCCGCAAGAAAGTCGCTGATTCCCTCCGTCATTCGTCTGGCCTGGCCGCTCGGATCGCGGCTAGCTGCAAAACCAACGAGTCGGGCAGATTGATTTGGGAGCCTGAAGCTGAGCGAGTGCGAAACGTCGTCGTCAAACTTGCTCGTGGTCACGTTGCGCACCAGTACAGCGAACCACAACTCGACGATCCGACAAACGTCTTCATTGCCCCGTTCGAGGTTCTTACGGATGAGCAACGCGAGCATTTTGAGACGCCGCCCGACTCTTCAGGCTGGCCGGAAATCGGCAGCCGGGCGTTCATCAATCTCATCGTCGGCGGCGACAAGGTATATGATATTGAGAGCGGATGGAGTATCCTGCAGCGAGACCGCTATCGATACCTCGTGGCTCAACCTGGCGAGATCGTAGTGCGGATTGTCTTGAGTGAGTATCTCGCCTGTGAGATTGTGTGGTAGCTCAGCACTATTGACCCTCGCGCGACGAACGAACCCTCGGCGTCGCTAGCACCGTAGCAAGGTGCATGAGACCCAAAGGCAGTGCGGCGGGGCTGGAAGACCGACGCCGTCGCGCTGCGGCGTGCTTCCAAGCAGGGGAGTCCGTCC
>NZ_JAVJSH010000025.1:0-170049 GCF_040219535.1 Botrimarina sp.
AACGTCCGAACCAATCACGCCCACGCGGTGGTAGCCGCAGCGGCGACGCCGGAGCGCGTGATGAACGATTTCAAATCGTGGGCAACGCGGCGGCTTCGCGATTCGGGCCTCGTCGATCGATCGGCGAAGGTTTGGTCGCGGCATGGGAGCACACGCTACCTTTGGGACAAACGAGCCGTAGAGGCTGCTTGCTGCTACGTTGCCGAAGGGCAGGGGCCGGATTTGCCTTGAAACCGCGTTGGACGCTCCCTGACGGTCGCGGCTCGGCGAAAGGGTCTCTCGCCCAGCCGCGACGACCCAGCCGCGACGACCCAGCCGCGACCGACCGGCTCACCGACCTCTCCGATCCACCGTGGCTAGTCGACTTCCCTTCCCATGAGCCAACCGACCCCCTACCAACAGCTCGCCCTCTCCTCGCGCGTGCGGCTCGCGCTGGCCGCGGTGCTGGCGGTGGTTGTGTTCGTCCGCGCGTGGCAGCTGGCCGACCCGCCCGAGCCGCTGCGGATCTCGGAGGAAACGACGCTCATCACCGAGCCGCTCGCCGCCGACGGCTACCCCGACTACGTGGCCGCGCTGCTAGAGCGGATGGGCCGCGGCACGCCGCCGAGCCAGAACGCGGCGGTGGAGGTGTGGCGCGCGATCGGCTCCGGCGAGGTCGATCCGGAATACCGCGAAGCCCTCTTCGCGGAGATCGGATGCCCCGTGCCCCCCGAGGAAGGCCTGCTCGAAGACTTCCGCGGCGACGCCCTGCGGAACGAGATCGCCGACTGGCTAGACGAGGAGAACAAGGGGGCGTTCGACCGCGAGTTGTTGCTGGAACAGGCCGACAAGCTGCTCGACACCCTCACCCGACGCCCCCTGCCGGTCGACTGCCCGCCGCTCCAGGCGTGGTTCGACCGCAACCGCGAGGGTCTCGACCTGCTCGTCGAAGCATCACACAAGCCGGCCTACTATTCTCCGCCACCAAATCTGCTCACGAACCCGCCCGATCAGCTCTACGCCGCGCTGCTAACCGACAAATTCGGCTTACGTGATGCAGCGCAGCCGATCGCCTCGCGGGCCTCAATCCGCTTGGACCAGGATACGACGAGTGGTGCAATCGAGGGTACGTACGCCCTGCTTCTCCACGGCGACCAATTGATGCAACAGCCGCTGCTCGTAACCAACCTACTGGGCGTTTCAATCCGTCAATACGCCTTTAATTTTGCGAACATACTTGTTGATGGCTGCGATGACGCCGAAGTCCTAGAAGCTCTTTCAAACGTCGTAAGGGCGTCAGGTGTGCCGGATTTCGCAAAACGTGCCCTTGCCTTCGGGGAACCGGCCGCGTTGCTTGACGAAGTATCCGGCGTGCTTCTTCGACACAGACCGTCGGTTGATGAGTTGTTGACGCAGCAGCTACGCGCGTTGGACGAACTAGGCATCGAGCCAAACGTAGTCTTCGGCAATGTCCGCTCGTGGCTGAAACACTTGGAGTCGGCCGCTAGTTGCCCAGATCGGGTAAGGCGCAAGGAACTCGCCGAGCGTCGCGACGAAGAGTTAGACAGCATGATGGACCAGTTTGGAACCCGGAGCGGCATCCTAGCCCTGATCTCTCGCAAGAAACGCAGCGAGGTTGCCGCCCGCACAGTGATCGTTCTGCTTTCCCCAGTAGTCCGCGTAATCACCACCGCCGAAGACGAAACCTACACCCGCCAGCAGCTCACCCTCCTCGCCGCCGCGCTCAAGCTCCACCGCGTCGAGCACGGCGCGTACCCGGCCACGCTCGACGCGCTCGACCCCGAGCTGCTCGAATCGCTCCCCACCGACCCGTTCACCAACCGGCCCTTCCGCTACCAGCGCCGCGGCGAGGGCTTCGCCCTCTGGAGCCTCGGCCCGAACGGCATCGACGACGGCGGCACGGACGCGCGGGGCCACTTCGTCGACGGCGAGCACGCCCCCGTCGACTGGTACAACGAGCGCGAGCCCCGCGACGGCGCCGACGACCTCGTCGTCCGCCTGCCGATCCCGCCGATCGAGTTGCCCGACCCGCGGTAGGGCCTGCCCGGGGGCCCCGTGGTAGACTGTCGCGCCGGTTAACGGCCGCCAACTCCCCTCTCGCGGAGACTCTCATGCCGCGCTTGCTTGTGTTGACGCTGGCCGTCACGCTGTGTGTCGCTCACGCCGCCGCCGCGCCGACCGCGCGGAACGTGGTCCTCATCATGGCCGACGATATCGGCCTCGAGTGCTTCGGCTGCTATGGCAGCGAGCAGCACCACACGCCGCGGATCGACCGTCTGGCCGAGACCGGCCTGCGGTTCACCAACTGCTTCAGCCAGCCGCTCTGCACGCCCAGCCGCGTGAAGATCATGACCGGCCAGAGCAACGCGCGGAACTACGTCGGCTTCGGCTACATGGACCCTGCGCTCGAGACCTTCGGCCACCGCCTGCAAGCAGCCGGACGCCGCACACTCTGCGTGGGCAAGTGGCAGCTGCACGGCTTCAACTCGGCGCCCGCGGTGCGTCGGCTGGGCGCGGGGCTGCTGCCCGAGCAAGCGGGCTTCGACGACTACTGCCTGTGGCAGATCACGAACCGCCCCAAGCGCTACTGGAACGCGCTGCTCGAGACGCCACGCGGCGAGTTTGTCCTCGGCCCTAATGAGTACGGGCCCGACTACTGCGCACGGGTCGTGTGCGACTTTATCGACGCCCATGCCGACGAGCCGTTCTTCGTGTACTACCCGATGATGCTGGTGCACGCCCCGTTCCTCCCCACGCCCGACTCGCCCGACCGCGCCGAGCAGGACCGCCAGGAGAACTTCAAGGCCATGGTCGCGTACATGGACCGCCTCGTCGGCCGGATCGTCGACCGCGTCGAAGCAAGCGGCCTCCGCGAAGAAACGCTCGTGCTGTTCACCGGCGACAACGGCACGAACCGCAAGATCGTGTCGCGTCTGGAGGGCCGGACCATCCGCGGCGGCAAGGGCCTCACCACGAGCGCCGGCGTGCGTGTGCCGCTCGTGGCGAGCTGGCCCGGCGTGGCGCCCGCGGGCGGGGTGACCGACGCGCTGGTCGACTTCTCCGACTTCTCGCCGACACTGTCCGACCTGGTCGGCGCCGAGCACCCGGAGTGCGACGGCCACAGCTTCGCCCCGCTGCTCCGCGGCGAGTCGTTCGATGGCCGCGACTGGGTGTACTGCTACCACTGGCCCCGCCCGACCCGCCCCGACACGGCGCCGAAGCGGTTCGCGTGCGATGCGCGGTGGAAGCTCTACGACGACGGCGCCTTCTACGACACGTCCGCCGACCCGCTCGAAGAGACCCCACTCGACCCCGCCGACCTGCCGGTCGGCGCCAGCGCGGCCTATGAAAAACTCACCGAGGCGCTCGCCAGCATGCCGAGCGAGGGGCAGCGCGTCGTGCGCGCCGGGGAGTAGGGTGAGGATGTAGCGTGCCATCCCGCGAAGCGGGAAGGCGCCGCCTCGCTTACGGATAATCCCGTTGCTCAAACTCAACGAGCAACTGATCAGCCACTCGAATGTGAGCGAACGCCCCTTCTGTAACGTCGACTGACACGACGGCGTCGAAACCGCGACGATTAAGCTCGGCAACGGCGTCGTCGATCGAGCTGACACCAATCTCGATTGTGTGCTCATCCGTCGATAGAACGTGACGAACGAATGCGAACGACATACTACCGCGACTGAGGATGGCGTAGTCGTCCGTTGCCATATCGCCGGACTCGCTTGTCGTCACTGAAAAGCCGAGGACCCGTTCAAAGAATTCGACGTACGGCGTCGTTGTCCTTACACGCAACAGAGGTCGGCCGTAATTGATGTGCATTATTGTTCCCGAAACGGCCTGACTTCATCGGTGTAGGTCGTCATCCCGCGAAGCGGAATCGCACCATCCGTAAGGCAGAGCGATAATCGGTGCGATTCCGCTTCGCGGGATAGCACCCTACCAGTCACCGATTGCGTCGCTCAGTTCATCGCCACGTCCGGCGCGGTGCGGACCTTCGCGCTGTGGGCCTCGAAGTAGTCCGCCTGCTCGAAGCCGAACGCGCCGGCGATCAGGTTCGTCGGGAAGCTCTGGGCCAGCTCGTTCAGCTCGCGCACGTTCGCGTTGTAGAACCGGCGCGACGCGGCCAGGCGGTCCTCGGTGTTGGCCAGCTCGCGTTGCAGCGCGAGGAAGTGCGTGTCGGCCTTCAGGTCAGGGTAGTTCTCGACGACCGCCATCACCCGCTCGAGGCCGATGGCGAGCGCCGTCTCGTCGACGGAGCGGTCGGTCGCGCTGGCGTGCGGCGCCATCGCGCGGCTGCGGAGCTCGGCGATTTGGGCGAGCACCTCACGCTCGTGCTTCGCGTAGCCCTTGACGACCTCGACCAGGTTCGGGATCAGGTCGTACCGCCGCTTCAGCTCCACGTCGATGTCGGCCCAGCTCTCACGCATATGCGTGCGGCACCGCACGAAGCGGTTGAAGTTCACGATCAGCCACACCGCGAACAGCAGCAGCGGGAGCCCAACAACGGCGAGCATCACGATCGCGGGTTCCATCGCAACTTTCGATCCAACTGCGGGAGCGTTTGATCAAACTGTGGGAGGGGTCTCTTGACCCCGATTACGGTTCGCTAGCGGCTCTCGGAACCCCTGCCGTAATCGGCGCGTGGAGACGCCTCCCAGAGGGCGGATCAACTCCCTAGTACGTGACCTCGGAACTCAGGCGGTCGACCACGTGCCGCGGCCACTGGTCGAGGAACGCGCGGGTCCACGCGATGTTCGCCCGGAACTCGTCGGGCGTCCAGCAGCGGGTGTCGACGACGACCAGCAGCCGGCCGCGGTCCAGTTGCACCGAGCGGGGCGACTCGCGGAGCAGGAACTCGATCATCCGCGGGTCGATGACGTCGTACGCGAACCGCTGGTCGCGGCTCTTCACGTGGAAGCGGTCGCTGAAGGCCTTCGACTCGAAGTCGATGTCGTCGAAGCCGATCGCGCCGGCCACCTTGTCGAAGAAGTGCTCCTTACGAACCGCCAGCGTCGGCGTGGTGGCGAACGGCAGGTCGGCCAGCAGGTAGCTCAGGCGGTAGGTGGTCGTGGAGCGGTTCTTGCCGGAGTTGCGGGTGATCTTGTACCTGTAGTCGCCCGCGCACACGTCGACCGGCTTGCCGTGCATGCCGATCTGGCCGCGGAGCGTGTTGTACGCGGAGTGCGAGTGGCCTTGGTTGAGGTCCGAGAAGCGTCGCAGCCGGTCGGTCAGCGGGCCGTCGTGCGGGGGCTCGTACCGCCAGCCGACCTCGCCGGCCAGCCGCGTGAGCTCTTCGCGCCGCCGAACCGCTTGCACGTGCGCGTACCAAGCGATGAGGCCGCCTACCACGAGCAGGACGAGGATGACCGCGAAGGGCGCCACCGGCGGCATGTTGGTCGAAGGGAGGGGGCGCAGCGACTGGGACGACGCTGGTGATTCGTTGCGCGAGCGTGATTCTTGCCCGGGTTGCGGGGAGCTGCAACGGGTGATTCAGGCCGTGGGGCGGTTGGGTTAGACTTGCCAGGGGGCCGGCTCGGGCCGGCGCCCCTTCTCTCTTGACCTGTTCTCGTAAAGCCCTCGCTATGTCCCTTTGCCTGAGCCTCGGTCGGTTGCTGCTGCTTGTCGCGATGGTGGCCACGCCCGCCGTTGCCGCCACGGCCGGCGACGAACCGCCGAACATCGTGATCGTGTTCATCGACGACATGGGCTACGCGGACATCGGCCCCTTCGGCTGCGACGCCTACCCCACGCCCAACCTCGACCGGATGGCCGCCCAGGGGCGGGTGTTTACCGACTTCCACTCGGCGACGGCCGTGTGCAGCGCGTCGCGCGCGGCGCTGATGACCGGCTGCTACCCCGAGCGGGTCAGCATCCAAGGCGCGTTGTTTCCCGGCGCGCGGATCGGCCTGAATCCCGCGGAGGTCACGATCGCCGAGCTCTGCAAACAGAAAGGCTACGCGACCGCCTGCTATGGCAAGTGGCACCTCGGCGACCTGCCCGAATTCTTGCCGGCCGAGCAGGGTTTCGACGAGTACTTCGGCCTGCCCTACTCCAATGACATGTGGCCGTACCACTACGGCAGCCACGACCTGTCGGCCGGCGTCAAGCAGTTCCGCGGCGACGACTACCCGCCGCTGCCGCTCTACGAAGGAACCGAAATCGTCGACGCGGACGTCACGCCCGAAGACCAGGCGCGACTGACAACGCAGTACACGGAGCACGCCGTCGGCTTCATCGACCGGCACGCGGGCGAGCGACCATTCTTTCTCTACGTGCCGCACACGATGGTCCACGTGCCGCTGTACGTGTCGGACAAGTTCGCGGGCAAGAGCGGCGCGGGCCTGTACGGCGACGTCGTCATGGAGCTCGACTGGTCGGTCGGCCAGATCCTCGCGGCGCTCGAGCGCGGCGGCGTCGACGAGAACACGCTGGTCGTGTTCACCTCGGACAACGGGCCGTGGATCAACTTCGGCGACCACGCCGGATCCGCCGGGCCGTTGCGGGAAGGCAAGGGCACGATGTTCGAGGGGGGCTACCGCGAGCCGTGTGTGATGCGTTGGCCCGCGAAGATCCCTGCCGGCGGCAAGACCGACGAGCTGGCCACCACGATGGACCTTCTCCCGACGATCGCCGCTCTGATCGGCGCCGAACTGCCCGAACGCAAGATCGATGGCAAGGACATCCTGCCGCTGATGACCTCCGACGCCCCCACGCCGCACGAGGTCTTCTATTGCTACTACAACCGAGAGCTCCGCGCGGTGCGCGACGCACGCTGGAAGCTCCACCTGCCCCACCAGTACCGCACGCTCGACGGCCGCGAGGGGGGCGCCGGCGGTGTGCCGGTCGCTTACGACCAGGCGACGATCGGCCTCGAGCTGTTCGACCTCAAGAACGACGTCGGCGAAACCACCGACGTGGCGGGAGACCACCCGGAAGTGGTCGAGCGCATGCTCGCCCACGCCGAGAGGGCGCGGGCCGCGCTCGGCGACCGCCTGACCGACCGCGACGGATCGGAAGTCCGCCCCGCGGGCCACGTGCCGCTGCCGGAGCTAGAGCAGGCGACGGCCGGCGGAGAGTAAGGGGGGGCGGGGAGTAGGCCGGCTAGGGCGGGCGCGGTAGGTTGACATCTTCGCGCAATCCAATCGCCCTTCTGCGCAACGCGGCCAACCCGCCCTGCGCCCCACGCCCTATGCTCAAGCCCGAACAACTCCGCGGCGCCCACGTCGCGCTGGTCACGCCGATGAAGCCGGTCGGCGCCCTGATGGGGATCGACTTCGACAAGGTCTACACGCTCATCGACCGCGTGCTCGACGCGGGCGTGGCGGGCGTGCTGTTCGCGGGCACGACCGGACAGTCGGCCACCCTCAGCCACGACGAGCAGGTCGACCTCTGCACCCGGGGGATCGAGTACGCGCGGGGCCGCGCGGCGGACCTCGGGCGGAAGGTCGTGTGCCTGGCGAGCGCGGGCTCGAACTCGACCGACGAGGCGCTGCACCTGAGCGAGCGGATCACCCGCGCGATCCAGCCGGACGCGTTGCTGCACGTGACCGGCTACTACAACAACCCGCCGCAGGAGGGCCTCCGCGCGCACTTCACCGAGGTGGGCGACCTGGCCCAGCGGCTCGGCACGTCGGTCATCCTCTACAACATCCCGGGGCGGACCGGCAGCCGGATCGAGCCGGCGACGATGATCCGCCTGGCCGCGCACCCGGCGATCGTCGCCGTGAAGGACGCCACCGGCGACCTCGCGTCGCTCGACACGATCCGCGCCGAGACCGACCCCGACGCGTTCGCCCTGGTTTCCGGCGAGGACCACCTGGTCGTCGAGGTGATGCGCCGCGGCGGGGTGGGCGTGATCAGCGCGTCGGCCAACCGTTGGCCGGCCGAGTTCCAGCGGCTCACCGAGCTCGCCACGTCCGGCGACTGGGACGCCGCCGCCGAGCTGCAAGCGGCCCTCCAGCCGTGCGTCGACGCGGTGTTCGGCGTGAAGAACCCGATCCCGCTGCACCACATGCTCGGCGTCGGCATGCGGCGCCCGCTGATCCCGGTCGAAGAACTCGACCCGCCGAACCGCGACCGCGCGCTCGAGCTGATCAAGAAGGCCGAAGCGATCCAAGGATTTCCCCACGCCGCGCCGGCGGCGGTCTAGCTCAGGCGAACCCGACGCGGGTCGAGCGGGCAGCCGCCGATTCACCGCGTTCTCACCCGCGTCGGTCCTCTCAAATCCGCGTGAATCCGCCTCCCAACTTCCCATGACGGACATCCAATCTCTCGCCGAGCGTATCGACAAGGTCTGGGCCGACGAGGAGGCCGCCGACCTCGGGCCGGTCTTCGTCAAGCAAGCGCTCGACCTGCTCGACGCGGGCGAGGTGCGCGTCGCCGAGAAGCGTGGCGGCCAGTGGGTCGTCAACGAGTGGGTCAAGAAAGCGGTGCTGCTGCACTTCCGCTTCACCAACAACCGAGAGATGACCGCCGGGCCGATCGAGTGGTTCGACAAGGTCGGACTCAAGACCGGCTGGGAGCAGGCGCGGGTACGCAGCGTGCCGACCGCCATCGCGCGCTACGGCTCGTTCATCGAGCCCGACGCGGTGCTCATGCCCTGCTACGTGAACATCGGCGCGCGGGTCGGCTCGGGCACGATGATCGACACGTGGAGCACCGTGGGCAGCTGCGCGCAGGTCGGCAAGAACTGCCACATCTCCGGCGGCGTGGGCATCGGCGGCGTGCTCGAACCGCTCCAGGCCAACCCCGTCATCATCGAAGACGACGTGTTCCTCGGCGCACGCAGCGAGGTCGCCGAGGGCGTGATCGTCGAGGAGGGCGCGGTGCTGGCGATGGGCTGCTTCCTCGCGCAATCGACCAAGGTCTACAGCGTGCCCGAGGGCCGCGTGATCGAGCCGGGGCGGATCCCGGCCCGCAGCGTGTGCGTGCCCGGCTCGCTGGCGAGCAAAGACGGCTCGCACCACACCTACGCGATCATCATCAAGAAGCAACGCGACGCGAAGACCGACGCCCGCACCGCGCTGACGTCGATCCTGCGCGAGGGCCCGGCCGTCGCGTCGGAGTAGTCTTCTCTTTGTAGGGGGGCCCACGGATCGATCGAATCGCCGCGGATGAGACCCGCTTGGATTCGGTGGATTCGCGGGGGTAACCGAGTCCCGTGTGAGTGAACGCTCCGTGTCGATCCCACTCTTCCTCGCCGGTTTGCCGGGCAAGATGGCCGCCGAGGTAGCCACGCTAGCCGCCGCGTCGACCGACTTCCGCTTGCTGCCGCAAGGGCTCACCAGCCCGGTCCACGAGGGGGAGCGGCTCGCGCTGGGCGCCGACTGGGTCGAGCTCATCGGCGACGACTCGAGGGCGAGCGTGTCGCTGCCGGCCGACACGGTCGCCGTCGACTACACCACGCCCGACGCCGCCCTGGACAACGCCCGCTGGTACGCCGAAGCGGGCGTGCCGTTCGTGATGGGCACGACCGGGTTCGACGCGGCCGCCGTACGCGAAACGGTCTCACGCTCCGAGGCGTGCGCCGTCGTCGCCCCGAACATGGCCCCGCCGATCGTGCTGCTGCAAGCCGCGGCCCGTTGGCTCGCCGAGTCGTTCCCCGGCGCGCTGGCGGGGGCCGAGTTGTCGGTGCGCGAGAGCCACCAGCAGGGCAAGCGCGACACGTCCGGCACCGCCAAGGCGCTGGTCGCTTCGCTCAACGCGTTGGGCGTCGGGTTCTCGGTCGACGCGATCGACAAGGTGCGCGACCCCGAGCTGCAAAGATCCGAGATCGGCGTGCCGGAGGAGCACCTCACCGGGCACGCGTTCCACCGGTACGACCTCTCGGCCGCCGCCGGCACGGTCGGCCTGGTGCTCGAGCACAACGTGCTCGGCCGCCGCGTGTACGCCGAAGGGACGCTCGCCGCGGCGCGGTTCCTCAGCCGCCAGATCGGGTCCGGCGCGCGGGGGCGCGTGTTCTCGATGGAGGACGTGCTGCGCGGCGGGTAGCCATTCCGCCCCGCAGCAGCCGCCGTGGTATACTACGGACATGACCACCGCATCGCTGCTGGACCGGGTCTTCGACCCCCTCGCCGACGCCCTCACGCCCGAGGCGGCGGCGCGAATCGTCCAGATGCGAGCGGACGACGCGGTGCAGAACCGAATCGATCACCTCGCCGAGAAGTGCAACGAGGGCTTGCTCAGCGAGGAGGAGCAGCGAGAGTACGACGCCTACATCCAGGCGATCGACCTTATCAGCATCGTGCAGTCGAAAGCCCGGCAGGTGCTGAAGAGGGATCCCACCTAAATGGACTCGGCACGGCGCGACGACGTTCGAGAACGCGCCGGCCACCAGTGCGAGTACTGTCGCCTGCCTCAGTCGGCTCAGCCGTGGGCGCGGTTCCATATCGAGCACGTGATTCCGCGTCAGCACGGGGGCAGCGACGAAGCCGACAACCTGTGCCTCGCCTGCGGCCACTGCAACCGACACAAGGGACCGAACGTCGCCTCGATCGACGCGGTGACACAGCGGCTAACTCGGTTGTTCGACCCGCGCCGAGATAAGTGGACGGACCATTTCGAGTTCGCAAGCAACCTGGTTGTAGGAAGGACGGAAGAGGGGCGGGTAACGGTCGCTCTGCTGAAAATGAATGCTCCCAATCGCGTCCAGCTGCGCGTCGAGCTGGCTAGCGAAGCGCGAGAAGCAGACGGGGGTGTATGAATCGCCAAGGCGCGTCGCGCGAGTGCGGAAGCTTCTCATAACCGCGCCGTAACGTCGCTTCCTGCTGCCGTCCGGGGCGCCCCGACTGCTCGCACCGTTCGAGCTGACCGACACATTGCAGGTCAGGTATCTTTGGCGGAACTCCAAACGCCGGCTAATACCCCGACCTTCCCATGCCACAACCTCCCTTCCCACCCGGCGTCGTGCCGGTCGGCCATCCGAACCACGGCCCGCCGCACAAGCCCTTCTTGATCGCCTGGGGCATGTTGACGGTCGTTATTTGGTTCATTGGCTTCGGCCTCATGACGCTCGCCGGCGCGGCGGCGGTGGCGATCGACCCCGGCGGCGCGCACCGGGAGGCCTTCACCGGTTGGCGGTGGGGCGTCGCGCTGGGGGCGGTGCAACTGGTCCTCTCTTGCGTCGTTTTCCGCTGGATCGTGCAGAAGTTCGTCCTGCCATCGGCGTAGGCCGCCGGGCTGTGGCGCGCCGAATGCGTGGGGTGGCGCCCATCGCGACCCAAGGCCTTCGCCCCATCCCTGCCATGCTCACCTACCCGTGCCGCTGCGGCGCCACCCTGTTCTTCGAGAACGTCCGCTGCCTGGCGTGCGGGCGCGACTGCGGGTGGTGCGACGCGTGCCGGCGGGTGGTCGCCGTTGAGCCAACGGACAACGGCGCCTGGCGCTGCGCCGGCCAGGGCTGCGGCGCGACCCTGGCGTTCTGCAAGAATCGCACGCAATACGACGCGTGCAACGCGCTGGTCGACTCGCCCGGCTCGTTCTGCCGCAGCTGCCAGGCCACGACGCTCGCGCCGAACCTAGACGACCCCGAGCTCTTGGGCCGCTGGCGCGCGATGGAGACCGCCAAGCGTCGGCTGCTGTACGGCTTGGACACGCTCGGCATCGGGTGGGAGGCGAGCAACCCGCCGCTCACGTTCCGCTTCCCGGCCGACACCGCCGACGAGCACCACACCACCGGCCACCAGGACGGCGTCGTCACGATCAACCTCAAGGAGGCCGACTCGGTCGAGCGCGAGCGGGCGCGGCAGCGCTTCGGCGAGCCCCACCGCACGCTGATCGGCCACCTCCGCCACGAGGCGTCGCACTGGCTGTGGCAGGTCTTCGTCCAGGGCCAGCGCGAGGGGGAGTTCGGGTTCGTGTTCGGCGACCACAATCGCCCCCCCTACGCCGAGGCGATGCCCCGCTATTACGAGCAGGGCCCGCCCGACGACTGGCAAGAGCGTCACATCAGCCGCTACGCGGCCAGCCACCCGTGGGAAGACTTCGCAGAGACCGCCGCGTTCTACCTCGACATGCGCGCCGTCCTCGAGACGGTCGCCCACCAATTCGGCTACCACCCCCCGGCCGGCGACGACGCCGGCGCCCTGCTGGCGACCTACCAACAACTCGGCGTCGGCCTGAACGAGGTCAACCGCGCGCTGGGCCTCACCGACGCGTTGCCCGAGGTCGTCAGCAAGCGCGTGGCCGACAAGGTCGCCTGGGTGCACGAGTTGCTCTCTCAAAACACACCGGCTTGGCCCAACGGGGCCGGCACGGGCCGCGCCCCCGCGCCTGCCGCCGGGCCGTCGCGACGCGGCGCGGCGGGGCCGGGCCGGTAGCGCGTCGCGGCGCGCGACGGCCGGTCAGCGCGCGCCGCCGCGGCCGCTGCGGTCGTGGCAGGCCACCCCCGACACCGCCCGAGGAGGAAGGATGTCTTTGCTGCTGTACGCGGCCGCCGTGGTGTTGCTCGCCATCGCGCTGTGGGACGCGTTCGTCACGGTCTTCAGCGCGCAGGGCTGCGGCCCGGTCACGGCCTTCTGGACCAGCCGCCTGTGGCGCGCGGCGCTCGCGGTCCACGAGCGGCGGCCGATGCACCGGGCCCTCTCGATGATCGGGCCGACGATGCTCGTGCTGTCGGTCCTCGTGTGGTACACGCTGCTCGCCAGCGGGTGGGTCTGCCTGTTCATGGCCGACGCCGACTCGCTGATCGAAACGCCGAGCAAGGACCGCATCACCTCGTGGGGGCAAACGGTCTACTTCGTCGGCGTGACCCTGGCGGGCGTCGGGTACGGCGACTACGTGCCGGCGCACTTCCCCTGGACGCTGCTGAGCAACCTCGCGGCGTTGTCCAGCGCGGTCGTGCTCACGGTCGCGTTGTCGTACATCCTGCCGGTCGTGTCGGCGAGCATCGAGCGCAAGTACCTCGCGCGGCGCGTCTTCTCGATCGGAGATACGGTCGAGGCCTTCATCGACCGGTGTTGGTGCGGGCCAGACAGCGGCGCTCTGGACGACTACCTGCTCGACGTCGTGGGCGAGATCGACCGTCACGCGCACAAGCACCTCGCCTACCCGGTCCTCCACTACTTCCACAGCTCCGACCCGAAGGAGTCACCCGGCAGGGCGGTGCTGCTCCTCTCCGACGCCGTCTTCTTGATCGGCGCCGGTTCGGCCCGCGCGGCGGGCCCGCCCCGCTCGATGCTGAGGGTCATCAACTCGGGCATCGACAACTTCGCCGATCTGGCCACGACCGGCGCTTCCGGCAAACGCCCGCGTAGCGAGCGGGCCGAGCTCCCCGACGGGCTGAGCGTGCTGGAGAAACTGGGCCTGCCGACGGTCGATCGGCGGGCCTTCGACGAGCGGGTCGCGCAGCACGCGGCGCGCCGGCTGCGGCTCGTCGGACTGTGCCGTGGGGACGGCTGGCGCGACTGCTGATCGGCGGGTTCGCGACCCGTTCGCTTCTAGCGGCGGCTCCGGCGCTTGCCGGCGATCGCCTCGGTCGGCAGCGCGAGCAGGTCCACGGCGATGTCGGCCACGATCGCCCGCCCCTTGGTGAGCCACGCCGCGGCGAACGCCCACACCGCGACCCACTCCATCCAGAACAAGAAGTTGTAGCGGTTGAGCCACTGCTTCAGCCCGCCCGGCGGCAGCAGCAGGTAGCCGGCCATCGCCAGCGTGCTCAGCAGGATCACCACGCCGCTGCCGACGTACACGAGGTTCCGTTCTCGCTCGTGGGGGGCGGGCTCGCGCCGGTCGCCGCGCGACGTCGGGAAATGGTACAGCGAGTAGAAAGCGAGCGTCGTGAAGAACACGCCGCCGGCGAGCGAGTGGACCCAGCCGACCCAAGTGCCTTGGTAGAGCGGGTCGGCGCCCGCGTCGAGCGGGAACAGGGCCACGCCCAAGGCGGCGAGGCAGCCGACGTTGGCCGTCCAGTTCTCGATCCAGTCGTAGCCCTCGTAGCACCACAGGAAGATGCCGATCGCGAACAGCGAGCCGACGAACACGTCGCGCATCGGCGTGTGGTAGTAGCTGCTGAGGTTGTCTTGGATCTCCACGCCGTACAGCAGCCAGCCGAGCGGCCCCAAAGCGACCGGCAGCAGCAAGCCCACCGCGCCGATCGCGCGTCGCACCGCGCGGTACGACACCACCAGCGGGCCGGCGCCGGGCGGTAGGGGGGGCATGCGGCGAGGGACGGGGGACGAGGGACGGGGGACGAGGGACGGGGGACGAGAGCGGTGGCCCGGGCGGGCTGCGGGTGCGCTGCGGGTGGGGTGGCCTTTTGATGGGGCGGCGCGTCGGCCCGGCGGGATAATCTTGGGCCGCGGGGGGCGCGCTGGGCGGCGGTTGAGGCTTTACTCGCGCCGGGGGTGTAACGCATGCGCAAGGGCTTGCCTAGCAAGCGTTTAGGGTCGATTTCGTTACAGTTTAGCGTGACACCGACGTTTCGGAGTGTGTGTCGCGTTTCAAACGAAACGCAGGCCGCTTTTTTGCAATTGGTCAGTCTGTTCGCTACGGCGCGATGCGGTAGGCCTCGACTTCGAACGGGTTGTCCCGATACGCCCGCCCGCCCCGCAGCCACACCCAGACCGACGCGCCGAGGTACGCCGGGCCCATCAGCGGGCCCCAGCGTTCGAACTGACGGACATGGACCAACTCGTGCGTGTGGGCGAAGTCGAGCGAGTCGATCGTTTGCCCGAGCACGGTGTGGCCAAGTGTGAAAGCGGCCGTGTTCTTGCCGGTGGGCAAGCGGCGGACCACCCACTTGGCGAACCCGCCGGAGAACTCGAGCACGCCGTCGAGCCGCCGGACCCGACCGCCGGTCGCCAGCGCGACAAGGCCCACCGCCAAGCCGAGCGCCGTGTACGGCGAAGCCCACGCGTACCGCCCCGCTCGGCGGATCACAGCCCGTGCTCCTGAGCCAGGCGGGCGAGCAGCTCGTCGCTCGGGTACTCGCTCAGGCGCCAACGCTCGGGGTACAGGTCCATCGGCTCGAACCGGTCGGCGAGCTGTTCGCGGAACCGATCCCACGGCACGCGGGCCACCGGCTTGAGCCGTTGGTCGCTGAGCACCACGTACTCGACCTCCGGCAGCCACGCGCCGAGGCCGTACGCGAGCACGGCGAAGGTCTCGAGGCCCCCCTGCCGCTCGACGGCCTGGTAGGAGCTCACCATGGCGTCGGCGCCGTCGGCCTGGAGCTGCTTTTCGAGCCGGGCCTTCTGCTCCTGGTAGTCGCGGCCGATCGACTGCACCTGGAGCAGCCGCCACGCGGCGTAGGCCGGGTGGTCCTCGGCGGGCAGCCACGGCGCCCAGCCGTCGTCGGTCAGGCGGAACAGCCGGCCGGTGATGGCCCGCTCGTGCTGCAGGTCCTGCTCGACCAGCGCGGCCAGTTCGACGAGGCCTTGCTCGTCGTCGGCGCCGACCACGTACAGACGCTCCCGGTTGGGCACGGCGGCGATCGCCGGGCCGTCGGTCTCCATCTGCTCGATCAGGTCGGTCAGCAGCAAGCGGCTCGCGTCGTACGCGTCGCCCACGGCCAGCGCATAGAGAGAGCCGAGTTGGGCGTACTGGGTGGTGGTCTCGGCCAGGTTGTGCCGGGCCACCTCCATCGCCTCGTAGAACGAGACCCCCCACTCTTGGAGCTGCTCGGCGCTGACGGTCTGCATGGCGTGGGGCAGGTCGTACACGAGCGTGGCGGCGAGGTGCTCGCCGACGACCTCGTAGGGCAGCTCGGTCTGCTTGTCGCCGCCGGCGAGCAGCTCTTGCAGGGCCACCGCGTACGACCGGGCCCGCAGCGAAGGGAGCAGGTCCGCGCGCACGTCGGCGAAGTCGGCGGGCGCCTCGAGGCCGGCCGTGTGCCAGGTCGCCAGGAAGGTCCGCAGCACGGCCTCGCGGGCGCCGCGGTCGGCCCGACAGTACTCGGCGTACAGGTTGCCCAGGTAAGTCTGCCGCGACTCGCCGCGGAGCTGGAACGCCTCGCGGTCGTACTCCAGCGGCCGATTGTCGCCGGATTGGCGGATCCGCTTGATCGCCAGCTTCGCGAAACGGTCGGGACTCGGGGGCCGATCGGTCAGCCGGCGCCAGAAAGCCATCGGGTCTCCTCGGAGGGCGGGGCGGGCGTCGATGCGACGCGACGGGGGCAAGGCTTCACGACGGCCACAGCAGCGTGAACGCGGCCGCGGTCGCCGCCGCGTAAGCGACTCCGTCGACGAGGTCCATCAAGAACTTGCGCCGGAACCAGATGATCGTAGGCACGCCGGCCGCCGCGTGGGTGAGCACACCGGCGGTGAAGGTGAACCGGAACACGTCGACCGGCGCGGCCTCGCGCGGCAGAGCGATGCTCGCCAGGTAGCCGATCAAGAACGCGGCCAGAAGGAAGAAGCCGAGGGTCATCGCGATGTTCCTCGCCATGCTCGGCTGGCGCCGCCAGAGGATCAACATGCCGCGGCACTTGGCCGGGTCCTTGTCGTCGGCCGCCCCTTCGGACAACAGGAACTGGTCGCCGGGCCGGGCGCCTTGGTCCTGCAGGGCGGCGCCGAGCGGGCCGCCGGCCGGCAGGTGGCGCCACTCCGGCCGGTGGTGCGGCGCCACGGTCCAGGCGAGGGTGCTCAGCACGTGGACCGCCAGGGCGGCGGCGAGGATCGGCAGCCAAAGGTCCGAAGGGCTCAGCGGCGTCATGGGCGAGGGCTCCAACCAATAACGGCCGGGGGGAGACGGGAGGCCGACGCGGCCGCCGGTCGGCCATCATGAGCCATACGCGGCCACCCGGCCACTCCGCCGCCAGTTTACGGCCGGCAACAGTTCGACCTAGATTTGTGGGTCGGGCGGCCCGCCGGGCTGCTTTCCCGAGTCGACCACAGAACCCAGGACCCGCCACTATGACTCGCCCCACTTCCACGAGCTTCGCCGCCACGGCTGCGGTCCTGCTCGTCGCCGCGATGCTCGCCAGCGAAGCCGCCGCCCACTGCCAGGTCCCCTGCGGCATCTACGGCGACCAGCGTCGCTTCGAGGAGATGCTCGAAGACACCGAGACCATCACTAAGGCGATCGGCCAGATCGAGGAGCTCTCCGGCACGCACGACGCGACCGGCCACAACCAGCTCGCCCGCTGGGTCGTGACCAAAGAGGACCACGCCACGAACATCCAGCGGATCATCGGGGATTACTTCATGGCGCAGCGGATCAAGTCGGACGCGTCGGGCTACGGCAAGACGCTCGCGGCGGCCCACAAGGTGATGGTCGACGCGATGAAGGCCAAGCAGGCCGCCGACCCAAAAACGGCCGACAGCCTGAAGGAGTCGATCCTCGACTTCTACAAGGCCTACACGGGCAAGGAGTACCAAGCGGCCCACACGCACTAATCCACGCCGCCGCGCGGCCCACGCCGCCAAGGAGCCGCTGAGCGTGCCGAAGGTCTTGCACGTTATCGAGGACCTCGAGTGCGGCGGCCACGCCGAGCAGCTCCGCCTGGTCGCTTCGGCAACGCGGGCGGCCGGTGAATCGGTCGCCGTGGCGTCGCTGCGGCGGCCGGGGCCGGTGGCGGCGCCGCTCTGCGCGGCCGGCGTGCCGGTGGAGTGGCTCGGCTGGCGGTCGGCCGTGGACCCCTACGCAGCGGTTCGCCTGCGGCGGCTGGCCCGGCGGCTGCGCGTCGACGCGGTGCAGACCTGGGACGCGGCTTCCGACAGGGCGGTGAGGTGGTCGCGCGCCGGCCGGGGTAAGGCCGTGTGGGCGGCCGTCGACCGCGGTGGCGCCGCTGGCCCGCGGCGGCGACTGGCCGGGGCAGACCTTGTGTTTGGGCCGTACGAAGCCGCCGACGGCGCGGCCTCGGCAGCCGGCCGCTTGGTCCGCACGCCTAACGCGGTCGACCCGACGATCGCCGGCGCCCACACCGATCGGGCCGCGGCGCGCGAGCGGTTGCGGGCGGGGGGGATAAGGCTGGGCGACGACGCGGTCGTGATCCTCGCGGTGGCTCGCCAAGAATCGCCCGAGGCGGTCAGGCAGCTGGCTTGGGCAGCCGACCTGATCCGGGTGGTGAATCCGGCGATCCGGTTGCTTATCGCCGGCGGCGGACGTGGGTCGGCTGCGGCTCAGCGGTTCGCCGCGGCCGCGACCGAGCCGGGGCTTGTCAGCTGGCTAGGGCCGTGGCCCGATCTGCGCGACCTGTACGCCGCTGCCGACGTGGCTTGGTGCTCTGGGTCGGGCGGACCGCAGTCGACGCCGGCGCTGGAAGCCTGCCTGGCGGGCCTGCCGCTGGTGGTCGCCGGCGCCGCCGCGGCGCCGATCGACGGGATAATCGTGGCGGACTTGGCGGACCGTGCTGGCTGGGCGCGGGCCACGCTGGCTGCGTTGAAGTCGCCAAGGACGGCGCCGCCGGCAGCCGCCTTGGCGGACCACGCTCCAGACGTGGTCGCCAAGCGGCAAGTCGAAGGGATAGCGGAGGCCATGAGCCGGCCCCGCTGTTGACGCGACCCGTGGATTAGGTGGTCGCGTCAGAAGTGCGGGCGAGCACACGGAAGTGCGAGGTGTCGATCACCGGCGGGCTCCAGACAGAGTCCTGCTCGTCGGGCAGCTGGTCGCCGACGAACCGGCGCCGCTTCTCGCTGCGGGTCCAAGCCGAGCGGATCGAAGCGCACGCCTGGGCGATCTCGGCGGGGCTCGGTAGGTAGTCGATTCGACGCATGTCGTCCGTGGTGGGGTTGGGCTCGTCTAGGTGCTTGCAGCTAGCTCGCATCATCGTGCCTCCTGGCCTTCTCGGTCCGGCGCCTGCCATCGGGTGAGGGCGAGGGTCGCGTCTGCGGTTGCGGTTGCGGTTGGACTCCGCGGCGGCGTTGGGGGTTCCCGTAGCGGTTGAAGATCCGGTTGGCCGCCGAGGCGGGCCGGCTATTGCGAAAAGGATGCCGAACGAATGTGACGATCGTGTGTAGACAGCACGATAAGCGTGTGAAGTCTCCGGCTCGACCACCGGCTTGGCTATCGTCCGTGGCCGGGATGACAGCGGTGTGTCACGCTGCGGCGGCCGCCGGTCGATCTCCCCTCGTCTGTGCTGGCGGCGGGGGATCGGTAAACTAGGGAGCGGTTGGCGACCGACTTACACCGATGGCGGCGGACTCTTCTTCAGCGGCGTTCGCTGTGCGAGCCCGGTTTCGCTGGTCGCGACGCGACAGCAGCGCAGCCACCGCCGAGCAAGGAATCTCTATGAACGACGTCTTGGCGGTGGTTTTGGCCGGTGGCAAGGGCTCTCGCTTGGAGCCTTTGACCCGCGATCGGGCCAAGCCGGCGGTCCCGTTCGGCGGCAGCTACCGGATCATCGACTTCACGCTGTCCAACTGCCTCAACAGCGGGATGCGGCGGATCTTGGTGCTCACGCAGTACAAGGCGATGAGCCTGGACCGGCACATCACGCTCGGCTGGCGGGGGTTCTTCTGCCGCGAGCTTGGCGAGTTCGTCGACGTGGTGCCGCCGCAGCAGCGGATCGACGAGAAGTGGTACCAAGGAACCGCCGACGCGGTGTACCAGAACATCTATTCGCTAGAGAAAGAACGCCCCAGCCACGTGGTGATCTTGGCCGGCGACCACATCTACAAGATGGACTACGCGAAGCTGATCGACAGCCACAAACAGAGCGGCGCCGAGCTGACGATCGCCGCCCTGACGGTCACCCGCGACGAAGCGCGGGCCTTCGGCGTGATGCAGGTCGACAGCGAGAACCGCGTCATCGGCTTCGAAGAGAAGTCGCCCGATCCCAAGACTATCCCCGGCGACCCGGACCACTGCCTGGCGTCGATGGGCATCTACGTGTTCGACGCGCCGTTCTTGTTCGACGAGCTCTGCCGCGACGCGACGCTGCCCGAGTCGCACCACGACTTCGGCAAGAACATCATCCCCGCCATCATCAACGACCGCCGGGTCTTCGCGTACCCGTTCCGCGACGAGAACCACGGCGGCCAAGCCTACTGGCGCGACGTCGGCACGATCGACGCCTACTACGAGTCGAACCTCGAGCTGACGAACGTCGAGCCGCAGTTGAACCTGTACGACGATCACTGGCCGATCCGCACCCACCAGCCCAACCTGCCGCCGGCAAAAACGGTGTTCGCCGCCGGCCCCGAGGCGGGCGGCGAGCCGCGCCGCGGCGAGGCGCTCGACAGCATCGTCAGCCCCGGCGTGATCCTCTCCGGCGGCGAAGCGCGGAAGTGCGTGATCGGCCCCAGCGCACGGATCAACAGCTACGCCCACGTCGAAGCGTCGATCTTGTTCGCCGGCGTGAACGTCGGGCGGCGCTGCCGCGTGCGGAGGGCGATCATCGACAAGGGGGTCGAGCTGCCCGAGGGAACCGAGATCGGCTACGACCACGACGCCGACCGCGCGCGGGGCTTCACCGTGTCCGAGGGGGGCGTGGTGGTGATTGCCAAGACCGACGGCGTGTTGCCCGTCGGCTAGCAGCCGGTCGAGAATCGCCTTCCTGGCGTTTCTCAACCTCGCCAAGCTCGGAGCAAGCTCTTCGCGGCAGGCAAGACGTCCGCTCTCGGCCGACGTTCCGGCGCCGCCGTCCTGGGGGGCGACCCAGGCCGCTGATGAGTCAGCAGCCCGCCAAGGGCGCCCGACGGTCAAGCCGACGCGGTCAACGCACCCGCTTGCCCGGCGCCACGGCCACGCCGTCGGCCGCCGCGACGGGGTGCAGGGTCTCGATCAGTTCGCGGACCGGTCGGCTCGGGTCGTCGGCCCCGGTCTCCGACGAAGCGATCGTCGTGGCCAAGGCGATCGCCCTCTCACCGGCCGCCACGTGCGCGCGGTTCCAGATCGCTGGGCGGCCGTCGATCGCGCCGACGGCGGTCACCTCGACGAAGGTCAGGCCCGCCGCGTTCGCGCCGCGATCGCCCGAGGTGAACTGCTGAAGCTGGTCGCCGAGGGCCGAGCGGACCTCGTCGCGTAGGCTCTCGAGGGTGACAGGGGAATCGCCGCGCGGGGTGAGTGTGGTGATAGCGGCGATCCGCTCGCCCTCGACGCGACGCAGCGTGGTCGCGTCGCGGCCGCTGGCGACGACAAACCAGTCCCGGTCCGCCAGCAGCGACCAGCGGCCATCGCCGGTGGTGATTAGCAGCCGCGGGTCGAACGTGGCCCGAGCCGCCCGGTCGACGACCGCCGTCGCGATGGGCTCGTCGGCGGGGCCGAGCGGCCGCACCGCGATGTTGAGCTTCGCGCGGGCCTCGATCGCCGGCGTGGCCGGGCCGACCACGCGGCGTTCGTCCCAGGCGAAGTTGGCCTTCGTGAAGGAGTGGGCCGCGCGGTCGAACAACGCCGCGCCGCGCAGGTCGATCTCGACACTCGCCCCGTCGACCAGGCCGTGGACCGCGCCGGCGAGCTTCAGGAGCGCAAAACGATCGTTCGCGTCGGCGACCACGCCGGTTACTTCGCACAGCGTGACACGGTCCAGCCGCATCAGCCGGCCGAGCGACAGCGCGTCGAGCGACCAAACGCCGCCGTCGGCGAGCGGCTCGATCGGCGCGAGGGAGGGCAGGTCGAGCGGGTCGGCGCTGGGCTGCACGAGGTCGAGTTCGGACCGCTCCAGCGGCGCCCCGGCGGCGGCCACACGGACGCCCGTCACGCCGGGCTCGGCCAGCAAAACGCGGCGGTGCGCTCCGAGCGGGTCGGCGTTGCGGGCGTCGCGGCAGCGGTCGACGACACGCACGTACCGCCCGCCGCGGTCGTCGACGGCGGCCTGGCGGTACTCCAGTTTGAGCTGGCCGTTGGACTTCGCGGGGTGCTCGGAGGCCTCGGCGGTGGCGGTCGCCTCGTAGCGGAGGTCGACACGCACGACCGACGGCGGAGCAACCCGTCCGGTCGGCGAGAAGTCGATCGTTGGGGCGCCGAGCGTCGGCCCGCCCAGCGCGAGCAGGCAAACAGCGGCTATCGAGGGCAGATTCCGATGAGCGAGGGTCGGCATGGCAAGTGCGGCCCAGGGCGTGCAGGGCGAGGAAGGCGAGGATGGCGAGGCGTCGGCCCGCCGCTGGCGACGAACCCGAGACCGCCGAAGGGAGTCTCACTTGGGTTCATCGGCGAGCCGCTCGAGCCCTCATCAGCACCGCCCCGCGAGCGAGCGGGGATTGGGGGTGAAGCGACGCGATCGAGAAGCGGGCAATGTGAAGATGGGTAATTTGCAGGTTGCACGGCGTGCGACTTTCCCGCGAAACGAAGTTTCCCTCGACCCAAAGCAGAAACGCCGCGTACAACTACCGTCCGCTGGCGCCCTGCCGACGCGCTTCAAAGTGAGTCAGGGTTTTGAGTTAACGCGTTCCGGCGAGTGGACCAGGGGACTTTGGGAAAATCCGAAGTAGTGAGAGGAACCAGCCGTCCGGCTGCTGATCTAAATATGCAACGCGCTTACCGCATCGACGCCATCGACGAGATCCGCCGGCGACAGCTCCGCCGAGCGACCGCCGATGAGCGTCTGCGCCGGCTGGAAGAGGTCGAGCGAGCGATGGCCGAGTTGGAGCCCGGCCGCGAGTATGCGGTGGACCGAATCGTCACCAAGATCGGGTGCCGCGGCTGGGTGCGCCCCGACCGCGACAAGGCGGCCGGAGTTGACCTGATCCACGACCTGCGGCTGCTGGTGGAAGACCTGTCGGACTCGGTCGATTTGCCGGCCGAGGCGCTCGGCGAGCAGGTGTTGACGGTCGACGACCTGGCGAAGCAGTTCAACGTGTCGACCAAAACGATCGCCCGCTGGCGCGAGGCGGGCCTGGTCAGCCGCAAGCTGGTGTTCGACGGCCGCAAGCGGGTCGGCTTCTTGCGTAGCAGCGTCGACCGCTTCGTGCGGAACAACCAGCAGCGGGTCGAGCGGGGCACGCGCTTCCGCCAGCTGAGCGACTCGGAACGGATGGAACTGGTCTCCGACGCCCGCCGGATGGCGTCCGACGGCGCGACACGCGCCGAAGCGATCCGTTTGCTGGCGGACCGCACGGGCCGGACGACCGACACGGTCCGGGCTACGCTCACGCAGCACGAAGAGACCGAGCCGATCTTCACCGACGCTAGCGGCGCGCTCACCGAGCGGCAACGCGAGCAGCTGTACCAAGAGCACCGGGCCGGCGTGTCGATCGAGAAGCTGATGCGGCGGTACGGTCGGTCGAAGACCACGGTCTACCGCACGCTGACGGAGGTCCGCTACGAGCGGATCTTGGCGTTGACGCTGGACTTCATCCCGAACGACCGCTTCCGGCGGAGGGGCGCCGACGCGGTGTGCCTGGGCCCGATGCCCGAGGCCGAGACGACCCCGCGCAAGGCGCGGCGGCCCAGCGACCTGCCCGCGTACCTGGCGAGCCTGTACGAGGTGCCGCTGCTCACGCGCGAGCAAGAGGCCCACTTGTTCCGCAAGTACAACTACCTGAAGTACAAGGCGGCCAAACTCCGCGACACGCTCGACGCAAAGCGGCCCAGCGCCGAAGTGATGGACGAGATCGAGCGGCTGTACGCCGACGCGGTTGAGGTCAAGAACCACTTGTCGCGGGCCAACCTGCGGCTGGTGGTGTCGATCGCCAAGAAGCGGATGACCCCGAACCAGAGCTTCTTCGAGCTGGTCAGCGACGGCAACGTGTCGCTGATGAAGGCGATCGAGAAGTTCGACTTCGCCCGCGGCAACAAGTTCAGCACGTACGCCACGTGGGCCATCGTGAAGAACTACGCCCGCACGATCCCCGGCGAGTACAAGCACCAGGACCGTTTCCGCACCAGTTACGACGAGATCTTCGACAGCACCGAAGAGCACCGGGCGAACCCGACGCTGCGCGAAGCGGCCCAGAAGGACCGCGAGGAGAAGGTGCGCAAGATCCTCCGCCGGCTAGACGAGCGGGAGCAGAAGATCGTGATCTCGCGCTTCGGCCTGGACCACAGCCGCGAGCCGCTGACCCTCAAGCAAGTGGGCGCCGAGATGGGCGTCACGAAGGAGCGGGTCCGCCAGATCGAGGCCCGCGCGCTGACGAAGCTGCGTCAGGCGGCGGCCGAAGAGCGGGTCGCCTTGGAGCTGTGAGGCTCTCGCGCCGTCGCGTCGTGGTGGCCGACGGTGTCTTCGTGGCCGACAGGGGCTTCGTCTTCGTGGCCGAAAGGTCCTTCGTGGACGGCAGCCTCTTCGTGGCGAGGGGGGGGCGGCCGTTGGGGCGTGTGGGAATTGTCGGGCGATTCTTGCCCGGAAACCGCGCGGAAACCCCCGCCCAGTGGGCTTGCGGGCCTGGGCAGCCGCTGTATATTGGCCGATTCCCACGACTTTCCGGCTGCCGGTACGGAGTCACGTCGAGCGAACCTGGTTCGCCGGCCGGGCC
Source organism: Botrimarina sp. (assembly GCF_040219535.1). Taxonomy (NCBI): domain Bacteria; kingdom Pseudomonadati; phylum Planctomycetota; class Planctomycetia; order Pirellulales; family Lacipirellulaceae; genus Botrimarina; species Botrimarina sp. The sequence continues at coordinate 24,291 of NZ_JAVJSH010000025.1, forward strand.
TCTGAAGCCGGTGGCGGGTGGTCTGAAAACTGAGTTTCCACGCTGGCGGGTTGTGCCGGGGCAGCTCCTTCGGGAGCCGGCCGGTTCGTGAGCGGGCTAGCGTAGCTCAATTGGCAGAGCAGCTGATTTGTAATCAGCAGGTTGTGGGTTCAAGTCCCTCCGCTAGCTCTCCGAAGAGTTGTCCTCCTAGCGCTGTCGTCGGGCCGTTTCGGCCGGCGGGGTGGCAGGGGGGGCAGCGAGTCGGGCAGCGGGCGAGGGGGCTCGCGAGGGCGGCCGTCGGGTTGGCCGGCCTTAGCCGGCCGCCGTCGGGCGGGTCGCCTGCCGGATCGCAGCGAGGGGTCGAGCGTCGGCGAGACCCCCGTCGCGTGATCGGGGCGAGCCGGATAAGGTGGGTTACCGAAGCGGTCAAACGGGTCTGACTGTAAATCAGATGGCTCTGCCTTCGCAGGTTCGAATCCTGCACCCACCACTGGTTTTCGGGCGGCTCCGCTCGGCTAGCGCCGAGACGTCGCTCGCCGAGTTTATCGGGCGGCTCCGCTTGGCTGACGCCGAGACGTCGCTCGCCGAGAGGGCAATTCGGAGCGGCTCTGCTCGGCCACGTCCGGGGGGCGCTGCTCGGCAAGAAACAGAAGCTCGCTGAGAGGAGATTCGAACTTACTTACCTGTTGTGGCGCCAACTTGGGGCGGGTGGTTGACTGAGGGCGGTGTTTGCTCGGGGCATTAGCCGCCCGATTCCGCAATCCGCAATCGCCGATCCGCATTCGTTTGCGGGTGTAGCTCAATGGTAGAGCAACAGCCTTCCAAGCTGATGACGAGGGTTCGATTCCCTTCACCCGCTTTGACCCGAGCTGCCGGCCTTCAGCGTTGGGCCGCCAGCCTCGACGAGACCCATCGCCCGCACGGGCGAACACGCCAAACGACGGGGCATCGACGCCACCCAAACGAGAGCTGACTGCTGATCGCTGACAGCTGACCGCTCCAACCATGCTGCTGTAGCTCAGTCGGTAGAGCGCGTCCTTGGTAAGGACGAGGTCACGAGTTCAAGTCTCGTCAGCAGCTCTGCGGCGCCTAGCCGCCCGCGAATCAAGCAACGACCACACAGCACCCCCAAGCACAACCGAGCGAGCCAGAGAAAAAGATGGCCAAGGACACCTTCGAGCGGACGAAGCCGCACGTCAACGTCGGCACGATCGGTCACATCGACCACGGCAAGACCACGACCACCGGCGCGATCATGGCGGTCCAGGCGGCGAAGGGGCTCGCCAAGTTCAAGTCGTACGCCGACATCGCCAAGGGCGGCACGGTGCGCGACGAGACCAAGACGGTCACGATCGCCGCGGCCCACGTCGAGTACGAGACCGAGAACCGCCACTACGCCCACATCGACTGCCCGGGCCACGCGGACTTCGTCAAGAACATGATCACCGGCGCGGCCCAGATGGACGGCGCGATCCTGGTCGTGTCGGCGCCGGACGGCCCGATGCCCCAGACGCGGGAGCACATCCTGCTGGCCCGTCAGGTGGGCGTGCCGAAGATCGTGGTCTACCTGAACAAGTGCGACCTGGTCGACGACGAGGAGCTGCTGGAGCTGGTCGAGCTGGAGGTCCGCGAGCTTTTGAGCACGTACGACTTCCCCGGCGACGAGGTCCCGCTGATCCGCGGCAACAGCAAGGCCGCGTACGAGAACCCCCAGGACCCGGAAGCTCAGAAGTGCATCACCGAGCTGATGGAGGCGATCGACAGCTACATCCCCGAGCCGACTCGTGAGACCGACAAGCCGTTCCTGATGGCGATCGAGGACGTGTTCTCGATCGAGGGCCGCGGCACCGTGGCGACCGGCCGGATCGAGCGCGGCACCGTCAAGGTGGGCGAAGAGGTCGAGATCGTCGGCCTGTCCGAAGCCCCCGTCAAGACGACCTGCACCGGCGTCGAGGCGTTCAACAAGACGATGGACCAGGGCCAGGCGGGCGACAACGTCGGCTGCCTGCTGCGTGGCGTGAAGCGTGAGGACATCCAGCGCGGCCAGTGCTTGGCCAAGCCCGGGTCGATCACCCCGCACACGAAGTTCGAGGGCGAGGTCTACATCCTCAGCAAGGAGGAAGGCGGCCGGCACACCCCGTTCTTCAGCGGCTACCGCCCGCAGTTCTACTTCCGCACGACCGACGTGACCGGCACGGCCAACCTGGCCGGCGACGCCGAGATGTGCATGCCCGGCGACAACGCGAAGATCATCGTCGAGCTGATGAAGCCGATCGCCATGGACGATGGCGTCCGCTTCGCTATCCGCGAGGGTGGCAAGACGGTCGGCTCGGGCGTGGTCACGAAGATCCTGGAGTAAATCGATCGCGGCTCGTGACCCGTGGCTAGTGGCTTGTTCGCCGAACGAGTCACGAACCACGGGCCACGGGCTGCGGACACACAGGGGCGTAGCTCAATTGGCAGAGCACCGGTCTCCAAAACCGGGGGTTGTGAGTTCGAGTCCCACCGCCCCTGCTCGATAGCCGGTGGGAGAGACCGGGTCTGCCCAAGGCTGGCCCACGGGCCGGAGCGCCCAAGCGACGCGAAACACGGTGAGCGGCCCGAGGGAGCGGCCACTCCGAAACGACTACCATCGCCACGGCCAAGGCCGACGGATACGCCCGGTGACCGCCTACCTCCAAGAACTGTTCCAGCTGCGGCTGTTCAAGCCGAAGCAGGGCCGCCACGCACGGCAAGCGACGCTCATCGCGATCGGCGCCGTGTTGGCGGCAGGGGCTTACTCGCTGCGGAACTCGCTGGTGGCCGAGGGCTACGGCCCGAGCGTCGCGTTGGGCGTGCCGCTGGCGGTGCTGCTGGTGACCGGCTGGGCCGCCTTCAGGTTGATCCAGCTGCCGAAGTTCGCGGAGTTCTTGATCGCCGTCGAAGCGGAGATGAACAAGGTCTCGTGGCCGACCCAGAGTCAGCTGCTGAAGGCCTCCGGCGTGGTGATCTTCGTCATCTTCGGGTTGGCGATGCTGCTTTACCTTTACGACACGATACTCAACTACCTGCTATCGGGCCTACGCGACCTCGTCGCCACGTGGTTCTAAAGCAAGTGGTTCTAAAGCAAGCGGCTCTGAGGCAAGCGGCTCCGAGGCGGATGTCTCTGCCAGGGGGTGGTTGCGAAGCAACCCCGGCGAGACCGCCCAACGCCGACGTCCAATCGCAATACCAACCGAGCAATCGTTCTTGAGCGACCAAACGCGACCCGCCGAAGCCGAGGACACGCAGCGCGACGCCGCCGCGATGGCCGGCGACGCGCGCGAAGCCTCGGACGCCCCGGACGCGAGCGCCGCTCAACCCGAGCCCCAGGCGCCGGCGCCGCGAGCCGCCGCTCCGCCCGACGCGGACGTGCTGGGCGCAAAGCCGGGCGACCAAGTCGGTGTCGGCCACGAGGGCGAGCAGCACGCCGAGGTGGTCGCAGAGGCCGAAGAGACCAGAGCCGAAGAGACCAGGGCCGAAGAGCCCGCGGCCAATCAGGTAGGGGCCGAAGAAGCGGAGGCCGCGCCCGCACACGAGGCAGAGGCGGACGCCGCTCACGACGGCGATGCTGACGACGGCGATGCTGACGACGACGACGATGACGACGACGAGCCCGCCATGGTCGCTCCGATGGGGCCCATCGAGGAGATCAGCGACGAGGAGCTGGCCGAAGACATCAACATCGACTGGTACATCCTCAAGGTGCAGAGCAACCGCGAGCGGACCTCGGCCGAGGCCCTGAAGCGGAAGGTGGCCATCGAGGGGCTCGACCGCTACTTCGGCGACATCATCGTCCCGACCGAAAAGGTCACCGAGTTCAAGAACGGCAAGAAGAAGACCGTCGAGCGGAAGATCTGGCCGGGCTACATCGCCGTGCAGATGCACGTGAACGACGACACCTGGTTCGCGATCCGCGAGACCTCCGGCATCGGCGACTTCACCGGCGCTGCGGGCAAGCCGGTGCCGATGACCGCGACGGACGTCGAGAAGATCCTCCCCAAGGAAGAGGGCGAGGAGAGCGAGGACGACACCCCCAAGCTGAACATCAAGTTCGCCGAGGGCGACAAGGTGAAGGTCACCGACGGCAACTTCGAAAACTTCGAGGGCGAGGTCGACGCGATCGACCAGCAGAGCGGAAAAATCACCGTCATGATCAGCATCTTCGGGCGGAGCACGCCCGTCGAGCTGGAGTACTGGCAAGTCGAGAAACTCTGAGGCGGCAGGCTTCAGGCTTAAGGCTCTCAGCCTCAGGGGGAATAATCCGATGGCGAAGCAGTTAGTCGGTCAAGCGAAGTTCCAGATCCCGGGCGGGCAGGCGACCCCGGCCCCGCCGGTCGGCACCGCGCTGGGTAAGTTCGGCATCAACCTCGGGCAGTTCGTCCAGGCGTTCAACGACGCGACGCGCGAGGCGAACGGGATGATGATCCCGGTCGTCGTCAGCGTGTACAACGACCGCTCCTTCGAGTTCGAGACCAAGAGCCCCCCCGCGGCGGTGCTGCTGAAGAAAGCAGCCGGCCTGGCGAAGGGCTCGGGCGTGCCGAACAAGACCAAGGTCGGCAAGGTGACGCAGGCCCAGTTGGAAGAGATCGCCACCACGAAGATGAACGACCTGAACGCCCGCGACGTGGAGCACGCGTCGCGGATGATCGCCGGCACGGCCCGCAGCATGGGCCTGGTCGTCGAGGGCTGAATCCGACCCGGCGCCGATAAGCGGCGCCGATAAGCGACAAGAGTTCACTAACACAAACCGAAGGTGGGACGCCGGGCCAGTGAGCCGGGCGGTTTGGACCACACTTCACCCGCAGGAGTGAAGCAACCGATGCCCAAGCTGAGCAAACGACTCAAGGCCGACCGTTCGAAGCGCCCCAAGGAGGCGCTGCCGCTCGACGCGGCCGTTTCCGCGTTGAAGAGCTACGACAAAGCGAAGTTCGACCAGTCGGTCGAGGTCGCGATCCGGCTGGGGGTCGACCACACGCAGGCGGACCAGATCGTGCGTGGCTCGATCGTGCTGCCCAACGGCATCGGCAAGGATCAGCGGATCGTGGTCTTCGCCAAGGGCCCCGCCGCCAAGGCGGCGGAGGAGGCCGGCGCCGACCACGTCGGCGACGACGAGCTCGCCAAGAAGATCCAGGGCGGCTGGACCGACTTCGACGTGTGCATCGCCACGCCCGACATGATGAAGACGGTCGGCCCCCTCGGCCGGGTGCTCGGCCCCCGCGGCCTGATGCCCTCGCCCCGCGCGGGCACGGTCACCCCCGACGTGGCGACGGTCGTGGCGGAGTACAAGGCGGGCAAGGTCGAGTTCCGCAACGACAAGGGCGGCAACGTGCAGGCGATCGTCGGGAAGCTGAGCTTCGACGAGGCCAAGCTGGCCGAGAACATCCAAGCGTTTGTCGACAAGGTCGTCGGCTTGAAGCCCGCGGCGGTCAAGGGCGTCTACATCAAGTCGGCGCACCTCTCTGCGACGATGAGCCCGAGCGTCCGCCTCGCGGTCTGAGCCGTCGCGAGCGGCCCGTCGATAAACCCCCCACCCACTCGCAGCAGCGGATCGCCGAAGCCGCCTTCCGCCTAAAGCCTACAGCCCGCCATGAGCAAGTACGTCAAAGAGTTGATGACCGATGAGCTGGCCAGCCGCTGGGACGGCGTGAGCGAGCTGATGCTGGTCGACATGGTCGGCATGGACGCCAACGCGGCGGTCGCCCTCCGCAGGCGGCTGCGCGAGAAGGACATCAGCGTGATGGTCATCAAGAACAGCCTCGCGCGGCGCGCGACCGAGGGCACGGCCCTCGCGCCGGCGTTCGAGGGGCTGACCGGATCGCAGGCGGTCGTGTGGGGCGGGGAGGACGTCGTGACCCTGGCCAAGGAGGTCATGGCGCTCGCCACCAGCGACGACTTCAAGCAATTCGAGCCGACCGGCGGGGTGCTCGACGGCGCCAGGCTCTCGGCCGACGACGTGAAGGCCGTGAGCAAGTGGCCGAGCCGAGCGGAGATGCTGAGCACGATCTCGGGCCAGATCATGGGCCCGGCGATGACGCTCTCCGCGCAGCTGCTCGGCCCGGCGAAGATGCTCGCCAGCCAGATCAAACAGAAGGGCGAGGAAGACGGCGAAGAGGGCGAAGAGGGCTGAGGGCCCTAAGCCCATGGGTCCTGCGTGCTGTGGGCCCTGGTGCTGTGGGCCCCAGAGCGATGGGCCCCGGCTCCGCCAAAGAAGACCGCCGCGCGAGGGAACGCCGGCTTCGAGAGGCACACGGCGACGGACCGCCGGACAATCGAGCGAGTGACAACCCAGCGAGTCGGTTGAGGCGCAGCCCTGGTAGCGTTTGCCCGGCCGGTAGCGAGTCGATAGCGTTAGCCAACCCGATCGGGGCCGGCCGGCCCGACCCAACGATTAACCGAGAGTGAAAAGATGAGCGAAGAAGCCACAGCCGAAGCGACCGCGGACGCCGCCTCGTTCTCCGACGCCATCAAGGAGATGGGCGACAAGATCGTCGGCCTGACCCTGAAGGAAGCCAAGGAGCTGAGCGACTACCTGAAGGACGTCCACGGCATCGAACCGGCCGCCGGCGGCGGCGCGGTGATGATGGCCGCCCCGGGCGCCGGCGACGCCGGCGGCGCGGCCGCCGCCGAGGAGCAGACCGAGTTCGACGTGGAGCTGACGTCGTTCGGCGACAACAAGATCGCCGTGATCAAGGTCGTCCGCACGGCGACCGGCTTGGGCCTGAAGGAGGCCAAGGAGGCCGTCGAGAGCGCCCCCACCAAGCTCAAGGAAGGCGTGTCCAAGGAAGACGCCGAGAAGCTCAAGGCCGACCTCGAGGGAGCGGGCGCGAAAGTCGAGATCAAGTGATCTCGCTTCGTCAGCGACAGCGGGCGGCCGGGCCGGGGAGTCATCGGCCCGCCGCCGCCACGCTTTGAGTTGTCGCCCCCGCCTCCCTTGTGTCGCCTAGGATGAGCTTCGTTTCCGCGCACTCTCCTATCCAAACCGATGGGCGCCTCGCCCTGCTCGTGAAGCCCGGCCGCCAAGCCGGGCCCACGGGGATTCTGCGCCCCCGCACCGCGGTCCGCGGCGCGGGCCCGCATCGGTCGCGCCCTTTGGTGCGCCCGTTGTTGGTGCGCCCGTTGCTTCGCTTGGCGCCAGCGTTGTCGCCCGCCCGCGACACACGCTCGGCCGCCCGAGTTCTCCATCACCAGCGCCGGCCGTTGGCCGGCGTTCGCCCGCCGGTTGAAGTTTCGAGCGCGGACCGCGACCCGGTCGCCGCTCGCCCGCGTAGGCCTATCGCCCGCACCGGTAATCGCTAGGAGCCGCCCCCGCTATGGCTGTCCCCGCACAACGACGCCTGCAAACCCCCGATGTCCGCAAGTTCGGCAGCGACCGCGGCACCTACGAGGTGCCCGACCTGACGGCGATCCAGACCGCCAGCTACGCGCGGTTTCTGCAGTACGACGGCACGAACCCCGAGAACCGTAAGGACGACGGCCTCGAGGCGGTGCTGCGCGAGATCTTCCCGATCGAGAGCTACGACAAGTCGATCAGCCTCGACTACGTGCGCTACGAGCTGGGCAAGCCGCGCTACACGCCGGACGAGTGCCGGCAGCTCCGGCTGACCTACGGCCGGCCGCTGCGGGTGTGGCTGCGGCTGAACCGCGAGCAGCCGATCGAGGAAGAGGTCTACCTGGGCGACCTGCCGATCATGATGGGCGGCGGCGAGTTCATCATCAACGGCGCCGAGCGCGTGGTGGTCAGCCAGCTGCACCGCTCGCCGGGCATCGACTTCGTGTCGGAGATCGAGGCCGGCGACCGGAAGGTCTACTCGTGCCGGGTGATCCCGGAGCGCGGCAGCTGGATCGAGATCAACACGACCAAGAAGGACTCGATCACCGTCCGCATCGACCAGAGCGGCAAGTTCTCGATCGTCACGCTGCTGCGGGCCATGAGCCCCCAGATGGGCATGGACGCCGAGATCCTCAAGGCCTTCTACGAGGCGAAGAAGGAGAAGATCGTCGACGGGCGCAGCGTCGCGAAGATCGAGGGCAAGGTCTGCGTGGAGGACGTCGTGTACCCGGTCGGCAGCGAGCGGGCCGGCGAGATCATCCTCGAAGCGGGCAACCGGATCACCAAGAACACGGCCGAGGTGATCTGCACGTCGGGCGTGAAGTCGGTCGAGGTGATCGACCCGCCGCCGTCGCCGCACCTGCTCAACGCCATGGCGGACGACGTCACCAGCAGCCACGAAGAGGCCCTGCTGCGGATCTACCAGCGCCTGCGGCCCGGCAACCCGCCGCAGCTGGAGAAGGCGCGGACGCTGTTCGCGGAGAAGTTCTTCGACACCAACCGCTACCGGCTGGGGCGTGTGGGCCGGTTCCGGATGAACCGCAAGCTGGGCCTCAACGTGCCGGAGGACGAGATGGTCCTGCGGCCCGAGGACCTGGTCAACGCGGTGAAGTACGTGCTGGGGCTGGCCGGTGGCGACTCGGCGATGTACGTGGACGACATCGACCACCTCGGCAACCGCCGCTTGCGGACGATCGACGAGCTGGCCGCCGACGAGCTGCGGAAGGGCTTCCTCAAGCTGCGCCGCACGGTGCAGGAGCGGATGAGCCTGAAGGACGCGGAGGACATGACCCCGCGTAGCCTGATCAACCCGAAGAGCATCTCGGCGGCGATCGAGTACTTCTTCGGCCGCGGCGAGCTGTCGCAGGTCGTCGACCAGACGAACCCGCTGTCGATGCTCACGCACGAGCGGCGGCTTTCGGCGCTCGGCCCGGGCGGCCTGAACCGCAAGCGGGCGGGCTTCGAGGTGCGCGACGTGCACATCAGCCACTACGGCCGGATCTGCCCGATCGAGACCCCCGAAGGCACGAACATCGGCCTGATCAGCTCGCTGGCGATGTACGCGTCGGTCGACGACTACGGGTTCTTGGTCACGCCGTACCGGCGGGTGAAGAACGGCAAGCTGCAGGACGAGGTCGTGTGGCTGCGGGCCGACGAGGAGCACGAGGCGCACGTCGCGTCGGCCGACGCGCTCGTGAAGGGGGGCGCCATCCAGGGCGACACGGCCGACATGATCGTCGCGCGGAACCGGGCCGACTTCGCGCTGACGCCGGTCGACAAGATCGAGTACATCGACGTGGCGCCGAGCCAGATGATCGGCGTGTCGGCCGGCCTGATCCCGTTCCTCGAGCACGACGACGCCAACCGCGCGCTGATGGGCTCCAACATGCAGCGGCAAGCGGTGCCGCTGCTGGTGGCCGAGCCGCCGGTCGTGGGGACGGGCCTCGAGCAAGAGGTCGCGCGGCACTCCGGCATGCTGGTCCGCGCGGGCCACAAGGGGACCGTCACCTACGTCGACGCCGACCGCATCGAGATCGGCCCCGAGGTGCACCACCTGCGCAAGTTCGTCGGCCTCAACGAGCGGACGTGCCAGAACCAGAAGCCGATCGTCAAGCCGGGCGACAAGGTCGAGAAGGGCGACGTCATCGCCGACGGCGCCGCCACCTGGCAGGGCGACCTGGCGCTGGGGCGGAACGTGCTCGTCGCGTTCATGTCGTTCGAGGGATACAACTACGAGGACGCGATCATCCTCTCCGAGGAGCTCGTCCACAACGACACGTACACGTCGATCCACATCGAGGAGTTCGACGTCGAGATCCGCGAGACGAAGCTCGGCCGCGAGGAGTTCACCCGCGACATCCCGAACGTCAGCGAGAAGATGCTCCGCAACCTCGACGAGGGCGGGGTGGTCCGCGTGGGCACGTTCGTGCGGCCGGGCGACATCCTGGTCGGCAAGGTCTCGCCCAAGTCCAAGACCGAGCTGACCCCCGAAGAGAAGCTGCTGCACGCGATCTTCGGCCGCGCCGGCGAGGACGTCAAGAACGACTCGCTCGAGGTCCCCTCGGGCGTCGAGGGGATCGTGATCGACACGCAGAAGTTCTCGCGCCGGATGAGCCTCTCGGAAGAGGAGCGGAAGGAGTTCGAGCGCTCGCTGAAGACCGCCGAGGCGGACGGCGCGGCGCGCATCGCCGAGGCGTTCACCGAGCTCGTCACGGCCATCGAGGGCGTGCTGAAGAAGAAGCTCACCGACGACGACGGCGCTTCGCTCGTCCACGAGCAAGACGCCAAGTACGTGGCCGAGCAAGCGGTCAACTTCCGCTTGGAGCGGCTCGACATCCGCAGCCCCGAGAGGAGCAAGGAGGTCGAGAAGATCCACAAGCAGATGTGGCCCGCCGTCGAAGAAGCGATCGACGCCCGCGACCGCACGCTCAACAGCATGAAGCGCGGCGACGAGCTGCGCTCCGGCGTGCTGCAGATGGTGAAGGTCTACATCGCCACGAAGCGGGTGATCTCCGTGGGCGACAAGATGGCCGGCCGCCACGGCAACAAGGGCGTGATCAGCAAGATCCTCCCCATCGAGGACATGCCGTTCCTGTCCGACGGCACCCCGGTGCAGATCATGCTCAACCCGCTGGGCGTGCCGAGCCGGATGAACGTGGGCCAGATCCTCGAGACCCACCTCGGCTGGGCCGGCGCGAAGCTCGGCTTCCGCGCGGTCACGCCGGTCTTCGACGGCGCCACCGAGGAGGAGATCAACGACTGCCTGGAAGAGGCCGGCCTGCCGCGCCACGGCAAGGCGCGGCTCATCGACGGCCGCACCGGCGAGCCGCTCGAGCAAGAAACGACCGTCGGCTTCATCTACATGCTCAAGCTGCACCACCTGGTCGACGACAAGGTGCACGCCCGCAGCACCGGCCCGTACTCGCTGATCACGCAGCAGCCGCTGGGCGGCAAGGCGCGGTTCGGCGGGCAGCGGTTCGGCGAGATGGAGGTGTGGGCCCTGGAGGCCTACGGCGCCGCGTACATCTTGCAGGAGCTGCTGACCGTCAAGTCCGACGACGTCGAGGGCCGCACGAAGATCTACGAGTCGATGGTCAAGGGCGAGAACACGCTCGAGGCCGGCACGCCGGCGAGCTTCGACGTGCTCACGAACGAGATCCGCGGACTCGGCCTCAACATGCAGCTCGAGAAACGCGGCTTGTAGTTCCGACGATCAGAAGGTCTCACGCAAAGGCGCGAAGGCGCAGAGGGACGAGCGTGAGACCGCCGATGCAAAAACACCCTCTGCGCCTTAGCGCCTTTGCGTGCGACAAATCTCCCAGGAGTCGAGAATGAGCCTGCTTGAATCGTCCAACTACGATCGCATCAACGACTACGCGTCGGTGAAGATCAGCCTCGCGCGGCCCCACGACATCCGGAGCTGGTCGTTCGGCGAGGTCAAGAAGCCCGAGACGATCAACTACCGGACCTACCGCCCCGAGAAGGACGGCCTGTTCTGCGAGCGGATCTTCGGCCCCGAGAAGGACTGGGAGTGCGCCTGCGGCAAGTACCGCGGCATGAAGTACAAGGGGATGATCTGCGACCGGTGCGGCGTGAAGGTCACGCACAGCCGCGTGCGCCGCAAGCGGATGGGCCACATCGAGCTGGCCGCGCCGATCGTGCACATCTGGTTCTTCAAGGCGATGCCCAGCCGCCTGGGGTCGCTGCTGGCGATGAAGACCACGAGCCTCGAGAAGGTGATCTACTTCCAGGACTACGTGGTGGTCGACCCGGGCGACACGCCGCTGAAGCCCCAGCAGATGCTCACCGAGGAGGAGTACCGCACCGCCCGCGAGCAGTACGGCGAGGGCGCGTTCGACGCCGACATGGGCGCCGACGCGATCCGCAAGATGCTCATGAAGCTGGACCTGGTGAAGCTTTCGGAGGAGCTGCGCGAGGAGCTCAAGACCACCGGCAGCAAGCAGAAGGCCAAGGACCTGATCAACCGGCTCAAGACGGTCGAGTCGATCCGCGACTCGGACAACAAGCCGGAGTGGATCGTGATGGACGTGATCCCGGTGATCCCGCCCGACCTGCGCCCGCTGGTGCTGCTGGACTCGGGCAACTTCGCCACGAGCGACCTGAACGACCTCTACCGCCGGATCATCAACCGCAACAACCGGCTGAAGAAGCTCGTCGACCTCAACGCGCCGGAGGTGATCATCCGCAACGAGAAGCGGATGCTGCAGCAGTCGGTCGACGCGTTGTTCGACAACAACCGCTGCAAGCGGCCCGTGCTGGGCAGCTCGAACCGCCCGCTGAAGTCCCTCACGGATATGATCAAGGGCAAGCAGGGGCGGTTCCGTGAGAACCTTCTGGGCAAGCGGGTCGACTACTCCGCGCGGAGCGTGATCGTGGTCGGGCCCACGCTGCGGCTGCACCAGTGCGGCCTGCCCAAGAAGATCGCGCTGGAGCTCTACCAGCCGTTCATCATCCGCCGCCTGAAAGAGCTGGGCCACGCCGACACGATCAAGTCGGCCAAGAAGATGCTCGAGCGGAAGGACGAGGAGGTCTGGGACATCCTCGAAGAGGTGATCACCAACCACCCGGTCCTGCTCAACCGCGCCCCCACGCTGCACCGCATGGGGATCCAGGCGTTCGAGCCGATCCTGGTCGAGGGCAACGCGATCCGGCTGCACCCGCTGGTCTGCAAGGGCTTCAACGCCGACTTCGACGGCGACCAGATGGCGGTCCACCTGCCGCTGTCGATCGAGGCCCAGGTCGAGGCCCACACGCTGATGATGTCCACGCACAACATCTTCAGCCCGGCCAACGGCGCGCCGATCATCAGCCCGTCGCAGGACGTGGTGATGGGCTGCTACTACACCACGATGGACGCGCCCGAGGCGCCCGGCGACGGCATGCTGTTCGGCAGCTTCCCCGAGGTCGAGCTCGCGTACGCGGAGGGCAAGGTCCACACGCACGCGAAGATCCGGGTCCGCCTGCCCGCGGGGCGTTGCCTGCGCGAGGAGATGCGCGACCCGTCGAAGCGGGGCCGGGTGATCGAGACCACCGTCGGCCGCGTCTTCTTCAACGAGATGCTGCCCGAGGGGATGCCGTTCTACAACGAGGCGATGGTCTCCCGCGCCCTGTCGAAGGTGATCAGCGACTGCTACGAGTTCCTCGGCCGGCGGCAGACGATCACGCTGCTAGACGACATGAACCGCCTCGGGTTCAAGACCGCCACCAAGAGCGGCCTGTCGTTCGCCACCGACGACCTCGTCACGCCGGACACGAAGGGCAAGATCCTCGCGAAGGCCGAGAAGGAAGTCCTCAAGCGGAACAAGCTGTACCACCGCGGCATCATCACCGAGGGCGAGCGCTACAACGGCGTGCTCGACGCGTGGACCCACGCCCGCGAAGAGATCACCGACGAGATGATGGACGCGCTGATGACGGACTTCCGCGGCAACAACTACGTCAACCCCGTGTACCTGATGGCGCACTCCGGCGCCCGGGGCGGCAAGGAGCAGATGCGTCAGCTCGGCGGCATGCGGGGCCTGATGGCCAAGCCGTCCGGCAAGATCATCGAGACGCCGATCAAGGCCAACTTCCGCGAGGGCCTCACCGTGCTGGAGTACTTCTCCAGCACGCACGGCGCCCGAAAGGGCCTGGCCGACACGGCGCTGAAGACCGCCGACTCGGGCTACCTGACGCGCAAGCTGGCCGACGTGGCGCAGAACGTGGTCGTCACGATGGACGACTGCGAGACCACCCAGGCGATCACCAAGGGGGTCATCTACCGCGGCGAGAAGGTCGAGGTCGGCCTGGCCGAGTCGATCAAGGGCCGCGTGAGCCGGCAGAACATCGTCAACCCGGTGACCGACGAGGTCATCGTCAGCGAGAACGAGCTGATCACCGCCGAGGTCGCCCGCAAGATCGAGGAGCTCGGCCTGGAGAAGATCCAGGTCCGCAGCCCGATGACCTGCCAGGCGCCGCTGGGCGTGTGTCGCAAGTGCTACGGCATGGACATGTCGACCGGCTCGATGGTCGAGGAAGGCATGGCCGTGGGCATCATCGCCGCTCAGAGCATCGGCGAACCCGGCACGCAGCTCACGATGCGGACCTTCCACATCGGTGGCGTCGGAAACCGCGACGTGGAGCAGTCGGACATCAAGGCCGCCAAGGGGGGCAAGGTCCGCTTCGCGAAGCTCAACGCGGTCCAAAACCAGGAAGGCAACCTGGTCGTGCTCGGCCGCAACGGCGAGCTCGCGCTGGTCGACGACCGCGGCCGCGAGGTCGAGAAGTTCGAGATCCCGACCGGCGCCACGATCCGCCTCGAAGAGGGGCAAGAGGTCAAGGCGGGCGACACGCTCTGCGAGTGGGACCCGCACTCGATCCCGATCCTCGCCGAGGTGGGCGGCAAGATCCGCTGGGAAGACCTGATCGAGGGAGAGACGATCCGCGGCGAGAAGGACCCCTCCGGCCAGATCCGCTACATCGTCATGGAGCACAAGGGCGACCTGCACCCGCAGCTCGTCATCGAAGACCCCAAGGACGGCAAGGTCCTCGACTTCTACTACATGCCCGAGAAGGCGCACCTGGTCGTGCGCGAGGGCGAGGAGATCGGCCCCGGCTCGATCATCGCCAAGACGCCGCGCGAAGCAGGCGGCACGCAGGACATCACCGGCGGCCTGCCGCGGGTGACCGAGATCTTCGAGGCCCGCAAGCCGAAGGACCCTGCGGTCATCGCGGAGATCGACGGCGTCGTCGAGATCCTCGCCGAGAAGAAGCGCGGCAAGCGCGCGATCATCGTCCGCAGCGACAGCGGGATCGAACGCGAGCACCTGGTCGGCCACAACAAGCACCTGCGGGTGCACACAGGCGACCCCGTCAAGGCGGGCGACTCGCTCGTCGACGGGCCGCTGGTGCCGCACGACATCCTGATGGTCTCCGGCGAAGAGGCGGTCCAGCAGTACCTGACCCGCGAGATCCAGAACGTGTACCGCTCGCAGCGGGTCGAGATCAACGACAAGCACATCGAGATCATCGTGTCGCAGATGCTGCGGAAGGTGAAGATCGACTCGCCGGGCGACACCGACTTGCTGCCCGGATCGGTGCTCGACAAGTACGACTTCCGCAAGGCCAACGACCGGATCGGCGACTGCCTGAAGATCTCCGAGAAGGGCGACAGCGAGTTCGAGGTCGGGGCGATCGTGCCCAAGGCGGTCCTCGAACAAGCCAACGCCCAGATCGAGGCCCTCGGCGGCGAGCTGGCCAAGGGCACGAAGCCGAAGAAGGCCACCGCCAGCACACAGCTGCTGGGCATCACCAAGGCGTCGGTCCAGAGCTCGTCGTTCATCTCGGCGGCCAGCTTCCAAGAGACCACCAAGGTCCTCACCGAGGCGGCCCTCGCCGGGCGGACCGACCACCTGGTCGGCCTGAAGGAGAACGTGATCCTCGGCCACCTGATCCCGGCCGGCACCGGCTTCCGGGCCACCAACGAGTCGGAGGTCCGGATCAACCCGGCCGCGCTCGACGCCCTGACGGCCGAGACCGCGAGCGTGCTCGACCGCCAGTTCCCGCTGCTCGACGGGGGCGGCGACGGCGAGAGCCACGCCGCCGCCCGCCCGGCCGCGCCCGGCAGCCTCGACGCGTTGCTCGGCGGCGACAGCGGGGGGAAAGAGTGACCCGGGTCACTGCGTCAGGCGGCGGGGCGGCGCCGCGGGCGCCGGCTCGCCGATTGACAGCGGCCGCGATCCCCGTAAACTACGGGGCTCGCACAAGAAACCCCCGCCGGCCCTCCGGGCCGGCCGACAGAAACCAGCGCGTAGCGCCTCAGAACTAGCGCCCCCCCCCCCGCATGCCAACGATCAACCAGCTAATCCGCAAGAACCGCAAGACGAAGAAGGCGAAGAGCAAGTCGCCGGTTCTCGATCGTTGCCCGTTCAAGCGGGGCGTCTGCCTCAACGTGCGGACGATGACGCCCAAGAAGCCGAACTCCGCGTTGCGGAAGATCACGCGTGTGCGGCTGTCCAACGGCAAAGAGGTCACCGTGTACATCCCCGGCGAGGGGCACACCCTGCAGGAGCACAGCATCGTGCTCGTGCGGGGCGGCCGCGTCCGCGACCTGCCGGGCGTGCGGTACCAGGTCGTCCGCGGCGCGCTCGACACGCTGGGCGTCGACGGCCGCAAGCAGTCCCGCAGCCGCTACGGCGCGAAGAAGGGGTAGCGGGGGCTGCCGGCTGTCGGCTGTCGGCCGTCGGCGAAAGGACCCCGTGCAAGAGTTTACCGTCAGCCGAATGCTGACAGCTGACAGCCGAAAGCCGAGAGCCAATCAATGGGCCGCATCACCGCCAGCCGCAAGACGCTCAAGCCGGACCCCGTTTACGGGTCGCTCCTGGCGAGCAAGTTCGTCAATTGCCTGATGAACGACGGCAAGAAGAGCACCGCGCTGGGCGTGTTCTACGACGCCCTCGACATCGTCCGCGAGCGCGTCCCCGGCGAGGAGCCGATCGAGGTCTTCACCCAAGCGATCGAGAACGTGAAGCCGGCCATCGAGGTCCGCTCCCGTCGCGTGGGCGGCGCCGCGTACCAGGTTCCGATGCAGGTCAACCGCAACCGGCAGCAGGCCCTCGCGATCCGCTGGATCCTGTTGGCCGTCCGCGACAAGAAGGGCCGCCCGACCGCCCAAAAGCTGGCCGAGGAGCTGATCGCCGCGTTCAACCGCGAAGGGACTGCGATGACCCGCCGCGAGAACGTGCACCGAATGGCCGACGCGAACAAGGCCTTCGCCCACTTCGCTTGGTGATTGCCCAGGGGCGTATTGCCGAGCGAGGAGCGACGAGGGGCGAGGGGTTAGGGACAAGGGTTCTCGGTGTAGAATCCTAGTCCTTGGCTCCTCGCCCTTTTGCATGCGCCGGTAGGAAAGAAGAACCGCCAAGACGCCAAGAGCGCCAGGGAACGCCAAGAAGTGACCGACCCTTTGAAAACCATCACCGTCGTAGGCGTACATCGAGTCGCCAATCACCCGGAGGTTTTCATGGTAGAGATAGAGTTGTCCGATTCGGAGGATTCCGATTTCGGACAGGTAACGCAGAGCATCGACGGTGTGAATAGGGAGTACTGGCAGGTCGCGTACGATGAACAGCCCATACCGCAGGGTGCAGGGAACCACTACGTGTTCTTCTTTCACTACCTCTATCTTTGCAAACCACTGCTGACTCCATTCGGGCAAATTGACCTCCCAAAACCGACTCCGCTGCCGAGTCACCTATCTCAGCTCAACTACGAACGACCATAACTCCCTTGGCGGCCTTGGCGCTCTTGGCGTCTTGGCGGTTCCCTACAAGCCGATAGCTGACAGCCGATAGCCGAAAGCCCCTCCCATGGCCGCCGACCTCACCAAGCTCCGCAACCTCGGCGTCATCGCGCACATCGACGCGGGCAAGACGACCGTCACCGAGCGGATGCTCTACGTCAGCTCGGCCAAGCACCGCGTCGGCGAGGTCGACAAGGGGACGACCACCACCGACGACGACCCGGAGGAGGCCGAGCGCGGCATCACGATCTATTCAGCCAGCGTCCGCTTCCCGTGGAAGGACGTCGCGATCAACCTGATCGACACCCCGGGGCACGTCGACTTCACGGCCGAGGTCGAGCGGAGCCTGCGGGTGCTCGACGGCGCGGTGGTCGTTTTTAGCGCGCGGGAGGGCGTGGAGGCCCAAAGCGAGACCGTGTGGCGCCAGGCGAACCGGTACCACGTGCCCCGGATCGCGTTCATCAACAAGCTCGACCGCGAAGGGGCGAACTGGGAGGAGGTCCTGAGCGAGATCGAGCAGCGCCTCGGCGCGCGCCCGATCGCGCTGCAGATCCCCGCCGGCGAGGGGCCGCCGCACGTGGCCAACCCGTTCCGGGGCGTGATCGACCTCGTGAAGCAAAAGCTCCTCACGTTCCCCGGCGGCCGCGACGGGCGGGAGGTCAAGGAGCAGCCGATCCCCGAAGAGCTGGCCGTCGACGCGCAGCTCTACCGCGAGCGGATGCTCGAGCAGCTGTACGACTACTCCGACGAGCTGATGGAGCTCGCCCTGGGGGGCGAGCCGATCCCCGAGGCGCTGATCCACCGCGTCGTCCGATCGGCGACGGTCCACCTGCAGATCCAGCCGGTGCTCTGCGGTTCGGCGCTGCACGGCATGGGCGTCGAGCCGCTGCTCGACGCGGTCGCCGCTTACCTGCCGCACCCGCTCGAGATGCCCCCCGTGACCGGCCTCGACCCCTCCGGCAAGGCGGCCAAGGGCAAGTCGAAACGCCGCGCCGCCGCCCAGAACGCCGCCGACGACTCGGGCGAAGCGAAGGCGGACGCCAAGAAGCTCACCCGCAAGCCCGACGCGAGCGAGCCCTTCTGCGGCTTGGTGTTCAAGATCCTCCCCTACAAAACGGGCGACCTCTACTGGGTGCGGATCTACTCGGGCGAGCTGAAGCCCAACAGCCGCGTGCTCAACCCGGGCAAAGACACCAAGGAGAACGTCGCGCAGATCTGGCGGATCCACGCCAGCAAGAAGGACGAGCAGCTCGACCACGCCGAGGCGGGCGACATCGTCGCCGTGCTGGGCCTGCGCGACAGCGTGACCGGAGACACCCTCTGCGACCCCCGCGCGCCGATCCTGCTGGAGTCGATCGACTTCCCGGAGACCGTCATCTCGATGGCGATCGAGGCAGAGAACTCCGAGGAGAAGAAGAAGCTGTCGGGCGTGCTCGACATGCTCCGCAAGCAAGACCCCACGTTCTCCGCTAGCGAGAACGAGGAGACCGGCCAGACGCTCATCTCCGGCATGGGCGAGCTGCACCTGGAGGTGATCCAGCACCGGCTGGCACGCGACTTCGGCCTGAAGTTCAAGGTCCACCAGCCGCGCGTGAGCTACCGCGAGTCGGTAGCCAAGCCGGTCGAGGTGACCGGAGAGTGCCACCGCAACATCAACGGCGTGCAGCACACCGCGGCGGTGCGGCTGCGTGTCGAGCCGTTCACCCCGACCGGACCCCTCGCCCACGTGGCGCCGCCGGTGGTGGTCTCGGCCGACCCGGCCGCCGCCACGACGGGCGGGCTGACCGGCGATTGGGTCAACCTGGTCGTCGAAGAGCTCGAGACCGCTGCCGAGGGGGGCGGAACGCTCGGGTTCCCGTTGATGCGGCTCAAGGTGACCGTTCTCGGGGGCGAGGTCCACGAGACCGACTCGACCGAGATCGCGTTCCGCACGGCGGCGTCGCTAGCGTTCGACAAGGGCCTCCGCGAGGCCGGCGTGGTGCTGCTCGAACCGATCATGGCCCTCGAGATCACCACTCCCGAGGACCACATGGGCGACCTGGTCGGCGACCTGCAGCAGCGGCGCGCTATCATCGAGCGGACCGAGCAGCGGGGCGGCGACACCGTGCTGTTCGCCCAGGCGCCGCTAGCGAGCTTGTTCGGTTATTCCAGCGCGATGCGGTCGCTGAGCCAAGGCCGGGCCAGTTGCAGCATGACCCCGAGCAACTACGCCGCCGCGCCCGAGGAAGTGGTGAAGACCTTCCTCGGCGAGTGATGGCCAAGCCAGCGGCGAGATAGGCCAAGCGGCTCGGCGGCGGAGCATCCGGGCCTCCGCACGCAAGTCGTTAACTCGGCGATATTTACCGACGGCGCCAGCAGGCCCGGCGTGTCTTGACCCTGCGGGGAGCGGTTCCTACGATCCGCCCCGATTGTCGCCGGATCGCGGCTGCGCGCCCGCGGTCGGCTGCGTCCGCGTCCCCAGGCAAGGAAGCCTGTCATCGCCCGCCGAGACCGTTTAGCGAAGCGATCTACGGTCCGCCTGAGGGCGGCCTGGGGGGCGGTGTGGCTGGCGCTAGTGGGCGCCGCTCGGGCCGACGTCGAGCTGCCGCGTCCCGACGTGGCGACGCCCATCACGATCGACGCCCGGCAAGCGTGGCGATCGACCGACGGCGCGTACCCGGTGTGGCGCCTGGAGGGCGACGTGCGTCTGACCCAAGGCGCCAACCACTACCGCGGCGGCGAAGCGATCGTCTGGGTCGAGCAACCGCAGCGGTGGGACCAACCGACGAAGCTGATCGTCTACCTCGAATCGGCCGGCGAGGGCCCGGTGCGGCTCGAGTCGTCCGCCGGGGACTCCGACCCGGCCGCTCCGCCCGCTTCGCGGCAAGAGGCGCCCGACTGGTTCGGCCGCTTGTGGTCGACGGGCGGCGTCCAGTGGAGCACGCCGCCGCCGGGCGAGGTCTCACTGGCCGAAAGCGATCTGTTCCGGCGCGCCCGCGCGCGGCTGCACGCGACGGGGCCCGACACGACGGGGCCGGACACGGCGGAGCCGGACGCGGCGGAGCTAGCGCGGCGAGCCGACCCGGCGGTGACCCCGGCGCAGTTCGCCGGCGACCCGTTCGCCGCGGTCGCCCCCGCCCCCGCGCCCGCGGCGCCGCAGCCCAGTTTCCGCACGATCGAGCTCGACGCGCGGCAGGGAACCGGGCTACAGGCGGAGCGGCTGACCTCGCCGATCTCGGGCGACACGGCCATCGTCCTCAAGGGGGGCGCGCGGCTGGTCATCACCGGCGTCGAGGCGCCCGGCTTGCCCGGCGCGGTGGGGCCGCTCGACCGCGTCGAGCTGGAGACCGACCGGGCCGTCATCTGGAGCGGCGGCGGCTTCGGCCTCGCGCCGGGCGTGGCGAGCACGCAGGCGGGCGACACGCCGCTGGAGATCTACCTGGAGGGGAACATCGTCTTCCGGCAGGGCGAGCGCGTGATCTACGCCGAGCGGATGTTCTACGACGCGCGTCGCAAGACGGGCGTCGTGCTGGACGCCGAGCTGCTGACCCCTTTGCCCCGCATCGACGGCCTGGAGTACCGCGGCCTCGTGCGGCTCAAGGCGGGCGCGCTGCGTCAGCTAGAAGACTCCCGGTACGTGGCCGACGACGCGCTGCTCACGACCAGCCGACTGGAGGAGCCGACCTACAGTCTGCGGTCCGACCGGATCACCTTCGAAGACTTCCAGCGGCCCGTGGTGGACCCGGTCACCGGCCGGCAAGCCGTCAACCCGTACACCGGCGCGCCGGTCTTCGCGCGGGAACAAAGCGCGGCGGCCGAGGGGAACCGGGTCGAGCTGGGCGGCGTGCCGGTGCTCTACTGGCCGCGGCTAGAGACCGACCTCGAGGAGCCGAGCTACTACATCGAGGACTTCCGGCTCCGCAACGACGCGATCTTCGGCTTCCAGGTGCTGACCGAGTTCGACGTGCACCAGCTGCTCGGCTCGAAGGCGCCCAAGGGGGTCGACTGGACGGCCGGGCTCGATTACCTGAGCGAGCGCGGCCTCGGCTACGGGACGTCTTACGACTATGTGGTCGATAGCTTCGCGGGCGCACGGGGCCCGGCGATCGGCGCCGCCGACCTGTGGTTCATCAGCGAGAACGGCCTCGACAATCTGGGTTTTGGCCGCCGCGACATCGTGCCCGAAGAGAAGTTCCGCGGCAGGGCGTTCTGGGACCATCGCCAGGACATCCTCGACGGCGTGTTCGCCGGCTGGACGAGCCAAGCCCAGGTGGGGTGGATCAGCGACCGCACGTTCCTCGAGCAGTACTTCGAGCAAGAGTGGGACGAATCCGCCGAGCAGCCGACCGGCTTGCGCCTGCGGCGGCGGATCGGCGTGCAGTCGCTGTCGGTCGAGGCGAACGCGCAGGTCAACGAGTTCTTCACGGTGACCCAGTGGTTGCCGAGGCTGGACCATTGGGTGATGGGCCAGGACCTGGCGGGCCGGCGGCTGACCTGGTTCACGCACAGCCACGTGGGCTACGCGAACCTGAACACGGCGACCACGCCGACCTCGCCGCAGCTCGCCTCGCAGTTCTTCCTCTTCCCTTGGGAAGAACGGGTCGAGGGAGAGCGGGCGGCCACCCGGCAAGAGATCGACCTGCCGATCGACCTCGAGCCCTACGGCGTGCCGGCCAAGGTCGTGCCGTTCTTCCTCGGGGAGGTCGCCCACTGGGGCGACGCGCTCACCGGCGACGACCTCCAACGCGCCTACCTGCACACCGGCGTGCGTGCGAGCGCGCCGTTCTGGGCCGTGAACCCGAACGTGCGCGACCGGCTGTTCAACCTCGAGGGGCTGGCCCACAAGGTGGTGTTCGACGCGGAGGTCTCCTACTCGGACGTGTCGGAGGACCTGAACGACCTGCCGCTCTACGACCCGCTAGAAGACAACGCGCTGGAAGAGATCCGCCGCCGGATCTTCTTCCCCACGATCCCGGCGACCCAAGACCCGCGGTTCTACCTGGTGCGGACCGGCATGCAGGGCTGGGTCGCCGCGCCGACCACCGAGATCGCCGAGGACCTGACCGTCGCGCGGGTCGGGATGCGGCACCGCCTCCAAACCAAACGCGGCGCGCCGGGCGCCCAGCGCGTGGTCGACTGGCTCACCTTCGACACCAACGCGAGCCTCTTCCCGGAAGAGGACCGGGACAACTTCGGCGAGCCGATCGGGCTGGTCGACTACGACATGTCGTGGCACCTGGGAGACCGGTTTACGGTTCTCTCCGACGGGTTCGTCGACGTGTTCAACGACGGGCTACGCACGTTCTCGGCGGGCGTGTCGCTCAACCGCCCAGCGAAGGGCAACCTCTACGTCGGCTACCGCGCGATCCGGGGGCCGGCGACCTCCGACCTGCTGTCGCTGCGGCTGAACTACCGGTTCGGGCCGAAGTGGGTCGGCTCGGCGTCGACGGTCGTCGACTTCGGCGAGGCGGGCAACATCGGCCAGAACTTCGCGATCAGCCGCATCGGCGAGTCGCTCTTGTGGACGCTCGGCCTGAGCGTCGACGAGTCGAAGGACAACGTGGGCGTGAGCTTCCTGCTCGAGCCGCGTTTCTTGCCGCTCACGAACCTGAGCAAACGCACCGGGATCGATATCCCCCCGGCCGGCCTGTACGGCCCCGAATGACGCCTGCGTCCCGGGGCCGCGAGGCGAGCGACTCCGGATGGCACGAACGACGCTTTCACCAACGGCTTATCCGTGCTAAGCGTGTCACCGTGGTTACTCGGCCCCGTAGAAAGACCCCAGCATGAACGACCTCCGGCCGAAGACCTGGATCGGCAAGTTCTCCTGCGCGTTCCGCGGCGTGTGGGTCGGCATGCGTGACCAGAGCAGCTTCGCGGTCCACTTCCCGGTCGCCGCGCTGGTGCTCGCTCTGGCTTGGTGGCGGAGCGTCACTTGGCCGGAGTGGCTCGCGCTGCTGGTCTGCGTGACGGTCGTGCTCTCCGCCGAGATGTTCAACTCGTCCATCGAGCAGCTCTCCCGCGCGGTCACGAAGGAATACGACGAGCACGTGCGGGACGCGCTGGACATCGCCAGCGGCGCGGTCTTCGTCGCGGTGATCGGCGCGGTGACGGTCGGCGTGCTGATCCTGCTGGGGCGCCAGTGGCCGTGACGGTGAGTGCGCGTCGGCCGGATACCGTCGGTCAGTCCAGCCAGTCCTTCTCGGCGAGGCGCTCGGGCACGTAGGTCTCGGTCACGTAGCTGATGTCCTTGGATATCAGCGATTCGACTTCGAGCTTGCAGTCGTTCTTGAGCATCCGACTGATCTCCGCCTGCCAAGCCCGTTTCTTCTCGAACCACGGGTACTTGGCGATCTGTCGAGCGCGTTTCTTGTCGCTGTCGTTCATCGCGATCTTGACGCTGTCCAAGTCATAGCGCTCCAGGTCGATGCTTCGGAGCCCCAGGTACTTGGCCTCGGGGATCGCCATCCGCTGCGACTCGAACGCCAGGTTGATCGACCCTTGCTTGAGCACGCTGTAGATGTAGTAGCCCCACGGGTCGTTGTCGAGAACGCAGTAGACCGGCAACTTCAACTCGTTGTGCATCCGGTAGAGCAGCCTCCTCACGCCGCGCGGCGGCTGGCCGGCCCCGTGGGTCAGGATGCAGTTGTGCTTTTCCCAGAACCGGTCTTCGTTGAACCGTTGCCAGACCGTGCCCTTTTCGACGTGCAGGATGAAGTCGGCGTGGCACTTCTTGGGGTCGAGTTGGATGATGTCGGGTTCGACGATCGACGGTATCGCGTAGCCCCCCGACCCCATCCGGCTGCAGTCGATCACGTCCCCCTTGTCGACGACGGTGATCGCCCCGACCAACGCGCCCCGGTTCTCCGCGTAGAGATGAAGCTCTTCCCGGATCGCCGAGAGCAGCACCTCGGTGTCTTCGATGATCGTGTCGCACTCGTTCTGATCGTCGAACGTGTTTTCCTTCGAGCCCTCGATGGTGTGCTTGAGCATGTAGTACAGGCCCCGCAAGCTGGTCGTCTTCCCTTCGTCCAGCAGCCGCTTGCACCCGCTGGCGACCAGCATGGTCCGCATATAGGACTTCGCCTGCGACAGGTCGAAGAGCTGCCGCCGGTTCTTGCTCGTGCCCATCTCGATGATCCCCTTCCGCGGCGAGTACCGCACGTTCGAGAGCGTGCGGCTCGGGATGTCGAGGAAGGGGTCCCGCTTCTTGTCGGCCGCGCGGACGACCTCGTCGGCCAGGCCCACCAGGGCGGCCATCGTCTTCTTGTCGCGCGCGGTGAGTTCGACACGCTTCTTCTTGGCGGGGGCGGCTTTCTTCGCGGTCTTCTTGGCCATAGCGACATCATCGGGGGTCGGTTGTTTCGGGGGCGACGATTCTCGCAGCCGACCGAACCGGAAGAAAAGGGCGCCGCGCGCAAGGCCCGCCAGCCACCGGCGGGAGCCGCCAGCCACCGGCAGGAGCAACGGGGGCGCCCGCAAAGCGGGGTCGCCCTCAGATCGACACGACCTTCTCGTACGGCTGCGCCGGCAGCACGAAGATTTTGCCGTCGCCCATGCGGCCGGTGCGGGCGATCTCCACCAGCCGCTCGACGACCTCCTCGGCCCGCGCGTCGTCGACCATCATGCCCAGCTCGACCTTCGGCAAGAAGTCGAAGCCGTCCTCGCCACCGGCGTACTGGTCGAGGTAGCTCTTCTGCTTGCCCACGCCCTTCACCTCGTGGACCCAGAGGGCCTCCAGCGGAGCGCGGCGTAGGCCCTCCAGGACCTGCTCGGCGAGGTAAGGCTTCACGACAGCGACGATCTGTTTCATCGGGCGAGGCGCTAGTTCGGGAGGGGCTAGGCGCTGGTTCTTGGGCGTTTAACCCAGGGGCAGGGTACCACGCCGCGGGGCGTTGTGCCGGGGTGGAACGGGCGTTCCCCGCTTGCCCAGCAAGCCGCCCGCCGGCTAGGCTCGACCGACTCGGATCAGCCTCTCCCCCCCCGACGCACCGCGACGCGATGGACCGCCAGTACAGCAAGCACGTTCAGAACAAGATCAAGAGCTTCTACGACAACCGCGAGGCCTCGGGCCTGCAGCGGTTGCAGGAGCTCGTGACCGAACTCTACCTGGCCGAGGGGAAGAAGCGGGCGACCACGTGGGGGTACATCGAGAAGGCCCTGGCGAAGACCGGCATGAAGGCCGACCGGATCGCCCACCTGCGTGAGAAGGACGACCCGCAGCTGCTCGCCAAGGTGGTCGAGGAGTTGATTGCCAAGTGAACCGCAGCGGCGATCGGCGCCCGGCCGGCGGCGCCAGTGGGGGGCAATAGCGATGGCGGACTCCGCGGCCGGCGACCTGCAAGCCCACATCGACGAGCACGCGCCCGGCGCGATCCGCGAGCGGCTCGAGCTTGGCGTGCGGCACAGCTACCTGAAGGACTTCGTTTATGGCGCGATCGACGGCGCCGTGACCACGTTCGCGGTCGTGTCGGGCGTGGCCGGGGCGGGGCTGTCGCCGGGGATCATCATCATCCTCGGGTTCGCCAACCTGATCGGCGACGGCTTCAGCATGGCCGCGAGCAATTTTCTCGGCACCCGAGCCGAGGAGCAGCTGCGCCGCCGCGCGCGTCGGGAGGAAGAGGCCCACATCTCCCAGTACGCGAAGGGCGAGCGGGAAGAGGTCCGGCAGATCTTCGCGGCGAAGGGCTTCGAAGGGCCTGACCTGGAGAACGCGGTGCGGGTCATCACGAGCGACCGCAAGCGGTGGGTCGACACCATGCTGCAAGAGGAGCACGGCCTGCCCCTGCACAGCCCCTCGGCCTGGCGCGCGGCCTGGACGACGTTCGCCGCTTTCGTTGCGGTCGGGCTGATCCCGCTGTTGGCGTTCCTGGTCGAGTTCGCCGCCGAGGGCGCCGTGCCGGCGCCCTTCGCAATCAGCTCGGTGCTGACCGGCGCGGCCTTCTTCGCCGTCGGAGCGGCCAAGGCCCGCTTCGTCGACGAGCACTGGGCCGTCAGCGGGCTGGAGACCCTGGCCGTCGGCGGCGCGGCGGCCGTGCTGGCCTACGTCGTGGGAGCGCTGTTAAAGGGAGTGGTCGCCGCGCCGTAGCTCCGCGCCGCGCGGGGTATTTCGAGCAGCCGCCTTGGCGGCGGTTCGGCAAAGGTTAGGATGGACGCCATGCAGCAGTACCTCGATCTCCTCCGCCGCGTGTACGAGCACGGCGCCTGCAAGGGCGACCGCACCGGCACCGGCGTGCGCAGCGTGTTTGGCCACCAGATGCGGTTCGACCTGTCGCAGGGCTTCCCGCTGGTCACGACCAAGAAGCTGCACACCAAGTCGATCGTCCACGAGCTGCTCTGGTTCATCCGCGGCGACACGAACGTGGAGTACCTGCAGCAGAACGGCGTGAGCATCTGGGACGAGTGGGCCGACGACGACGGCGACCTCGGCCCGATCTACGGCAAGCAGTGGCGCTCCTGGCGCGTCGCGCCCGAGGACGAGCACGGCGAGCGGACGATCGACCAGCTCGCCGAGGTGATCGACGAGATCCGCGGCGACCCCGACTCGCGGCGGCTGGTCGTGAGCGCCTGGAACGTGGCGGACCTGCCCGACATGGCCCTGCCGCCGTGCCACCTGATGTTCCAGTTCTACGTGGCCGGCGAGAAGCTCAGCTGCCAGATGTACCAGCGGTCGGCCGACGTTTTCCTCGGCGTGCCGTTCAACATCGCTAGTTACGCGCTGCTCACGATGATGGTCGCCCAGGTCACCGACCTCCAGGCCGGCGAGTTCATCCACACCCTCGGCGACGCCCACCTGTACGACACCCACCTCGAGCAGGCGCAGAAGCAGCTCGAGCGCGAGCCGCGGCCGCTGCCGCAGATGCGGATCGACCCGTCGGTCAAATCGATCGACGACTTCCGCTACGAGCACTTCACGCTCGAGGGCTACGACCCCCACCCGCACATCCCCGCGCCGGTGGCGGTGTGAGGAGCAAGGCGACCGATGGCCGAGGGCGTGGGGAAGGGCCCCTCGTTGTTTTGGTTGTCGCCGCTGCCGAGAACGGGGTGATCGGACGCGACGGAGAATTGCCCTGGCGCTTGCCGGCCGATCTGCGGCGGTTCAAGTCGCTCACGATGGGCCACGCGATCGTGATGGGCCGCAAGACCTTCGAGTCGATCGGCAGGCCGCTGCCCGGCCGCGTGTCGGTCGTGCTGACCCGCGACACACGGTGGTCGGTGGGCGAGGAGGTTCGAGTCGCCCACGACTTGCCCGAAGCGATTCGGCTAGCGTCCACCGCCGAGGGAATGCAACGCGACGCGGTCTACGTGATTGGCGGCGAGCAGGTGTACCGCCTCGCGGCGCCGGCAGCCGACCGCGTG
Organism: Botrimarina sp.; assembly: GCF_040219535.1. Lineage (NCBI taxonomy): Bacteria > Pseudomonadati > Planctomycetota > Planctomycetia > Pirellulales > Lacipirellulaceae > Botrimarina > Botrimarina sp. The sequence continues at coordinate 51,758 of NZ_JAVJSH010000025.1, forward strand.
CACCTCACCCGTGTGCACGCCACCGTCGAAGGCGACGCTCGCTTCCCGCCGCTCGACCCAGCCGAGTGGCGCCGAGTCGAAGCCGAAGCGCACCCGGCCGACGAAGAGAACGAGCACGCCTTCACGTTTGAGGTTTGGGAGCGCGTCGGTCAGTAGGTGTCGAGGAACGCCGTCACCTCGCCGATGCTCGCCGCGCCGGTCGCGAGCATCACCAAGCGGTCGAAACCAAGCGCGACGCCCGCACACGGCGGCAGCCCCGGGTCGCTCATCGCCGCCAGCAGCTCCTCTGGCAAGGGCACGGCGGGCCATCCTTGGGCGACGCGACCGCCGTTGGCCCTTTCCAGCCGTTCGCGGAGTTCGGCCGGATCGGTCAGCTCGTGGTAGCCGTTGGCCAACTCGATCCCCCGCCAGTACAGCTCGAACCGCTCGGCGACCTCGGCGCCTTGCTCGTCGCGCGTCGTCGCGGCGAGGGCCGACTGGCCAGCCGGGTAGTGGTAGAGCAGCTCGGGCGCCCCGTTGCCGAGCGTTTGCTCGACGCAGAGCGACAACAGAAAATTGAGGCAGTCGTCCCGCGAAGCTTGGCGCCAGACACCAAGGTCGAGGGTGGGCTGGCCACGAGCGACCCGCTTGAGTTCCGCCGCGGTAGCCAGGTGTGGGTCGACCCCGAGCGTCCGGCGGAACGCCTCGCGGTACGAAGTGCGCACCGCCGGCGGCGCGCCGAGGAGCGACTGCATCAGTTCATCGGTCAGCGTCATCGCCGCGTCCAGGTCGTCGTCGGGCCGGTACCACTCAACGATCGTGAACTCGGGGTTGTGCAGCTTGCCCCACTCTCCGCCGCGGAAGGAGCGCGTCACCTCGAAGATGGGGCCCGACCCGGCGCAGAGCAGCCGCTTGTGGTGCATCTCCGGCGACGCCTGCAGCAGGCGTTCGTCGCGGAGCAGTTGGTAGAGCCGGATGTGCTGCTCGGGGATCGCTTCGCGGGCGGCGAGCGGCGTTTGGACTTCCAGAAAGCCGCGCTGCTTGAAGAAGGCTCGGAGTCGGTCGAGCAACTCGGTGCGGCGGCGGAGCAGGTCGAGGTTCATCGCGCGACCACCCGTTGGCCCGGCAGCAGCGGGGGCATCGGGCAGTCGAGCAGGTCGCTCACGCCGCGCAGCAGCTCGGCCTCGGCGACGGTGACGTGCCGGTCGGCGCAGATCACGGCCGCGGCCGCGTCGATAACACGCTGGCGGAGCCTCTCGTCGATCCGGGCCAGAGCATCGAGCGCCTCGCGGACCGCGTCGAGCCCGCACTCCTGCGGCGGCGCCACCCCGCCGGCGGCCTCGGGCAGCAGGGCCTTGCCGGTGGCGTAGGCCGCATCGACGTGCCCCGGCGAGCCGCACGCGTGCGCGAGGGCCGACAGCAGCACCTGGCACTCCCGCCCGTAGGATGCCAGGGGCCGACGCACCAGGCGGGGCGACGTGACGCGCTCGAACTTGGGCCGCAGGTGCCGCAGGAGGACCTGGGAGAGCACCCACTCGAACAGGTCGAGCCGCTCATCGGCCACGACCAACGCGCGGAAGCTGCGGCAGAACCGTTGGTACTGCGGGTACGACATCGCCGCGAGCGACGGCAGAGCCATGTCGATCAGCGGCAGCCGCATCCGGGGCTGGAGGTTGTCGATCGGCCCTTGCAGCCGCTCGGCGAGCAGTCGCACGACGGCCGGGTCGGCCGTTTCGGCGAGCGCCGCATACTGGTTTTTCCTGACCGCCACGTTGCGGTCCATCAACAACCCGTACACGACGGCCCGCGCGCCCATCGGTTCGCCGATCGCGGATCGGACGGCGGCGGGGATGTCTTTCACGAGGGCGGCGGCGTACCGCTGGTGCTCCTCGAGGGGGTCGCCGATCTGATCGACCGCGCGGCCGACCTCCTCGGCCGTGTACTCGTCCGAGTCGTAGCCCGGCCCGGCGAGCCCCATCGCGCTGTCGAGCGCCACGCGGGCGGTCCGGTGCGACGCGTCCGGCAGGGCGCCGTCCCAGCTCGGCTCGATCGCGCGGATGCGGCGCGGCAGCGGTGGGTGCGTCGCCATGAGCGACGTGAAGCCTTCCCACACGCCCGTGACGAAGTACATGTGGCTTAGCTCGGCGGCCCGGGGGTGGCGTATCCGGCCCCGGCGGGCCGAGGCGAGGATCCGCTTCAGCGCGCCCGCGATGCCCGATGGGTTGCGGGTGAACTGCACGGCCGACGCGTCGGCCAGGTACTCCCGCTGTCGGGAGACGGCCGCCTTGATCAGCCCGCCGGCCAAGCTGCCGATCGCGCCGATGACGACCAGCGCCGCGCCGATCGCGAGCACTGCGAGGACCCCCGCGCCCCCCTTGCCGGAGCCGTCGCTCCCGGATCGCCGCGAGTCGTAGTGGCCGCCGCTGTGGAATATGGCCCGCAGCACGAGCCGGCCGACGAGGCCCAGCAGCAGCAGCCCGTGGAGCACGCCGATCAGGCGGATGCTCATCCGCATGTCGCCATTGAGGATGTGGCTGAACTCGTGCGCGACGACCCCCTGCAGCTCGTCCCGGCTGAGGGTCTCGACGCACCCGCGTGTGACCCCGATCACCGCGTCGCTCGGCGAGTATCCGGCGGCGAAAGCGTTGATGCCGTCGTCCTCAAGCAAGAAGACCGGCGGGGTCGGCGTGCCCGACGCGATGGCCATCTCTTCGACAACGTTTAGCAGCCGGCGCTGCGAGGGGTCGCTGGTGGTGTCTTGCAGCAGCCGCCGGCCGCCGAGCCCCTCCGCGACGCCGCGCCCCCCGCCAGCCCGCAGCGCGGCGACCTTGTAGAGCGATCCGGCGCCGATCAACGCGGCCGTGCCGGCCGCTGCGCCCGTGGGGAATTGCCAGTCGATCGGCTGCGACACGAAGCCGGTCTCCGGGCCTTCGTGCTGCACCGTAACGGCCAGGTACGCCACGACGAACACCGCCGCGGCGGTGGCGAGCACCGACACGCCGAAAGCGCCCAAGAGCCAAGCCGTCGAGCGTCGAGCGGCGGCTTGGCGCTGGAAGAAGTCGGTCGCCATGTCGGGCTCCGCGGCGGAGCCGGCCGTTCAAGGGGCAGGGGCGAGAACCACCGGTCGGCGGCGCGGAGGCCGAGTCGGGCGGGGCTAGAAAGAGACCTGCGGCGCCTGGTTGATCTTCTCGTCCTCGAAGTCGAGGAGTTCGGCGTCTTGGCTGTGGCCGAGGATGCCCGCGAACACGATCGGCGGGAAGGTCTGCTTGTACGTGTTGTACTCGGTGACCGAGTCGTTGTACGCCTGCCGGGCGAACGCGACCTTGTTCTCGGTCGAGGTCAGCTCCTCGGTGAGCTGCGCCATGTTCTGGTTGGCCTTCAGGTCGGGGTAGGCCTCGGAGACCGCGAACAACCGGCCTAGCACGCCGCTGAGTCCCTGCTCGGCCGCCGCCAGGTTGGACATCGCTTGGGGGTCGCCCGGCGCGGCGGACGCGGCCTTCAACGCGCCGACGGCTTGGTTTCGGGCGGAGATGACCGCTTCGAGCGTTTCTCGCTCGTGCGACATGTATCCCTTGGCGACCTCGACCAGGTTGGGGATCAGGTCGTGACGCCGTTGCAGCTGGACCTCGATCTGAGAGAACGCGTTCTGGAAGCGGTTCTTCAGCGTCACCAGGCGGTTGTAGATCCCGACTCCGAACAAGAACACCAAGCCGCCCACCACGGCGACCACGATCAACACGACCAGCCCGATGCCCAAACCTGCCATGACTGATTCTCTCCGGGGCGGAAACGGATTGCTAAACCCCGGCCCACAGCGGCAGCCGGGCGGGACAGCGACTCATTCGGGTGCGTTGGTCCGCTCGACGTACTCGCCGGTCCGTGTGTCGACACGCAGCCAGTCGCCCTCGTTGATGAAAGCGGGCGCGAGGATCTCGGCGCCGCTCTCGAGCTTGACGGGTTTCTGCACGCCGGTCGCGGTGTTGCCCTTCGGCGCGGGCTCGGCGAACACGACCTGCAGGACGACGTGGTTCGGCGGGGTGATGGCGATCGGGTTGCCGTTGAAGGTCATCACCTGGCAGTCCATGTTCTCTTTTAGGAAGCCGGCGGCGTCGCCGACCTGCTCAGCGGCCAGCTCGTACTGCTCGTAGTCCTGGTTGTTCATGAACACGAAGTTTTCGCCCTGCCGGTACAGATATTGGGCGGTGAATTCCATGACATCCGCTTCTTCCAGGGTCTGGCCCGCCCGGTAGGTGCGGTCGACGACCGTGTTGCGGAGCAGATTCTTGAGCTTGCACTCGTACAAGGCGGTCCCTTTGCCCGGCTTGCGGAAGTTCATCTCGACCATCAAGAAGGGCACGCCGTCGATCTGGATCTTGAGTCCCTTGCGGAAGTCGCTTGTGCTAACCGTTCCCACGCGTGGTTCCTGCTTGTCTAATAGGACGCCCCGGGTGGCTCTCGGGAGCCTGGCCCGTTGAAACTGTGCCTGCCCGCAGGCCTCGCGAGACGCCCCGAACAGAGATGCCGAGTCTAGCCCATAGCGAATCGGGTGTCCGCCCCAGCCAGGACGAGCCGGGCGCGGCCCGGGACGGCCCCGGCCACGGCGGGGGGTGGCAGCGGGAGTTGGCCCAAGCGATCCGCGACCCGGTGGAGCTCTGTGCGGCGCTCGGTTTGGACCCGGCGATCGGGCGATCGGCCGCCGAGGCCGGTTTCTCCACGCTCGTCCCGAGGCCGTTTCTCCGCCGCATGCGGCACGGGGACCCCGCCGATCCGCTGCTCAGACAGGTGCTGCCGTCGCCGCTCGAACAGGCCGCCGACGGCCTGCCCGCAGACGCCGTCGGCGACCTGGCCTCGCTCCGCGCCCCCGGCTTGTTACAGAAGTACCACGGTAGGGCGCTGTTGATGGTGTCGCCGCGGTGCGCCGTGCACTGCCGCTACTGCTTCCGGCGGCATTACCCCTATCAGACGACGCCCGCAAGCGAGCCGTCCTGGTCGGCTGCGCTCGACGCAATCCGCGCCGATCCGACCGTGTCCGAAGTGATCCTCAGCGGCGGCGACCCGCTGACGGTCGGCGATGGGCCGTTGCAGCGGCTGTTCGACCGGCTCGAAACCGCGCCCCGCGTCAAGCGAATCAGGCTGCACACGCGACTGCCGATCGTGATCCCGTCGCGCGTCACGGAGGGGCTCGCCGCGACGATCCGAGGGTCTTCGAAAAGGGTGGTCGTCGTGGTGCATGTCAACCACGGCCGGGAGATCGATTGTCCTACCAGCGACGCGCTGCATCGCCTGAGGGGGGCCGGCGCGTTGCTGTTGAACCAAGCCGTGCTCCTCCGCGGCGTCAACGACAGCGTCGACACGCTCGCCGACCTCAGCACCACGCTCGTCGACGCAGGCGTGACGCCGTACTACCTGCACCGGCTCGACCGCGTGGCAGGCGTCGGCCACTTCGGCGTCGCCGAGGGCGAAGGCGAAGCCCTCGTTCAGGCGCTCCGGCTCCGCCTGCCGGGCTACGCGGTGCCGCGCTTCGTCCGCGAGGACCCGGGCGCCCCAGCGAAGACGGTGCTCGCATGAGTGCGCAACCGGTTTCCTTTTACGACAAGGCGGCGATCGACGGCCTCGCCGCCCGATCGAAGATCGACCCGCACCGCGTGCGTCGAGCCCGGACCGCCTTCTTCAAACGGGCCCTCGGGAGCGAGGCGACTCTGGCCGAGTTGCCCGAGCGGGTCCGACCGGAGTGGCGGGAGCGCGTCGCGTTTCACCCGCTGGCCCTCGCCCGCCGGCACGCGTCGCGCGTCGACGAGGCGCAGAAGCTTGTCTTCCGGACCGGAGCGGGATTCTCGATCGAGTCGGTGCTGATGCAGCCCAAGACCGGCAGGGTAGCGCTCTGCATTTCGAGTCAGGTGGGCTGTGCGGCGGCGTGCCGCTTCTGTGCGACCGGCCAGATGGGCGTCGCGAAGAGCCTCTCGCCGGGCGAAATCGCCGCCCAAGTCGCCGCCGCGAATGAACTCCTGCGAGGGTCGGGGCGCCGGGTGCGGAACGTGGTGTTTATGGGAATGGGCGAGCCGATGCACAACGCGGCGGCGGTTCGCAAAACGCTCGGGGCGCTAACCGACCCGGCCATGTTCGACTACTCGCCGGCGAGGATCCTCCTCAGCACGGTAGGGGCGCCCGCTCCGTGGATCGAAACGGTCCGTGCCTACCCGGGCGTCAACTACGCACTGAGCCTCCACTCGGCAGTCGATTCGACTCGCCGCCAGATCATCCCGCTCGCAGCGAAGCACGGCCTCGCGGAGCTCCGAGACGCGGTCCGTGCCGTGAACGAGCTCCAGCCAGAACGGCGGGCGGTGATGATCGAGTACCTCGTTCTCGAGGGATTGACCGATTCGACGTCCGACGCGGACGCCCTAATCGGTTGGCTCGACGGCTTACGTGTCCACGTGAACCTCATCCCCTACAACCCAGTGGCCGGGGCCCCGGACCTGCGCCGTGCGCCGCGGGACGTGACGGAGCGATTCGGGGCTCGAGTCAAAGCGGCCGGCTACCCGACGACGATCCGCTACTCCATGGGACAGGACATCGACGCCGCGTGCGGCCAGCTCGTACGCGACGAGAATCGGGCCGTCCAAGCCGAACTCGCAACAGCCTTACTTCGGCATTGACGCCGAGCGGCTATTTCCCTTCTGCCGGCGCTACTAGGAGCGTCTGAGGCCCCGTTGGCGAGCGCGGCGCCGAGATCTCCTCGATCAAGAAAGCCCCGGACTGCGCCGACCGAAGCCGGTCGCCCGGCCACAGCGTGGCGCCACAATCCAGCAGCAGCCGACGCCGCTCGGCGAGGGAGAAGCCCTCGTACCCAGGCAGCCAAACGCCCGGCAGCGCCGGCCGAAGCAGACGCCAGCCAACGAACGCACGCCCGAAGGGGTGTTGGGCAAAGGCGGGCGTCTCTGCGTCGAAGAGTTCCGCCTGCGCCCCCGATAATTCCACCCGCCGAGTACGGCAAAGCCAGCGGGTCCTTGCCCGTAGCCACCTGGCCGAAAGGACGACTCCGGCCCGGCCCTCGGAGTCGACGATCGAGTCCCCGACCGCGGGCGCGATCCCGTCGCCGGGCGTGGGCAGTTGCCAGTCGGTGGTTTTGGTCCACGCGGTGGTGATGCTCCCGTGCGGCGGATCGTCGAGCGCGATGGCCTCGCTATCGAATCGCCAAGCGGCCACGTCGATCGACGGCGCGGCCGACGACCGACGCACAAGCCGGACGGTCTCCAGCGTGTCGACGACCGATCCGAAGTCGGCGTCGGCGTCCCAGTCGATCGGCATCAGCTCGTTCCTCCCGACCGCAGCTCGTAGGGCGCCAGCTCGTTCAGCTTCCGGTCGCACCAGTCGACCGTCCGCTGCAACGACTCGACGTACTGCTCCCAGTGCACTCGCTGACCGTCCACCCAGTAGGTCGGCTTGAGCCCGCTACGCACCTCGTGGATCTGGGCCAGGGTGTTTGCGCGGATCGTAGCGATCTGTTCGGCTTCTTCGTTCATAGGCTCAAAGGACCTCCAAGCGGAAACGAAACACGACCGGCTGGCCGTCTGCGTCACGGAGCTCGTATCGGACCAGGCACCGGTTGCCGCTCGTGGGAAACGCCGGGGCGTCCGTCACGTCGATCCGGTGGCGGAAGTTGTAGCCAAGCTCGTCGACGAGCCAGTGGTCGTCGTTTTGCAACGTTGCGAAAAGCACGTCGTCCGCTTCGAGATCGATTGCTTGATGGCCCGCCACCGGCGAGGTGGCCGACGCGTCGGACAGCTCTTCGATCGAGTAGCTCGCCGACGCGATCCCCGCAGGGCCCAGCGGCGCGCCCCCGTCGTCGACCACGCGGGCCAGGAGGGTCGCTGTCGCGCCGCGGTGCACGGCGCCACACAGGTCATGGGCGGTCAACATTGCTGAGGCAGTCCAAGAGTTAGAGAAAGTCGACGCCACCCACGGCGACCGTTCCGGCCACCGCGCCGGCGACACGCACCGCGCCGGCCACCGAGGGCGGCGCCGACCGATCAGGACGGGGCGGAAAGGCCACCGCGTTCGAAACGATTGCCTTTTCGGGATCTGCCCCACCGAGATTTGAGGCAGCCAGAACGACGTCGAACACGCCCGGCAGGCCGCTCGTTACCTCAAAAGACGCCCCATCCGGACCGCTGAGAATCGGCCCGTTAAGCGGCAGGCCGCTCCGCCGGACCGTCGACGTGGTCACCACCGCGCCATTGCCGAACGAGTCCCACTCGACCGCCCGCGAACCGTTGGAGCCGTCCCAGTGGAGCACGCCGCTCCGGTAGAGCAGTTCAGCAAACCCCATCGGCGCCGGCTCGGGCCCGCTCGCCTCTTCGGCCAACTCGCTCGGCCACAAGGCCCGGGCGTAGACGCGTACGTCCCAAACGGCGCCCGCAAAGACGTCTGCCTCGTCGACGGTCGCGCCGATCCGAGCGTCAGGCGTCGCGGTGTCGAGCGTGACCTCCGCGCCACTCGCGGTTGCGACCGCTCGTTCGGACCCGTCGACATAGAGCCGCGCTGCGCCAGAAGCTTCCGCCCCGTCGGGGATCACGATTGCAACGTGCGTCCACTCGTCCTCTGCGATCTGCGCGCCAACGGTGCGAATCACGTGTCCGCCGAAGTCCACTTCGAGCTCGCCCGCCGCGACCCCGAGCGACAGACCTCGTCCCGCCAAGCCGGCGGCGTATCCGAGCAAGCCGCGATTCGCCGTGACCTGATCCGCCCGGAACCAGCAGCAGATCGTCCGCGACGCCGCGCCCGAGGGCCAGTCGTCCCGTACGCCGAGCCGGACAAACGAAGCGCCATTTGTTGCGAAGGCATTGCCGAGCGTGAACGGTCCCGCCGCGTAGCCCGCCGTGTTTATCCATTCGCCCGGACTGCCTTGGACCGTGTCGCTGGCGTCTGGCATTCCGTCCGCGTCGCCATCGCCGTCGTATCGCGCGGCTAGGCTCGGGTCGGTTGCCAAAGCCCACCAACTCGCCGCGGTCGTTGGCGGCTCGACGGGACCCCCGTCGCTGCTCGCAATCACCCCCGTCGGCGCGGTCGGCGTGTCCTCCGCCGCATCGAACCCGCCCGTGTTCGTCCGCCGCTCGACCGCCCGCACGTACTTGGTGACATCTGCCGCTTGCAGCACGTACGTCGAAGCCGTCGCCCCGCTGATCGCGGCCCAGCCGGTTGTGCCGTTGTCGGAGCGCTCCCACGTCCAGGAGGAGCTAGCCGAGCCGTCGCCGTAGTCGTTCCAGATGCCGGCGGTGGCGGTGAGGGTCTCGCCTTCGGTCTCGGTGCCGGCGATCGTGCCGGGGTCGGTGTTCTGGGGTTCGGGGCCGGCTTCTAGCTCGCCCGCTTCGGCGGAGCTGATCGTCTCGTCGAAGAGCGCCACGTCGGCCACGTCCACGTCACAAAAGCGGGCCAGTGCCGTGTCGACTTGGTAGCCGACCGACAACCGGTGCCGCCAGTAGATGTACGAAAGGTCGAGCCCCGACACGTCCACCGCCGCGCCTTCCTGGACGCCGTCGATGTAGAGCGTCAGCGTTTGGGCCGAAGCGTCGATCGAGATCGCGTAGTGTTTCCAGGCGGTGAAGCTCAGGCCCGTGAAGTCGTGCGTTACCTTCGTGCCCGAACCGAAACCGTCCGCTATAAAGAAGCGGAGCGTCGTGTCGTCCGAAAGGATGTAGGCCCCGATGCCCCGCTCCTCGTCGTCCTGCGCCGCGCTTTCGCCGACAGGGTCGCCCAGCGCCCACACCGCTTCGGTCGCGTCGACGCCCGAAGTCTTCATCCACCACGACATCCCGAAGTCGCGGTTGTCGGCTAGCGGGATACGCACCACGCGGTTGCCGCCGGTCTTCGACTGGTGGTACTCGTCATCCATCGTGACGAACACGTCGCTGCCCTTGACCGTCACGTCTTCGACAGCCGCCGGCGCCGCGTAGGCCGCCGTGATCGATCCGTCCGCGGGGTTGACCACCAGAACGCGGTCGGGCAAGCCGGCTTGGGCGGCGTTCCGGTCGGCGCAGACGTACATCGTCGAAGCGTCTACCCAATGGCAGCCGTCTAGCGAGAAGTAGCCGCCCGTTCCGATCGTGACCGAGATGCTCTTGGTGCTCTGGAGCGAACCGCCGGTCGTGTACTCCAGCAGGTTGTTCGTGCCCGCAGCGTAGGCGATCACCAGCAGGTTGCCCGATCCGTTCAGCGTCACGCCGGTCGGACTGATGCTCAGGCTGATCTCGGCGCCGGTGTCTTCCGTGCCCGTGCTCTTGGAGAACTTGCGGAGCGATTGGCCGGTGAAGTCGGCGACCCACAGATCGGTCGAGGTGGCGACGATGCCTTGCGGGGCGAAGCCGAGCGCGATCGTGTCGAGAACCGAGAAGTCGTCCGGGTCGATCAGCTTGGCGGCGCTGTTGGTGAAGTCCCCGACCCAGAAGCCGCCGGCGGCCGAGTCGTAGTGCAGCCCCGTGCAGGTGAAGCCGCCGGGAACCTCGAAGTTGCGGGGCAAGTCGCGCGGCTGGAGGATCGCCCCGTCGTCGGTCCCGTCAAACGACAACGCCCCGCCCGCATTGCCCCACGGCCCGGTGATCGACGACGGCGCGCCGACGACAGCGTTAGACGCTTCGACCCCACCGTCGAGGCGGTCGTAGAGCAGGGCGGCGGCGATCTTGCTGTGGTAGCTCATTCCGTCGGAGGGCTAGGCGATCGAATCGGAGGCACGTCGACGCAACGAAAGCCAGCGGGCGGCCGGCTGGCCGCCCGCTGGCGCGAAGCCACGCGTCACCCGGTGCACTTCACGACGTACCGAGGGTTCATCACCGCGGCGGCGCCCCGTTCGCTCGCTTTGAAACGGAGCACGATGTCGTTCGTGAAATCGGCCTCGCTGCCCATCGGCGATTGGGTGACGGTGATCGGCCAGTTCTCCATGTAGGCGAACGCGCGGCGGAAGTCGCCCAGGAACCACCACTTCTTCGCGTCGTCGGCCGCCACGCCCGACGCCAGCACACGCCGGTAAGCGAGGCGGCTCTCCTCCACCCGGTACGAGCCCAGCGGGTTCGCCGCCACGGTCGTCGACTGTCCGCCGGCAGGCGCGTAGGCCACCTCGGACGCGTTGAACGTGCGGTGGGCGGCGTGGCGGTAGGCTGGCATGACGAGGGCCGTGGTCGCCCCCAACAGCACGGGCTCGCCGGTGGTGGGGTCGAGCATCTCGGCGAACAGCTGCTCCGCCGCGTCGACGCTGGTCCAGTCGACCAGCTCGTTGCCCGTGATCACGTTCACCCACGGGCCCGACGATTGGTACGTGTCGTACGCCACTCCGTTGTAGTTGTACGGGTTGCTCACGCCGACGATCAGGTCGAGCAGCCGCTTCTCTTTGTTGAGCCCGAGCACCTCGCCGACCTCCGCGGCGCGGCTGAGCACGAGGTTCGTCCGGTCGAAGAAGATCGCTTCGCGGGTGACCGGCACGATGAACCCGTGCTTGGTCGTCTGGGGCGTCTCGACGTACTCCTCTCCGAAGCCGAGGCTCGGGTAGGGCATCCCCGGCCCGACCTCGTCGACCAGGTCGCTGATGCGGCCCACGCCAGGGATCTTCTCGCCGTCGAACCGCGTCGGGATCGTATCGACCAGCCGCGACGCAACGAACGCTTCCTGGTTGTACGCCTCCATGATCTTCGACTGCACCACCTGCGCCGTCACGTTCTGGAAAGCCGTGGCGTCGACGCCATCGCCGCTCTCCAGCAGCGCCGTCCCGCCGGACGAGCGGGGGTCGAGCGACCGCACCCACTCGCGCCCGTCTGGCACGAGCGCCTCGGCGAGGTCGCGTAGGCTGAAGTCCTCGGGTTTCAGGCTCTGCTCGCGCAGGGCCTCTTGGAGGTGGTTGACCGTCTTGGCGGCGCCGTCCAACTCGTACCGGCGTCGGAGTTCCCGGTAATTGAGGCTGCTCATACAAACTCGCGGGTGTAGGGAGAACGGCCTTGCGAGGGCCGAGGGAGTTAGCACATCGCAACAAGGCCGACGCTCAAGCGACCGGCTGTGGGCCGCCACGCGCCACGGTGCTCACGATGTCGATCAGCACGCGGGGCGTGGCGTCCGGCTGCTGTTTCGCGCAGCGGCCCAGCGCCGAGTCGATCGTCGCGCCCGCGGCGACCTGCTGGTCGAACAGCTCGTCCCCCGAAGGCGCCACGCCGACCGACAACAGGTCGCCCAACTCGTGGGCGGCAGCGTCGCAGTCGAATTCGAAGACGCCCGTCGTCGCGATCCGGATCGCCGACTCCTGGCCCGCCGGCGAGGCCTGCATCGCCACGCCGACAAACGCGTCGTGGAAGGCGTGCAGGTTCAGCAACGACGTGCCTTGATCGGCTTGAGCCGAAGCGGGTTTCGCTTCTCCCGCTTCGAGGTAAACCAGGTCGCCGATCTCGATCTCGGTGTCGGACGCGACCGGCAGCCGCACCGGGTTGGTGTCGCCGTAGCGCCAGCGCATGGTGTTCGCCATCTAGAACTCCGAAAGGGGGCAAGTAAGGACTGACTTGGTCGCTCCGGCTCAACGGGCTGCGCCGGTCACGGCGGCGAGGAAGCCGTCGTAGCCGCCCTCGGCGGACTGCTCCCGGAGCACGGCTTGCTCTTGCGACTGGGGGCGGCCGGCGGGCCGCCGGCGCCACACGCCGAGCCGGTCCTGGATCAGCGCCAGGGCGTCGTCGTCGGAAGCCGCCTCGATCAGCTGGCGCGCGAAACGCTCGCTGAGGATCTGCGCCCGGTCGCCCGCCTCGACGCCGTGAGAAACGAGCGCCTGCTCAACGAGCGCCTGCCGCGATTGCCGCGCGACCTGGGCCTTGAGCCGGTCGACCTCTTCCCGCAGGCGGAGCAGCGCGTCGCCGGGAGCGGGGTCCGCTCCGCCCTCGCCCCGGTCGTTTGCTTCGTAGAGCCCGCAGGTCGTCGCCGGGTCGGCGACCAGGTCGACGCTCTGCACCCGTGTGATCGCCTCGACGATCACCCCGCCGGCCGCGTTGCGGGTGCGGGCCAGCACGTTGTGCGACAGCCCGAGGTTCTCGGGCGCGTGCCGCGCGTCCCACGCGAGCTGTTCCGCCAGCGGGTGCCGCGGGTTGTAGTGCAGGTCGCCGAACAGCCCCTCGCCGGGGCGCATCCGCACGTTGCGGATCGTGCCAAGCCGGTCGCGGTAGTCGCGCGGCGCCAGGGGGCCGCGCTCGGGGTGGTTCACGTTGACCTTCGAGCCCTCGTAGAGGGCAATCGCCTTGCCCAGGGCGGACTCCAGGTAACGCCGGCCGTTGCGCGATCGCAGTCCGAGCAGCTTCACGCCGCGGAGCACGTGCGTTGCCGAGTCGGTGTGTAGCGAAGCGCCGGCGGAGCTCACGAACTCTTGCAAAGCCTCTTCTCGCGGCTGCGAGCCTTCGGGACTCGAGCCGGCCCCGGTGGCGGGAGCATTGGTCACGGGCGTTCGCCTCTTAAAAAGAAAAAGCCCACGCCAGCACGACAGGTGCGCGGGCGTGGGCTCGAGGGGGGACGCCGCCCGCCCCCGCGAAGGGGCCAGAGCGGCTCGGCTCGATGCCGGATCGGATGGAGCCGGCGCCCTCTGGCGCCGGCGGGCGTCGGTTAACGCAGCAAGCGATCGACGCCGAGGCGCGTCTGCTGGACGCAGCCGTCTTGCACGGAGAGCGTCAGGCTCACCGACCCGAAGAAGCCGCGCTGCGAAGCGACCCGCATCAGCTCGTCGAACGCGGCCTCGGCTTGCGCCGCCTTGGCGCCGCCGCGTTGCTTCGTCGTCGCTCGGTGCTCGTTGTTGATCATGGGCGTGATTCTATCGCGCCGCGCGGCCAACCCTTGCGGAATTGGCCGGCGACGGCCGGTCACGAATGCGGCCGCGTGTGGTACAGCCGGTTCTGTTGCTCCTGGTCGTAGTCCAGACCGAGCCGCTGGCTCCACGTCTGCGCCGACAGCACGCCGTTGCGGTAAGCGACCTCGTTGACCCGCGTCTCCTCGAGCGGGTTCCGCACACTCAGCGACGGCGCGGTGACCTGCACCTCGACCGCCGCGTGCACGTCGGGCGACAGCCGGCCCGCGGCGACCGCCGTGTCGATCACGCGGCTCAGCACCGCCCGGTCTTGCTCGATCATCGTCGATTGCAGCCGCTCGAACATCTTCACGGCCGGCCCCTCGGCGACCATCGTCGACGCGAAGTTGGCGTTCGACGCGTCGGACGTGAACATGAACTCCGGCATCACGAGCCGCGCGGCGATCGCCCGCAGCTCCGCCTGCAGGATCGCCACGTACGCGCCGGCGTCGATGCCGGTCGCGGGGAAGTCGTATTCGAGGCCGGCCGGCGCGTCGAGGATCGTGCCCGGGCCGTACTCGGTGACCCGCCGGGTGGCGCCGCCGCGGGCGGTCTGCGTGGCGGTCGCCCCGCTCGCGACGAACTGCTCCACCCCGGTGCGCGACGCGCTGCGGTGCTTGCGGATCAGGGCGATCGCCGATTGGACCTCGGCCACCACGCTCATGTTCCGCAGCAGCTTCTCCGCGCGCCGCAGGTTGGTCCGGACGGGCGTGTAGAGCGGCAAGCCGCGTTTCACGTTGCGGTCCACGTTGGCTTTGCGGTGCTGCACGTCCGCCGCGTCGACCAGCTCGCCATTGATCCAGTACCCAACGACCGACTCCACGTCGTGCGCCTCGGTCTGCACCCCGTGGCTCGCGCGGGGGTCGGTCGAGGCCGCCACCGGCGCGGCGACCGCTTCGGGCTCGACGAAGCGGACGAGCGTGTCGCCGGCGGGGCTCGTGAAGAACCGCAGGAACGCCTCGCCGTCGCGGTCCACGCGGCGAACGATCTCTTGTTGGCGGTCGTGCCAAGCGTTGGTCGCCAGGAAGCGATCGATCACCTGTTGCGTGTCGGTCGCCAGGTCGAACGGCGCGTCGATGCCCTTGCGGATCGTCGCGCGGTAGACGTGGCCGGCGCCCACGACATAGCTGATGCGGTTCTCGTGGCCGTTGATAGCGAATTCGTTGGCCAGCGCCAGGCGGCGGCACTCCTCCCGGAGGGTCGCCAGCCCCGGGGCGGCCGCCCCGGAAAGCCCGGCGCCCCCGCCGACGCCCGCCCAATACAGGCCGTCGTCGCCCTGGAACGCCTCACGGGGATCGACGTACCCGTCCCAGAGGCTGGCGATCGCCTCGGCCAGCGCCGACTCGAGGGCGGTGCTCGTGGTTTCGCGTTGGTTCACGCTGTCACTCCGGGGATCGAGGACCGGGGGTTGTTTCGACCAAGGGCTCTTCGGTGCGGCGCCGCCACACGTCCTCCGCCAGGCGGAGCGCCATCTCCAGCGCGTCGGGGCCGTCGTCGTGGGCGGCCAGCGGAAAGTCGCGGAGTTGTTCGACAAGCAGCACGGTCGACGCGCTCCCGCGGCGGAAGCGGAACCGCCGCTGCGACAGGTACGCGCCCAAACGCCGCACACGCATCGGCTTGTTCTTGTAGTTGGTGAGCTCGCACGGCGCGACACCGAGCAGGCCCTGGCGCTGGAACTCCGCCAGGAACTCACCGGCCAGCAACTGCTGCCACTGGTTCGACTCGACCCCGAACGCGTGCGGCCGGAACCGCGTGCACAGCCGCACGCCGTCGGCGACCATCCGCGCGACGGGCCGGCGGTCGAGGTCCGCCTCGACGTGCAACAAGCCGGAGCGATCCACCCCCAGCAGCACGTAGGCCGAGTAGTCGCCGTGCCGCGCGTCGGCGCCCTTGCTCGGGTCCAACGCGATCACGCGGAGCGTGAGGTCCCGCGGCCAGTCGTCGAACCAAACCGACTCGTCGAAGTAGCTCTCGGGCCACTCGCAGCGCGTGGGGTCGATCGGCTGGGACTGCTTCTCACGCTCGAAAGCCGCTTCGCCGAGCTCGATCCGCAGCCGCATCAGCGTGTAGAGGTCCTCTTCCTCGGGCCACAACACCGCCGCCCCGCGGTCCATCGCCGCGCGATTGGCCTCGTAGAACCGCCGCGCGTCCCCCGCCGGGTCTGGCCGGTCGGCGGAGCGGAGCACCTCGGCCCATTCGTCCCACAGGCCCTCGGCCTCGGGCCACCGCACGAGCGCGGCGAACGTGCGCGACGCCCAGCCCGGCGAGCGCGTGAGCTTCACGGCGACCGCTTCGCGGTGCAGCGCCGTCGCGACGTTCACGACGTTCGTCCTCCGCGTGCCGGCCGGCAGCAGCGTGCTGTGGAACCACTCGGCCGAAGCCTCGCGCAGCGCAGCCGACGCGATGTGCCGCTCGTTCTGCAGGTCGTCGCAAACGATCAGCGTGGGTCGACTCGCGCCGCGGCGCCGGCCGCGGAGCCGCTGACCGGCCCCGAACGCTTCGATCACCACGCCGTTCCGCAGCTCGATCGACCCCTCCCGCCACCGCGGCCCCCGGCCGCACGCGTCGGGCCACGCGTCGGCCAACGCGGAGTTCTCTACCAGCTCGACCCGCAGGTTCTCCAAGTGGGCCCGCGCTTGGGACTTTGTGTCGGACACGATCCACACGTAGGGTTCGGTCGCCTCGACGGCGCACCGCAGCGGGTAAGCCAGCGTGGCGATGGTGCTCTTGGCCGCCCCCCGTGGCCCGATGGCGTTGACCTTCAGCCCACGGGCCCCTTGCATCGTGTCGAGTCGGTCGGCCAACCACACGTGCATCGCCGAGGGCGGCTTAGAGAAATGATGCGGCAAGTGCCGCCGCGCCCAATCGAGCAGCCCCAGCCCCGGCGGGGGAGGGCGGCGCGCCGGCGTGGCGTCGAACGCCCCGCGCAGCGCGGCCAACAGACCCGCCGCAAGGCGCTGATTCGGTCGGTCGTAACGACTCACGACGGGCCCTCCGCCGCTTGGGCCGCCGCGGCGTCGGCGTCCGCGACCGTGTGCCATCTCATCTGCTCGAGCCGGCGGAGCAGCCGCTCCCGGTCGCAGTCGCCGCGCACCTCCTCGGCGACCGCTTCCGCCAGCTCCGAAAGGAAGTTGTTCACCGCCGCGCGGGTCAGCGACTCCGACCGGCCCCTGCCGTACCGCTCGGGCCGCACGGTCTCCATCCACCACACGCTGGAACGCCACTGCCTCGATTCGTTGCTCGCTTGTCGCACGCAACGCATGTGCGCGATCTCACAGCTCGCTTCGGCGCGTCGCAGCTCTCGGGCGAATTCCGGCTGGGTGAGCTCGGCCTGTTGGATCTGCTCGATCGTGCAGCCGACGAAATCGGCGGCCGTCTGCCGGCCGCACCCCGCGGCGACGACGAGCGCCGCATCGCGTTTTTGTTCTTCGCTCAGGCGCGTCACGAGCGACGGCTCCGGGTTCTGGGTGTCGGGCGGTGTGCTAGGCGTCGTGGGGCGGGGCCGAGCCGAGGTACTCGAACGACACGACCGCGCGGCCTGCCGAGTCGCGATAGGCTCCGAACGACGCGCCCCGCTTGGCGGCTTGGCCGTTCCGCTTCACGCCGATCGCCCGCCACCGGTCGGACCGGCGGCAGTGTCCGATGAGCGCGGGGTGGCTGCTGGTGACATTCACCCGCCGGCCCACCTGCCTCTGCAGATCAGCGACCGCCTCGGCGGTCCGCATGCCGATCCCCATGCCCTGGTAGTCGGGCAGCGTCACGATCCGAGTGAAGCGCCGACGCCCCCGCCTGCCAATCACCGGCAGCAGCGCCGCGAAGGCGACCGGCTCGCCGCCCCAAGCAGCCACGTAGCAGCACGACTGCGGCGCCAGCGAGCCGCTCAGATAGTGATGACGCGCAAACAGCCGCCAAGCCGCCAGTCGGCAGCGGTGGACCTTGATGTCGATTGGGGAGCGCCGAAGGCGCCTCCGGGTGAGCGTGCCGGTCGCCGTGTCGAGCACCCAGTCCGGCTCGAGCCACTCGGCGATGTCGTAGTGGCAGCTCACAGCGACAAAGCGGCGGCCGAGCCGCCCCGACCGCACCGCCTTGGCGATCGCCGCCGACGCGACCTTCGCCACCGTGCGGTCGACCACGCTGGTGAACTCGTCAAACACAACGATCTTCGCGGGGTCGCCGGGCGTCTGTTTGACGAGGGCCGCTGTCCCGCCGGCGAGCGACCTCGCGAGGTCGCAGCGGAACCGCTCGCCGTTGCTCAGCGCCGCGTAGGGCTTGATCCAGCTCGGCGGCGAGCCGAAGCCGACCGCTGTGAACAGCTCGGTCACCTCGCGGGTCGGCGTGTCGCCGAACCCGTCGACCACCGCGCGACCCGCCGGCCACTCGCTCGGCTCGTGGTACGCGTCGGCGAACGCCGCGCGGGCGAGCGTCGTCTTGCCGGAGCCGGACGGGCCCACGATCAGCCCGATCGACCACGGCTCGCTCGCGTCCGGGACCTCCGCATCGAACGTGTGCTCCACCCGCTCCGCGAGCGGCAGGTCGAACATCCCGGCCACTTGCTGCACGCGGAACGAGTCGTGCACGGGGCACCCCACTCGGGCGGTGACTTTCGGCATGGTTCTCGGCGGGGCGGGGTTCAAAGCGTGAGCACGCGGCAGCGGTAGCCGTCGGCCTTCAGGCGCTCGTAGAGGGCTTGCTGCTGCGGCTCGTCGTCGACGTCGGCGACCACCTGGTAGCTGGCTCCGATCGCCACTTCCGGCGGCGGCAAGAGGGCCTCCGGCGCCGACTCCCGGGCGAGTTTGCCGAGCAGCTCGCGGATCGGCGCCGACCGGGTCTCGACGCCCGCCAGCAGCTCGGTCAGCCGCGCCTCGTCGGCCACGGCCAACGCGGCGAGCGGGTCGTGCGTGAGCAGCACCTTCTCGGCCTCCGCCTCGTCGAGGTCGAGCACGAGCACCGGCACGGTGGCCGACGGCGAGAGCGCCGCGCGGAGGTGCCCGTCCACCAGCTGCAATCGGCCGTCGGGCAGCTCGCGTGCGAGCAACGCGTCGGCCACGCCCACCTCGCGGAGCAGGTCGCGGAGCACGTCTTGCTGAAACCGGGGGTGGCTCCGCCAGTTCTTCGGGTGGGGCACAAGCTCCGACGCGCGGACGCGCCGCAACTGTTTAACCCGGTCGCGCACCTTCACGGTCGCTGCCTCCTGGCCAGTTCGCGGACATCGTCCTGCAACAGCGCGACGTTGCCGTGCAAGCTCGCTAGCTCGGCGTCGACCGCGGCCAGCCGCTCCCGGTTGGTCCGCGCAAGCTCGTGGACCTCGAGCAACGTCGCCCCCAGCAACGAAACGATCGTCAACGCCAGAGTGCCGATCCCGAGCCAGTCCAGGCGCTCCAGCCGCACGCGGTTGTTGTTGGTCGGCGCCATCTCGCCACGAATGAAGAATCAGAAGGAAAGGTCATCCGGCCGGCCTCGCCTCGCGCAGGGGGGCGGCGCGGCGGACGGCGGTCTCGCCGTCGCTGGCCGCCCCCCCCGGACGGCCAGCGGGCTCACGGGCCCGGCGCCGGCGGGATGATCGGCCCCGCGGGCGCCGCGGCGGGCCGGCCCTCGCCCGAAGCCCCCGCGCCGACCACCCCGTCGCGCCGCGTGGCCGAGTAGAAGCTCGACAGGTTCGTAGGCCAGGGGCCGATGTCGGCCGGGAGTTCGGTGACGGGGATCCCCTCGGCGAGCAGCTCAAGCCGGTCTTCGGTGAACACCCGGTCGAGCCGCGGCACCGTGTCGACCATCTCGGTCGACGTGAAGAACCGCGACGGGTCGTACGCGGCCAGATCGGCGTCGGACAGGAGGAAGCCCTCGGCGGTCGCTTCCTCCCGGCCCTTGCCGAACAGCTCGATCGCCATGTTCACGTACGTGCGGCGCAGGTACTGGCCGACCTGCCCGGCGAACGCGGTAGAGATCTCCATCTCCTTGCGGTTCTCGGTGTGCTGCATCGCCTCGGCGAGCGACACCAGCACCATCCCCGCCCACCGCCGCATGAACGGGTTGCGGACCTTGAAGTAAGGGACCGGGTAGACGCGGAACACCTCACCGGCGGGGCGCGAGTGCAGGGCCTCCATGTTGTCCTCGCCCGGCGCCACCGCGCGGCCGGCCAGGATGTTCGCCGCCCGCAGGTAGAGCTTGTGGACCCGCTTGCAGGTGTTGATCGACGGCGGGATCCGCAGGTCCACGTCCTCGTGGTGCATCAGGTGGAACAGGTTCCGACCGACCAGGTCGACCCAATCGAGGATTTGTGGGTTCAGGCTGCCGACGTCGTTCGACCAGTTCGGCACGGCGTAGCCGGCGTCGCCGAACACGCCTACTCGGTACCACAAGACCGCGTCGGTGTTTGTTAGGGGCATGGCGTTTCAATCAAGAAAGGGAGCGGAAGGGAAAACCTGTTTCAGCCGGCCGAGCCGTTGAGCTTCTGCCGGATCAGCGAGTCGAGACTCGTGAGCAACTCGACCGACCCGGGAAACTTCCGGGCCAATTGCTCGCTCGCCCACTGGTGGGCCAGCGCGAACTGGTCGTTCTCGTACGACACGTAGTGCGTTTGCGGCACGACCCGCTGCGGCGGCGGCGGGCTGTCGACCGCCACCGGGCGAGGCTCGCCCGCTGCACGCGTCACGGTCGCGGAGCGGGTCGTGGAGCGGGCGCGTGTCTCTCGCCAGAGCCGGATCGCCAGCAACGCGGCGATCGCCGTGGGCCCACTTGCCGCCGCGAGCACCGCCCACACACGGGGCGTCCAAGCGCCTCCCAGGGGCCACGTTCGAGGTGTCCCCGGCGGATCGGCGGCGACCCACTCGCCGCCCGGCGGAGTGGGGCGTCCGGGCTCGGAGCGCGGCGCCCGGCGCGGGCCGGCGTCCCAGCCGAGCGCGGGTCGCTGTTGGGGGGAAGGATCGACGCGCGAAGTGTCACGCGACGATCCAGGAGGACGCCGCGGGATCGGCGCTGGCGCGCCGGCTTGGGGAAGGCGCTCCAGCAGCCCCCGCAGCGGCGCCCCGCCCATGGCGTAGGTCTCGCCGTCGCGCTGGCCCCACACGACCGCCACGACTCGGCCTTGGTCGTTGAACACCGGGCCCCCGCTGTCGCCAGATCGGACCGCGCCGTTGATCCGGATGCTCGGCGCCGACGCGCCGGTCGCTGTCGCGGCGCCGACGACTCGCCCCCGCACCGCCCGGAACACGCCCGACGGCCCGAACCCGCAAGCGGTCACCGGCCCCGCGCCGACCCTGTCGCTCGGCTCTGCGGCAGGCCCCGGCAAGGAGCCGACGCTCAGCAGCGCCAGATCGTGCGACCTGTCCAACGCGGCGACACGCGCCGCGTACCGCCGCGAGCCGCGCACGACCTCCGTCGCGCCTGGCCCGTCGAACAGGTGGGCGCAAGTCAGCACGTACGCGGTTCGCCGCCCGCCGCCGATGATCACCCCCGAGCCGAGCGAGGCGCCTCCGGCCGACCGATGGACCACACGCACAACCGAGGCGAACGCCCCTCGCACCGCGGCCGGCGTGGCACGCTCGGCCGGCTCGCTCGGCCGCGAGGGCGGCGGCAGCAGGCAGCCGCCGGGCCCGCACTGCGCGGCCGCGGAGGGCGCGCACGCGGCGACCGCCAACAGGCAAGCGATCACTCGGAGAGCGTTTCGCATGGTCACTCTCCCAAGAAGGTGTACTGGTACGCGTAGAAGGGGCTCCGCGCGAGGTCGGCCGGCTCGGTCAGCCGATCGGCCAAATACGGCGTCGGGTCCACCCCGCCCGCGATGCGGTCCGCCATCGCGCAGGCTTGGCTGCAGAACGGCGGCCGCCGGCTCACGGCGTCGTCCTCCACTTCGGCGCGAACCCACGCCCGCACCAGCGGCAGGTGCAGCAGCGCCGCCCGCAGGACCGCGGCGTACCCGTAGTCGCAACCGGCGAGCTCGCGCAGGTAGCGTGTCGACGCTTCGCGGTCGTACTCCGGCCAGCGGGCTGCGGGGTTCACGCGGAACAGGTCGATGCGGCCGGAGCGGCGCTCGACTTGGCTAGCGAGCGTGACGGCGCGGCCGCCGTGCCACTCACGCACCTCCACGCAGAACGGCGTGTCGCCCCACCAAGCGACCTTGGCCGCGTGGCAATGCAGCCCCCGGCCGGCGATCGAGATCAACCCGCGCCGCCGGAAGAGCAGCAGGTCGCCGTCGCGCAGCTCGTCGGCGACCGACGAGAGCCTCACCAGTTTGCGTAGCGGCGCCGTCATCCGGTGCTCCGATTGGGGCAGGGCAATCGTTCGGCGAGGGCAAACGAAAAAAGCCCGCCGCCGCGTGCTTGCCAAGCAAGAACGCGGCGGCGGGCTCTTTGCGACGCCGCTCAGGCGGGCCTTGGCCCGCGGCGGCTCACGAGGACGCCTCGCCGTGTGATGAGCGGTATTCTACCGCGGGGCGTGGCCAACTCTCGCCGCTTTCACAAAAGCGCCGGCCGAGCCTCACCGCGCGGCGCTGCGGTACGCCCGCCCTTCGATCGCGCTGAACTCGCCCCACACCGGCAGGTGGTCGCTGATCATCTCGGCTTGCTCGAGCGTGAGCGGCCGCGAGTAGCCCAGGTCGCGCTGCAGGTCGAGCACGCCGCGGTCGACAAACTCGGTGGTCATCAGGCTCGAGATCAAGATGTTGTCGTACAGCCGCGTTCCGCGCGTGTTGGTCGCCTGCCGCCGCACCAGCGGCGACAACCCCGGCAGCCGCGCCAGCAGGCCCAGGTCGCTCGGGGTGAGGGAACGGGCCGACGGGTTCGGCCGGTACGGCGAAGCGGCGGGCACCGGCGTGTTGAAGTCGCCCAGCAGGATCACGTCGTCCTCGGTCGCGTCGCCGGCGATCCGCGCACGCTGGACCTGCTTGTACACCCCGTAGAGCGCGTCCAGCTCCTGGCCGACGAGGTCCGGGTCCACGTGCACGTTGATCAGCGTGAACGTGAACGGCGTGTGCGGCGCGCGGATGTTCGTGCGGAACAGCGCCGCGTACGGCGGGCGGTGCAGCCGGTCGTCGGGGTCCGGCACGACGGAGCAAAAGTTCGGGTGGACCGCGATGGTCGACGTGTTGAACAAGAACGCGTACTGCTCGGTCGACGTCGTGCGCCCCAGCCGCGGGCTGACCCGCGCGTCGTACACGGGCCCGCCGGGCGCCGCGCCGGCGTTCACGTACTGGCTCAAGAACCGCGGGATGAAGTTGTCGTCCTGCGTGCGGATCTCTTGGATCGCGACCACGTCGAACCGCTTCACGACGCGGGCGATCGCGTCCATCACGTTGGGGTTCTCGGCCTTCTTGTCGCCAAACACCCGGATGTTGAAGGTCGCGACGCGGATCGTGGGGGCCGAGTAGCCCCGCTCAGGCGGCGCGAACTGCGGCGCGCCGGCCGCCGGCGGGGGCGCCGATTGGGCCGGACCCGCCCCTTGCGCAACCTCCGGCAACGCCGCGCCGACGCGCTGGGCGGCCTCGCGCCACTGCGCGGGCCCCCAGCCGCTCAGGAGCGACCATCCGCCGCCGGCGATCGCCAGCAGCACCACCAATTGCACCAGACGCTGCACCTTGCCCCTCCTTGGGCGGTCCGCAGTTTCCCTACACATCGGCTCATCGGACGCGTCTGCCGGGCGCAAATCGCTGCCGAGCCTGCCGAGGCGGGGTAAGATTAACGGCGCGTCGAGAATTTACCTATGCGAGTCAAGAGCGGCTTTTCGTGGCGCCACCGCTGCTAGCACCGCCGTCGCCGCCCCGCGCCCTACGGCGCGGCTGGGCCGGCGGTCCGTTGCTGCTGGGGGCCATCGCGATGCTGGGGGGCCCGGCAACCCACGCCGACACGGTCGAACTCGACACGGGCGGCCGCTTGCACGGCGAGGTCGCTGCCGATGCGGCGGATCGCCGCCGCGTCGTCGTCGAGACGCAGTACGGCGCCATCAAGCTGCAGCGCAGCCGGGTCGCCCGGATCGACCCGGAGTCGCCGGCCGAGGCCGAGTACCGCCGCCGCACGCCCACCGTGGCCGACAACGTCGAGTCGCAATACGCGCACGCGATGTGGTGTCGCGACCAGGGGCTTGCGGGCGAGTCCCGGCGCCACCTCGCGCGGGTGGTCGAGCTCGACCCGAGCCACGCCGAAGCGAGACAGTTCCTCGGCTACCAGAACGTCGACGGGGACTGGCTCACGCGGGAGCAGGTGCTCGCCGACCGGGGACTCGTCCGCTGGGACGGGGAGTACCGCACCGCTCAAGAGATCGAGTTGCTCAAGCGGCAGCGCGCCGCCGAGCAGCTCCAGCTCGAGTGGCGCGACCGTCTCGCCGCTTGGCGCGAAGGGCTCGCCGACCCGGCGACCGCGCGCGACGCGGAGCAGCGCTTCCGCGAGCTATCCGACCCGGCCGCTTCCCAGCCCTTGGCCGACCTGTTCAACCAAGAGCCCGACCCGATCGTGCGCCGGCTGCTGGCGGACACGCTGGGCCACCTCGGCACGCCCGCGGCGCTCGGCGCGCTGGTCGACGCCGCCTTGGCCGACGCCGACCCCGAGGTCCGCGCGCTGGCGATCGAGCGGCTCGCGAGCGACCCCCGCCCCGGGATCGAGAGGCCCTTCCTCACCGCGCTCAAGTCGAAGGACAACGCGGTGGTCAACCGAGCGGGCGCCGCGCTCGGCGCGTTCCGGTCGCCGGCGGTGATCGAGCCGCTGATCGACGCCCTGATCACCACCCACCAGCGCCGCGTGGGACCCGATTCGGGCGGGCAGCAGTTCGATATCAACACGGCCAGCGGCGTGTTCAACGTCGGCGGTGGGCCGAAGGTCATCCGCGCCGACCTCCGCAACCCGGCGGTCCACGCGGCGTTGGTCCAGGCGACGGGGGTGAATTTTTCTTACGACAAGGGCCGCTGGCGGGAGTGGCTGGCGAGCCAGCAGGTCGCCGAAGATGTCGACCTCCGCCGCGACCCCTAGCGGCGACGCGTTCCTACTTATCCGAGCGACGGAGCACCACGATGGCCAAACCGACGGTCGCCGTGATCGGCGCGAGCAGCAACCCGGCCAAGTTCAGCGCCCAGAGCGTCCGCGCCCACGCGGAGTGCGGCTACGAGGTCTTCCCGGTCAACCCGCGTGGCGGCGAGGCCGAAGGGCGCCGGGTCTACCGCGCCATCGGCGAGGTCCCCGCCGGGCCGCTCGACCGGGTCACCATGTACGTGCCGCCCGAGGTGGGCCTCACGCTGATCGACGCGATCGCCGAGAAGGGCTGCCGCGAGCTCTGGCTCAACCCCGGGGCGGAGTCCGACGAGCTGGTCGAGCTGGCTCGCCAGCGCGGCCTCAACCCGATCGTCGCGTGCAGCCTGGTCGACTGCCGCTCGCGTGGCGCCCACGACTAGCAGCCTGTTGAAGAGCGCCGCCCGGGCGTTCGTCGACCTCGCCGGGCTCGGAGCGAGCTCCTCGCGGCTCGCAAAACACCGGCTTTCAGCCGCTGTTTTGAGGCCGCCATCCCGGCGGCGGCGCAGCCCGGCGATAAATCAACGGGCTGCTAGTTCACGTTCGGCGGAGCCGCACTCCGTTCATGCGGCGGCGGCCCGGTCCCACATGCCGCGGTGCACCACGGCCGCGGCCACCCGGTCTTCGAGGTTCGGGCGGAAGACCGTCAGCAGCGCCAGCGGCAGGTACCAACCGATCGCCAAGCCTCCGCTGTGCGCGTGCCAGAACTGCACGCCCAGCATCAACGCGGCGGTGCCGCTGAGCAGGGTCGCCAGGTTCTTCTGCGAGGGCCACAACGCGAAGCTGCCGGACAGACCGAGGAAGGCGAGCATGATCGGCAGACGGTACCAGCCGTTCCAATAGGCCCACACGCCGCTCAGGCCAATCATCGGCGGCAGCCGCACGCCGAACATCTGCTGCAGCCGCGCGAAGAACATCGCGGCGTCGGTCGACGTGAACACGAGCGTAGCGACGAGCACCGCCAGGGTCGCCGCGACCCCGCCCGCGAACCGCCAGAAGCCTCGGCCCCAGTAGAACGAGCCCCACAAGGGGAGCAACGCGAACGGGTAGTAGATGGCGCCGCACGCCAGACCGATCAGCAGCCCCGACAGGGCGGGGCTGCGGTAGAAGTACACCGCCCAAACCAACAGCGCCGCCGGCAACGCGTGGGTGACGTTGCCGGTCCACAACGCGGTGTAGGGCATCAACAGGTAGAGGGTGGCCGCCGCCAGGCCCAGGTGCAGGTTGCCGAAGTGGCGCTGCGCTATTAGCAGCAGGCCGGCCACGACCGCCAACTGGCACACGATCGCCATCACCTGCGCGGTGACCACGTTGCGTCGCGTGTCGTCGCGCAGCGCGTCGGAGACCTCGCCGCGGTCGGCCACCAACGCCCTGGTAGAAACGTGGGGCAGCGTGAGCAGCAGCGAGAAGCCCGGCCCGTGGGTGTCGAGCGTGTTTTGTTCGACCTCCGAGGCCTCGCGGTTCGCCAGGTGCTTCGCCCGCTGCACCGCCTTTAGGTCGGACTCGTCCGGCCGGCCGGTCAGCACGTTGGCGGTCAAGAACGCGAGCAGCGACGCCGTCAAGAAGCTGAGCCCCCCCGGCGACAGGTTCGCCTCGAGCAGCGGCCGACGCACCATCGAAGTGTCGTACAGCATCCTCACCAGCAGCAGCAGGCTGACCGCCAGCAGCCACACGTAGCCGATCAACGCGACCGACTCGCCCACCTGCCGACGCAGCGACTGCTCGATGCACAACAGGCCCGGCGCGAGCAGGATCAGCAGCACCAGGTCGAGGTTGCGGAAGCAGAACAGACGGTTGAACTTGAAGAACAACGCGATCGTCAGCAACGACGACAGGTACGCCCACGACGTGGGGTTGACCCGCTCGTACTGGAACAAGAGTTCGCTCATCGTGGCGTGCCGCCTACTGCGGTGCGAAGCGGGGCCGGCTGGGATACTGAACGATACGTGAACGCGGGAGCCGAGCAAGCGGTCACGACGGTTCGCCCCCGGGCGGGCACGACGCGGGAGCCACCCTTGGCGGCCCGTTCGGCGCGCCGGCGGCCGGGCCGCCATCGGCTTCGGCGAGGGCCAGCCGCGCCTCGGGGTGCTCGTCGTCGAGCTCCAAGGCCGCGTGCAGACGCTCGCGCGCCGCTTCGGCTTGGCCGGCCATCTGCAACCACTCCGCGAGCACGAAGTGGTCGTCGGCCGACGGGGGGCTCTCGGCCAACGCCGACCGCCACAACGCGATCGCTCGGCCGAGGTCGCCGTCGTCGAAGCAGCGCCAGGCGCGCTCGCGGAGCGTGGCCGGCGCCGAGGGGGCGCGCTCGCGCCACTCCAGCACGGCCGGCTCTTCGCCCTGCTCCGCGCCGGCCGGCTCGAAGAGCAGCCGCCGCTGGCCGCTGGCCTCCGTCGGGCGCGTCGGGTCGACCACCACCACGCCGTGGTCGACGCTGACCGGCAGCGACACGAGGGGGCGGTCGACGTGCGGGTGCCGCGCGGCGAGGCGCTCCGCCTGCTTCTCGATGTCGGGCAGCGACAGCCCCGAGTCGAGCAACCGGGCGAGGGTCTTGGCGGCTCGGGCCTCGTCGAAGTCGAAGAAGTCGAGCCGGTTCACCGTCAGCCGGGGGCGCAGCAGCCCGCGTCGCCGCCAACGCTTGATGGCCTGGATCGGGGCGCCGACCAGTTCGGCCAGCATCGACGGCGTGTGCAGCACGCCGCGCGGCGCCGCGCAGTGGTCGGGCGTGTCGAGCAACCCCAGCCGACGCCAGAGCTCGCTCTCGTCGATCACCTCCACGCCGGGTGCGACCCGTGCGCCCAGCGTTCTCGCGTCGGGCCCCGCGTTCTCGCCGATCACGACGAGGTCGGGCGTGAGCGCGTCGAGCGTGGCGCCGCTGCGCCGGACGGCCGCTTCGACCGCACGCCGCGACGCGGCGCCGAACCGCCCGACCAGGTGCACGCGTCGCGCGGCCAGCGGCGGGGCGTTCTCGGTAGGCGGCGGGGCGTTGATCGGCACGGCGCGGGAGCCAAGAAGCGGGGCGGGCGCCGCAGAGCGGCACGGTCCGCCGGGCTGTGGAACGCCATCATCCGTTCCCGCTACGCCACGTCAACCGCCGCGGCGCCGACTAGCCGCAAACGTCGCAGGCGGGCGCCTCGACGGGGCGTTGCACCATCACCGTCCGCGGCACGCGGTACGTGTAGGTGACCGGCTCCATGCGCGTGACCGTCTTGGGGACGCGGACCGTCTCGGTCTGGTCGACCAAGCGGCACACGCGGACCTCCACCGGTTCGACACGCTCCTCGGACACCATGCGGCACGTGGTCACCGGCACCTGCCGCACGCGCTGCTCCGTGACCATCCGGCAAACGCGGACCGGGACCTTCCGCTCCACCCGCTCCACCACCTGGCGGCACGTCTGCACGGGGACCTTGCGGGTGCGCTGCTCGGCGACCATCCGGCACACCTGAACGGGAACGCGCCGCTCGCGCTCCTCGGTCACCATCCGCGTGACCTGCACCGGCACCGAGTCGGTCACCTGCTGCGGCACGTAGCTGACGACCGGCGTCTGCACCGCCACCGGGTTCGGCCGGAAGACCCGCTGGACCTGGTGCGTGGGGGGGCGCTCGTTGGTCACCCACGACAGGCCCGGGCGGACCGTCTGCACGAGCCCCGTCTGCGGGTTGACCGTCTGCTGCGCGGGCAGCCAACGCAGGTGCGGCCACGACTTCGAGCCGGGCGTGGTGACCACCTGGTCGACGAACGCCCCCTGGTCGACGACCTGCGTCTGGAAGGTCGTCACGGGCCGCATGACCGTCCGCGTGCGCGGCTGCATCACCGTGTCGCACACCGGGCGTTGCACCAGGTACCGCTCGACACGCTCGCGCGTCTCGTACACGGGCCGCTGCACGGTGTAGCACTCGTCGCGGTAGGAGGTCTCCACCACGTTCCGCACACGATCGTAGCTGCAGTCGCGGTAGCGCGTCTCGTACACGGGCCGCTGCACGCAGTAACGCTCTTCGCGCACGCTCGTCTCGCGGACCGGCTTGAGCACCTTGTACCGACGCTCCCGGACCTCGGTCTCGTAGACCGGCACCTGGCGCGTCACCTGCCGCTCTTCGTACACGGTCTCGGTGACCGGGCGGTAGCAGGTCGCTTGCCGCTCCTCGTACACGGTGCGGCACTCGACGACACAGGCCGTCGCGCACGCGTCGCACGCGGCGCCGCCCTGCGCGCCGGTCGATGCCGGAGCGACGCAAAGGACCGTAGCTAGGGCTGCTCGCAACGCCTTCATCGGGGAGCCGTCGGGTTGGATAGAGTATCGTTTGGTTTGGGTGGGCGGCGCGCGGCGCCGTTCGTTCCGCTAAGTGAGTGTGCGGCAGAAACCGGTGGCCGGCAAATCGAAATCGAGCCTCACGACCGCGCGCGAGCCGCTTTTCCTAATGCCGCTGTGCGGTTGCGCCGCTGGGGCAATCTAGGAACCCCCCGCCGCATGCACTCGACACTCGGGGGCGGGCGCCCGCCGGTCGCTGCAACCGCTACAACCCTCCCGCCACACGCCGCCGACCCACCTTCAAGAGACGCCGCTTGCGACTGCTCGACCTCACTCTGCCGACCCCCGAAGAGAACCTCGCGCTGGACGAGGCGCTGCTCGTCGACGGGGCGCCGCCGACGCTGCGGCTGTGGGAGTCGCCCACGGTGTTCGTCGTGCTGGGCCGCTCGTCGCGCCGGGAAGAAGAAGTCAACCTGCCCGCTTGCCGCGAGCAGGGGGCAGGCGTGTACCGACGCGTCAGCGGCGGCGCGACGATCCTCACCGGGCCGGGTTGCCTGATGTACGCGGTCGTGCTGGACCTCGCCGAGCTGCCGCACCTGGCCGACCTCACCCGCGCGCACGAGCACGTGCTCGGCCGAGTCGCCGGCGCGCTGCGCCGCCTCGAACCCACCGTCGCGCCGATGGGCACGAGCGACCTGGCGGTCCGCCGCGGCGGCGCCGCGCGGAAGGTGTCCGGCAACAGCATGCGGCGCACCCAGTCGCGGCTGCTGTACCACGGCACGCTGCTCTATGATTTCGACCTGCCGCTCGTGGGGCGCCTGCTCGGCGCCGCGCCGCGGCAGCCCGAATACCGCCGCCGCCGCAGCCACGAAGAGTTCGTCGGCAACCTGCGGGCGAGCGCCGCGCAGATCAAGGCCGCGCTGATCGACCAGTGGCGCGCCGAACACGCCGCGCCGAACGAGACGCTGCTGCGGGTCACGTCACGGCTGGTGCGGGACCGGTACGCGAAGCCCGAATGGAACGAGTCTAGGTGAGCCCCCGAGAACAGCTACGCGCCGACCTGCTACGCTACACTACACGGCATCCCCACGAACTGTCTGTCGCCGAGCGGATAGTTCGCCTCATCGACGACCGCGCCGACTGCGCTTCGAGGACCTGCGAGCCCGGCCACCTGACCGGTTCGGCCTGGGTCGTCTCGCGCGACGGCCAGCGGCACCTGCTCATGCTCCACGCGAAACTCCGCAAGTGGCTGCAGCCCGGCGGCCACGCCGACGGCGACTGGGCCCTCGCCCGAGTCGCCCTCCGCGAAGCGGCCGAAGAGACCGGCCTGGAGGGCCTGGAGCTGGTCGCCGACGGCGCGGGTTTCCTGCCGCTCGACATCGACGTCCACACCATCCCCGCCCGAAGCGACAAGAGGACCGGCGCCGTCGAACCGGCGCACGAGCACCACGACATACGATTCCTGGTTCGTGCTTCGGGCGCCGACACGCTCCGCCAGAACCGCGAATCCAACGAGTTGCGTTGGTGCACGGCCGACGAGGTGCGTAGGCTCACCGCAGAGACCAGCGTGCTCCGCCTGCTAGAGAAGGCCGAGCGGCGCTTGGCGGGGCGAGCCGAGCGGGCCTTGCATTAGCGAACCAACTTACGCAAAGAGAGCGAAGCATGGCGTCAGTCCCTGTCGGCAACGACAGCGAACGACTCGGTTGGGGCCAGGCCATCAAGTCGGACCTGCCGGCCTCGATCATCGTTTTCCTCGTCGCGCTTCCGCTGTGCATCGGCATCGCCGAGGCGTCCGGCGCGGAGCCCGCGCAGGGGCTGATCACCGGCATCATCGGCGGCTTGCTGGTCGCGCTGATCTCCGGCTCGCCGCTGCAGGTGAGCGGGCCGGCCGCGGGGCTGTTCGTGCTCGTCGCGCAGGTGATCGAAGAACTCGGCCCGCTCGCGCTGGGCGTTGTGGTGCTCGGCGCCGGGCTGATCCAGGTCGGGGCGGCGTTGCTCAAGTTCGGCAACTACTTCCGCGCGGTCTCGCCCGCGGTCATCCAAGGAATGCTCAGCGGGATCGGCGTGTTGATCCTCGCCAGCGAGTTCCACGCGATGGTCGACGACCACGACGCGGCCGTCCCCTGGCTCGACGCGGGCTACCCGAAGGGGATCGCCAACCTGCTGTCGATCCCCAAGTCGCTCGAGCTCGGCCTCGTGCCGCTCGACGGGTCGCCGCACCACGTGTCGGCCGCGCTCGGCGTGGGCACGATCATCGTCCTGGTGCTGTGGAATTTCCTCCCGATCAAGAGCCTGCGGATCGTGCCCGGCGCGGTCATCGCCGTGACGCTCGCGGCGGGCGTGACCCGCATCATGGGATGGGAAGACACCATCACGCACGTGATCGTGCCGGACAACCTGCTGGACGACGTCGTCCTCCCCACGGCCTGGCCCGTGGCCGGACTCGCGTGGGGGGCGGTCCTCGTCGC
Organism: Botrimarina sp.; assembly: GCF_040219535.1. Taxonomy (NCBI): domain Bacteria; kingdom Pseudomonadati; phylum Planctomycetota; class Planctomycetia; order Pirellulales; family Lacipirellulaceae; genus Botrimarina; species Botrimarina sp. The sequence goes on from NZ_JAVJSH010000025.1 coordinate 83,294, forward strand.
GGCGATCGAGATCGCCCTGGTGGCCAGCGCCGAAACGATGCTCTGCTGCGCCGCGGTCGACCAGATGCAGTCCAAGGTCCGCACCAAGTACGACAAAGAACTGCTCGCGCAAGGCGTCGGGAACTCGCTCTGCGGGTTGGTCGGCGCGCTGCCGATGACGGGTGTCATCGTCCGCAGCTCGGCCAACGTGCAGGCCGGCGGCCAGACCCGTCTGTCCGCGTGGCTGCACGGCCTCTGGCTGCTGATGTTCGTCGCCGCGTTGCCGTGGGTGCTGAACTACATCCCCCGCGCGAGCCTCGCGGCCGTGCTGGTCTACACCGGGTGGAAGCTCATCAACCCCAAGGGCGTGTACCGCCTGTGGAGCGTGAGCCGCCCCGACGGGATCATCTGCCTGATCACGCTCGCGCTGGTGGTCGGCGTCGACCTGCTGACCGGCGTGCTCGTCGGCGTGGCCTGCACCGCCGCGCGGCTGCTCTACACGTTCGCCCGGCTCGACGTCGACCTGGTCGAGGTCCCCGAAGCCGGACGCACCGACCTGCACCTCCGCGGCGCCGCGACGTTCCTCGCTTTGCCCAAACTCACCGAGGCGCTGGACCGCGTGTCCCCGAACACCGAGCTGCACGTGTCGCTCCAGAACGTCACCTACGTCGACCACTCGTGCCTCGAACAGTTCATCAACTGGGAGAAGCAACACGAGGCCACCGGCGGCAAGCTCGTCATCGACTGGGACGACCTGACCGCCACGTTCCGCGACGCGGGCAAGAACCTCAAGAACAACTCCGAATCGGCGGGCGCAACCGTAGGCGGCGCTAGTCGTTAGGCGCTAGGCGCTAGTCGGCAGGGAGGCGATCGAATTGGGAGCCGATCCTTTCAGCGACGACTAGCGCCGCTCGACGACGCAAGCCCACCAAGCCACTCCCCCACGCCCGTTCCGGCGAGGCCCACCATGAGAGAACTCCCCCAGCTTTTCGACAACAACCGCGAGTGGGCGAACCGGCAAACGTCCATCAGCCCCGAGTTCTTCCACGAGCTCGCCAAGCAACAACGCCCCGAGTACCTGTGGATCGGCTGCGCCGACAGCCGCGTGCCGGCCAACGAGATCATCGGCCTCAAGCCGGGCGGCGTGTTCGTCCACCGGAACATCGCCAACGTGGTCGTGCACAGCGACCTGAACTGCCTGTCGGTGATCGAGTACGCGGTGCGGGTGTTGGGGGTCAAGCACATCATCGTGTGCGGCCACTACGGCTGCGGCGGCGTCGGCGCCGCGCTGGCGGACCAGCCGATCGGGCTGATCGACAACTGGCTCCGCCACATCCGCGACGTGCGGCAGAAACACGCCGACGAGCTCGCCCGCCTGCCCGACGACGCCGCCCGCGTCGATCGCCTCTGCGAGCTCAATGTGCTCGAGCAAGTGAAGAACGTGTGCCACACGTCGATCGTGCAACAGGCCTGGCGCGACGGCCAATCGCTCTGCGTGCACGGCTGGATCTACGGGCTCAGCGACGGGCTGCTCCGCGACCTGGGGGCGTGCATCACCGGCCCCTCGGAGCTGGACGTCGCCTACCGCCTCGACCCAAACCAACAGACCGCCTAGCCGCCGACCAGACCATCGCGCCACGCGGCCAGCTTCTGCTCGAAGCTCCGCCCCGCGTGCGCCGGACTGGTCGACGGCAGCCGCACCAGCCGCACGCGCGCCAGCTCCTCCGCGACCACCGGCGCGACGTGGCGCCGGAAGGCTTGCTCGGCCTTCTGCCCGTTGAACGCGACCAACTGCGAGCGCGGATGCCGCCGGAAGAACGCGGCGAAGTCGTTCGCCTGCTCCGACGCGGCGTCGATCGACGCGTCGAGGCTCCCCAGCCGTCGGCAACTGCGGAGCACGTCCCACACCGCGACGCCCGCCTCGCAGAGCCGCCGCTGGCGGTCCGCGTAGGGCAGGGCGGGGCCCGCGCCGTAGAGCTCGCCCATGATCGGCCAGAACGCGTTGCGCGGGTGCGCGTAGTACTGGCCCGCCGCGAGCGACGCCGCGCCGGGCATCGACCCGAGCACCAGCCGCACCGCGTCGGCGCGCGCGATCGGGGGGAAGCCGCGGGCGAGCGGCGCGGCCGCCATGGGCGCCTCAGCCCCCGCCCGACGGCGCGCGCCGCGGGCCGTCTTCGGCGGCGATCACCGCGGCCACCGACTGGCCCGTGAGCGCGTAGTTGAGCGCGAGGATCGAGGAACCCTCGGCGTCGCGGTGCTCGGCCGCGACGTTCAGCGGGCAATCGGGGTCCGCCGTGGTGTAGTTCAGCGTCGCCGGGACCAGCCCGTCGCGCCACGCGACGAGCGCCAGCGCCAGCTCGACGGCCCCGCCGGCCGCGCCGGACGAGCCGACGTAGCTGGTCGGCGCGGTGACCGGCCGGTCGCCGACGACACGCGCGATGGCCTGCGCCTCGACGGCGTCCGACTCCCGGCGGCTCGACCCGTGGGCTTTGACGAACGCCAGCCGATCGGCGCCGACGCCGGCCGCGTCGAGCGCGGCCGCGGCCGCGGCTGCGATCGACTTGCCGGTCGGGCGCCGCGACGCGACGGAGTCTTCGAACCGCGTCGCGACCGACGCGACGCGTCCCCACGCGGCGCCGCCCCGCACGCCCAGGCCGCGTCGCTCGGCGTGTTCGCGGCTCTCGAGCACGAAGTACGCGGCCCCCTCGCCGGCGACCGCTCCGTCGCGCTCCGCGTCGAACGGCCGGCACGCGCCGCGGGGGTCGTCGGCGCGGCGGCTCAGGCCGGCGCCGCCGTGGAACAACAGGTCGGTCAGGTCGAGCTTGGTGCTCGTGCCGCCGGCGAGCATCACGTCGGCCGCGCCACGCTCGATGGCGGCCGCCGCCTCGCCGACGGCGAGCAGGCTCGACACGTCGCCCAGCGAAATCGTGTTCGTCGGTCCGAACGCTTGCCGGCGGATGCCCACGTGACACGCGGCCATGTTGGGCAGGTACTTGAGCATCCACAGCGGGAACAGCTGCCGCAGGCCCCGCTCCCCCCACTCGACCAGGTCGACCTCGCCCTGCGCGTTGAGGCTCTCGGCGAGCGGCGCGGCGAGCTCCTCCAGGTCGCAATAGAGCAGGCCCGCGCCGCCGACGACCCCCACCCGCTCGGGGTCGACCGAAGTGTCCTCCAAGCCCGAATCGGCCCAGGCCAGTTCTCCGGCCGCGAAGGCCAACTGGATCTCGCGCGCCATGACCTTGAGGCTTTTCCGCGGCTGCACGTACTTCTTCGGATCGAAGTCCGTCACCCGTCCCCCAAACGGCGCGATCCAACCCACCTCGGCCAGCTCCGCGATCCGGTCGATCCCGGTGCGGCGCTCGCGTAGCGATTCGGCCACAGCGTCGACCCCGATCCCTATCGGTGAGACGACGCCCACGCCGGTGATCAGCACCTCGGGCATCTGTTCGGTCGTACGATTCGGGGCTTTGGCAAAGGGCGTGACGGCCGGCGGCCGATTTAACAATCTGGGCAGTCTAGCCTCCCCAGCGGGATCGTGGGCGGGGGGGCGGCTCTTGCAAGCCGGGCGCCACGCCCTTTAGTTGTCGGTGAACCGCACGGTCCCGCGTCGCGCGAATCGCCGCCACCGAGCCACCGCCACGCAGCCCTTCGGTTTTCGATGTCCGACCAAAACCACGCGACGGCCCCCGACGCGCCCGCCTTCTCGATGCGTCAGGCGCGGTCGCTGCTGACCGACGACGACCTGCGACCCCGGCCGGCCATCTACTGGGCGGACCTGATCGCTAGCTGGGCGGGGATGATCGCCGGTTTCCAGGCCATGCGCCTGACGCCGCTGGGCAGCCCGTTGTGGGTGATCGGCTTCGCAGCCGCGGTGATCCTGGGCTACCGGGCGGCGCTGTTCATCCACGAGCTGGCTCACCAGCCCGAGCGCGAGCTGCGGGGCTTCCGCGCCGCGTGGAACGCGCTGGTCGGCGTGCCGTTCATGATCCCGACGTTCGTCTACCAGACGCACCTGGACCACCACCGCCGGCGCCACTACGGCACCAGCCACGACGGGGAGTACCTGCCCTTCGGCTCGCGCCCCGTGTGGCACGCGATCGGCTACCTAGCGCAGAGCTTCGTGATCCCGATCCTGGCGATCGTGCGGTTCGGCGTGCTGACGCCGCTCACCTGGTTCGGCGGACCGGTCCGCGACTGGGTGCACCGCCACGCCAGCTCGATGATCATCGACCCCAAGTACGTGCGTCCGCTGCCCAGCGACCGGCAGCGGCGGTTGATCCGCTCGCAGGAGGTTTCCTGCTTCGTGTTCCTGCTCGTGGCCGGCGCGCTGGTCGTCGGGGGGTGGTTCGGCGTGGGGCCGGCCGACCCGTATGTCCTCGTGCGGCTGTACGCGGTCTCGGTGAGCGTGATCCTGATCAACGCGGTCCGCACGCTCGGCGCGCACCGCTACGTGTACGACCGCCGCGCGGCGGGCGACCAGCCGATGACGTTCACCGAGCAACTGCTCGACTCGATCAACTTCCCGCACCGCCCTTGGCTGACCACGCTCTGGGCGCCGGTCGGGCTGCGGTACCACGCGCTGCACCACCTGTTCCCCTCGCTCCCGTACCACGCGATGGACCGCGTCCACCACAAGCTGATGCGTGGCTTGCCCGAAGACTCGCCGTACCGGCAGACGGTCAGCCCGGGCCTGGGGCACACGCTGCTCGACCTCTGGCGCCGCACGCGCGAGGCCCGCCCGGCGCAGGAACCATCGGGGATCGCCCTCCCGCAGAGCGATCGCCCAACGCGCCGCGACCGCGACGTGGCCGGCGCGGCGTGAGGCCGCGTTCACCCGGCGGGCTGGGGCGAGATCGCCTTCTCGAACACGCGCCACGTCTTGTAGCGTTGGGCGCCCCCCTTCTCGATCGTCTTGCGGCTCAGGTTGTTCGACTCGAGCACCCAGCTGAACTCGCAATCGGTGATCCCGTGCGACAGGCAGGGCTCGAGCATGTCGACCACGAGCGTCACGCCGACGCCCCAGCTCTGGTACTCCGGCAGCACGTTGGTGCTCACCATCCGGATGCGGCGGATCTGGGTCTTGTTCCTCAGCAGGCGGACCCAACCCAGCGGGTAGAGCCGCCCGTCGATCGCGCGGATCCGCGGGTTGTAGTCGAGCAGCCCGAACACGCAGCCGACCGGCTTGCCGTCGACCTCGGCGATCCGGGCGAGCTCCGGCACGAGCAGCCGCCGGAGGTCGGCGCCGAAGTGCTGGACCTCGGCGCGCGACATCGGCACGTAGCCCCAGGTCTGGGTGAGCGCGCGGTTGTAGATCGTGAGGAACGTCTCGATCTCGTCGGCGAACCGCTTGGGCCGCATCGGCCGCACGGTCACGCCGAAACGCTCGCGGACCATCTCGTCGACGGTCACCAGCTTCTTGTCGTGCGCTAAGCGGTCCAGCATCGACGTGTCGCCGCGGTACGCGTACAGGTCGTGCCCCTTGCCGTAGCCGGCCGACTCGATCAGCCGCTGGTAGTAAGGCGGGTTGTGGGTCAGCAGGAAGTACGGCGGCGTGTCGAAGCCGTCGATGAGCGTGCCCAGCTCGTAGTTGATGGTCGGGTTCATCGGCCCGCGGCACGCGTGGAGGCCCCGCCGCGCGAGCCACGCCTCGGCCGCGGCGAACAGCCCGGCGGCGGCCGCCTCGTCGTCGAAGCACTCGAAGAACCCAAAGAAACCCGTCTTGTCGCCGTGCGTCTGGTTGTGCACGCGGTTCTCGATCGCCGCGATCCGGCCGACCGGCTCGCCGCCGCGGGTCGCCAAGAACGCGGCGATGCTGGCCCCGTCCCACGCCGGGTGCCGCCCGAAACCGGCCAACCGCCGCTGCACGTCGCGCAGCGGCGGGACCCACATCGGGTCGCCCCGGTTGACCTTCCACGGCAGCTCCAGCCAGTCGCGCCGCATCGCGCGGGTCGTCACGGGCCGCACCACCAGCGGGCGATCGGCGGGTCGGGGAGCGTCTGGCATCGGCGCACCGCTGTGGGACAAAGAGCGAAGGGCCGATAAACTCGCACGCCCGGCCACCCGTCACAACCTCCGCCCCCTCCTGCCCGCCACCGCCCGATGCCGCGAACGCTCGTGACCGGCGCGACCGGCTTCATCGGCAAGCGCCTCGTGCGGCGCCTGGTCGAGCGGGGCGACGAGGTCGCCTGCCTGGTGCGCGCCGCCAGCCGCACCGGGCCGCTCGAGGAACTCGGCGTGGCCCTCTGCCGCGGCGAGCTGGACGACCCGCGCGGCCTGATCGCGGCGCTGGGCGGCGCGTTCGAAGGCCGCGGCGCCGAGCGGCTCTTCCACCTGGCCGGCCTCACCCACGCGGTGCGCTACGAAGACTTCCACGCGGCCAACGCCCAAGGCACGGCCAACCTGCTCCGCGCCGCCGCGGAGGCCGGCGCGCCGACCGTCGTGATGACCAGCTCGCTGGCCGCCGCCGGCCCCTCGACGCCCCAGGCGCCGCACAACGAAGCCTCCCCGCCGGCGCCCATCTCCAACTACGGCCGCAGCAAGCTGGCCGCCGAACGCGAAGCGCGCCGCCTGGCCGGCGCGGCGCCGATCTCGATCGTCCGCCCGCCGGTGGTGTTCGGCCCGGGCGACCGCGACGGGCTGATCCTCTTCAAGTCGATCCGGCGCACCGGCCTGCACGTGGTGCCGCAGCGGCGGGGGCTGCCGTTGTCGCTCGTGTTCGCGGACGACCTGGTCGAGGCCTTGCTCGCGGTCGCCCAGCACGGCGAGCGGCTCGCGCCCGGCGGGCCCGAAGGCGACCCCCACGGCCTCTACTACGCGGCCGATCCGGCGGTGTCCTCTTACGCCGAAATGGGCCAGATGGCCGCCGCCGCGATGGGCAAAACGGCCTGGGTCTTCCGCCGGCGCAAGTACCCGTTCTTGCCGGTCGCGCTCGCCGGCGACCTGATGGGTCGCGTCCGCGGCAAGGCGCCGCTTTTCGGGATGGACAAGCTCCGCGAGGCCTCGGCCTCCGGCTGGGTTTGCGACCCAGCCAAACTGATCGACCAGACCGGCTGGGCGCCCACGCGGCCCGCCGCCGAGCACTACGCCGCGACTTACCGCTGGTACGTCGAACACGGTTGGCTGTGAGGCTCGTGGCTCTGGCCACACGACGCGCCGGAACCCCTACGGCGGGAAGACCGTACAAAGCACGACGAGCACCGGCGGCCTAGCGGACGCGGCCTCGGGTAGCCCGCACGCCCCCGCCGAGCCTAGAATCCCGGACCTCGCTCCGACCCGCGACTGGCGCCCGTTCCGACGTGACCCACCCCCCGACGTGACCCACCCCACGCCCGCAGACGCGATCCAGCCGCCCAACCCGCGCACCGCCGCGCTGCTAGCGTGGTTGGTCCCCGGCCTCGGCCACCTGTATCAGGGCCGGCGCGCCAAGGGCGTGTTGTTCATGACGTCGATCATCGGCTTGTTCGCCGCCGGCATGGTGATCGGCGAGGGCAAGGTCGTTTACGCGTCGACCCTGCCGTTCACCCCGGTCCGGAGCTACGTGTACGACGGCTGGCCCTTCCTCTGCCAGTCGGGCATCGGCGCCGTGGCGATCCCGGGCTGGATCGAGCGGGCGCGGTACCTGGCCGACGAGCCATCGATGTTCGGCCCGACCTTCTACCCGCCGGTGTCGGCCGACCGAGTCGGCGCGAACCCGCCGGTGTCGATCGACGAATCGCAGAACCGGGTGATCCACCCCGACGGCGCGGCCAAGCGGCGGTACGACTTGGGCTTCCGCTTTGAAGTCGGCATGGTCTACACGGTCGTCGCCGGCCTGCTGAACCTGCTGGTCGTGTACGACGCGTACTCCGGCCCGTTGGTCCCCGACGAGAAAGACGGCGCCGACGACGCTCCGGACGGCGCCGACCCGGCCACGAAAAACGGCGACCGCTCCCCGCCGCCCGACTAGCAAGCCGCGCGCAGCGCCGATCCCCCCCCGAGACGTTCCTGAGCCGATGGCATGTTGATCCTGCTCGCCGAGGTAAACCGCTTGGTCTACGCCCCGCTGCTGCTGGCCGCCGTGAGCCTGGTCTACGCCGGCACGCGGCACGAGGACCTGAGGTCGATTCTGCGCCACGCGGGGAGCTTCGGCGTTTGGACGGTGGTCTTCATGGCGGCGATCGCCGCGGTGATCGAAGTGCTGGCCTTTTTCCAGTAGGCCCTTTCCCGGTGAGGCCTCCCCTCCGGTAGACTCGGTCTGGCCACGCGTCCGTAGCTCAATTGGATAGAGCACCGGTCTTCGGAACCGGGGGTTGGGGGTTCGAGTCCCTCCGGGCGTGCTTCTTGGCGCCGCGTTCTGTGGCGCCCCGCCACCCGCTCAGCGGGACTAGGGCTTGGGATTCGGCTGGGGCTGGGGCTGGGGCTTCGGCTTCGGCTGGGGCTGGGGCGCCCTCGATCTGGTGAAGGGTCCCCGATTCGGTGAATCGGCGGAAAACCCCGCAGGCCAAGGCCTCTTTCCTCGGTGCGCCGCGGCGGGCTCACCAGAACGGGGAATCTCGCCAGCCGGCACGGCGCGGGGGGCGGCTCCATTCGCCACGACCTAAGTCGTCTTGTGGTAACGGCTTGCGATTCGGGGAGCGGCCGTGTTCGCGGCTTGGCATAGGCCTCGCTAAGGAGGTCCCCACGCCCCGCGGCGGTTGGTCCGCCCGGGCGATGACAGACCCTCGCGCAACCGCGCCCCAACCGGAGAAGGTCAATGAGCACCGACCACAGCTACGGACACGACGACTTCGAGTACGGCCGCAATTCGTCTCCCAGCAAGAAGCGGGCAGGGGAAACCGAGCGTAGCCGTCCGACGCTGAGTCGCCGACGCGGCAAGAGCCCGCAGTCGGTCAACGGCATCCACAAGCGGCGCCGCCGCAAGATGTCGTGGTGACTCCCGCTCGCTCCGCGAGCGGCAGGTCGCAAAGTTCCGTCGCGTTACGAGCCGAGCCAAACGGGGGTGGCCGATCCGCCCGCCCCGCTGTTGGCCGCTTGGTCGTTGCGCATGCGAGTCTCCCTGCGGGGGCTGGCGTCGGGCCCGCGGGCCGCGCGCCGGCTCCCGAGCAGGGGGGAGCTTCCTGTTTCCACCATGGCTTTACACCTCGCGACCTCGACGGCCGGCGCCTCGCTGCAGGCGGGGCGGGTCGCCCGGAGTTCGATTCGATGAGTCACACCGTCACCGCGACCCACACGACGCTGCGTCAGGGGGTCCGTCCGCACCGGCAGAAATCGAGCGAGTCGGTCTGCCTGCTGCTGGCCGCCAACGCCGGGCGCCGCGCCGGGCTGTCCAAGGCGGCCAAGTCGGCCGGCTGGCGAGTGCTGGAGTGCGACTCGGCGACCGAGGCCACGCGTCAGCACCAGCGGTGGCTGACCCAGCTCACGGCGATCGACCTCGGCGCCACCGCCGAGTCCGTCCGCAAGGCGTGCCAACAGTTTGCCGAGTCGATCCGCCAGAGCGATCGACTCCTGCTCATCTACGACGAGCCCGGCTCGCCCGAGACCGAGGTCTGGGCCCGTCAGAACGGCGCCTGGGCGTACGTGCCGTCGCCGGAGTTCAACGACGGCTTGGTTGAGCTGTTCGCCGAGGCCCTCACCGCCGCGGCCAAGTCGGGCCCTTCGGCGGTCGCGCGTTAGGCCGTCATGACAGACCACCAGCCCAGCCCGCCGCCGCCAGACGGCCCGCTACGCCGCTCGGCACCCGAGCGGCAATCGGCGCGGCCCGGCCGGTCCGAGCGCCGCAAGGCGCGCCGCGCGTCGCGGCAGAAGCAGCACGGCAAGCCGGTCGAAGGCCTGCACCGCCGCGGCTCCCATCGCGAAGGCGCGTAGCCCTCGCCTGTTCGAGCAGCCCCGGCGCGGCTCACCGGGCCGTCGCCACGCCGGTCGAAGCCGTTCGCGGCGCCGCTTCGACCCGCACCCGGTGCGAAGCCACGGCCAGGCCGTCGGGCCCCTCGACGCCCAGCCGCGCGATCAGCTCGCCGCGCCGGACCAGGTCCTCTAGCGGCGCCGCCAGCTCGAAGCGCTGCCCGGCCGCGACCGGTTGCTCGACCCGCGCCACCGCGGGCAGGTCGGGACGGCTTGCCCGTTTGACCGTCAGCCGGAGCCGGCCCCGGATCGGCGCCCGCCCCCGCACGGTGACCGCACCGCCCGGCGCGACGCGTGGCTCGGCGACCGACTCCATCGGCGCGGCCCGCCCGATGGCGAGCAACGGGTCGCCCATCAACTGGTAAAGCCGGGCGTGGTCCTGCCGCTCGTCGTCGAGCGTCGCGTCGCCGGGGCCCAGCAGCCGCGCGAGCGAGTCGAGCCCCTGCAGCAACGGCGTGCCGGCCGGAGCGAGCGTCGCGGCTCGCGCGTCGGCCAGCCACCGCCCGGCGCTCGGCTGGCGGGCGCCCTCGCAGCCCGCCAACAGCGCGGCGCCGAGCCGTGCGTTGCCGTAAGGCATCGACACGCCCGTCGAGGCCACCACGGCGAGCGGCCCCTCGCTTGCGCTGAGCAGCTGTTCCACCACGCCGAGGCCCGGGGCCGCCGTGTCGCCCGCGTAGCAAGCGAGCAGCACCGCGATGTCGGCGCCGCCGGTGAGCCGAGCCAAGTCGGCGGGGTTCACGCCGGGCAGCCGGTCCCGTAGCCCGTGCCCCAGCCAGACCCAAACGCCGCCCCGCCGTGGCGGTTGACCGTTGTCGTTCGGCCGCGGCACGGCGGGGGCGGCGCCGTCGATCCGCTGGAACGACAGCTCCGAGGCGCTCGGCGCCAGTTCGATCAGCACCCGCCGCGCTGCGCCCTCGATGGCCGCGTCGGCCAGCGGCCCAAAGCCCCCCGCGCCGGCGGCGATCTGCAGCCGCGTGTCGCCCCAGTTCGCGGGCCGCGTTTCGCGCTGGATGACCCGGTCGAGGTACTCGCCGAGCGACCGCGCGTCGGTGAACGGCAATCGGCCCACCGTGACCGGCGCCGCCGGAGCGGCGAGCAACGCGTCGGTGGCGATCGATTGCTCCGGCCCGTAGCGGTGCACCGCCCGCGCCGGCGCCCGCGCCATCGGCGGGCCGACGGCGCCGCCATCGCCCACCAGCACGACCGTCCGCGCCCCGTGTGGTTCACCGCCGAGCGGCGAGAGCGAAGGCGCCTGGTCGACGCGCTCGACGATCGACACCCGCAAACCTTGCCGCTGGCGGAACGCGATCCACCGACCCAACGCGGGCTGCAACTCGCGCGGGCAGGCCACGACGACCTCGTCGCCGGCGGCGACACGCGGCGCCGAGGCCAACAGCAAGCCGATCGTAAGAAGTGCGAGGGCTTTCATAGGGTGCGAGCCTAGCCGGCGGCGCCCGGCGTGTCTCGGGCAATCGGGGTGGGTCGTCACGACGGTGCTCGTGGCTGGCGGCTCGCACGCCCATCTCCTTCGAAGGCGGGCGGCGTGCCACCCGGCCACGGACCACGGACCGCTGACCAAGGACACGTCAAAACAGCCCCGCTAGCGGGCCTCCGCTCGCGGCCATCGCTTCGACCTTTGCGGATACCTCCGGGTCCTCTTCCATCGCCGGCGCGTGGTGGGGCTTGATCCGTGCGTCGATCACCAGCGGCCCGCGGCAACCCCAATGCTTGCGATCGGTAAACGCGCCGACGCCGTACAGGTCGGCCGCCGGGTTGGCCCGGGTGAAGGCCGTCCAGAGGAAGTTGCCGATCCCCTCGCGGCCGCTCTTGGCCGCCACGAAGGAGGGGTCGTCGGCCACGACGATCAGCCGGAACCGGCACGCCGGGTGGTCCAGCGGGAGCCGGTCGACCAGCCGCCGGATGTCCGCGGCGCCGGCCGACTCGGCCGCGGCCAAGCCGTCCGCTTCCGCCTGCGGGCCCGACGAGTCGCCGCGTCGGACGGCGTCGTAATCGAAGCTGGGAGCGGGGAGCCTCGGGCCGCGGACGGCCAGCACGCCGGGCATCACGACGCGCGGCTCGTCGAACCCCTCGGGCAGCTCCGCGCCGGACGCGTCGAGCTGGCGGGCGAGCTCGAACCGGGGCGGGCCGGCCGCGGCGATCACGACCTTCGACCCCGCGTTGAGCGAGTCGCCCGAGTAGTCGAGCGTGTCGATCGTGGTGCGGGTGTGGAAGTGCAGGTCGCGTGTCCAGTCGGCGCGGCGGAGCGCCGCCTCGAGGAACGGCGCCACCTCGTGCAGGTCGTGGAGGGCCGCGGCGCGGTCGGGCCAACAGCCCGCGTCGGCGATCCAGAGGAACTTCGCCAGCGACAGCTGGCCCTGGCCCAGCAGCGCCGAGGCTTGGGTCAGGACCTCTTGCGGCCGGGCCTCGTCGTAGAAAGGCATGTAGCGCTCGCTGCCCAGCGCGAGCAAGAGCGGGTGCACGCCGGCCGCGTCGACCGCGTTCACCCCCACCACGCCCGGCAGCACCGAGGGGATCACCGGCCCGGTCAGGTCGTGGATCAGTTGGCCGAAGGCCGTGTCCTCTTGCGGCGGGCGGCCGACCACGGTGAACGGCCAGATCGCGTCGTGCCGGTGGTACACGCGCTCCACCCGCAGCACCGGGAACGGGTGCCGCAGCGAGTAGTACCCCAGGTGGTCGCCGAAGGGGCCCTCGGGCTTCATCAGCGGCAGGCCCGCCGCGCCCTCGTGGCCGGGGACCACCGTGCCGCAGATAGCGAAGTCGGCGTCGGCGTAGATGGGCAGGCCCTCGCGCCGGCGGATCATCGGTATCCGCCGGCCGGCCAGCGCGCCGGCGAAGGTCAGCTCGCTCATGCCCTCCGGCAGGGGCATCACGGCGGCCAGGGTCATGGCGGGGTGGCCGCCGACGAACGTGTTCACCCGGAACGGCCGCCCCAAGCGGCGGGCCTCGGCTTGGTGCACGCCGATCGAGCGGTGCAGCTGGTAGTGCAGGCCGACCTCGTGGTCCGGCTCGTAGTCGTTGCCGCCGAGCTGGATGCGGTACATGCCGAGGTTCGACCGCATCAGCCCCGGCGCGTGGGGGTCCTCGGTGTAGACCTGCGGCAGCGTGACGAACGGCCCCCCGTCGCGCGGCCAGCTCACGAGCTGGGGGAGCTGCCCGAGCCAGGTCTTGTGCTGCAAGACGGGGCCCGTGCGCACGCTACGCGGCAGCATCCGCAGCGCCGAGATCGGCGCGCCGGCGTAGCGGAGCGGCGACCTCAGCGCGCGCGTGGGGTCGATCTTTAGGTCGATGAGCCGCTGGACCGAGTCGTACGTCTTGCGGAAGAGGAAGCGCGACCGCTCGAGCGTGCCGAACAGGTTGCTCGCCATCGAGAAGCGGCAGCCCGCCACGTTCGTGAACCACAACGCCGGCCCCCCCGCCTGGAACACCCGGCGGTGGATGGCGGCTGCCTCGAGGTAGGCGTCGACCGGCGCGTCGATCCGGCGCAGGTGGCCGTGACGCTCCAGGTCGATGAGGCAGTCCCTTAGCATTGCGGATTTCGGATTTCGGATTGCGGAAGGACTGCTGGCGGCGCGGCAAAGTCGGCGGCGCGCTATTCCGCAATCCGCAATCCCCAATCCGCATTCAACTGGTGATTCCCTGCGTGAGCGTCATGAAGGCGGTCTCGAGGTTGATCTCGTCTTCCTTGAGCAGCGTGAGCGCGTAGCCGGCCTCGAACAACGCGCGGGCCACCTCGCTGGGGTCGTTGGCCTCGGCCTTGAGGGTGACCGTGAGGGGCCCGCCGGGCTGGGCGGGGGCTTCGACCGAGTCGACCAGCGGGTGCGAGGCGAGCAGCTCGGCCGCGCCCTCGGCGTTCTTTCCGTCGCGCTGGGCCACGCCGACCTTCAGCACCGTCTGCTGGCGGACCTGCTTCATCACGTCGGCCACGTCGGCGTTCACGATCAGCTCGCCGCGCTCGATGATGCCGATCTTGTTGCACACGTCGGCCAGCTCCGGGAGGATGTGGCTAGAGACCATGATGGTCTTGCCCATCGACCGCAGCTCCTTGAGCAACGCGCGGATCTCGATCCGCGCGCGGGGGTCCAGGCCGCTCGCCGGCTCGTCGAGCAGCAGCACCTGCGGGTCGTGCAGCAGCACCCGCGCGAGGCCCAGGCGCTGGGTCATGCCGCGGCTGAGGCTGGTCACGAGCGCGTCGCGTTTGTAGCCCAGGTCGACCAGGTCGAGCACGTCGTCGCAGACCTGGCGGCGTTTCGGGCCGCGGATGCGGTACGCGGCCGCGAAGAACTCGAGGTACTCGATGACCTTCATGTCGTCGTACACGCCGAAGAAGTCGGGCATGTAGCCGATCGCGCGGCGGATCTCTTTCGGCGCGGTGTAGATCGAGTGGCCGGCGACCGAGGCCTCGCCCCAGGTGGGCTGCAAGAGCGTGGCCAGGATCCGCATGGTGGTCGTCTTGCCGGCGCCGTTGGGGCCGATAAAGCCGAACACGTCGCCCGCGGCCAGGTCGAGGTCGATCTCGCGGATGGCGAACAGATCGCCGTACTTCTTGGTGAGGCCGCGGAGTTGGATCATAGGGAGAAGGTTCGATGTGTAAGGAAGTGGGGAGGGGCTGACGGGGCTTTCACATCTCGCACCTAACCGCTCACTTCTCTACCGGCAGGATAAACCTCGCGTACGACCAGGTCCGGTGATCGTCGGCGGCTTCTTGAGGAACGAGCGTCGTGGTTTCCCCGGTGGCCGGGCTGACCCGCACCAGTTCGCTCTGCGCGCCGCCGGCGACCTCGGCCAGCAGCACCGCGGCGCCGAAGTCCAGGTGGGCGCCGATGTCGACGCCCGGCAGGTAGCGGCTGACCGGCTCGGTGGCGCCCGTCGCGCGGCTGCCGACCGACAGGGCCTCGGCCAGCGGCTGCACGCTGTTCACGTTCCGCCATGTGCGGCGGCCCGAAGTGGCCGCTTGGCTGCGTAGCAGGGTGGTCACCTTCAGCGGGCTGGTGTCGCGGTCGATGAGCGTGGTCTCGCCGTCGGCCAGGTCGGGCAGCTTCCACGCCCAATCGCCGTACAGCAGCCGGCAGTCCTGCAGGTCGGCGCCGGTGTCGTTGGTGATCGAGCCCTGCACGAGGCCGTCGCCGTCGGGGGTGAGCTGCGCGTCGACGAGCCGGTCGGTCTGGCCCGCGGTGTGGCTCAGCAGGGTCTTGGTGCTCCAGACCTGGATCGGCATGCCGACGACCGGCGGCCCCGCGCCGCCGACGCCCGGCGTGGCGTCGATCTGGTAGTCGGGCCGCACGCCGGTCGGGCCGGCGCCGCCGAACCGGCCGCCCGACGTGGCCATCCACGCGGTGCGGGCCTGCGCGCCGGGGTCGGCCGAGCCGTCGAGCCGACGCGGCGACAGCGCGAGGCTGTAGCGCGAAGCCTCGGGGCTGAACAGGTGCGAGACCACCAGCGCCCGCGTGCGGCCGCTCGCGCAGTCGACGTCGGTGATCTCGACCTCGTTGACCCGCAGCTTGTCTCCCTTGAGCCAGTACGCGCCGAGGTACGCGGCGGCGCTGGTCGCGGCGACGATGATGGGGAAGGTGATCCAGGTCGCTTCCATCCGGCCGAGGACCTTCTTCACGAAGAAGTAGTCGCCCGGCCCGATCAAGAGCAGGTAGAGGACCACCAGGCCGACGATCGCCAAGAACGGCGTCGCGTTGACGTCGGCGAACGAGTTGTCGAGCACCGACACGAGCGAGTCGACCACCTCGTAGCGGTAGTACGAGCCGGGCTCTTCGCTGGCGGGTTGGTAGCCGACGAGCTTCCTGAGCAGGGCCCCGCTGCCCGGCCAGCCCCGGATCGCCGGAGCGTCGAGGTCCACGGCGACGAACGTCACCTGGCCGAACCCCAGCGGCGACCGCACGACGAGCGGCGCCTCCTGGGTGGTGCGGCCGGCGAAGGCCTCGACCACGCCGCGCACGTCGGCCAGCCCGCTGGCGGTGAGCGAGCCGCCGGCCAGGTCGATCCCCTCGGCGTCGGCCGGCGCGTCGGCGAAGCGCTCCAGCGGCGTGGCGACGGTCAGCGTCGTGGGGCCGGTGTACCTGCCCGGCAAGAACGGCTCGAGCGCCCCGCCCGGCGCCACGAGCGCGGCGCCCCCCGACCCGCACGAGACCACCAGCCGGCCGCCCGACTCGACCCACTGGATGAGCGCCGTCAGACGCGGGTCGCTCGGCGAGACCGCGCCGAGCCAGCCGCCGCCGGTGGACCCGGCCCGCGACCCGGCGAGGAGCACCACCGTGTCGAAGGCGTCGTAGCCGATCGCGTCGCGCGGCAGGTCGGCCGCGTCGGTCACGGCGGCCGTGGCCGGCGGCGCCCAGCGGCTGGCCACGTCGGCCGGCAGCAGTTGGCCGACGAGCCCCGGGTCGCCGCCGAGCTGGAGGAACAGCCGCGTGTGGGTCTCGCCGCCGAGGTCCAGCGCTTGGCCCGACTCGATCGCGTCGGCGGCGCCCGACGTGAAGAGCCGCTTGTCGATCTGCTTGCCGGCCGCGTACAAGCGGACCTCGACGGTTGGGATCGACGAGCCCGGCCGCACGTACAGCCGCTGCACGCTGATGCGGCCCGGCTCGGTCGACATCGGCTGCCGGCCCGGCGCGAAGGTGGCCACGCCGACGCCGTCGCCGTCGGGCGTGGCGGCGACCACGTCGACGGCCAGCGGCTCGTCGCCCCCTTCGACCGTCACCGTGAGCGGCGCCCAGCAGCCGGCTTTGTACTCGCCGCCCAACCCCAGGCGGCACGCCGACACGCGCGGCCCCTCGGCGAGGGCCGCGGCCGATCCGACGACCGTCGCGAGCACCGCGGCGACAAGGGAGAGCCGGTCGCCGATCGGGGTCGGTCGCGTCAAAGCGGGGCGGCTGTGGGTCAAGGCTGAGCGGGTGCGACGAGCGTCGTGGGGGTATTGTTGCTCGGCCCGGCCGACGCGTCGACTGCCGGGGGGGGTCAGAGCATGTCGGTCGGGTCGATGTCGGCGATCCACCGCACGCCGTCGGGCGGCTTGAGCGGCAGCCACGCGTCGCGTAGCAAGCGGCGGAGGGCCTCCGCGTCGGGCGAGTGCAGCTGCAGGTGGTGGCGGTACTCGCCACGCAAGCGGGTGATCGGGGCCGGCGCGGGCCCCACCAAGCGGGCCTCGACGCCGGCCGACTCGGCCGCCCGGCGGATCGCGTCGGCCGCGTTCTCTAGGCACGCGCCGACCAGCGGCTCGCTCTGGCCGCGGGCGATCAGCCGGGCCATCGCGCCGTACGGCGGGTAGCCCAGCGCCTGGCGAGCCGGGGCCTCGTAGCGGGCGAAGGCCTCGTAGTCGTGCCGCGTGGCGGCGGCGATCGCCGGGTGGTCTGGGTCGAACGTCTGGACGATGACCCGCCCCCCCTTGGCCCCGCGGCCGGTGCGGCCCGCGACTTGGGTGACGAGCTGGAAGGTGCGTTCGGCGGCGCGGAAGTCGGGCAGGTTCAAGGCGGCGTCGGCCGACACCACGCCGACGAGCGTCACGTTCGGGAAGTCGAGCCCCTTGGCGATCATTTGCGTGCCCAGCAGGACCTGGGTCTCGCCGCGGCGGAAGGCCTCCAGCGCGACCTCGTGGCTGCCGGGGCGGCGCATGGTGTCGGCGTCCATCCGCGCGACCGCCGCGCCGCGGAACCGCGCACGGACCTCGGCCTCGAGCTTCTGCGTGCCCAGCCCGCCGTAGCGGATCCGCGGGCTCTGGCACTCCGGGCAGACCCGCGGCGGCGCCCCGCGCCAGTCGCACCAGTGGCAGAGGACCGAGTCGTCGGCCCGGTGGAAGGTGAGGGCCACGTCGCAGTGCTCGCACCGCAGGGCGAAGCCGCACGCGGGGCACTGCACGTGGGTGGAGTAGCCGCGGCGGTTGAGCAGCAGGATGACCTGCCCGCCCCGGCGGAGCGACTCGTCGATCGCCATGCACAGCGGCCGGCTGAGCGCGCCGCGCGCGCCGTGGCCCGACTCGACCCGCATGTCGACCGTGCGCACCGCGGGCATCGGCCGGTCGCCGATCCGCCGCGGCATGCTCGCCAAGCGGTAGCGCTCCGCCGGCGGCGCGTCGGGCTGCGTGCGGCGCCACGACTCGAGCGACGGCGTCGCGCTGGCCAGCACCAGCGGCAGGCCCTCGGCGTGGGTCCGCTGGAGGGCCACGTCGCGTGCGTGGTACCGCGGAGCGGAGTCTTGCTTGAAGGTGGTCTCGTGCTCTTCGTCGATCACGACCAGCCCCAGGTGCGGCGTGGGGGCGAAGACCGCGCTGCGGGCGCCGACGACCACCTGGACCTCGCCCGACGCGATCCGCCGCCACTGGCGGTGCCGCTCGACGTCCGACTGGTGGCTGTGCAGCACGGCGATGCGGTCGAAGCGTTCGCGGAAGCGGCCGACCGTCTGCGGCGTGAGGCTGATCTCCGGCACCAGCACGATCGCTTGCCGCCCGAAGGAGACCACCCGCTCGATCGCTTGCAGGTAGACCTCGGTTTTGCCGCTGCCGGTCACGCCGTGCACGAGGATCGTCTCTGGCTGGCCCGAGTCGACCGCCGCAAGGATCGCGTCGAGCGTGCGGCGTTGGTCGCCGTTGAGCCGCTTGGGCGACTGCCGCTCGATGGGCGTGTCCTCGGCCGATAGCGCGTCGGTCGCCAGGCGCTCGACCCTCGACTCGATCAGCCCTCGCTTGCGCAGCGCGTTGATCGGTGCGCTGGTGCAGTCGACCCGCATAGCGAGCTGCTTCAGCGAAAGCGGCTTCGGGCTCGCGGCCAGCGCTTCCAAGGCCTGCCGCTGTTTCTCGGGCAAATCAAGCGACGTCAGCCTGGCGGCGACCGCCGTGGGCACGCTGAGGAGCATCACGTCGCGCGTGCCGGCCCGGCCACGCACTCCGGAGGGAACCACGGCCTCCAGGACCTGGCCCCACGGCGTGAGGTAGCGGTCGGCCATCCAGCGGGTCAGCCGCAGCATGGCCGGCGAGAGCAGGCTCTCCGGGTCGACCACGGCCCGCAGCGGCTTGAGCGGCCGGGCCGGCGAGACCGCCTTCGCCCCGACGGCCACGCAGTACCCCACCAGCGGCCGGTCGCCACGCCCCAGCGGCGCACGCACCCGCCGGCCCGGCTCGGCGAGCGACTCGGGCCGCCGCTCGTCGGCCATCGGGTCGGGCACCGCGTAGTCGAATTCGCCCGGCGGCCCGCTGGGAAAAACCACGGTGGCCGCCAGCCGCGTCGCCCGCGCGTCCAACTCCCACTCAGGCGGCTCGGCGTCGAAGAGCGAGTGTTGGGACAAGAGGCTGGAGGCCGGAGGCCGGAGACGGGAGGCTGTAGAGGTCGGCGTCGCCGACTTATCCTCCCGCCTCCCGCCTCCGGCCTCTAGCCTCTCCTTCCATCATGCGTCTGGGTGTGTTTGGCGGCAGCTTCGATCCGGTGCACGTCGGCCATCTGCGGCTGGCCGGGTGCTGTTGCGATCAGGCGGGGCTCGATGCGGTGTGGTTCGTGCCGGCCGCGGTTCAACCCTTCAAGGCCGAGGGGCCCGTCGCTTCGGACCCGCAGCGTTGCGAGATGCTCCGCCTGGCGATCGCCAGCGAGCCGCGTTTCGGCGTGTCGACGATCGAGATCGACCGGGGCGGGGTGAGCTACTCGGTCGACACGCTCCGCGAGCTGCACGCGGCCCGGCCCGGCGACCAGCTCTTCTTCCTGATGGGCGCCGACACGCTCCGCGACCTGCCCGGCTGGCGCGAGCCGGACGAGGTGTTGCGGTTGGCCACCCCGCTGGTCGTGCAGCGTCCCGGCGAGGCCCCGCCCGACTCGGCGGTCGACCACGTGCTGGTGACCATGCCGCCGATCGACATCAGCAGCAGCGAGGTCCGCCGGCGGCTAGCCGCCGGCGAGCCGGTCGACGGCCTGCTGCCGCCGGCCGTGCTCGAGTACATCCGCCAGAACGGGCTGTACGGCGCGGCGACCGGCTGACTGGATTGCGGGTTGCCGCGTTTGAAACGCAACACCCACTCAAAAAACACGGTGTCACGTTTGAGGCGTCTTTTTTTGCGGTTAAGTCGTTGCCGCCAAAAGGTTTAGTGATGCGTTACACGCTCCACGGCCTGTAAACTTTCGCCGGCGAGAAGCCTCACCGCGGGCTCCGCGATCGGCCCGCCAATTCTCGCCGACAGCGCCGGCCAACAAGCCGCGTTTGTCCGCAATCAGGGCCGGTGGTAGGCTCGACCGCCGGCGGCTCGATCACTCGTGCTCTCTCGGACGGAGGCTGGCGATGAAGCGGTTCCTGATGGCGGCGCCGCTGCTCCTGGCGGCTGCCGCGTGCGCCCACGAAGAGCCTCGCGGGGGCCGTGTCGACAAAGAGCTGCTAGAGACCTTCAACGAGATCCGCGATGCGGTCGGCCCCGTCGCCGGCGCGCCGGGGGAGTTCGCGCAAGCGCTGCGGCAAGCGGCCAGCGACCCGCCCCGCGCGGATTCGCCGAGTCGGAACAGCGGCGAGTTCCAGCCCGGGCCGTTCGGGGCGCGGGAGCCGTTCCGTGATCCGCTCGGGCCGCCGGACCCTGTCAGGCGGGGGCCCTTCTTGCTCGGCGACCCGCCGCGAGCGCCGCACCCGCCCGACGCGCCGCGGCCCCGCCCGCACGATCCGCACGATCTACACCACCCGCACGACCAGCGCGACCCGAAGCGGCTCTTGCAAGAGTCGGCCTTCGAACTGGACCAGATCGCCCACCGGTTCGAGATGGCAGGGTTGTTCAGCGAAGCCGACGCGCTGCGTGACGCGGCCGGCGCCCTGCGGAAGTCCGCTCGCAAGCTGGCCAAAGGAGGCTCGGACGAAAGCATCATCGACCCGGGCCCGACCGGCGACCGCCGCCCGCGGCTGGAGTGGCACGACGACCGGCACGACGACCGGCGCGGCGAGCAGCGCGGCGCGTTCGGCGAAGAGCGAAACCGAGGGGACAACCGCGACTAGCGGGTGGCCGCGACCGTGGCGAGCGAGACAGGTCGATCCACCGAGCCGCGACCGTGAGGGAGCGACCGGGCGGCTTGCCGGCGGGGTTGGTCGCTCCCATACGGTCGCGGCTCAGCGAGCGTCACTTTGGGCCGCGGGGCGAGCTGACAGGGCTCGGTGGGCCGACGGCGCGCGGCTCGTTTGACACCCGCTGCGGGCCGCTTTAGCGTAAAGGCAAGCCGCCGCTCGGCTTGCGCGCGGGCGACGGGAGGGTTGCGGCCGTCGGCGGGAGCCGAGGGACTTTCGCGCTGGCAGCGGGTTTCTTGCGCTCCGATCCGTCGGCTTCTGCCAGCGGTTGAGCCCGAGCGCTGCGGTGACCATTTCAATCAATTGCCTGCGCTAGGTCGGCGTCGATGTCCAAGCTCGGAAAGTTTCTCGTCGACAAAGGGGTGATCGGCCCCGACCAGTGGACCGAAGCGACGGGCGTCGCGAAGAAGAAGAAGGGCAAGCCCGAGGACTCGCTGGTCGACCTCGGCTACGCGAGCGACGAGCAGGTCACCCAGGCGAAGGCCGACCTGGGGGGGTTCGACTTCATCAACCTGCACGACGTGCCGATCCCGCCGTCGATCGTTGAGCTGGTGCCCGAGTCGGTCGCGCGGGAGAACGCGGTGATCCCGATCGAGGAGAGCGAAGACGGCTCGCTCAAGGTCTGTATCGGCGACCCCGACGAGTTCGAGACGATCGAGAAGCTGCAGTTCATCCTGAACCGCAAGATCGACATCGCGTTGGCGACCCGCGAGCACATCCTCGAGGCGATCAACCGCAACTACGGCCAGAACATGGACGAGTCGGCCGACTCGATGCTCCAAGAGTTCACCGACACGGCGATCGACTTCACGGAGACCGAGGGCGACGACGACGACATGGGCGACGAGGTCGACGAGGCCTCCGCCCCCGTGGTGAAGCTCGTGCAGCTGATGATCGGCGAGGCCGTGCAGCTCCGCGCGTCGGACATCCACGTCGAGCCGTTCGAGGACCGCATCCGCATCCGCTACCGCATCGACGGCGTGCTCGTCGAACGCGACAGCCCGCCCCGCCGCCTGCTGGGCGCGCTGCTCTCGCGCATCAAGATCCTGGCGAAGATGGACATCGCCGAGCGCCGGCGCACGCAGGACGGGCGGATCAAGATCACCGCGGGCGGCAAGGAGCTCGACCTGCGTGTGAGCATGCTGCCGACCAACCACGGTCAGAGCTGCGTGATGCGGTTGCTGGACAAGGACAACATCAAGGTCGGCGTGCGGCAGCTGGGCCTGTCGGAGCGCGACTTCAAGGTCTTCAACCAGCTCATCCGCCGGCCCAACGGCATCTTCCTCGTGACCGGCCCGACCGGATCGGGCAAGACGACCACGCTGTACGCGTCGCTCAACGAGCTGAACCGCCCCGACCGCAAGATCATCACGGCCGAGGACCCGGTCGAGTACTACCTGCCGGGCATCAACCAGGTGGAGGTCAAGCACTCCATCGGCCTGGACTTCGCGCTGATCATCCGCGCGATGCTCCGCCAAGCGCCCAACATCATCCTCGTCGGCGAGATGCGCGACTACGAGACCGCGTCGATGGGCATCCAGGCGTCGCTGACCGGTCACTTGGTCTTCAGCACGCTGCACACGAACGACGCGCCGGGGGCGGTCACCCGCATGATCGACATGGGAGTGCCGGCCTACCTGGTGGCGGGGAGCGTGATCGGCATCCTCGCGCAGCGGCTGGTGCGGGTCGTGTGCCCCAAGTGCAAGGCGCCGCACGAGCCGACCAAGTACGAGCTGGAGTCGGCCGGCATCACGCCGGAGATGGCCGCCGACGCGAATTTCATGAAGGGCCGCGGCTGCAACAACTGCGGCGGCAGCGGCTACCGCGGGCGGCTGGGCGTGTTCGAGCTGATGACGATGAGCTCCCGCGTCCGCGAGCTGGTCTTCCAGGGCGCGTCGACGCAAGAGATCGGCCGCGAGGCCCGCAAACTCGGCATGACCACCCTCTACGACGACGCGATCGTCAAGGTCCTCAAGGGCATCACCACGCTCGACGAGGTGTTCCGCGTCGCGAAGAAGGCGGAGTGAGGGTGGCCGGTGGCCGGTGGCTCGTGGTTTGCCGACGGGGCTTGAGCCGACGGCGCTTGAGCCAGAAAGGGCGCTTGCCGACGGCCGTTGGGCTTGAGCCGACGGCGCTAGCCGCGGGCAAACGAAGCGTCGCGGCCGGCGCTCCGTTCGCCCGACGCCAGCGCGTTCGGCTCAAGCGCCGCCGCGCCGACAGCCCCCGCCCAGCGGCTCTAACTCGTTTGCCGCGAAAAACTTGTGCCATTCGGCTGCTGAGCGAATAATGCTTAAGCTGCCGGCTTGGCCTCCGGCGGCGACGGAACACAGCACTGCGGTCCGCACCCGCTGCCCGCCTGCTCCCCCCTCGGGACGGGCTCCCGTGCGCCCCTTGGGGGCAAGGCGCACAGGGGCGTTCGACCGCCGGTCGGAGGCGTCCGCGGGCGGATCGGGCTGTTTGTTGCTAAACTGCGGCCACGACCGACACGCGCCACCGCTCGCCCCCCCCGCTCCCGGCACGGGCGGCTGGTGGCCGCCGTCGGGCTGAGCTAACCCCCCCCTTATCCGGGACGACGCGGAAGACGGCATGGGCACGATCCTCATCGACAAGCTGCTCTCGGCGGTGGTGAAGCAGGGCGCGAGCGACCTGCACATCACGGTCGGCCAGCCCCCGGTGCTGCGGATCAGCGGCCGCATGCAGAAGCTCAAGACCAAGGTGCTCGAAGAGCCCGACACGATGGGCCTGATGAAGAGCATCACGCCGGACCGTTGTCAGCAAGAGTTCCAAGAGACCGGCAGCACGGACTTCGGCTTTGCGTTCGGCGACGAGGCCCGGTTCCGTGTGTCGGTGTTCCGGCAGCGGGGCAAGGTGGCGATGGTCCTGCGGCAGATCCCGGTGGACCTGTTCACGATGGACCAGCTGAGGATCCCCGAGGTCTTCAAGAAGATGATCACGCGTCCGCGTGGGCTGGTGCTGGTGACCGGGCCGACGGGGTCGGGTAAGTCGACGTCGCTGGCGGCGATGATCGACTACCTGAACGACAACATCGACCACCACATCATCACGATCGAAGACCCGATCGAGTTCCAGCACAACCACAAGAAGTCGACGATCAACCAGCGCGAGGTCGGCACCGACGTGACGAGCTTCGCCGAGGCGATCCGCCGCGCGTTGCGTCAGGACCCCGACGTGATCCTCGTCGGCGAGATGCGCGACCTGGAGACCATCGAGGCCGCCATCACGGCAGCGGAAACGGGCCACATCGTGTTCGGCACGCTGCACACCAGCAGCGCGTCGGGCACGATCAACCGCATCATCGACGTGTTCCCCACCAACCAGCAGGACCAGATCCGCACGCAGCTCGCCACGGCGATCATCGGCATCCTCTCGCAGCAGCTGCTGAAGAAGGTCGGCGGCGGGCGCATCGCGGCGTTCGAGACGCTCGTCGTCACGCCGGGCATCGCCAACCTGATCCGCGAGAACAAGATCTTCCGCATCACGTCGGCGATCCAGACCGGCGCGAAGCAGGGCATGCAGCTGCTGGACGACCACATCTTCCACCACTACCGCAACGGCGACGTCAGCAAAGAGGACGCGCTTGCCAAGTGCAACGTGCCCGAGGAGCTCGCCGCGCGGATGGCCGAGTACGACAAGACCGGCGGCGAGCTCGAACGCGAAGCCGACGACGACAAGTAGCCGCCGCCGGCCGCCAATCCAACCGACCCTCTTCCGACTCCAACCGCGAAAGCAAACGCCATGGCGATGCGACGGCTCGGCCAAGTGATGGTCGACATGGGCTTCATCGACGACGAACAGCTCGAGCTGCTCGTCGACGAGCAGAAGCAGCAACCCGGTCTGTTGATCGGGCGCGTCGCGATGGACATGGGCCTCATCGACGACGAGAAGCTCACCCAGGCGCTGGCCGAGCAGATGCTGCTCGACGTGGTCGTCGCGCACGAGGTGAAGATCCCCAAAGACGCGCTGGCGATGATCTCCGGCACGATGGCCCAGATGTACCGGGTCATCCCGATCCACTTCGACGAGGCCAGCGACACGCTCACGGTCGCCATGTGCGACCCGCAGAACATCGGCGTGCAGGACGAACTCCGCACGTTCCTGGGCCACAACATCAAGGTCCAGGTCGCGAGCGAGTCGAGCATCAACGCCGCCCTGGAGCGGTACTTCGGCGAGAACACCGAGAGCGTCGAGTCGATCGTCGAGTCGCTCGAGGACGACCAGGAGCTGGCCGCGGCCGCCGCGGCCCTGGAGGCCGAGGGGCCGATCGACCTCACCAGCGTCGAGGCCCTGGCCGACAGCGCGCCGGTCCGCAAGCTGCTGAACATGGTCTTGTTGATGGCGATCAAGGACCACGCGAGCGACCTCCACTTCGAGCCGTTCGAGGAGGAGTTCCGCATCCGCATCAAGGCCGACGGCGTGCTCTACGAGATGGTCCCGCCGCCGCGCCACCTGGCGTTCGCGATCACCACTCGCATCAAGGTGATGGCCAACCTGGACATCGCCGAGCGCCGCCTGCCGCAGGACGGCCGGATCGAGCTGAACGTGGGCGGCCACCCGGTCGACCTGCGCGTGAGCGTGCTGCCCACGATGTTCGGCGAGTCGGTCGTGATGCGGGTGCTGGACCGCAGCGTGGTCAACCTGAGCCTCGAGAACGTCGGCCTGGACAAGAAGACGATGGCCCAGTTCCGCGACGCGATCAAGAAGCCCAACGGCATCGTGCTCGTGACCGGGCCGACCGGCTCGGGCAAGACCACCACGCTCTACTCGGCCCTGTCCGAGCTGAACAAGGTCGAGGACAAGCTGATCACGACCGAGGACCCGGTCGAGTACGACATCGACGGCATCGTGCAGGTGCCGATCGACGCGTCGATCGGCAACACGTTCGCCGCGTGCCTCCGCGCGATCCTCCGCCAGGACCCAGACAAGGTGCTCGTCGGCGAGATCCGCGACCTAGAGACCGCCGAGATCGCGGTCCAGGCGTCGCTCACGGGGCACCTGGTGTTCAGCACGCTGCACACGAACGACGCCCCCAGCACGATCACGCGCCTGAAGGACATGGGCGTGCCGACGTTCTTGATCACGGCCACGGTCGAGGCGATCCTCGCGCAGCGGCTGGTGCGTCGGATCTGCAAGAACTGCAAGGAAGAGTACACGCCGGGCAAGGAGCTGCTGGACGACCTGGAGCTGACCGACGAGGACACCCGCGGCAAGAAGTTCTACCGCGGGGGGGGCTGCGAGATCTGCAACAACACGGGCTACAAGGGGCGCGTGGGGCTGTTCGAGCTGATGATCATGTCCAACAACCTCCGCGACATGATCATGCAGAACTGCCAGACCGAGGAGCTGCGCAACGCGGCGGAGAAGGAGGGGATGGTCACCCTCCGCACCGCGGGCCTGAGCGCGATGTACGAGGGGACCACGACCGCCGAAGAGGTGGTCCGCGAGACCGTTCTGGAAGCGTGAGGGAAGGGGCCTTCGGCTACCGGCCGGCGGCCCGCGGCGGCAACAAGTCAACCCGGCGAGAGAGAAGCTGACAGCCCAAAGCCGATAGCTGACAGCCGTTTCCGAAGGAAACAACCATGCCAACGTTCCAATTCGAGGCGATGGACGCCACCGGCGCCGAGATCAAGGACGTCATCGATGCGCCCACCGAGGAAGAAGCCCAGGCGACGATCCGCCAGATGGGCTACTTCGTCACGAAGATCAACGTCAAGAAGGTCCGCAAGAAGTCCGAGACCTCCGGGCCGGCGAAGAAGAAGCGCGGCTTCGTGTTCGGCGGCGTGAAGAGCAAGGACCTCACCACGTTCACGCGCCAGCTGTCGATCCTCCAGGACGCCGGCCTGCCGATCCTCCGCAGCCTGCGGATCCTCGCCGAGCAGCAGAAGCCGGGCCGCCTGAAGTACTCGCTCGAGGACACCTGCGACGAGATCGAGGGCGGGTCCACCCTCTCCGAGGCGATGTCCAAGAGCCCCAAGTGCTTCGACCGCCTGTACGTGAACATGATCAAGGCCGGCGAGGCCGGCGGCGCCCTCGAGCTGATCCTCCAGCGCCTGGCCGACTTCAAGGAGCGCGCCGAGTCGCTCAAGCGCAAAGTCCAGGGCGCGCTGATCTACCCGGTGGTCGTCATCACGGTGGCCGTGGCGATCCTCACGGGCATCATGATCTACATCGTGCCGTCGTTCCGCGACATCTTCACGGAGTTCGGCCTCGAGCTGCCCGTCATGACCGAGGCCCTGGTCAGCGTGAGCAACTGGGTCGCCAACTTCTGGTACCTGATCCCCGGCATCCCCGTGGCGATCGTGCTGTTCATCCGCCTGCTGCGGAAGTTCAAGCACGGCCGCATCGGCTGGGACCAGTACATCATCAAGGTGCCGATCTTCGGCCAGCTGATCGAAAAGAACACCCTCGCACGCACCACGCGAACGCTCGGCACGCTCATCGCCTCGGGCGTGCCGATCCTCGAGGCGCTCACCATCACGCGCGACACCGCCGGCAACGCGGTGTTCGAGCGGATGTACCAGAAGATCAGCGAGGCGATCCGCGAGGGCGAGGCGATCGCCAAACCGATGAAGGAGAACGCCATCCCCGGCTTCCACCCGGTCGCGCTGTTCTTCTGGTTCGTGTCGATGCCCGTGATCGGCGGCCTCCTCTACATCCTCAAGATGCGCCAGCCGATCGTCGACGAGATCGTCGTCAACATGGTCGACGTGGGCGAGGAGACCGGCGAGCTCGACACGATGCTCTACAAGATCGCCGACGTGTACGACGAACAAGTCGCCGTGCTCACCGACGCGCTCACCAAGCTGCTCGAGCCGCTGCTGGTCATCTTCCTCGGCGGCGCGGTCGGCTTCATCGTCATCGCGCTGTTCATCCCGCTCGTGTCGCTGATCGAGAACCTCAGCTGACACGTCAGGCGAGAGGCCGGAGGCCGGAGGCGGGAGGATAGACAGTCAGGGGCAAACCCAAACGACGGACTTAGAAGCATGCGGCAAGAAACAAAAAAACGCGTAGCGGAGCATCATTCCGCCTTCCGCCTTCCGCATTCCGCATTCGCCCGACACGGCTTCACGCTGGTGGAGCTTTTGGTCGTCATCACGATCATCGCGATCCTCGCCGGGCTGCTGCTGGCCGCCGCCGGCGGGGCGCTGGGGGCGGGGGCTCAGGCGCGGATCACGACCGACATCACGCAGATCACCACCGCGCTGGAGGACTACAACAACAACGTCGGCAGCTACCCGCCCAACGCGCAGACCAACCCTCAGGGCGGCCCGTTCCCCTATCTCGAGCCCGGCCACGCGAAGACGCTCCAGACCTTCAAGCGGCACTTCAAGCAGGCGTTCCCGTCGCACCGCGAGCCCGACGCGCTGCTCGCCGCGATGGTCGGCCTTGCACCCAACGGAACCGTCCCAAACAGCCCCAACCCGGGCGAGGTGCTCGTCGGCGGGATGAACGCGGCCGAGTCGCTCGTGTTCTGGCTCGGCGGCTTCAGCCAGGACCCCAAGTACCCGATCTCCGGCCCCGGCGGCCCCTCCTACACGTTCAATGACCTCGGGACCTCCGCTCAAGAGGACCCGATCGAGAACCGCGCGTGGACCTACCCGGCCAACGTGCAGAACCTCGGCCCGCGCACCGCCGAAAACTTCTTCGACCAGACCGACAACCGCTTCATCGTCTACAGCGACCCACGCAACCCGCAGGTCAGCCGGCGGATCAACTTCTGGTACCTGAAGCCCTCCGGCTCG
The DNA here is from genome assembly GCF_040219535.1 of Botrimarina sp. Lineage (NCBI taxonomy): Bacteria > Pseudomonadati > Planctomycetota > Planctomycetia > Pirellulales > Lacipirellulaceae > Botrimarina > Botrimarina sp. Next base: position 111,955 of record NZ_JAVJSH010000025.1, read on the forward strand.
CCGGCGCCGTACCTGTACTTCGACACGTCGCGCAGCTCTTCGGCTATTGCTCAAGAGGACCCGCCCGCTTCCACCATTGATGGCTACAGCGGCGGCCAAGAGGCCGCGAAGCTCAACGAGCTGGTCTTCGTGCACGCGATCAAGGCGCTCAAGGAGGACCGCTCCGCGCCCCAGCCGTTCAAGTTCGCCAACGACAACAAGTTCCAGCTCCTCCACCCGGGCGTCGACGAAGACTGGGGCGAGCTGCCGGTCGTGAACCCGACTCCGCCGAGCACGATTGTTCCTACCCAACCCGCGTTTAAAAACTGGTTGGTCGATTCAGGTGGGCAGGTGCTGTACCTCTACTACCCGGTCGGCCCGTGGACTCTTGAGCTCGCCGACACGTTGACGAACTTCGCCGACGGAACGCTGGCCGACGCGCAGGAGGAATGACCGTGCGCTGCAAGCAGCTTCGAATCCGGAATGCGGAAGGCGGAAGGCGGAAAGTGGAAAGCCATGACCCGCCCGCAAGCCCGATGTATTCCGCATTCCGCATTCCGATTTCCGCATTCGGCCCACCCCCCCCGGTCAAGAACCCACGCCGGGCAATCACCCTGATCGAGCTCCTCATCGCGATCGCGATCATCTCGGTCCTCGCGGCGCTGCTGGTGGGCGTGGCGGGCCGCGCGGGGGAGGTCGCGCGCGACGCGCGGACCCGCTCTCTGGTGGGGCGGATCCACACGCTGGTGATCGAGCGCTACGACCTGTACCGCACGCGGCGCGTCGAGCTGAACCAGAACGCGGTCGCGAACCTGGCGATCGACAGCAACAGCGACGACCGCTCGGACCTCGCCGGGATCTACCTGGACACGCTCAATTCGATCCAGGGGAACGCCGCCGCCCGCTTGGCCGGGCAGCGCGAGCTGATGAAGTTCGAGATGCCCGACCGCTGGACGGACGTGTGGGGCGGCCCGCTGCCGAGCATCGATCAGCTAAGCGATGAGGACTACGCCGCGTTTCCGCCGGCGTTCGTTACCGGGGCGATCCCGCTCCGCAACAAGTACCTGCGCGAGCTACGCGCGGCGGCCGGGCGCGATAACCGCTCCACCCTCATGGGGAACACGATCCCCGAGATCCTCGCCAACCAGTCGGCCGAGTGCTTGTACCTGATGGTGATGAACGCCACCGGCGACGGCGAGGCCCCCAGCCTGTTCAACGAGAACGACGTCGGCGACACCGACGGCGACGGCCTGCGCGAGTTCCTCGACGGCTGGGGCCAGCCGATCGGCTTCCTCCGCTGGGCGCCCGGGTTCGACTCGGACCTGCAGTGGTCGATCGCGTCGCTGCAGCGGCGGTACGACCGGCCGCCGACGGGGCTCTCGTCGGTCGAGGCGGTGCGCGAGGCGGTCCTCGAGGACCACGACCCGCTCGACGTGTTCCGCCTCGACACGCCGGCGCCCAGCCTCAGCCCGTTCGACGCCACGACCGACGCGCTCACCGTACGCGGCTGGCGGCTCGTGCCGCTGGTGTTCAGCATCGGCGCCGACGGCGAGGCGGGCATCGAGCCCGGCGTGGCGAATTACGTGGCCTACGCGAACCCGTACGCCGACGCGTCGGGCGGCGGGTCGACGATCGTGCGGATCGGCCAGCTCACGCCCGACTTGGAGGGTTACGCGGACAACCTGCACAGCCACAACGTGGGCTCGCTGAGCACGCGGCGGTAATTTTCCGCCGAATAGGACGCGGATCGACGCGGATCGAGCGGATGATCGCGGAGGAGGTTCGATGATTCAGATCGCCGGATGGCCGGGCGCCGTCGCGGGCCCGATGGGGTGACACCCTAGCCGCGAGCCTCCGCACCATCCGCGTTTATCCGCGTTCCATTCTTTCACCCGGAACGACATAGCGAACCGAATCGGCTCTGGCGCGCTCCCCGGCCTGACGGCCTGGGGCTCCCTGGGCCTAAGGCTGCCAGGGCTGCTGCAAAACACACGACGCGGCCGCAAATCGGCTTACAATAGAAGGATAGGCCGACCGGGCAAGGTGCGGCCTCTAGCTTCAGGTCCGGAGAAATGCGTCTGGCAAGAACCGCCACCCCCTCGCCGCGGCCGCCAAGCGGCGGCCCGCCGACAGCCGACAGCCGACAGCCGACAGCCGCCCCGCAGGGGCTCACGCTGGTCGAGCTGCTGGTGGTGATCGTGCTGATCTCGATCCTGGTGGCCACGGTCATCCCGGTCCTCGCCCCCGGCGGCGACGAGCGCCGGCTGCGCGAAGCGTCGCGCAACGTGAACGCGTACCTGCAGGGCGCCCAGGCCCGCGCGATCCAGACCGGCCGGCCCTTCGGCGTGGCCCTGCGTCGGGCGTCCGAGGACACCCAGAACGGCGCCGACAACGCGGCCGTCGTGCGGCTGGAGTACGTGGAGGTCCCGCCCGCGTACGCCGGGTTCGACGACGCGTCGCTGGCGCGGGTCTGCGTCGAGGAGCGAAACGGGATCCGTCGCTTCGCGCTGCAGTTCGTGCGGTACGGCGACACCCAGAACGACGGGCTGCCGGCGGGCGTCGACCGCGACCTCGCGCCGGACCGCTTCTTCCGCCCCGGCGACGAGGTCCACATCGGCGGCAACGTGTTCCGTTTCGTCGATCCGGCGATCTTCCTGTCCGTGCCGGGCATCGAACCGTTACGCTTCGGACAGGGCGACGCAGCGCTGCCCGTTTACCAGCTTTACGAGACCGGGGCCTCGGCTGCGGGTCGGTTCAACACCGCCGCGGGCGCGACGGGCGTGTTCCGCCTCACGCCGGCGAGCGGCATCGACGAGCGGATGCGGACCTACGGGCAGTCCGACGGCGTCGAGCCGGACCTGCGGCTGGTCTCGCTTCCGGGCGGCGAGGAATTGGCTTCGGCCGACCAATTGGCCCGCGCCGACGCGCAGCCGAGCTGGCTCGCCACGCGGCCGATGCCGTTCAAGGTCTACCGGCAGCCGGTCCCCGCGGCCGGCGAGCCGCTAGAGATGCCCTCCGGCACGGCGATCGACTTGCAGGCGTCGGTCCTCGGCAACGGGCGGCGGCTCTACAACCCGTCGGCCGACTACGTGCCCAGCTCCGACGAGTGGCGCGTCGACGACGACCCGATCATGGTCCTCTTCTCGCCCGAGGGGTCGGTCGACCGGATCGTCGGCGTGCCAGACTACGAATACCCGCTAAATCGGCCGCCAACGTTTCAGGACGCGCGCGTCAAGGAGACCGTGCTCTCGACCACGTGGCTCGCGCTGCTGGTCGGGCGGCGGAGCCAGATCCCGGCCGACCCGACGATCGTGCCCGGCGGCGCGGCGAGCTCGCTGGCCTACGCGAACCCGATCGACCTGGGCGCCGTCGCGACGAGCCTCTCGGAGGAAGAGGCCAAGGAGCTGACCGACCAGTTCAACTGGCTGAACCTCGAGAGCCGCTGGGTCGTGGTCGGCGGGCAGTCCGGCGCGATCACCACGGTCGACAACACGGCGGTCTACGTGCCGCCCAATGCGACCGGCCAGGTGCTGATGAACGACCAGCTCCGGGCCGCGCTAGAGAACGCCCCCCGCCGCACGTCGAGCGGCGGCCGCTGACCCGGCGGCCGTACGCGTCGCGTAGAGGTCGGTAGAACCGAAGCCTTTTGCAAGAAACAAACCCCAGAGCCTCGGGCGTCAGCCCGGGGAGTCGCTAGCCGAACCGGCCCGCACGCACTCCCCGGGCTGACGCCCGAGGCTCTGGCCTCCCCGCCAGGGGAAGAGAAACTCACGACGCAACCTCGATTCTGAGTATGACCCGCCCGCACCCTTACCTCCGGCCTCCCGCCTCCGGCCTCCAGCCGAAGCGCAGCGCCCTGACCTTGGTCGAGGTGTTGCTCGCGATGGGGTTGCTCACGCTGGGGCTGCTCGGCGTGGCGTCGATCTTCCCGGTGGGGGGGCGGTACGCGCAGCTCGGGGACATCGCCGACCAAGGGGGCGCGGTCGCGCAGGCGGCCCTGGACGACGCGGTGATCGAGGGCTACCTCGACCCGGAGAACTGGATCATCCACCAGAAGACGGCCCTCAGCGGCGGCACGGCGAGCTTCGTGAAGCTCACCACCGGCGACGGCCAAGCCGGAGCAGGCATCAACCAACTCGGCCTCGGCGAGGCCGCGGTGTGGCCAAGCCTGAGCGCGTTCGGCGTGACGAAACCGACCCGAGAGACCTTCATCGGCGCGCTCTTCGGCGGCGCGATCGTCATCGACCCGCTCGGCCTAGCCGGCGTGCTCTCCAACGCGCCGGCCAATGGCTTGCAGAACCCCGTGTTGTCTTCTCCGATGCGTCGGTTCCCGGCCACGATTGGCCCGCTGCCGACCTACAGCCCGTACTGGCAGTTGTGGATGTCGGGCGGTGGGAACTGGCCGGTCCGGCGGGCGACCGTCGAGCCGGTCCACTACGCGAATAGCCAGCTCGGCGTGCTGCGGAACCTGAACCTCTTGCGGGGGAGCCCCCCCGATTTCGAACGCCACCTGCGCAGCGCCGAGGCCGCTTTCACGTCGGCCGACGACCCGGCGCTGGTGGACCCGGCCAGCGGCGACGACCCGGTCCGCGGCCGCTGGGAGACCTGGCAGAACGGCTCGGCCGCTTACCCGTCGAGCCGCCAGTCGCGGCGCGACTACTCGTGGCTGTTCACCATCGCGCCGGGCTCCGCCCAGGCGGTGATCGACTGGGCCTCTCCGCCGTACAACTACCCGGTCGAGGTCTCGTCGGTGGTGTTCCACAAGCGGGTCGTGCCGTCGGACCCGCAGAGCGCGGTGGAGAACGAGCGGCTCGTGCGGGGTCAGGTGATCACCGCGAGCCCCGGCGGCGGCGAGCTGCGGCTGATCCGCACCGACACGACCGCGTCGACCAGCCCGTTCGAGGAGCTGCGGCCGGGCAACTACGTGATGGTGGTCGCGCCGCACCCGTCGGCTTCGGCGAGCCAGCCGGTGCTGGCGCTGCGGTGGTGCCGCGTGCTGCGGCTGGAGGGGGACACCGACGGCGACCTGATCACCGTCGCGCTGCGTAGCAGCGACTGGCCGTGGTTGCCCTCGGGCGCCGAGTGGCCGGCCGCGCAGACCTCCACCGCGCTGAGCGACGACCTCCGCGTGGCGATCCTGCCGGGCGTGGTGGCCGTCCACACGAAGACGATGCGGCTGGAGTCCTCCTCGGTGTGGGGGATGGATTAAAGGGGAGGGAAGAGGGAAGAGGGAAGAGGGAGGAGGGAAGCGGGAAGCGGGAAGAGGGAAGCGGGACGCGGGAAGCGGGGTGTCCGACGGGCATGATGCGACACGCCGCAGGGGAACCGGAGCCTCGGGCGTCAGCCCGGGGAGCTGCGGGCCGCGAGACCGAGTGCGGCACGGGCGAGGGGCGAGGAATCTTTTGGGACTTGTTTTGATGAGCCGACACGACGAACGAATCCGCCGCCGCAAGCGACTGGCGCGCCGCCCACGCGACCGCCGGGGCGTGCTCTTATTGGTGGTGCTCAGCCTGCTCACGCTGTTCTTGTTGCTGGGGACCACGTTCCTGGTGACCGGCAACCAGTACCGCACGGCGAGCTCGGTCGTCGAGAAGGCGAACCGCACCACGTTCCAGCCGGCCGACCTGCTCGACCGCGCGTTGATGCAGCTGCTGCGCGACACGAACAACGGCACGTCGGTCATCCGCTACCACAGCCTGCTGCGCGACCTGTACGGCGTCGACGGCTTCGTCGCCCGCGCGGGCGTCAGCCCGCCGACCGGCGTGAGCCCCACGGAGTTCGCGCCGCACTTCGCCGGCGCGACGAACGCGGACCCGCTGGGGCCGACGAACGGGCAGATCGTCGAGTTCTACGTGCTAGACGACGACACCCGCCCGACGCTGGAGGACCTCGACTTCAACGCGGTCGGCCTCGACTTCGGGTCGGACGGCCTGCCGCTGCCGCACACGCTGGCTCCGACCAACGGCTACTACGAGGGCTGCCTGCTCACGTTCACCGACGGCCCCTGCCGCGGCAGCACCGTGCGCGTGCTGGACTACCAGTACGAGGGCCGGTACTCGTACGGCTACAGCGACCCCACGCGCAGCATCAACATCAACTCCAGCGCGGCGGTCGGGCGGCTGCGGATCGTCGCGCCGCGGCGCTCCGACGGCGCGCGGCTGACGGTCGACGGGTCGGCCGGCTTGGCGATCCGCGAGCTGATCGAGACCGACCGGCTGGGCCGCCGCTTCCTCGTGAACGGCCGCCCCTTCAACGGCGCCGGCGTGGGCTACAACGCGCTGGCGCTCTCCAGCCCGAACCTCGTGCGCCCCGTGCCGCGCCTGTCGGCGATCGAGGCCTTCAGCTTCACCGAGGGGACGGGCGACGACAACTACGGCTTCGAGATCGCGCTCACGCCCAACTCGGTCCACTTCAACGAGTCGCGGGTCGCGCACCTGAAGCCCAACCGGTTTATCGATCCGTGGCAGGAGGGGCTGCAGAACGTGCCGGGCGACCCGGGCAGCGACTACGAGTACCTCAACTACGTGAACGACCTCACGTCGCCGCGCGCGATCCCGCTGTACGGCGGCTTCGCCGGGCCGGGCGACACCGACGAGTCGTACGACGCGCCCGACTACCAGAACATGGCGCTCGCGGCCCAGGCGCTGGAGCCGCAGGCGCGGGGCAAGGTGGTCAACGAGAACGGCGTGTCGGTCGACCCGGCGGCTTACTACGGCAATGCGACCGCCGCGCCGCAGCGGCTGGACCTCGACGCGGTGACGATCCCGTCGTTCCACCGGCCGGCGCTGGCGAACTTCTGGTTCCACCGGCTGGTGAACTGCGAGTGGCTGCAGGGCCAGGTCGGCGACCCCGACCAGCGTGTCCGCGCGGTCCTCGAGCCGTACGACGCCAACGGCGTGCCCCAGTGGGGCCTGAGCGCCAATGCCGCTTTCCAGATTGCGTCGATCAAACGCAAGTTCATCCTCCGCCCGCTCCGTGAGGACCACCCGAACTTCGACGGCAGCAACCTCTTGTCGCGCTACGGGACCACGCTGATGCGCAATGCGCTGGCGGGAGCGCGGCTGGTTAATCGGGCGACCGGCGAGATCACGTTCCCTTCGTGGGAGGTGGCCGGGCCGTGGGACGTGGACAACGACGGCGACGGCGTGCCGGACTCTGTTTGGGTCGACCTCGGCTTGCCGGTCCAGCAGACCGAGGACGGGCGCTGGTACAAGCCGCTGGTGGCGATGCTGGTGGAGGACCTCGACGGCCGGCTGAACCTCAACGCGCACGGCAGCCAAGACGAGCTGGTCCTCGGCGACGGGCTCGACGATTCGAGCGGGCCGGGCAATTGGCTGGGGAACCTGGCGCGCGACCTGAAGCGGGACAACCCCGCGGACCCGGCGACGACGCCGCCGAACTCGCTCGGCTCGAGCGAGCAGCTCGCGTCGGGGGCCGGGTGGGGGCCGGCGGACACGTCGCTGCGGCCGGTGCTCTCGCCGACGCTGCCGCTGGCGAACTTCGCGAACGGCGGCGCCGCCAAGCCGGTGATCCCCGGGACGGCTGTCCAAAGCTTCTCCGGCCACTACCAGTACGACGACTACGCGCGGCTGCTGTTCGGCCGACCCGACCCGGACGCGGCGTCGCGGCAGGTGGCGGCGGCGATCGACGTGGCCGTGCCGTTCGGCCGCTACGGCAGCCTGCCCGGGAGTGAGAACCCCAGCGTGCTGAGGCTCAGCGAGCCGGGCCGCACCACGCGGTTCCTCGGCCAAAGAGCGCAGGTAGCCGCCGGCACGCTCGCGTTCGTCGACCCCGTGACCCGCGACCCCCGTACGCCGCTCGACTTCCTCGGCTACCCGGGGGCCGACGCGGCCACGCCGCTGGGGTTCTTCGCCACCCCGCCCGACCTGCGGGCGCGGTACGCGGAGGCCGGCGCGCTGACGGGCGCCGCTGTCGGCGAGTCGAACCTCAACGCGTTCGACTCGCAGAGCCTCGGCGGCACGCGGCATCTGATCTCGCCGCTCGACTCGCCGTACGAGGTGAACCTGTCGACCAGCAACCGCCGCCTCGCGCCGGCGAGCCTCGACGCGATCCGGCAGAGCTACCAGGCGCAGCAGGCGCCGATCGTCGAGGACGCGCCGTACTCGCCGGCCGAGCTCGAGCGGGTGCTCCGCGCCAACGACGGCGACGCCGACAAGCTGGCCGACCGCTTGTGGAACGTGGTCGACGGGTTCGACCCGGACAAGCTGGCCGCGCAGACGGACGTCAACGACCAGATCGCCGCCGGCCAGAACCACCCGATCAGCAACCAAAACTTCCGCCCGAACTCGCTCCAGAGCATCGTCGCGCAGTCGCAGGCGGCGATCAACCGCCGGGTGGTCACCACCGAGAGCTGGGACCTGCCGGCGCCGAACGAGAACTGGACCGACCGCCTGATCCTCGGCGCCGACGGCTTCCCCGGCGTGCCGTGGATCGACTCGAACGACGACGGCCTCCGCGCGCCGCCCGACCTGGGCGACGACGACGGCGATGGCCTGTACGACGAGGGCGACGAGGCGATCGTCGGCTACGAGGCCGCGCAGGACGCGGCCTACGACACCTTGTTCCAGAATGGCTGCGACGACTACGCCGTCGTGATGCGGGCCACGCCCCCCACGCCGGGGCGGATCCTCGACTACCTGCGTTACCGGGTGGTGCTCGAGTTGAAGCGGAGCAACCCGGTCCGGTTCCCGCCCAACCTGCCGCACACCGACGCGAACCTGTCGGCGGCGGTCAACAACGTCCTCTACGGCGACAACACGCTGGCCGCGAACAACACGGTGCGGTACCAGCAGCCCTACACGTTCGGCGGCATGCTCGCGCCGGAGGTCCTCGCCGGCCGGCGGATGAACCTCAACCGCCCGCTGGGCGACGGCCGCGACAACAACGGCAACGGCGTGGTCGACGAGCCGGACGAGGCGGGCGAGCCGTTCGTCGACGGCAACGGCGACGGCCTCATCGTGAACAACTCCGGCCGGCGCGAGTACCTCGACCTGGACAACAACGCGCTGTTCGCCGGCGAAGCGCCCAGCACGGCCGACGGCGATTACTACCGCGACGCCAACAACGACGGCGGCCTCGACGGCTTCGACCCGGACGACTTCGGCCGCGACAACGTGCCCTTCGTCCGCACCGACTTCTTCTGGAACGACGCCAACGGCGACGGCCAAGTCACCCTCGACGAGGTCCGCCCGTTCGACCACACGCCGGGCGTCGACGCGAACGGCCGCGGCGCGGTTGTGGCGCCCGGCGGCGTGCGGGTCTACGACGACCAGCGGATGGCCCGCCAGCTGTACGCGCGGCACCTGTACTGCCTGATGCTCGCCTTGATGGACGAGAACTACCTGGCGCCGTACGACTCCGAAGACCCGCAGGTGCTGAACTACCTCGACCCTTACAGCGGCCGCCTCTTCCCGGGCGGGGTCCCCTCGCCGGACTCGAGCGTCGCGTTCCGGCTCGCCGCGGAACTGTACGGCGGGGACCACACGGTCGACCCGTCGACCCTCGACGCGGCCCAGAACGCCCGCCGGATCGCCGCGGTGCGTCAGGCGCGGCGCCTTGCGCAGCGGAAGCTGACCTGCCGGAACATCGCGCAGTGGTGCGTGAACGTGGTCGACTTCCGCGACCCGGACGCGATCCAGACCCCCTTCGAGTACGACGAGAACCCGTGGGACGGCTGGAACGTGGTCGACACGGCCGGCACGCCGAACAACCGCAACGACGACGGCGTCTACCCGCTCGACGGCGACCTCACGACCGACGAGAACTACCACCAGGTCCGCCGGATCACGAGCGCGGGGATCGGCGACCCGGTCCGCGTCGACCGCAACGGCGCCCCGCTCACGCCGGCCACCCGGCGGATGCGGATGCTCGACCAGACCCGCGGCGTGGTCTGGGGCGCCGAGCGCCCCGAGGTGCTGCTGACCGAGGGCCTGGCGTGGCACGACCGGCGGCTGGAGGACGAGCCGGGCGACGACGGCACGGTGCTGACCGCTACCGGCGGCGGCGACGACGACGACGACCTCGACCAGAAGCGCAAGCCCAAGGGGCACACGTTCGTCGAGCTCTACAACCCGTGGGAGGCGTCGGGCCAGCAGCCCTCGGAGCTCTACTCGTTTGTGAACCGGGGCGGTCAGCTCGCCGAGTCGGCCGGGATCCGCTTCGACCGGCTGTCGAACGTGCCCGCGGACCGCACCAACCCGCTCATCACCCGCTCGCCGGTGTGGCGGATCGTGTGCGTGGAGGAGCACCCGCTCGTCCGCAACAGCACGTTCTCGGCCGGCCTGGGGGGCGGGCCGCAGGTTTCCGCGTCGGACGACCCGTACCAGCCCAACCTGTACGAGGAGTACCTCGACGTCGACCTGAACCAAGGCCCCTGGGCCTACCCGGTGACGGCCGCCGCGTCGGCCAGCGCCGGCACTGCCGGCGTCGCGCAGCCGGCGATGGCTGCTTCGGACGAGGGCTTCTGGGCCGCGAAGCGGGCCGAGCTGCTGTCGGCCTACGCGACCGAGCGCGACCAAGCGACCGGCGCGCGGCTCGCCGACAGCGACGGCCTGTCCGTGCCGCTGGGGGTCGTCGAGTCGCCACCGACGGTGACCGACACCGCGTTCCCGACCTTCGACCGGCAACGCCAGCCCGGCCGGCCGCCGGGGCCCGGCCAGCCGCCCGCCACGGGCCTGCTGCAGAACATCGAGATCTCGAGCCGAATCGACGGCACGGAGGTCGGCACCGAAGACATCGAGGGCGAGACCGTATCGATCCGGGTGATCGACCAACGCGCCGTCGCGCTGAAGCCAACACGCTACATCGAGCGCGCGTTCTACATGGCGCCCGCCGACCTGTTCGAAACCGGCCCCACCGCGTTCATCCGCCGCGTCGAGCCGAACCTCGTGAACCCCGGCTACCGCATCCCGCAGTTGTCGTACGAGCTGCCGCTGCAGGTCAGCGGCGGCGTGCGGGGCCAGTTCAACCAGCAGGGCCAGCGGCTCGGCGTGCAGGCGTACGCCGCCGCCGGCGGGAGCGGCGTGCGGGTGTCGGCCAACAAGTTCGCCGCGGCGATCGACCACTTCGATCTGGACCGCAACGGCAACAAGCGAGAGATCGTGCCGCTGGCGCCGCTGTTGCCGGGCCGGCACGCGATCGTCGGCACGGCCGGCGCCCTCTACGGCGACGCGAACCTCAACGCGAACGAGCGGATCGACTTCTTCGGGCAAGACGCGCGCGAGCTGTCGCACCGGTACACGACCGTCGTTTCGCACCCCGTTCCCCCGAACAACGACTCCGCTTCCGCGATCAACCTGGGCAGCGGCCCGAAGCAGTATCTCTCGTTCCGCCGCTTCGAGATGGCGCCGCACCCCTCGTCGGACAACCACCAGTTCGCCGTGCGGATGAACGGCTCGTTCGAGTCGACGCTCTTCTCCGCCAACCCGGCGATACCGACCCCGGCGAACGTCGACGTGACCAACTTCAACCTCACCGCCGGCGAGGCGCTGACAACCGGCTTCGCCGCGATCCAGACGACCCGGCCGGTGATCGCGATCCCGATCGACTCGTTCTCGATCTCCGAGCCGCTGGATGGCTACTTGGTGCGTCAGTTGGAGCTCGACCCGTCGCTGGAAAAGGAAGCTCGAGCAACCCGCGCTGGCCGCGCCTACCAGAACGTGCCGGTCGAGGAGTACTTCGAGTCCGGCGCCACCGGCGACGCGAGCCACTTCGACGAGCCGTTCGACCTGCTGCCGGAGCTGATCGAGAACCAGACCACGCCGAACTACCGCTCGCTGCACCTGGAGCGGCTGGCGAACCCTCTGATGCCGTGGAACCCGGAGCCGTTCAAGCCGGACGGCGAGCCGAACGCGCAGCACGTGGCGTCGCTGCCGGTGAACCCCTACCTGCCGGCCGACTCGCACTCGCTCGACCTGACCGCGTTCAACAGCACGGCGAAGCCCGAGGCCGAGAACCAGGTGGCCGCGCCGCAACAGTCGACCAAGACGGTCTATGTGAGCGACGACTACGGCCCCGAAGAGCGGCACCGCCGCCCGCGCGGCTTGCCGCTGCGGGGGCTGGGCCGGATGGAGACCGCCCTCGGCTTCCTCTCCAACGAGCGGGCCCGCCTGGGCAGCCCCTTCGCGGCGCTGACGGCGCTCGAGCCGGTGCGCTTGCTCTGGGGCCAAAACCGGGCGACGACCACCAGCGAGTGGACCCACCCGAACAGCACCAACAACTACAACGCGCAGTCGGGCGACACCGTGACCTCGCTGCAAGCCAACAACCAGGAGCTGCTGAACTACGACACGTACAGCCTGACCGAGCCCGACAGCACGTCCGGCAACCAGTACAAGCAGCTCAACGTCGACTTCCCGTGGCGGATGAGCCTCGGCTTCCTGGACCGCACGTGGGGCGAGTTCTTCGCCGGCAGCCGATTGGTCTGGTCCGGCGACGGCGGCGCCGACGCGCCCGCGCCCGAGAACGTCCGGATCGGCGCCGTCACGCCGATCGGCTCGGCCGAGATCAACGAAGAGCCGCCGGCTGCGGGCCCGCTCGCCGCGAGCGGCTACCCGGCGAACCCGGGCGCGTTGGTCGACAACTCGGCCCCGCCGCGGCTGCACTGGCCCAACCGGCCGTTCGCTAGCGCGGGCGAGCTGCTGCAGGTGCCGGCTTGGAGCGGCTCGCGGAACCTGACGCGTTACTCGGTGTTCGACTGGCTGTACACGGTCAAGCCGGGCTTCGAGCACCGCCAGCAGAAGAACCCGTACAACGGCGAGACCCGCATCCTGCACGACGGGCTGGACTACAAGCCCGGCGCGGCGAACGTCGCGCAGATCAAGGGGGACTCGACCCAGCTCGACGGCGATTACACGAACGACACGGCCGAAGACACCGACAACTTCACCGACGTTGGCGCGACCAACCGCATCCGCTGGCGCGACACGCTGGGGCACTTCGGGCACCTGCTGAACTTCTTCCAGACGGCGCGGTTCCCGTCGTTCGGCGAGACCGGGCAGCAGACGGTCATCCTGAACGGCACGCCGAACGCGACGCCGTCGTTCGTGCCGCGTGGGGCGCCGCACCACTACCGGCTGCTGGACTACGTGTGCGTGCCCTCGGCGTTCACCGCGACGAGCCAGCGGCTCAACTCGGACGTGTTCAGCGCGGCGTCGGTCGCGCCGAACGACCCGCGGGCGGAGCTCGCCGCGCCGTTCAACACGGTGGACGACTACCGCGAGCCGGGCCGCGTGAACCTGAACACGATGGCCGGCCGCCGCGACGCGAACGAGCCGGCCGACTGGTGGAGCGAGACCTACGACGGCCTGATGCGTCGCACGCAGGACGCCGCGCTCGTCGACTACAGCTCGAACACGCTGCTGCTCACCGGCCGGCTCGGCCCCGCGTTCCGCGACGTGGCCCTCAGCCGCCGCGGCTACGTGGCCCCGGACTTCAACCCGACGGCCCCCACGCCGGCGATGGACTACTCCCCCCGCCGGCTGCACCCGGAGTTCCCCACGTTCTACGCGAACCCGTTCCGCGCCCCCGGCGAGGGCGCCAACGTGCCGCTGATCCAGATGGTGCAGACGGGCGTCGACGCCACGATGTTGCGGAGCCACCCGCTCTCGCCCGGCGCCGACGGCGCGTGGGGCGTGCGTGGCCAGGACGACCGGACCGTCAACAAAACGGAGTCCCTCACGAACGACCCCGACCCGGACGCAAACGGCCTCCGCGACGACGCCGGCGAAGCCGGTTTCTTCCAGAACGGTCCGGGTCTGATGCAGGTGAGCGGCTTCGATCAGCCTGTGGCGCAGCGGCTAAGTCGAGACGTCGCGCTCACTCGACTCAACCCGGCGAGCGGCCGCCGCGGAGCGCTGCAAGACACCTTCCTCGAAGACACCTTCCGCGAGGACGCGGGCGACCTGGTCGACATCCGCAACCCGGCGGTCCCGCCGACGGCGATCCCGCGGCCGAACGTCGAGATCAGCAAGCGCGTGACGCCGACGCCGCTGTTCTCGGGCGCGTCGCTCGAGCCGTCGCTCGACACCGAGCGTAACCCGCTGCACCGCTACAGCCCGATCCAGCAGATGGCCGGGCAAGCGACCACACGCTCGGGCGTGTACGCGGTGTGGATCACGATCGGCTTCTTCGAGGTCACGCCCGCCCGAGAGAACCCGCGGATCGTGGAGCGTTACTTCGCGGACCTTGCGAACAACGTGTTCGCGGGCAACACCGACGAGATGCGGGCCCGGGCCGAGGCCATGTTCCACAGCGTGTACCCGGGCGGATGGACGCTCGGGCGCGAGCTCGACTTCGACACCGGCCAAAACCGCCGCCACCGCGGGTTCTATATCGTCGACCGCACGCGGCCGGTCGCGTTCCGCCCGGGCGAGGACGCCAACGCCGACGAGGCCGTGCTCCTGCGGAGGCGGATCGAGTGACGGCCGACGGAACGCCGCCGCCGCAGACCCCACCGACAAACGGCCCCGCGCCGCGCCGCCGGCGCCGCCTGGACGGGCTGGCGGGGCTTGCGCTGGTGGTGCTAGCGACGGTCGCCGTGGCGGCGCTGCTGGAGCGGTTCACCCGTCCCGCCGACGGCGGCGCCTACGGCCCGTACCCGCTGCCGCCGCTGCTGGCGGAGGGCTGGATCAACACGCCCGACGGGAGCCCCACACGAGAGTCGCTGCGAGGCAAGCACGTGGTCGTCGACAGCTGGGCGACCTGGTGCGGGCCGTGCGTGGCGTCGCTCCCGCGGCTAGCCGAGTTCCACCAGCGGTGGCGCGACCGCGGCGTGGCGGTGATCGGCCTCACCTCGGAGCCGGCCAGCTCCGCCGAGGCGATCCGCGACCTGGCCGACCGCGTCGACGGCATGACATGGCCCATCGGCTACGGCGCCGGCATGCTGAACGACCAGCTCGGCGTGACGATGCTGCCCACCTACACGCTCTACGGCCCCGACGGCATGAGCCTGTGGCGGGGCGGCTCGGTCGACGCGCTCGAGCGGGAGCTCGCCTCGCGGCTGTAGGTCGCTGCGCGACGGGCTTCGGGCTTCAGGCTTCGGGGGGCCAGCGCTTCCCGAAGCCCGAAGCCCGAAGCCTGAAGCCCGAGGCCTCCCCCCCCGCCACATCGATCTTGCCGCCCCGCGGCGGCCGGCGTTATCGTCCCAGCCGACCGGCCCTGCGCCCTCGGCGAGGGGCGGGTCGCGCTGGTCGGCGGCGGGCGCCACGGAAGGCGGCCCGATCCCCGGTTTCCGGCGACGCCAAGGAAGGAACCACATGGCAACAGACAACCAGCCGAAGTCGGCGACGCTGCGGGAACTCGCCCAGATGGTCGGCGGCCGCGTCGAGGGCGACCCCGAGACCCCGGTCGCCAGCGCATGGCCGCCGGAAGACTGCGACCGCGATTCGATCACGCTGGTGGACCGGACCGAGAGCCTGCCGCGGCTGGCCGGCTGCCCCGCGGCGGCCGTGGTCGCCCCGCTGGATGGGCCAGCGACCGGCCGGCCGACGATCCGCGTGGCGAGCGTCCACAAGGCGTTCGCGGCGATCGTGCGCCATTTCCGGCCCGACACCACCCGGCGGATCAGCGGCATCCACCCCACGGCCGTGGCGCCGCCGTCGGCCGAGTTCGGCCGCGACGTGTCGATCGGCGCCGGCGCGGTGATCGGCGAGCACGTGGTCTTGGCCGACGGCGTGACGATCGGCGCCGGCTGTGTCGTCGGCGACGGCTGCCGCGTGGGCGAGTCGACCTGGCTCGCGTCGCGTGTGACGCTCTACCCGGGGACCCTCGTGGGCGAGCGTTGCCGCCTGCACAGCGGCGCGGTGATCGGCGCCGACGGCTTTGGCTACCGCCAAGAAGCGGGCCGCCACGTGCTGGCGCCGCAGCTCGGCACGGTCGAGATCGGCGACGACGTCGACGTCGGCGCGAACACCTGCATCGACCGCGGCGTGTACGGCCCCACGCGTATCGGCGACGGCGCCAAGATCGACAACCTCGTGCAGATCGGCCACAACTGCCGCATCGGCCGCCACAACCTGCTGTGCTCGCAAGTCGGCATCGCCGGCAGCACCACCACGGGCGACTACGTGGTGATGGCCGGGCAGGTGGGCGTGCGGGACCACGTTCACATCGGCAAGGGGGCGGTCCTCTCGGCCATGGCGGGCGTGTCGAACGACGTGCCCGACGGCGAGGTCATGCTCGGCGCGCCGGCCACGCCGCTCCGCGAGCAGAAACTAAAGTTCGCCGCGATCGCCAAGCTGCCCCAGCTCCGCAAGGAGTTCCGCGAGCTGAAGCGCCAGGTCGCCAGGCTGCAAGCGGCCGTGACGGGCGCGGGCCAGGCCGGCGACGAACCCTCCGTTCAGGCCGAAGAAAAACGTGCCGCTTGAGAAGTTGGACGACAACTCTACCAAGCCGGTCGGCGTGCTCGCCGCGTGGGGGCGTCTGCCGATCGTGGTGGCCCAGAGCCTCCGCGCCGAAGGCCGCCGGGTGGTCTGCCTCGGCGTGCGGGGCCACGCGCGGCGCGAGGACTACGACGCCCTCGCCGACGCGTTCTACTGGATCGGCCCCAGCCGCTTGGGCAAGGCGATCCGCTTGTTCCGCCGCCACGGCGTGCTGCAAGCAACCATGGCCGGCAAGTTCCACAAGGTCCGCCTGTACGACCCCGGCATGTGGCTCCGCTACGCGCCCGACCCGACCGGCGCGAGGGCGTTCTACCGGAGCTTCGTGACGCGCAGCGCGGACCGGCGCGACGACACGCTGCTAGGCCGGATCGTCGAGGTCTTTGCCGAGGGAGGCGTCACCATGCGACCGGCCACCGATTTCGCCCCGGAGTTATTGGTCCGCGAGGGCCATGTCGCGGGGCCGGCCCCGTCGGCCGCGCAGCGCACGGACATCGAGTTCGGCTGGCGCTTGGCGCGCGAGATGGGGCGGCTCGACGTGGGTCAGAGCGTGTGCGTGAAGGGCCAGGCGGTGCTCGCCGTCGAGGCGATCGAGGGGACCGACTTGTGCATCGGCCGCGCGGGCCAGCTGTGTCGGGGCGGGGGCTTCACCGTGGTCAAGGTCGCCAAGCCGCAGCAAGACATGCGGTTCGACGTGCCCACGGTCGGCCTCCGCACGCTCCGCACCATGCGGGAGGCCGGCGGCCGCGTGCTCGCCATCGAGGCCGACCGCACGATCCTGCTCGACCAGGACGCGTTCCGGCGCGAGGCCGCGCGCATGGGGGTGACGGTCGTCGCCCTGCGGTCGGCCGCAGACTGCTTGCCGCTCGCCGCCTGAGGCGCAGCGGGCGACTGCGGGCTAGCGGCGCCGAAGATAGGCCGTCCGCGTAACCTACGCAGGTAGAAAAGGCCCTATAACCATCAGCGGGTCGCTGATCAGGCAGCTTTTCCTGAGCGCTTTCGTTGAGGGGCCAGCGACCCCTGTTTAGGATGAAGCGGAACAGAGAGCCTCGCCGGCGGGTGGTCCCCGGTGAGCCCCAGCCCACTTCGCAGAGGCCGCGAAGGGGGCGACTTGCGAAACGTTTGGAGTGCTCGTGACCCTGACGAACGTTTGAAGCCCTTCCCACTGGGCCAATCCTGGTCGAGCCCCGCGGCCCGACAGGCCGCCGTGGCGAAAGCCGCAGAGAAAGCCGTAGTGGAAGCCGCAGAGAAATCAGCGTGGAGAGCTTCAAGCGCGGGCCGACGGCCGCCGGTTAGGCGGCGCCAAGGCCCAGCGTAACGACACTCCCCGAGGCGGGCCGAGGCGGCTCGCTGACATCGGCCGGAGGCTGCCGCCGACACGCAAGACACGCGTGGCGCCGGCCGACCCGAGGCGACGGGGCACAGAGACAGGCATGCCGACCACGGCGTCCGATCCGCGAACGACCTCTCCTCTCGACCGCTTGACCAGCCGGCCCGCCGACCAGGCCGGGTCGTGGGTCTTGGGCGAAAGCCCGCGCATGCGGCAGATCGCACGGCACGCCGAGCGCGCCGCCGAGGTGCAGTGCACGGTCCTGCTGACCGGCGAGACCGGCGTCGGCAAGGAGGTCTGGGCCAGGGCCGTCCACGAGCTCAGCCCCCGCGCTAAGCGGCCCTTCGTGCCGGTCAACTGCGCGGCCCTCACGGCGACTCTCGCCGAGAGCCAACTCTTCGGCCACGAGAAGGGCGCCTTCACCGGCGCGGCGGGGCAGAGCCTCGGTGTGTTCCGCGCTGCCGAAGGGGGCGTGGTCTTCCTCGACGAAGTCGGCGAGATGCCCCTCGAGTTGCAGCCCAAGCTCCTCCGTGTGCTGCAAGAGAGCGAGGTCACCCCGGTCGGCTCGGCCCACCCGCAGCGGATCGACGTGCAGGTGGTCGCCGCCACGAACCGCGACCTCGAGCAAGAGGTCGCCGAGGGCCGCTTCCGCGAGGACCTCTACTACCGCCTGAACATGGTGGAGCTGCGGGTGCCGGCGCTGCGCGAGCGGGTCGAAGACATCCCGCGGCTGGTGGAGTTCTTCTCCGAGAAGTACGCGGCGAAGTACTCACGCCCCCGCTGGCGTCCGACGCCCCAGCGGCTGGCCGAGTTCTGCGAGTACCCTTGGCCGGGCAACCTGCGACAGCTCTCGCACGCGATCGAGCAGGGCTACGTGCTGGACTGCGAGCCCTCGCTGCCGGTCACCCGACGCACCGCGTCGGCCGACGCCGCGCTGCCGTGCACGAACCTCGATCGCCTACGCGGCATGGCGCTGCGGCAGGCGCTGCGGGCGACGGGCGGGCACAAGGGGCGGGCGGCCGAGTTGCTCGGCGTGCACCCGAACACGCTCACCCGGCTGCTCGCTCAGCACGCCGACGACGAGGCCTGAATGCCGGCGCCGCAGGGCCGCGTCACACGAGTGGTCACTCTGCGGGCGGCAGGCGGCGGCCGTAGTTCTCGCGCCACAAGAGCTGGTCGTCTTGTTCGACGCGGCCGTCGTAGTCGCCGTCGGCCGATTGGCCGGGCGCCACGTCGGACCCCAGCGCGTCGCGCCAGACGGTCGCGTCGGCCGCGTTGACGGCCCCGTCGCGGGTGTAGTCCCCCGGCAGGGCCGCGCCGGGTTCGGCCATGACGAAGGCTTGGGCCTCGACCGGGTCGCCGTTGGCGGTCTCGTGGCGAGCGGCGACGTGCGCGCCCTTCGGAATCGGCGTGGGCAGCCGCACCGCTTGGCGGAAGAGCCCGATGCCGCGGCGGTCTTGGACCACCAGCCCGAGCTCCCCGGTCGCGGCGGTGTGGGCTATTTGCAGACCGAGGGCTTCGAGCGGCTCGTCGGCCCGGCCGAGCGGCGCCGCCGGCAGGCGGAAGAGCGTTTCGCCGGCGCCGCCGTTGAGCCGAACCAGTTCGGCCGACCGGGGCCGGCCCTCCGCCAGGGCGACCCGTAGCTCATAGCCAGCTTGTTGGTTCTTGTCGGCGACCCGCAGCGACAGCACGCTTGTGTCCCGGCTGACCGGCGCGTGGAGGCACGCCAGGAAGTCTTCCCCGGGGCCCACCGGTTCGTCGGAGAGCTCGCGTGCGGCGCCGTCGCCGGGCAGTTCGACCTGGCGGGCGTCGGCGAGCGGGTCGGTCGCGATGCTCTCGGCAAGGCGTCGCACGTCGGCGCCCGCGCCGCGCGTCCGTGCGACGTGCTCCAGCAGCCGCCTGCCGTGCCAACGGCGGAGGGCTTCGATCCGGTCGGGGGTCATGCCGTAGCGCGCGGCGTGCTCGGCGCCCGACTCGTGGAGCAGGTTGTGGTGCTCCCCGGGATCGTTCTGGCGGTCGTACAGCTCGCCCGAGCCGTCGTCGTAGAAGACCACGCGGAAGCGGTGGCTGCGCACGGCTTGGGCCGAGCCGCCGGACGAAGTGACGACCGCCGCGCCGGGCTCGGCGATCGGGTCGGCGACCAGGCGGAGCAAGGTCCTGCCTTCGATCGACGCGGGCGGCTCGACGCCGGCCAAGTCCAGGAGCGTGGGCGCGACGTCGGCCAGCGAGACCGGGCTCGCGATCCGTTGGCCCGGCGGGATGAGGCCCGGGGCATAAAGCAACAGCGTCGCGCCGGTCGACGCTTCCCAGGCAGTCGTTTGTGCCCACACGCCCTTCTCGCCGAGCGACATCCCCCGAGGCGACAACAGCACGACCGCCCAGTCGTTGCCGGGGTCGAAGTCGTTGTTCATCGCTTCGACGGCGTCGACGATCGGGCCGATCGCGTCGTCGGCTAGGGCGTAGCTGGCCAGGTAGGCTTGGATAGCGGTCCGCCAAGCGAGGTCCGAGTCCGGCGTCGCCCGAAGCAACCGCTGGTGCACGCCGGTCAGCCCCGGCCGCTCGGTGGACTGGGGCTGCTCAGCGGGCGGAGGCAGATCGTCGCGGTCGTCGGCTGGCGACTCGGGGGGCGTGATCCCGTCGAGGGGAAACCGATCGTAGAAGTCGGCCGGCGCGACCCACGGCAGGGCGGGGGCCGACAAGCCGACGGCGAGGAACATCGGCTCGGCGCCCCGGGGCCGGTTGGCGATCTGCTCGGCCGCCCAAATGCCAGCCAACCGATCGTCGAGCGAGTTGGTGAGGTCCTCCCTGGCGAGCGGCGAACGGTCGTCCGCGCCGTCGGTCGTGGGCACGAGCCGCGCCCAACTCAACCCGCCAGCCCCTCCTTCGCCGATCGCCCACTCCTGCGGCACGACACGGTGCGGCTCGGCGGCGTCGCGGCGGAAGGGCCTGACCTCGTCCCAGGCCGCGCCGGGTGGGGCTTCGGCCTCGGGACTGGCGCGTGGCCGGTCTTGCTCAGCAAGCCCGGTCGCCTTGGTGACGTAGCCTTGTTGTTTGAGGAGCGCCGAAACGGTCGGGACGCCCCCGGGCGGGGCTGGCTCTTGGCCGCCAGAGCCGGCGCCGTAGCCAGACACGCCGGTCATCACGGCCGCTCGCGACGCGGGCGTGGCCTGGGCCGCCGTGAAGACCGCCCCCTTGGCGGCGAGCCGCGAGAGATGCGGCGCAAACTCGGACCGTGCTTGCTCATCGGTCAGCAGGCCGGCGAGGCGGTCGGGCTGGCCGATGAAGTTGCTAAGGTCGTCGACGACGACCAGCACGACGTTCCGCGGCCCTTGGGCTGCCGCGCCGGCGCCGCTCAGGCCAGCCAGCACGGTGGCGACCGCGAGGGCAACGCAAAATCGAGTCTTTTCGTGCTCCACCTTCGAGCTTCCTTGGCCGGTAGGTCGTCGGGATCGAATCGGTCGCAGCCAAACGAGCGCGGGGCAAGTAAAGTAGCGGTGCTCGACCTCGCCGCTCGCCCACGCTACCGATCGCATCGGACCGAAGTATGCCCCTGGCCGCCAACCGCATCGCTACGCTGGTCGCCCTCTCGTTGGTCGCCGCGTGGTCGGATGCGAGCGACCCGCGCCCGAACGTGCTGCTGTGCGTGGCCGACGACTGGTCCTACGGCCACGCCGGCGCGTACGGCTGCGACTGGGTCGACACGCCCGCGTTCGACCGGGTCGCCCGCGAGGGCCTGCTGTTCCGCCGATTCTACACGCCCAACGCCAAGTGCGCACCGTCGCGTGCGTGCCTGCTCACGGGGCGGAACTCGTGGCAGCTCGGCGCGGCGGCGAACCACTCGGCGATCTTCCCGCCCGAGTACAAGGGCTTCGTCGAGGCGCTCCGCGACGCGGGGTACCGGGTCGGCTACACGGGCAAGGGCTGGGCGCCCGGCTGGGCCGAGACCGCCGACGGCCGGCCGCGCGAGCTGACCGGCGAGCGCTTCGCCGACCGCCGCCTCGACCCGCCGACGAAGGGCATCTCGGAGAACGATTACGCGGGCAACTTCTCAGACTTCCTCGAGGCCGCCGGCTCGGCGCCTTGGTGCTTCTGGTACGGCTCGCTCGAGCCGCACCGCGGGTACGAGTACGGGTCGGGCGCGCGGCTCGCCGGGAAGACGACCGACCAGATCGACCGTGTGCCCGGCTACTGGCCCGACAACGAGGTCGTGCGGAACGACCTGCTCGACTACGCGCTCGAGGTGCAGCACTTCGACGAGCACGTGGGGCGGATGCTCGAGCTGCTCGGAGCCCGCGGCGAGCTCGACCGCACGCTGGTGGTGGTCACCTCGGACCACGGGATGCCGTTCCCGCGCGGCAAGGGGCAGGCGTACGAGGAGTCCAATCACGTTCCGCTCGCGGTCCGTTGGCCCGACGGGATCGAAGCGCCGGGGCGCACCGTCGGTGGCTTCGCTTCTATGATCGACCTCGCGCCGACGGTGCTCGAGGCGGCCGGCGTCGACGCGGAGGAAACCGGGATGGCCGCGATCACGGGACAGAGTCTGACGGATCGCTTCGGGTCGGCCGACGGCGGTGAGGGGCCGCGGGGCGGCGTGCTGATCGGCAAAGAGCGCCACGACGTGGGGCGGCCGCACGACGAGGGCTATCCGATACGCGGCGTCGTCACCGCCCGCTGGCTTTATCTGCGCAACCACGAGCCCGACCGCTGGCCGGCGGGCAACCCCGAGGCCGGGTACCCGAATTGCGACGCCAGCCCGACCAAGACCGTGGTGCTCGACGCGTTTGGGCAGCCGGGCGGCTCACGGTTTTGGGAGCTGTGCTTCGGCAAGCGCCCGGCCGACGAGCTGTACGACCTCAAGAACGACCCGGACTGCATCGACAACCTCGCGACCGACGCGGGCTACGCCGACGTGGTCCAGCAACTGCGAAGCGAGATGCAGCGCCGCTTGGCCGAAGAGGGCGACCCGCGGATGCGGGGGGAGGGTCGTCTGTTCGACGACTACCCGTACAGCAGCCCCGCGACGCGCGGCTTCTACGAGAAGCTGACCTCCGGCCAGGCGCCGGAGGCCCCTTGGATCGACGCGGCGGACTACCGCCCCGAGCAGAACCCCGACTTCGAGCCGAGCCCCGCCTACCAAAGGCCTTGAGCCGCCGGCGCGAGCGGCTCAAAGGTTTGCCCGCGGCTAGCGCCTTCGGGTCGGGGAGGGCGTCGCTCTAGAAGACTTCGGCGTCGGCGAGCAGGTCGATCGACAGCGCGGGCCGCAGGCGGTGCACGAGGTTCCAGCGCAGCGCGTGGCGGTAGGCGTCGCTCGGCAGCCGGGCGTCCTCCAGGGCGACGAAGTAGGACGCGCCGCGGGCGAGCGGGTGGGCGATCCGCTGCGCGAGTTGCTCGTGCAGGTTGTCGGCTTCGCCGACGTAGACCGCGGCGCCGTCGGCGGGCTTCGGGCCCGTCACGATCGCGTAGACGCCGCCGGCGTCGCGCAGCGGCTGGATCGCACGCGGGGTGAGCTTGCGCGCGCGGCTGTCGGCGAGTTGATCGACCAACTTGTCGACGACGTACCCCCAGCGGCTGGCCTCTTCCTTGTGCGACTTGGCCGCCTTGCGGAGCCGCAACGCGGCCCAGCGGCACAAGGCCGGGTCTTCGCCCGGCGCCCCCTTGGCGGCCGCGCGATCGAAGGTGGCCGCCGTGGCGGGGTCGCTCAGCAGCTGGTCGAGCGAGCGGCCGGCGTGCTTCGTCCTGGCCCGCGCCCACGCGGTCTCGCCGGCGACCATCGCGGCGGCCGAGACCCCGCCGGGGCGGTCCGCCTTGGAGGGTTGGTCGTTCGGAGCCGAGGCTTTCAAGAGGCCCGCCTTGCGCAGCTTGAGCAGCTCGCGGTTCCAGTCGGCCGGGCCGCCGAGCAAGCCGGCCTCCTCGCACCGCTCGTGCAGCGCCGCTTGCAGGTCGGCGCGGCACAGCAGCCAGTCGAGCGACGCGCCGCCGGCGGCCGCGTGGAACGCGTCGACGAGCGCCTGCCGCGTCAGCTCTCGCAGCTCCTGACCCGCCCCGCCCGGCCGGGCGGGGGCGGGGGCGGGGGGCGGCGCCGCGTGGCCGTTGGCCGAGGCCTCTTCGGCCATCGGGTGGCCCTTCAGGCGACGGCCCTTGGCGGTGGTCGGCGCGCTGCGGACCGGGTCGGCGGGGCCGCACAGCGGGTCCCCTTCGGCGACCGACCGCACGCGATCGGTCCCGTAGCGCACGTAGTCGCGCGAGAGCTCGAACCCCATCCACCGCCGGCCGAGCTTCTTGGCGACCGCCAGCGTGGTGCCGCTGCCGGCGAACGGGTCGAGCACGAGCTGGCCTTCGTTCGAGCTGACACGCACGATCCGCCCGATCATCTGCTCTGGCATCTGGCAGCCATGGAAGCCCTGCCGCTCCTTGAACGTGCCGGCGACACGGCTGAAGTACCACGTGTCGTCTTGCGGGTGGAACGCGTCGGGATCGTCGCGGAGGTCCTGGGGACGGAGGACGAAGTCAGGCTGGAGGGACCGGGATGCAAGAGAGTCTTCCTCTGGCCTCCCGTCTCCGGGCTCCGGCCTGACAAGCCACGTGTCGTCGGGCAGGCGGCCGGTGGGGTTCGCGCGGCGGTCGCCGTAGACCAGCGCGCGGGCCGACGGGACGCGGATGGCCGGGTCGGCCGCGTTGAACGTGTGCCGCTCTTCGTCCTTGATGAAGTGCAGCAGGTGCGCGTGCGAGCGGTTGAACTTGCGGGTGCAGTTCTGGCCGAACGTGTAGTACCACACGACCCAGTTGCGGGTCGTGAAGCCGATGCGCCGCGCGGCGACCTTCAGCTCCGCGGCGTACTCGTCGCCGATGGCGAGCCAGAACGCGCCGGTCGGCTTGACCACGCGGTAGAGCTCGGCGATCCACCGCTCGCACCAAGCGAGGTAGACCTCGTCCTCGTGGCGGTCGTGGTACTCGTCGTACTTGAAGCCGATGTTGTACGGCGGGTCGGCGAACGCCAGGTCGACCGACTCGTCGGGCACGCGGCGGAGGAGCTCCACGCAGTCGCCCTGGTGGATCGCGCCGGGGGCGGGGGCCGCGGCGTGCGCTCCGGCGCCGGTCGACACGGGCCTGCGGGCGGGGGACGAGTGGGCCGGCGGGGCGGCGGCTTCTTCCGTGAGGCTGGGCATCCGCCGAGCGTACCAGAACGCCCGGTGTGCTAGCAACGACCTTGCGGACCGAGCGGGCGAACACGGTGTTGCCTGGGCTCGGCGCCGACTGCCCTCCAAGCGAGTGTCGTTCCAACGGCTTGGCGGAAGAGAGCACGGCGATGTTCGCCAGAACGGCGCTACGACAGCTCGCCCGCAAGCTCCGCCGCGATGAGCTCGTCACTCGTTTGCGCGCGGCGGATCAGGCGAGCCGCGCCGCCGTCGATCAGCACCTCGGCGCACAGCGGCTTGCTGTTGTAATTGCTCGCCATCGTGTAGCCGTAAGCCCCGGCGCAGCCGATCACCAGCAGGTCGCCGACCGCCGGGCGGGGCAGGGGGCGCGGTTCGACGTAGCCCCCTTCGGCCTGGGTGAACACGTCGCCGGACTCGCACAACGGCCCGGCGACGACGAAGGCTTCGCCGTCGAGGCTGGAGGCTGCAGGCTGGAGGCCGGAGGGTCCGCCCGCTAAGTCACTTGCGCTTCCTCCGGCCTCCGGCCTCCGGCCTCCCGCCTGTCGAGGGGCGACCGCCACCGGGTGGTAAGCGCCGTACATGGCCGGGCGGACGAGGTTGTTGAAGCCGGCGTCGACCAGAACGTAGTTGAGGTCGCCTTGCCGCTTGACCGCGCGGACCTCGGTCACGAGCACGCCCGACTCGGCGACCAGGTAGCGTCCCGGTTCGATCTCGAGCGCGACCGGGTGGCCGAAGGCCTCTTCGAGGCGCCGTCGGAAGCCGTCGGAGGTCTTGTAGTAGGCGGCCACGTCGACCGTCGGCTCGTCGCCCCGGTAGGGGACCGACAAGCCGCCGCCGACGCTCACGGTGCGGACCGAAGGCCCGACTTCCGAGGCTAGTCGCTCGATCGCCCCGCCGACGCGGCCGAGGTGGTCCATGTCGGTCCCCGAGCCGATGTGCATGTGCACGCCCGTCACGCGGAGCCCCCAGCGCTCGCAGCGCCGGAGGCAGTCGCCCACGTCGGCGTGCCACACGCCGTGCTTGGAGCCCTCGCCGCCGGTGTTGACCTTCTGGCTGTGGCCGTGGCCGAAGCCGGGGTTGATCCGCAGCGTGACGCCGCGCTCGCGCCCCAACGCGCGGCAACGCTCGCCGTACTGGTCGATCATGTCGGGCGAGCCGCAGTTGACCGGCAGGTCGTGCTCGACGACCGCGTCGAGGCTCGCGTGGTCGAACACGTCGGCCGTGTACACGATCGCCGGGTGGTGGCCCGCGCGGAGGGCCGCGTCGTCGTGGTCCTGGGGCGAGGGGCGGTAGCCGGCCGCCAGGGCCCTAGCGACCTCGCCGGCGCTGACCGCGTCGACCACCACGCCGGCCTCGCGCATCAGGCCCAGCACGGCGAGGTTGGAGTTCGCCTTCTGCGCGTAGCGGACCACGTCAAACGCGGCGAGGTCCGCCACGCGGCGGCGGATCAGGGCCGCGTCGTACGCGTAGACCGGCGTGCCGAACTCCTCGGCCAAGCGCCGGATCGGCACGCCCGCAAAGTGGTCGACGGTGCTCGGCAGCGGCTGGCTCAAGGAGAGGGGCTCGTGCGGGAGCGCGGAGGGGGGCTCCGCCGGTCGGGCGAACAAGCCCCGCGGCGGGCGGCGGCTCGGTTCAGAAACCGCCGGGGGCGCCCCCCTGCATCTGGTTGCCGGCGGCGGCCGCCGCCTTGCCGATGGCGGCCAGCACGCCCTCTTCGAGCAGGTAGCGGATCCTCGCGCCGCGGCCGGACTCCGCGGCCTCGACCGTCACGCGGAGGTGGTCCTTGCCCTCGGCGGTCTGCTCGAGCCCGTCGAGCACCATGCCGATCATGCCGGCTTGCTGCGGCGGCGCGACCTTCTTGGCCGCGGTGAGCACCTGCTTGAGCGACACGATCACCTCGGCCGGCATGACCTCTTGGTCGGCCATCGACGCGGAGCGGTCGATCGCCGCTTTGAGGGCCTCCTCGCCGCGGGGGCCGGCGGCGAAGTAGACGCGCTCGTTGCCCACGCCCATGATCAGCCGCACGCTCTCGCCGAGCGTGTCGCGGGCCTGGCCGTTTTCGGGGACGGGCGCCGACATCCCGTGCAGCTTCACGCCGGCGTGCTCGGCGTAGCCCCACTCGACGCCGGGGAAGCTCTCGTCTTTGGAGGCCGCTTCGGCGACCTTCTTGAAGGCCGACTCGACCTTCTCCGGGTCGCTCACTTTCGCGGCGGCGATCAGGTCCCAGCCCTCGCCGGACAAGTCGAGCGAACCGGCCAGCTCGGCGTCGCCGTCGCGGGCCATTTGGGCGTAGACATCGATCAGGTCGTTGGCGGCCGAGCGGAGGGCCTCACGCATGTCGGGGTCAGCCAGCGGGCCCTCTTCGGACTCGCTGATGGCCTTGTCCGCTTGCTTGCGGAACGTCGCGATGGCCGCCTCGATCTGCTCTTGCTGCTTCTCGAGCAGCTCGTCGGGCGTGTCGCCGTGGGTGAGCAGGCTGGCGGCGGACTCGGGGCGGTGGAAGCCGCTCACGCCGGTCGACGACGGGCGGTAGGCCGTCATGGCCAGCGCCATGTCGGTCTTGGGCGCCGCGATCGCGACGACTTCGAGGAAGGTCTGGCGGTTCTCGGCGTCGATGTTCCAGCCGACCGTGAGCGTGTCGAGGCCCTTGATCAGGTCCTCGATCTGCTCGACCTGCGCCTGAGCCAGCTCGCGCCGCTTGGCGAAGTCCTCGTCCGATTCGTCCGCTTCTTGCTCGAGGCCCTGCTCCATGCCTTCGCGGAGCTGCTCCAGGGCGATCTCGCGGTAGATCTCGGGCACGTTGGCCGCCCGCAGCGTCACGCCGAGGTCGTACGAGTCGACCAGCGACTGGAGCGTGGCGGCCGGGTCGGCCGGCGCCAGATCGAGCGCGTCGACCGACTGCGCGGCGAAGGTCCACTGCCCGACGTTCTTGAAGAACAGGACCTGGTCGTTCGCTTCGAGTTCGTAGACGCCGTTGCCCGCGTCGATCGGCTCGAGGTTGAAGTTCTCGCCGACCTGCAGCAGGCGGTCGATATCGGCGACCGGCAGGCACACGATCGGAGTGAACTGCGCGCCGTCGGTCTGCACGACCACGCCGATCGGCCGCGAGCCGTCGAGCACCTCGAGCGCGCCGCCGGAGAAGAACGTGACGATGCCGCTCAGCCCCGGGTTGCCGGCGAGGCCGCCGAGGAAGTCGATGTCGCTGAGGACCGTCTGGTGACCGCTCAGCGCGGCGACCGCCACGGTTTCGAGCTCGGCGGCGTCGTCGGCGGGCGATTCGGCCGGCGCGTCGGCTTCGGCGGTGGCCGAGGTCTGGGCGAACGCGGGCAGGACGGCGGCGCCGGCGACAAGCGCCGCACAGCAAAACGACATCGCGCTAACGGCGAAGCGGCGGAGCGAAACAGTCACGGTCGCGGTTCCTGGCGGGCGGAGTGATCGGGTGGGGCGAGTTGGGTTTCCGAATCGTACTACATTCCGACCGGCGCGCCGTAGGGCGCCGCCGGGGCCGGCCGACGCCGCTGCGGACGACCGGCGCACCGAGGGCTCGCTGCGGAGGGATTCGTCGCGGCCGTGGCGATCTTGTGGCCGAGGGGCCGGCGTAACGAGCGCAACGAACACGGCGGCGGCGCCAGTGGGGCGCCGGCGCGGCGTCACCGCTCGCGGTACGTGATGCGGCCCTTGGTCAGGTCGTACGGAGAGAGCTCGACCCGCACTTTGTCGCCCGGCACGATCCGGATGTAGTGCTTGCGCATCCGCCCACCGATGTAGGCGTTGACGATGTGCCCGCCCTCGATCTCGACGTTAAACCGAGTGTTGGCGAGGGCTTGCGTGACAACGCCCTCGACTTCCAAGGCTTCTTCTTTCT
The DNA here is from genome assembly GCF_040219535.1 of Botrimarina sp. NCBI lineage: Bacteria > Pseudomonadati > Planctomycetota > Planctomycetia > Pirellulales > Lacipirellulaceae > Botrimarina > Botrimarina sp. Next base: position 140,683 of record NZ_JAVJSH010000025.1, read on the forward strand.
CTTTCTGTGGCTTCGCCATACGGTCCGGGGGCCGGGTTGGGGGGCCGGCGCCGTGCCGGCCACACACGGGTGACGGGGTCGCGATAACGGGGGAGAGAGGACCACAAACGATGCGGTCTGCACGGCGGAAAGCCGCCGAGCCCCGTACAAACGCACCGCAAGAGTACCAAATCCCGACCGGTAGGGCCAGTTCGCGCGATTGTTCCGGCCGCGGTCGCCGGCGCGGCTGGTGGGGCCCGGTGAGCCAATTCGCACCGCACTGGACGCTGCGCCACCGGGCTTTTGCTGTAGGCTTAGGAGACTGTGAGCAGCCAAGAATCCACCGCCGCCCCCCAAGCAGCCGGCCCGTCGGTGTCGGCCGGCCAGACAGCCGCGTCGGCCGCCGGGGTCGACCACGCCGCGGTGCAGCGCGCGAAGGCCGAAATCCAAGCCATCGTGCAGCAGATCGGCGAGCTCTCTCGCCAGGACGTCGCGCCCGACCACTACTACGAGGAATTCCTCAACAGGGTGGTCCAGGCGCTGGCCGCGATGGGCGGGGCGGTGTGGACACTCAGCGAGTCGGGCCAATTCCGGCTGGCGTACCAGATCAACCTGCGGCAGACCGGGCTGGCCGAGAACCCGATCGCCCAGGAGCAGCACGGCCGCTTGCTGCACCGGGTGCTTTCGGCGCCGACCGGCCCCGGGTTTTCCGAAGGGGCGGTCGTGCAGCCGCACTCGGGCTTCGGCGAGGACGACCAGGTCATCTCGGCCGAGTCCCACGAGCACGCGCCGGCCAACGCTACGGATTTCCTCCTCGTGCTCGCCCCGGTGCACAACGACCAGGGGCCGCAGGGCGTGGTGGAGGTGTTCCAGCGGCCCGGCGGGCGGCCGCAGGTCCAGGCCGGCTACCTGAAGTTCCTGCTGCAGGTCTGCCAGCTCGCCGGCGACTACCTCCGCAGCCGCCGCCTGGCGCACCTGGCGGACAAGCAGTCGTTGTGGGAGCAGCTCGAGTCGTTCACGCGCTTGGCGCACGACCGGCTCGACGTGCGGCACAGCTCGTTCACGATCGCCAACGAGGGCCGGCGGCTGATCGGCGCGGACCGTGTGACGGTCGCCGTGGGGACCGGCGGGCGGCCGAAGATCCAAGCGATCTCCGGCCAAGACATGCCGGACACCCGCTCCAACGTGTCGACCCTGCTCACCAAGCTCGCCCGGGCCGTCGCCCGCACCGGCGAGGACGTTTGGTACACGGGCGACACGTCGCAGCTCGCGCCGCAGGTGGAGCGGGCGCTCGACGCGTACGTCGACGAGTCGGAGACCAAGGCCATGGCGATCCTGCCGCTGGTGGACCGGCGCGGGGTGGACCCTGAGGCCACCGAGGAGGACCTCCGCAAGGGGGGCCGGCGCGAGGGGGAGGTCATCGGCGCGCTGGTGGTCGAGCAGATGGTCGACAACCGGATCGCCGAGGGCTTCCGCCAGCGGGTCGACGTGGTCCGTTCGCACAGCGAAACCGCCCTGGCCAACGCGCTGGAGCACGAGGGCCTGTTCCTCATGCCCGTGTGGAAGGCGCTCGGCAAGTCGACTTGGCTCTTCCGCCGGCACACGCTGCCAAAGACCGTAGCGGTCACCGCGGCGGTCGTCGGCCTGGTGGCGGCCGCGCTGCTTGTTCAGAAGGACTTCATGCTCGAGGGCGACGGCAAGCTCCGGCCCCGCGAGCTGCAGGGCGTCTACGCGCAGATCGACGGCAACGTGAGGACGATCCTCGTCGGCGAGGACCAACCGGTCGACGAGGGCGACACGCTGCTGGTGCTCGAGAACATCGACCTGGACAAGGAGATCGCGTCGATCCGCGGCGACCTGGCCACGATCGACAAACAGCTCGACTCGCTCCGTTACGAGCTCAGCACGCGCGGCGGCGAACAACTCACCCGCGACGGGCGTCTCGAGATGCAGCGGAAAGTCGCCGAGGAGACCGAGTTGTCCGCGCAGCGGCGCAAGCTCGAGAACGAGCTGTCGACCCTTCGGCTGAAGCAAAAGACCCTCGAGGTCACCAGCCCGCTCACCGGGCGGGTGATCACGTCGCGATCGCGGATCAACGAGCTGCGTAGCCGCCCCGTGCAACGCGGCGCCCGCCTGATGCAGGTGGCGGACCCCACCGGAGAGTGGGTCCTCGAGGTCGAGATGCCCGAGAAGCGGATGGGCCACATCACCCGGGCCATCCACGAGGCCGGCGGCGAGCTGCCCGTCGAGTTCTTGCTCGCCACGAACACCGAGAAGACCCTCACCGGCCGCCTGACCGAGGAGAACATCGCGTCGTCGGCCGAGGTCCGCGACGAGTCGGGCGCGACGGTGCTGCTGACCGTCGAGTTCGACCAGCAAGAATTCAACGAAGCGGTCGCCGACCCGAAGGTGGGCGCCGAGGTAATAGCGAGGGTCCACTGCGGCGAGGCGTCGCTGGCGTACGCTTACTTGCACGACCTCGTCGATTTTGTCCGGTCGAAGGTCTTGTTCCGGTTGTGACGCATCCCATAAAGCAGAAGCCCTCCGCCCGAAGGCCCCAACCTCTCGTTGCGAGCGTTCCGATCATGTCCACCCGACCCGCCGTTCTCGGCCTGGCAGCGTTGCTGGCCGCTTGCCCCGCGACCCACGGCCAACAAGCGGCGCCCGGCGGCGCGGCGGTGCACGAGATCCGCGACTGCACGATCGGCATGGTTAGCAAGATCGACCTGCCCGCGACCGAGGCCGGCGTGTTGACCTACGTGGGCGTGAAACGCGGCTCGCGCGTGTCGTCCGAAGAGGTCCTCGCCAAGATCGACTCGCGGGAGGCCGAGCTGACCGAGAGGCGCGCCCGCGCCGAGCTCGCGCTGGCCGAGCACCGCGCCTCGCAAGACATCCAGCTGCGTTTCGCGCAGGCGTCGGAGCTGGTCGAGCGGGCCGACTACGAGGAGGTGCTCGGCGTGCGGCGCCAAGTGCCCGACGCGGTGACCAACGCCGAGCTCCGCAAGGAGGAGCTCGAGTGGCGCAAGTCGCAACTCGGCGCCGAGAACGCGGAGGAAGAGCTCAAGGCCGCCCGCATCGAGCTGGGCGTGAAGGAGGCCGAGGTCGCCCTGGCCCAGGTGGCCGTCGAGCGGCGCCAGGTCCGCGCGCCGTTCAACGGCGAGGTCCTCGAGCTGCACCGCGAGCAGGGCGAGTGGGTCCAGCCGGGCGACGTGATCGCCGAGGTCGCGCAGCTCGACACGCTGCAGGTCGACGGCAAGGTCTACTACGACGACGTGTCGCCGATGGACATCGCCGGGTGCCGCGTCACGGTCGACGTGCCCCTCGGCCGCGGCCGCACGGTCGAGGCCACCGGCTGGGTGACCTACGTCGACCCGGTCGCCGAGTACACCGGCGACGGCCCCCGCTACCGCGTCCGCGCGGAGATCGCCAACCGCGAGTCGCAGGGCCGCTGGCTGATCAGCCCCAACATGAACGCCACGATGCGTGTGCACCTGGGAACCGCCGACGACACGCAGGTGGGCGACCGCACGCCGCAGACAAGGCTGGCGAAGTGAGCGGATCGCGGAATCGGGATGGCGGATCGCGGAGTGCCCCCCGCACCGATTCCGCCGCGCCCTAGCCCGCGTCCCGAAATCCCCAATCCGCAAGCGCTTTGCCCTCCCTCGCCGACAGCCTGGTCTCTTCCAGCTCGCGGCGGATGCCGATCCGCGTGCGGCCCGACCTCGAGGCGCGTAAGCAGCGCTACCAGGGGCGGGTCTACTGGGTTGTGAAAGACCCTGTCGCGTTGCAGTACTTCCGCTTCGAGGAAGAAGAGTTCGCGATCCTCGAGATGCTCGACGGCCGCTCGAGCCTCGACGACCTGGCCGAGCGGTTCGAGCGCCGGTTCCCGCCGCAGAAGATCCGCACCGAGGAGCTGCAGCAGTTCATCGGCACGCTCTACCGCAGCGGCCTGGTGATCGCCGACGCGCCCGGCCAGGGCGACCAGCTCAAGAAGCGGCGCGAGGAGCGCCGGGGCAAGGAGCTCAAGGGCAGGCTCTCCAACGTGCTGTCGATCCGCTTCAAGGGGATCGACCCCGAGCGCGTGCTCAACCTCCTGTACAGCCTGCCGCCTGTCCGGTGGTTCTTCACCCGCACGGCGCTGTACCTCTGCGTGGCGCTGTGCCTGTCGGCGTTGTTGTTGATCGGCGTGCAGTTCGAGGAGTTCCGGGCGAAGCTGCCCGACTTCAACACGTTCTTCGCCGCGAAGAACTGGCTGCTGCTAGCCGCGGTGCTGGGCGGCACGAAGGTCCTGCACGAGTTCGGCCACGGCCTGGCGTGCAAGCACTTCGGCGGCGAGTGCCACGAGATGGGCGTGATGCTCCTGGTGCTCACGCCGTGCCTGTACTGCAACGTGAGCGACTCGTGGATGCTGCCCAACAAGTGGCATCGTGCGGCGATCGGCGCGGCGGGCATGTACGTGGAGGTCGTGCTGGCCTCGGTCTGCACGTTCGTCTGGTGGTTCACCGAGCCGGGGCTGCTGCACTACACGTGCCTGAACATCATGTTCGTCAGCTCCGTCAGCACGATCCTCTTCAACGCGAACCCGCTGCTGCGTTACGACGGCTACTACATCCTCAGCGACCTGATGGAGGTGCCCAACCTCCGCCAGAAGTCAAACCAGATCCTCCAGCGGACGATGTCCAAGTGGTGCCTCGGGATCGAGCAGCCCGAGGACCCGTTCCTGCCCCAGCGGAACCGCGCGCTGTTCGCCGCGTACACGGTGGCCGCGTCGATCTACCGCTGGGTGGTGGTGATCTCGATCCTGTATTTCTTGAACATGGTGTTCGAGCCCTACGGATTGAAACCCCTCGGTCAGGCGATCGCGCTGATGGCGGTGTGGGGGCTGGTCGGCCAGCCGTTCTGGAAGCTCTACAAGTACTTCAAGGTTCCCGGGAGGCTCAGCAAAGTGAAACGCGCGCCGCTGCTGGCGACCCTGGCGGTGATCGCCGCGATCGTCGCCGCGGTCGCGCTCGTGCCGCTCCCCGCGTACGTGTTCGCGCCGGCGGTCATCCACCCGCGCGACGCGGACAGCGTGTACTGCGAGCTCACCGCGACGCTCGAGGAGGTCCTCGTCGAGCCGGGAGACCGCGTCGACGAGGGCGAGGCCCTGGCGCGGCTGCGCAGCGTCGACCTCGAGCTGCAGACCGCGCGCTTGGAGGGCGAGGTCGCCGCCTACCAGGCGGAGATCCGCTCGCTCGAGAACCTCGCCTACCGCGACCAAACCGCGTCGCTTAGGCTCGGCGGCGCCCGCGCCCGGCTGGCGGACGCCGAGGAGCAGCTGCAGAAATTCCGCGAGGACGCCGAGCGCTTGCTGCTCCGCGCGCCGAAGGCGGGCGTCGTCATGCCGCCGGACTACCGCAGCGACCGCGGCCACGACCAGGAGCAGCTGGCGGCTTGGACCGGCACGCCGCTCGACCCGGCGAACCGCTACTCCACGCTCGAGACCGGCGACCGCTTCTGCCGGATCGGCGACCCAGACCGGCTCGAGGCGCGGCTCGCCATCGCACAGGACGACATCGAGTTCGTCGCCGAGGGGCAGCCCGTGCGCCTGTTGCTGAACCAAGCGACCGGCGTGGTCTACCGAGGCCAGGTGCGGTCGATCTCGCGCGAGGAGCTCCGCGAGACGCCGCCGCGGCTGTCGAGCCTGTCCGGCGGCGCGCTCGCCACCGAGACCGACGCGTCGGGCGTCGCCCGGCCGCTCGAGCCCACGTTCGAGGCGGTCGTGCCGCTAGCCGACCCAAAGAAGCTGCCCGAGCAAGCACAGCGCCTTCACGACCTCCTGCGGGTCGGTCTCGTCGGCGAGGCGAAGATCACGATCGAGCCGCGGACCCTCTGGCAGCGTTTCTACCGCTACCTGACGCGGACCGTGAACTTCGACCTGTGACGGACGAGGGGTCGGGCACGGGGCACGGGGGACGGGGGACGAGCGGAACCGGGCCCGCCGTTGGGCGAGCGAGCCCCACCGGCGTCAGCCCGGGGAAGGCCCCGGAAACGACTCGCATGGAACCCGCCACACGAACCGAGCGTGACTCGGCGCGGCGGTAGGTCGTAGAATCGGCCGGCCCCCTCCGCCCGCAGCGCCGCCGATGTCCGACCAGCCGCCCGCCGCGCCCCAGCGAAAGCGACGCCCCTGGGTGTGGCTGGTGCTAGGAGTGCTGGCGCTGGTTCTCCTCGGGCCGATGCTGCTGAGCCTCACGCCGTGGCCGGGCGAGCTGATCTCCGGGGCGCTGCCCGCGTCGGCCGGCCGGCTGACGGTGCGGTCCACGTCGCTCGGCTGGACCGGCCCGCTGTCGCTCGCCGGCGTGACGCTCCGCACGCCCGACGGCGCCGAAGCGGTCGCCGTCGAGCGAGTCGCCCTTCAGGGCGGCCTGCTCGGGCTGTTGGCCGGCGACTCGGCGCCGCTGGTCGTGTCGGTCGAACAGCCGCGTGTGAACCTGGTGGTCTCGCCGCAGGGGACGAACCTCGACTCGCTCTTCGACGAGGCGCGGCGGCGCTCCGAGCAAGCCGACGATCAGCCCGACGCACCCGCCAGCCGCCGGCCCTTGTCGATCGCCGTGTCGGACGCCGCCGTGGGGGTGACCGACACGTCGACCGGGGAGCGTTGGCTGCTGTCCGGCGCCAACCTGCGCGTCGAAGACCCCGGGCGCGGGCTGAATTCGATCGAAGCGACGATCGAAGCGGCCCTGTCGCGGCTGGTCGCCGAAGGCGCCGCCGAGCCGCCCGCGGGGCGGATCGCCGCGCGGATCGGCGCCGCCGAGGGGGGCGGCCGCCTGGCGTACGTCGAGGCCGAGTCGCTGCCGCTGTCGCTCGTGGCGCCGCTGGTGCGACGCGTCGACCCGACGGCCGACCTCGCCGGCTGGGCAAGCATCCAGGGACAGACCGCCTGGTCCGACGAGGGGATCGACACGTTCGACTCGCTCGCGCCGGCCGACGTGCTCGCCACGCTCCTCGCCGGCGGCGTGCGGAGCTCGGGCACGGCGCGGCTGGCGTCGGTCGACTACCGCGGCGCGGCCACCGAGGGCCAGACGGTCCGCTTCGGCCAGGTCGAGGCCCCGTGGCGACTGGCCGCGGCGGGCGACCGACTCGCGGTGGAGCGCCTCGACTTGGTCACGCCCGTCGGCGAGGTGCGGATCGCCGGCTCGCTCACGCCGGCCGAGGCCCGAGCCTGGGGCGAGGGGACTCCGCTCGCGCCGCGTGACCTGCGGTTTACGGGGGGGATCGATTTTGACCGGCTGGCCGAGATCGCGCCGCGGCTGGTCCGCCTGCAAGACGATGCGCGGATCGAATCGGGCCGAGTCGACGCGACCCTCACGTGCGACGCGGGCCGGGTGCGCGCGCGTCTGGTTTCGAGCCCGCTGACGGGGCGGGCGGGGGGCGAGCCGGTCCAGTGGCGCGACCCGATCGACCTGCGGATCGACGCGTTGCAGCACGACGCCACGGCCGGCCTCGCCGGCTGGGTGCTCGAGTCGCTCGCGGCGGACGCGACATTCTTCTCGGCCGCCGCGCAGGGCGACGCGCAGCGGCTCCGCGGCCGGCTCGATTTCGACCTCGACAAGCTCGCCGAGCAGCTCGCGCCGATCGTCGACCTCGGCGGCACGCGGCTGGCCGGCGCGGGCGAGGCGCGGTTCGACGCGAAACGCACGGCGGCGACCGGCCGCTGGCGCGTCAGCGCCGACGGCGAGGTCAACAACCTGCTCGTCGGCGAGCCCGACGCCCCGCTGGCGCGCGAGCCGAAGCTCGCTTTCACCGCCGAGGTCGACGGCGCCGTGCTCGACGAGACCACGCCGACCGGCACGGTCCAGCTCACCGCCGGCGACGACCGCCTGGTGATCGACCTGCCCCGCCCCGACGGCGCGGCCGCCGGGCCGCAGCCGCTGCGGATCGAGCTGGCGGGCGACGCGGCCCGCTGGTTCCGCCGCGTGGCGATCGCCGGCGAGCTGCCCCCGCCGGAGCGGCTCGGTCTTGTCGGCGCGATCGAGCTGACCATCGCCGGGCGCCGCGACGCGCAGCGGATCGAGATCGATCGGGCGAACCTCGCGCTGACCGGGCTGTCGCTCGACACCGCCGGTCTCGGCGCCGACGCGACCCGCGTGGTCCTACGCGACGAGCGGATCGAGGCCTCCGGACGCGGCGCGTACGACGCCCAGCGGCGCGTGGCCCAAGTCGACGAGGCCCAGGTCGCAACGAGCGTCGCCTCGGCCCGTGCGCGGGAAGTCTCCGTCGAGGCCGGCGCGCCCGAGGCGCTGCGGGGCGAGGCCGTTTACCGGTTGGACCTCGAGCGGCTGTCGGCTTGGCTGCCCGCGGCGGCGGGGCCATCGCGCTACGTGGCGAGCGGCCTGGTCGACGGCAAAGTCACCGCCCGCGGCGTGCCGGAAGGGCTGAACCTGAGGCTCTCCGCCCGAGGCAACCGGCTGACGCTGCGCGACCGCCAAGCGGCCGCGGCGGCGGACCAGGTCTTGTGGTCCGAGCCGGCGCTGAGCGTCGTCGGCGACGCGATGGTCGCGTCGCGCGTCGATGCGTCGGGCGCCAGCCGGGTGGCCGTCGAGTTCCGCGACATGCGTGTCGAATCGGAGACCCTCAACGGCTCCTTCGGGGGCCGCATCGCCGACGCCGCCACGCTGCGCGGCGTGGAGGTCGGCGGCGGGGTCGACTACGACCTCGAGAAGCTCACGCCGGTGCTCTGGCCGCGGCTCGGCGACGGCGTGCGCCTCGTCGGGCGCGACCGCGCGACGTTCCGCCTGGAGTCGGACGACACGGCGCCGCCCGACGCGCCGGCCGTGCGGCGGTTGGCGGGCCGCTTCGAGGCGCCCTGGCAAGGGGCGAACCTGTTCGGCCTGCCGGTCGGCCCCGGCCGGCTCGCGGCGACCCTGCGCGGCGGCGTGCTGCGGACCGACCCGCTCGACGTCTCTCTCGGCGAGGGCCGCCTCACGGCGACGGCCACCGCACGGCTCGACCCGCCGCCGGCGGTCGTGTCGCTCGCGCCGGGGCCGCTCGTTTCGGACGTGGCGATGTCGGCCGAGGTCAACGGGCGCGTGCTGAAATACATCGCGCCGGTGCTGGCCGACGCGGCGCAGATCGACGGCCGCTACTCGATCGCGCTGAGCGAGCTGGTCGCACCGGTCGACGACGAGCTGCTGCGGCAGCAAGGCCGCGCGGCCGGCGTGCTCGACATCCACCGCCTGCGCGTCACTCCGGGGCCGGCCGTGGCCGAGTGGGTCGCGCTCGTGCGGCAGATCCAGGGCGTGGCCCGCGACGGCGTCGAGTCGGTCGTGCAGCCGCGGCAGTCGGTGCTGGTCGCGATCGACAACAACCGGACCGAGTTCCAATTGCAGAACGGCCGCGTGTACCACCGGGGGCTGGCGTTCTTCGTGGGCGACGCGATCGTCCAGTCGTCGGGCTCCGTCGGCCTCGACGAGTCGCTCAACCTGGTGCTCGCGGTGCCGATCCTCGACGAGTGGGTCGACCGCCGCCCGCAGTACCTCGGGCGCTTGCGCGGGCAGGCGATCCGGATCCCGATCCAGGGGACCTTCTCGCGCCCGAAGATCAACAGCGACGCGTTCCGCGAGCTCTCCCGCGGCCTTGTCGAGAGCGCCGCCGCGGGCGCCATCGAGGGCGGGCTTAATTTGTTGTTCGAGAAACTCCGGGAGAGGTGAAAGTTGCGTTGGTTGCTGGTGAGCGTGGCGCTGGCCGCGGCGGGCGTGTGCCACGCCGGATGGCCCGAGCCCCGGCCGATCGACGCGGGTCGCTTGGCGGCGGCCGGGCTGCGCGTCGTCGAGGCCGAGCAGGCGACGCTCGTCACCGACGCGCCGCCCTCGGCCGAAACCGACCGCCTGCCGGGCCTCATCGCGCTGGCCGCGCCGCGGTGGGCCGAGCGTTTCGGCGTGGCCCGCTCCGCCGCGAAGAAATGGCGGCTGCGCGTCTACTTGATCGAGGACGAAGCCCGCTTCCGCGCGCTCGGCCTGTGGCCGGACCAAAGCCCCGACTTCCAGCACGGCTTGTCGCTCGGCTACGAGGTCTGGGTCCGTCAGCAAGAGAGCGACTACTACCGCCGCCACCTGCTGCTGCACGAAGCGACCCACAGCTTCATGGCCACCCGGCTCGGTTCGTGCGGCCCGGGGTGGTACATGGAAGCGATGGCCGAGCTGTGCGGCACGCACCAGTACAACGAAGCGACCGGCGAGCTGCGGATCGCCTCCCCGCCGGAGACCCGCGAAGCCGCGCCCGACTGGGGACGCGTCCGCTTGGTGCGCGACGCGGTGGCGAGCGGCCGGCTGTTGTCGGTCGACGCGGTGCGGAAGATCGACAACCGCCGGCTGCTCGCCACCGAGGAGTACGCTTGGGTTTGGGCGCTGGCGTCGTTCTTGGACGGCCACCCCGCGTACCGCGAGCGGTTCGCAAGGCTGCCGGGGTGGGTCAACGAGCCCGACTTCGACTCCCGCTTCGACCGCCTGTACCAGCGCGACCGCCGCCGCTTGGAGCAAGAGTGGCGGCTCTACGCGGCCACGCTCTGTTACGGGCACGACCTCCCGCGCGAAGCGATCGATTTCCGCCAGGGCGAGCCCCTCGCCGCAGACGGATCGGCCGCCGCGACCATCGCGGCCGACCGCGGATGGCAGTCCTCAGGCGTGGCGGTCGAAGCGGGCGAGCCGGTCCAGATCACCGCCGAGGGTCGGTACGTGATCGCCCACGAGCCGGACGGCGCGCCGTGGCCGTGCGAGCCCGGCGGGGTGACGCTCGCCTACCACGCGGGCCGCCCGCTGGGCGAGCTGCTAGCGACCGTCGACGCGGGGCCGGGCGCGTTCGTCGACGCGGCGCCGGTCGGCCGATCGGCCGCGTACACCGCGCCGGCCAGCGGCACGCTCTACCTGCGGGTGAACGACGCCGCGAACGCCCTGGCGGAAAACGAGGGCTCGCTAAGCGCGGCCCTGCGGCGGGGGGGCGGGCCCGCGGGGCGAGGTGCTCGACAATCGCGGGTCGATCGCTGAGACTAACGGTCGCGGCGCGTGCGTGACCGGGCCGCCGCCGGCTGCGGTTCCTAACGCATCAGCAAGGCCCAGCCGTCGGCGCCGCGTCCTCAGGGGCGCCCTAGTGCGCGAGCCGAGGGCGGTAGCCCCGGGCGGCGCCGCCGAGTCGGCCCGGCGAGCGCGGCAATCGAACGAGGAAGAGCGACCTTAACGAGCGAGCGTATGAACGTTATCGAGCAGCACGACCCCGAGGTTTGGTCCGCGATCGCCGCCGAGCAAGAGCGGCAGCGCGACGGCCTGGAGATGATCGCGAGCGAGAACTACACCAGCGCCGCGATCCAGCAAGCGGTCGGCAGCGTGCTCACGAACAAGTACGCCGAGGGCTACCCCGGCCGGCGCTACTACGGCGGCTGCGAGCACGTGGACGTGGTCGAGGACCTCGCGCGGGACCGGGCGAAGGAGCTTTTCGGCGCCGCGTACAACGGGGATATCTTCGCCAACGTTCAGCCGCACAGCGGCTCGCAAGCCAACGCCGCGGTCTACCTGGCCTTCCTCGAGCCGGGCGACACGATGCTCGGGCTCGACCTCGCGCACGGCGGGCACCTGACACACGGCATGAAGCTGAACATGTCGGGGCTGCTCTACAACTGCGTGTCGTACGGCGTGCGCAAGAGCGACTGCCGGATCGACTTCGACCAGGTCGCCAAGCAGGCCCGCGAGCACAAGCCGAAGCTGATCATCGCCGGCGCAAGCGCCTACCCGCGCGAGATCCCGCACGCGAAGTTCCGCGAGATCGCCGACGAGGTCGGCGCGCTGTTGATGGTCGACATGGCGCACTACTCGGGCCTCGTCGCCGCGCGCGAGCACGACGACCCGGTCGCCGTGGCCGACGTGGTCACCACCACCACCCACAAGACGCTCCGCGGCCCGCGCTCGGGCTTGATCCTCGCCAAGAAGGAGCACGCGAAGGTCCTCAACAGCCGCGTGTTCCCCGGCGTGCAGGGGGGGCCGCTGATGCACGTCGTGGCGGGCAAGGCGATCTGCTTCGGCGAGGCCCTCCGCCCCTCGTTCAAGGAGTACATCCGGCAAGTCAAACGCAACGCGGTCGCCCTGGCCGAAACGCTCGCCGAGGGCGGCCTGAAGCTGGTCTCGGGCGGCACCGAGAACCACCTGATGCTGGTCGACGTCACGCCGCTGGGGATCGGCGGCAAGACCGCCGAGGCGGTCCTCGGCGCGTGCGGCGTGACGGTCAACATGAACATGATCCCGTTCGACGAGCGCAAGCCGATGGACCCCTCCGGCGTGCGGGTCGGCACGCCCGCGTTGACCACGCGCGGCATGCGCGAGGACGACATGCGGACCGTCGGGGCCTGGATGCTCGAAGGTCTAAAGAGCCCCGACGACTCGGCCCTGCACGCGAAGATCCGCGAGCAAGTCCGCGAGTTCTGCACCGGCTTCCCCGTCCCGGCCGCCGAGCTCGAAGAGGAACCGCAGACGGTGGCCGGCTAGCGCCGGTGGCTTCGGGCGTCGGGCCTCGGGCTTCAGGGAAGCGCGTGGCTGGCACGAGCCCTCGGCCGAACCGAAGAAGACTGCTCCCGGTACCCCGAAGCCCGACGCCCGAAGCCCGAAGCCTCCCATGCCCCACCGCGTGCTGATCGCCGACGACAACGAGCCGAACGTCGAGTTGCTCGAGGCCTACCTGGCCGGCCTCGACGTGGAGGTGGGGGTCGCCGTCGACGGCCAAGACACGCTCGACAAGGTCGCTAGCTTCAAGCCGCACGTGCTGTTGCTCGACGTGATGATGCCCAAGGTCAGCGGCTTCGAGGTCTGCCAGCGGCTGAAGAGCGACCCCGCCACCAGCGACTGCATGATCCTGATGGTCACCGCGCTGAACGAGTCGGGCGACATCGAGCGGGCCGTCGACGCGGGGACCGACGACTTCCTCTCCAAGCCGGTCAACAAGACCGAGCTCGTTAAGCGCGTCGAGAACATGCTCAAGCTCCACTCGGTGACCGACGAGGTCGAGCGCCTGCGGCGCTACATCGAGGAGATGGAGCGGCGAGAAACCGAGGAGCCGAGCGTATGACTGTCGCGGGGCGGGCCGCGGTGATCTTTCTTGCGCTGGCCGGCGCCGCGCCGGCCGCCGCCCAAGCGAGCGACTCTCCCCCGGCGCTGGTCGCCCTGCTCGGCCACCCCGCGTACGCCCAGCGGCGCGAGGCGCAGCAAGCGCTCGAGGGCCTCGGCCTGGCCGCCTTCGACGCGCTCTACGCCGGCGCCCGAGACCCCGACCCGGAGGTGGCCGAGACCAGCCTCCGCTTGCTGGAAGAGATCACCGCCGACTGGACCCGAGCGGGCGATCCGCCGCCGGTGCGGTACTGGCTGTCGCAGTACGAAGAAGCCACGCCGTCGCAGCGTCTGGGCATGCTCCAGCGGCTCAGCCCGTATTGGATCAAGCGCAACGTCGACACCGCGACGCCGCTCCAACGCGGCCTGCTGCAAAGCTTGAATCTGGTCGGCCGCGTGCGCGCGGCGCCCGCGCTGGTGCGGCTGGCCCGGTTCGAGCCCTCGGACGTGCTGGCCGCCGAAGCGGTCGCCACGCTGCTGGCGTCGCACGAATACCAGATCGACCCGCCGCTGCTGGCCGCCGTCCGCGACGCGACCGAGGACCTCCGCTCTCGCTTTGGCGACGGCGAGCGGCTCACCGCTCAGTGGCTCGCCCTCACGCTCGCCGAGCCGTCGGCCGAGACCGCCGCCAACTGGCGGCGCCACGCCGAGCGGCTGCTCGCTTCGACCCAGCTCCAGCAGAGCGACCTCAGCGAAGAAGTGGTCGCCATGCTGCACCAGCAGTCGCTCCGCGTTGCTCTGCGGGCCGCCGACGACGATCGCGCCCTCGCCGCCGCCGAGGCGCTCGCGAGCCTGCGCGGAGAGGCAGACCCCGACGACCTCGCGCTGGCGATCCGCTGGGTCGGCGCGGCCGGGCGTTGGTCGGTCGCCGACCGCCTGTTCCAGCGCCACGAGGAAACGCTGCGCGACAAACACGGCCTCTACCTGCGGGCCGAGACCGCCGCCCTGCGGGGCGATCAGCAGCGCGCCGACGAGCTCGCCGCCGAGGCGCTGCGGGCGGAGTGGGCCGCCGAAGAGGCCCGCGCCGACGTGGCCCAGATGGGGCCACGCTACGTGATCGCCAAGGAGCTGGCGCAGCGCGGGCTCGTCGAGTGGGCCGTCGCCGAGTACGACGCCGCTAGCGGACCGGCCGACCCGCTCGAGGGCGCCAACGTCAGCGCCCGCTGGGGGGCCCACGAGTTGCTTCTCGACGCGGGGCGCTACGAGGAGGCCGCGGAGCGGCTGATGCCGATCGTGGAGCACATCGGCGGCTCGAAGGCCGCGTGGAACGAGTACGCGAAGCTCCCCGAAGTCGACGAGACCGCCCCCGCCGCGCCGGTCCTCACCGCCCGCGCCCGCTACGCGGCCGCCCTGGCCGCCCGCGAGCGCGACGACACCGAGAGCCAGATCGAGATCCTCACCGAAGCGATCCGCGCCGACCCCGGCGACGCGGACATCGTGATCGCCATGCACCGCGTGGCGGGCGCACCGGACGACTTCGCCGCCGACACCAACCGCCGGATCGAAGAGCTCGCCCGCCAGTTCGAGAACGCGATCTGGGAGAACGCGGGCGACAGCAACCCCTACGGGGAGTCCGCGCCGTACAACCAGTGGGCGTGGCTCGTCAGCAACACCGTGGGGGACTACGACAAGGCGGTCCGCTACAGCCGCCGGTCGCTCTCGATCGCCCCCGACACCGCTGGCTACCTCGACACGCTCGGCCGTTGTCTGTTCGCGGCGGGCCGGCTCGAAGAGGCGATCGACGCGCAGCGACGGGCCATCCAGCTGGAGCCGCACTCGGGGGTGATGCGGCGACAGCTCGCCGAGTTCGAAGCGGCGCTCGCAGCCCGCGACGGGTCCGAACCCGCTACCGACAACGAGTGACAGCATGCCCTCTTTAGAGATCGACGGCGCCCACCTCGTGTACGACGACACCGGCGCGCCGTTCGACGGGGCGCCCACGCTGCTGCTCGTCCACGGCTTCCCGTTGTCTCGCGCGATGTGGGGCGCCCAACTCGAGGGCCTGGCCGACGCGGCCCGGGTCGTCGCGCCCGACCTACGGGGCTACGGCGAGTCGACGCTCGGCGCGTGGCCTGGCGGCAAGAACCCGACGCTCGACCGGTACGGCGAGGACCTCGCGCGGCTCGCCGAGCATTTGGGCGCCGCGGGGCCGGTGGTGCTGTGCGGCTTCTCGATGGGCGGCTACATCGCGATGGCGATGCTCCGGCGTTTCCCCGAGTCGTTCCACGCGCTCGCGCTGGTCGACACACGAGCGAACGCCGACGACGAAACGGCCCGCGCGACCCGGCTGAAGATGGCCGACAAGATCCACGAGTGGGGCGCGGGCCGCGTCGCGGAACTGATGCGGCCGAAGCTCTTCGCGCCGGGCGCCCCCGACGCGGCCGTCGAGGCGACGACCGCCGTTATCGCGGCGACCAGCCCGTTGGCTATCGCCGCTTCGCAGCTAGCGATGGCCAGCCGGCCGGACTCCACCGGGCTGTTGCGGAGCATCGACAAGCCGACGCTGGTCGTGTGCGGCGAGCAGGACGAGCTCAGCCCGCCCGACGTGATGCGCGGCATGGCCGAAGCCATCCCCGACGCCCGCTACGTGGAAATCCCCGACGCGGGACACATGGCGCCGGTGGAAAACCCGTCGGCGGTCAACGCGGCTCTCCGCGAATTCGCCGCGGGGCTAGCCGATCCGGCGGCCTGACCCGCGGCGATCGAGACCCGCGACGAGACCCTGGGCGACGGGTCCCTCAGGAAGGCAGTCGGAAGACCGACTCGGTTTTGACGATCGCGTAGTCGTCCGGGAACGTGTGCATCGCACGCACACGGAGCGAGCGGTCGCGCGACTGCACGTCGACGAAGCTCACCGCGCCGAGGCTAACGCCGGCGCGGCCGCTGGCGTCGAAGCGGTGCAGCAGCCCGTTGGACAAGCCGGGCGCGGCGGGGCCGGCGCTGTCTTGGAGGGTGATGAGGTCGAACTCGCGTTGGTAGATGGCGAACGCCTCGGGGGTGACCGTCTCGAGCGAGAAGTTCGTTTCGTAGATGACGCCGCCGCGGCACTCGATCTGGTCGGCTTGCTCTCCTTCGAGCCGATGGGACATCAGCCGGCGTTTCTGGGGCATCGGCTGGTGGCTCGACGCGGCCACCTCGGTCAGCGTGAGGCCGCCGTGGCGCCAAGTCACGACGTGCCCCGCGCCGGTGATCTGCACCAGCGCCTCGTAGCCGCCCGCGTCGGACGCGGCGAGCGCCGCCTCGTCGTCGGCCGACCCCGGCGCCGGCGCCACGCGCCCGCGTTGCACACGCTTCGAGCCGAAGACCTCGAACAGCTCGGGGTGCAAGGATCGCCCGTACAACTGCAGCACGAGCTCGGCAATTTTGGGGCGGACAGAGAGCACGACGCTATCGCTAAAGCAGTACCGAGGGGTCCTTAAAACGGGCAAAGCGTCGCGCCCTGATGCACAGAGCACGACGCCTGGAACGACTCTTGCCGCACCGGATCGGGACCGCCGCTGGCCCGCGGTGGACTGGTCGTCACCGGGGCGAAGCGGCGCGGTCACGCCGCCGGGGCTTCGGTCCTTCTTGGCCGCTCGCTCGATTATACCTTTGCCCCGACGGCGACAAAGAGAGAAACCACGAGGTCGTTATCTTTCCCGATTGCGACTTGACAATCGCCGAGTCCCAGCTCGCCCACCGCGCGTGATAATCGATGGCGACGATCCGAAAGGCCTACGACCGATTGCTCGACGCGTACGGGCCACAGGGCTGGTGGCCGGCCGCCCGCGGCGGCGTGGCCGACGCGTGGGAGGTGGTCGTCGGCGCGGTCCTCGTGCAGCACACGTCGTGGAAGAACGTGGTGCGTGCAATCGACCGTTTGATCGAAGCGGACGCGATGTCGGTCCGCGCGGTCGACGCGGCGGACCCCGCTCGGCTCGCCGACTGGATCCGCCCCGCGGGACCGCCGCGCGTGAAGGCCGCCCGCCTGAAGAACGTCGCCCGGTGGCTCGTCGAGTCGCACAACGGCGACGCCGACGCGATGCTGAAAGGGTCGCACCAGCGGTACGTAGCGCTCGCCCGTCGCCGGGAGCTGCTCGCCGTCAACGGCGTCGGCCCCGAGACCGCCGACGCGATCCTGCTGTACGCGGGCGGGGCGCCGGTCTTCGTCGTCGATGCGTACAAACGCCGCGTCATGCGCCGGCACGGCTGGGGCGCAGCGGACGCGTCGTACGACGAGGTGCAGCGCTGGTGGCGCCGGCGCTTGCCGACCGACGCGGTCACTTACAGCGAGGCCCACGCGCTGCTGGTCCGAGTGGGAGTCGATCACTGCCGCGGCCGGGGGCCGCTCTGCGAGGGCTGCCCGCTCGAGCCGCTCCTCCCGCGGGGAGGGCCGATCAGCGATCCGTGACCGGGGCTATCCGCTCGGCGAGGCCGCTGAGCAGCTCGTCCAGGTTGCGGGGGTTCTGGCCCAGGTCGCCCTTGCCGACCCGCGAACGGCTCTCGCCCGCGAGCAACACTCCGCCCGCGTCGGCCGGCAGCACCACGAGCCACACGTCGTCGCGGAATCGCATCAGGCCCGTCGTGTGCACTAGGCGCCACACGGCGACGGCGTCGCTGGCGTCTTCCTTCAACGGCGAGTCGCCCGGCAACTCTTTCTCGTCGGCGATCCGCCAAGCACGCCGCTCGGACACGAACCGCTCCAGCGCCGCCTCGACACGGGCCGCGTCGCCGGCGACCCGCCGCGGTCGGAGCCGCTCGTCGGGGTGGTCGATCGCCGTGGCCGCCCGGTTGGTTGTCAGGTCGCGCGACCAATCGTCGACAGACAGCGCCACCACCACTAAGGGCGCCAGCACGGCGATAGCGAGCACGAGGTAAAGCACGCGGCGTCGCTTCGGGCTTTCGGTCGGGGCGGCGGATCGGGGGGCGTTGTCCACCAACGAGTGTTAGGCGATCGGCCGGCCGCCGAACAGGGCGGGATTGGTGTAGGCGCCGGGGGCTAGGTTCACTAACGTCCGCCGCGTCCAGCTCTCCGCGCGGTGTATTCGAGCCGCCGCGTCGGCTGGCTGGAGGTTGAAGCCAACGACACACGGAAAGCGAAAGCCATGAGCACGATCCGCCCGCTCGCCACGATCGCCGTGTTGGCCGTGGTCGGCGCCTTCCTCGCATGGAAGATCAACGAAGGGCCAACGGTGGCCCTCGACGACTCGTGGGCGACCGAAGCGGACACGGCCGCCGCCGCCGCCCCGCCCGCGTGGCCCAGCCCAGACGCGCCGGCGAACGGCGCCGATGAGGGCTCGAGCAGCCTCACGCCCCGCGCAGCGCCCGCTTGGGACTCGGCGTCCGCCGAGCCCGCGCCGGCCGCGGCGCCCTCGCTGAGCCTGCCGCCGATCGCTGCGGCGCCGGCCGCTCCGCCGCAGCCGACCGTTTCGGGCCGCGTTCCTTCGCTCGGTTCTTCAACGTCTGACCTGGCGCCAACGACCGATCTGGCGAAGCAGTCGCCCCCCGCGCCGATGCTGCCCGAGGCCCCCGGCGCTCCGCCGGCGCCCGAGCGAACCGCCGACCGCGAGGTGACGCCGGCCGCCGCGAGCACGCCGCTCGCCGCCGATGCGCCGGCAACCGCCCCCGGCGGATTCGACGCCGCGTGGCCGGCGATCCAAGCGGCCCTCCAGAACGACGAGCTCGCCCGCGCTCACCGCATGCTCTCCCAATGGGCGCTCGACCCGAGCCTGCCGCAAGCCGAGCGGGAGCAGGTCGAGCAGTTGCTGTCGGGGCTGGCCGGCACGGTCGTCTACTCGATGGAGCACCACC
Organism: Botrimarina sp.; assembly: GCF_040219535.1. Classification (NCBI taxonomy): domain Bacteria; kingdom Pseudomonadati; phylum Planctomycetota; class Planctomycetia; order Pirellulales; family Lacipirellulaceae; genus Botrimarina; species Botrimarina sp. Next base: position 159,579 of record NZ_JAVJSH010000025.1, read on the forward strand.
TCGAACAGCCGCACGTGGTCGCGTCAGGCGAGACCCTCGCTACGATCGCCGAACAGTACGAGGTGCCTTGGCAACTGCTTGCAAAAATCAACGGCGTTTCCTCCGCCGAAGCGGTCCAGCCCGGTCAAGAGCTGAAGGTCGTTCGCGGTCCGTTCGACGCGCGGGTCGACTTGGCCCGCGGCGAGATGGTCCTGCTGCTCGACGACCGCTACGCGGGCAAGTTCCCGGTGCGGGTGACCGGCGCGCAGCCGAGCGACGGCCTCTGGCAGGTCGACCAGAAGCAGCTCGAACCCACCGCCGCGCCCGACAGGCTGATCGTGCTGTCCGGCGCAGGGGGCGAGTCGGTCGAGCTGAGCGCCTCGCCCACGCCCACCCAGCGGACACAGCTCGCGGTCGCGTCGCGCGACCTGGAGGACCTGTTCGACATCCTGTCGGTCGGCTCGTCGGTCACGATCCTCAGGTGACCGGCGGCGCGTCGGGTAGGAGCCTCGCCGGTTGACACTTCCAAGACCCGGTTGCGGCGTGGGAGAATCTCCGGCCCCCGCTCCGTGAGCGGGCGGTTCGACCGATCCCCGTTTCCCCGACGACCCACCGATGTTCGACCGCGACGCCCTGGCGCAGCTCATCCGCAACCACGCCCTCGAGTTCGGCGACTTCACGCTCGCCTCGGGTAAAAAGGCGTCGTACTACCTCGACTGCCGGAAGGTCACGCTCAACTCCAAGGGCGCGAAGCTCATCGGCGAAGGGATGATCGATCTCATCGGCGAGATGCGCCTGAAGATGGGCCAAGGGCCGAAGCTGGTTGGCGGCATGGCGATCGGGGCCGACCCGATCACCGCGGCGATCCTCACGACGGCCGGCATCAAGGGCTACACGCTCCGCGGCGTGATGGTCCGCAAGGAGCCGAAGGACCATGGCAAGGGCAAGCAGGTCGAGGGCCCGTACGCAGCGGGCGAGTCGATCGTCATCGTCGAGGACGTCGTGACGACCGGCGCTTCGAGCCTCCGCGCGATCGAGCTGGTCGAGGCCGAGGGCCTCAAGGTCGAACGCGTGCTGGCGATCGTCGACCGCCTGGAGGGGGGCCGCGAGGCCTTCAAAGAAAAGGGCTACGAGCTGACGACCCTCTTCGACGTCGGAGACTTCGGGATCAAGCCGTGACGGGCGAGGCGCTAGTTGTCAGGCGCTAGGCGCTAGGTTTGGCTAGCCACCCGACGACTAGCGCCTAGCGCCTCACAACTAGCGCCTTCCCCATGGAAACCTCCCTCCACCGCGAGCTGAAAGCTCTCTACGCGGGCGACGACGGCCAAGTCGAGGTCCGCCTCGGGCGATACCGGATCGACGTGGTGCGCGGCGACTTGTTGATCGAGGTCCAGCACGCGGGGCTGTCGTCGATCCGTGACAAGGTGCGCCGCCTCTGCGGAGAAGCGCCCGTGCTGGTCGTGAAGCCGGTCGTCGCGCGGCGGCGGCTGGTGACCCGCGACAAACCGGGCGGCCGCGTGAAGAGCCGCCGGTGGAGCCCGAAGCGCGGGCGGCTGGTGGACCTGTTCCACGACTTCGTCCACTTCACGAAAGCGTTCCCGCACGAGCGCCTGGCGGTCGAGGCGCCGCTCGTCGAGGTCGAGGAGCACCGCGTGCCGGGCCACGGCCGCCGCCGGCGGTGGCGGCGGCGGGACCACGTGGTAGTCGACCAAAAGCTGCTCGGCGTGCTCTCGACCGTCCGCTTCGAAACCGCGGCGGACCTTTGGCGGCTGGTCGAGGGGCCGTTGCCGTTGGAGTTCGACACGGCCGAGCTGGCCACGGCCCTCGACACGCCGCGCTGGGTTGCGCAGCGGGCCGCCTACTGCCTGCACGCGATGGGCGCGGCCGAAAGGGTCGGCAAACGGCGGGGCGCATGGCTCTACCAGCGCCGGGCGTCCTCCCTCGCCGACGCGGCCTGAGATCCCGCACCGCACGCCGATTCCCGGGCGAGCCCGCCAAGCGACGCGACGCGACAAGCCCTTGCCGATCCTCGCCCCTGGGCCGTAGGTTGCTGCGCTCGCCGATCCAACCCCCCCGCGGCCCAAAGCCGCCAGCGATGTCTGATGCCCCCCTGACCATCCGCCGCGGGCCCCTGTTCCGTTTGACGGGTGTCCGTATCGCCGGCGCTGGCAGTTGCCTGGCCGAGCGGGTCGTGACCAACGAGGAGCTCGGGCGGCTGGGCTGCGACCCCGAGTGGATCCTCCAGCGGACCGGCATCCGCGAACGCCGCCACGCGCCGCCCGGCGTGACGACCAGCGACCTGGCGACCGAGGCGGCCCGCCGCGCGATCGCCGACGCGGACGCCGACCCGGCCGAGATCGACCTGCTCGTGCTAGCGACCTTCACGCCCGACCGCTTGCTGCCGCAGACCGCCACCAAGGTGCAAGACCGGCTCGGGCTGGCGTGCCCGGCGATGGACGTCGTCGCGGCTTGCGCCGGCTTCATGTACGCGTTGGTGACCGGCGCGCAGTTCATCGCGACCGGTTCGGCGCGGCGGGTGCTCGTCGTGGGGGCCGACACGAACACCCGCGTGCTCGACCCCGAAGACAAGAAGACCTTCCCCCTATTCGGCGACGGCGCCGGAGCGGTCGTCCTCGCGCCGGGCGACGCGTCGCAGGGGATGCTCGCCGCCACGCTCGGCGCGGACGGCTCCGGGACCGACTTGCTCACCCGCAGGATGGGCGGGGTCGAACGCCCGTTCGCCGATCCCGACGCCGCCGAGCCGACCGACGCGACTTGCCGCCCGTGGCTCATGGAGATGGACGGCCGGCCTGTCTTCAAGTGGGCCGTGCGGCTGCTGGAGGACACGTTCGACCACGTGCTGACCGGGGCCGGACGCGACAAGGACCAGGTCAAGCTCTGGCTCCTCCACCAAGCCAACGCCCGCATCCTCGACGCGGCGACCGACTCGATGGGCGTGCCGCGCGAGCGCGTCGTGAAGCACCTGGACCGCTACGGCAACACCTCCGCGGCGAGCATCCCGATAGCGCTCGACGAGTCGCTCAAGGCGGGCCTCGTCCGCCCCGGCGACGAGCTGCTCATGTGCGGCTTCGGCGCGGGGCTCTCTTGGGGCACCGCGCTCTGGAAATGGTGATTCGATTGCGGATTTGGGATTGGGGATTGCGGGTCTCGCAGCCGCCCAACCTCAGCCGCCGCACTCCAGCAAGTCATCCGCAATCCGAAATCCACAATCCGCAATGAAAAAGCTCCCCCCGCGCGACAAGGTCAAAGCGGCCGACACCTGGGACCTCTCGAAGCTGTTCGAGTCGGACGACGCGTGGGAGGCCGCGTTCACCAAGTGGGAGAAACAGATCCCCAAGTACGAGAAGTACAAGGGGACCCTCGGCGACTCGCCGAAGCAGTTGGCCGACTGCCTCAAGTTCGACAGCAAGCTCGAGCGCGACGGCGAGCGGCTCGCCTACTACGCGATGCTGAAGACCACCGAGGACCAAACCAACAGCGCCTACCAGGCCATGATGGCCCGCCTGCAAAACGCCGCGAGCCGCGCGGCGCAGGCGGCCAGCTTCATCCGGCCGGAGGTGCTCGGCATGTCCGACGCGAAGCTCAAGAAGATGCTCGCGGCGAAGGAGCTGGCGCACTTCCGGCTGCTGCTCGAGCGGATGGCTCGGTACAAGCCGCACACGCTCTCGGACTCCGAGGAGCGGCTCCTCGCGATGCAGAGCGAGATGGCCGGCGCCGCTAGCCAGATCTTCCGCCAGCTGACGGACGCCGACATGAGGTTCGGCGAGGTCCCCGACGAAGCGGGAAAGCCCGTCGAGCTGACGCAGTCGTCGTTCCAGGCGCTGCTGCTCTGCCCGACCCGGAAGGTCCGCAAGCAGGCGTTCCACCAGTTCTACGACGAGTTCGCGGACCACAAGAACACGCTCGCCGCGTCGCTCCGCGGCTCGGTGCTGAAGGACGTCTACTACGCGCAGGCGCGGGGCTACCGGTCGGCGCGCGAGGCGTCGTTGTTCGACGACAACGTGCCGGTGAGCGTGTACGACAACCTGATCTCAGCGGTGCGCTCGAAGCTGCCGGCCGTGTACAAGTACCTCGACCTCCGGCGCCGCAAGCTCAAGCTGAAGGAGCTGCACCACTACGACACCTACGTGCCGATCGTCGGCGGGCTCGAGAAGAAACGCAGCTGGGACCAGGCGGTCTCGGCCGTCGTCGCCGCGCTCGAGCCGCTCGGCGACGAGTACTGCTCCACGCTCCGCGCGGGCCTCACGGGCGACCGCTGGTGCGACCGCTACCCGAACAAGGGGAAGAACTCCGGCGCGTTCTCCGCGGGCAGCTACGACGGCCCCCCCTACATCCTGATGAACTACCAGCCCACCGTGCTGGACCACGTGTTCACGCTCGCCCACGAGGCGGGGCACTCGATGCACAGCTGGTACTCGTCGAAGACCCAGCCGTTCGAGTACTACAACTACACGATCTTCGTCGCCGAGGTGGCGAGCACGTTCAACGAGCAGCTGCTCAACAAGCACCTCCGCGAGCAGGCCAAGAGCGACCAAGAGCTCGCGTACCTGATCAACGACGAGATCGACTCGATCCGCGCGACGGTCGTGCGCCAGACCATGTTCGCTGAGTTCGAGCAGCGGGTCCACGCGATGGCCGAGGCCGGCGAGCCGCTCACGCTCGAATCGTTCCGGGGCGTGTACCGCCAGCTGCTCGACGCGTACTTCGGCGCGGACTTCGCGATCGACGACTGCCTCGAGCTGGAGTGCCTGCGGATCCCCCACTTCTACAACGCGTTCTACGTGTACAAGTACGCGACCGGCCTGTCCGCCGCGATCGCGCTGAGCCAGCGCGTGCTCGCGGGCGGGCAGGAGGAGCTCGGCGACTACCTGTCGTTCCTCAAGGGGGGCTGCAGCAAGCACCCGCTCGACCTCTTGCGCGACGCGGGCGTCGACATGGAGAGCCCCGAGCCGGTCCAGACCGCGCTGGACCACTTCGAGGGCCTCGTCGACCAGCTCGACGATTTGCTGTAGACCGCTTGGCGGTCTTTACCTTGGCGCCCACTCGGCGAGTCGCCGCACGGCGACGCCCCCGCCGGGGACTTTTCCCCCCACGCGGCATTCTGTGTAAACTGCAGGGCTGCTGAGGCGACGCTCCTCCGGCGTGGGGAGAGCGGTGCGCCGTGGCCGGGGCGGCTTGCGGGCCTCCGCGGCGCGGGATTCTTGGCGCGCGAACCAGGAGCAGGGACATGTCCATCGTCGAAGAAGCCGTCAAAAGCGGCTTGATGCCCAATCCGAAAGACCTCGAGGTCAACAAGCTCTTCCGCGCGACCGTCAAGTACGAGGCCTCGGACCTCCACCTGAAGGTCGGCAAGCCGCCGATGGTGCGGGTGGGCGGCACGATCCGCGAGCTGCAGCGCGGCCCGATCTCCGACGAGGAGATGGTCAGCCTGCTCGTGCCGCTGATGAACGACCGCAGCCGGAAGATCTTCGACCGCGACGGCGGCGCCGACTTCGCGCACACCGTCGACGTCGACGGCACCAACTGGCGGTTCCGCGTGAACCTGCTGCAGCAGCTGGGGCACATGGGCCTGGTCGCGCGGCGCGTGAACAGCTGGATCCCCGACTTCGAGGGGCTCAACCTCCCGGCCAGCGTCGAGAACCTCTGCAAGTTCGACCAGGGCATGGTCCTGCTGGCCGGCGTCACGGGTTCGGGCAAATCGACGACCATCGGCTCGATGCTCAACTGGATCAACCACCGCTACCGCAAGCACATCCTCACGCTCGAGGACCCGATCGAGTTCGTCTTCACCGAAGAGAAGTGCCTGATCAACCAGCGGGAGATCGGCTTCGACGTGGTCGACTTCGAGGTCGGCATGAAGCACGCCGTCCGCGAAGACCCCGACATCATCCTCGTCGGCGAGATGCGCGACCGCGAGACCTTCATGACCGCGATCCACGCCGCCGAGACCGGCCACCTGGTCTTCGGCACGATCCACGCGTCGAGCGCTCCGTCGACGATCGGGCGTATCCTCGACCTCTTCCCGCAAGACATGCACCCCGCGCTGCGCAGCGCGATGGCGTTCAACATGCGTGGCATCATCGCGCAGAAGCTGCTCAAGAGCATCAAGCCGGGCGTGTCGCGTGTGCCGACCGTGGAGATCATGAACTTCACGTCGACGATCAAGAAGCTGATCCTCGAAGAGAACGACGAGAAGCTCGGCGACGCCATCCGCATCGGCGCGGAGGACGGCATGCAAGACTTCACGCAGAGCCTCAAGGGGCTCGTGGACAAGGAGCTCATCGACCGCGAAACGGCGATGGAAGTCGCCCCGAACCGTGAGGCCCTCAAGATGGCCCTGAAGGGCATCGACGTTTCCCAAGGCGGCATCCTCTGATGAGACAGTTGGTAGCGACCGAGTCGGGCGGCAGGAATTGGGCCGCTGTGCGGGCACTGGGCCGCGTCGCCGTGGCGTTGGCGGCGACGGGCTGCGCGCCGTCGGCGCTGGCGCAGGTGGGCCTCGCCGAGCAGGGCGCCGTGCTCGACATCCAGAACGAGGCCGCCGGCCGCGGCCGCTCCGACCGCGGCGCCCAAGCCCCCGCGGCCGGCGAGGCCCCCGGCGAGCAGCCAGCCGAAGCCGCCGACGCCGAAGCCACCGCGGCCGAGCCATCGGCGCCGTCGATCCAACGCGACGAGTGGAACGACCAGCACTCGATCTTCCGGCAGAGCGAAGCGAGCGTCAGCTGGCTGAAAATCGTCCCGGTCGTGTTGCTCTTCCTCGTTTGGGTGCGCAGCGGCGACTGGGTCAACAAAGACTCCCACCGCTTCGCGCTGGGGCACACGACCTGGAACCCGGTTATCGCAGCGCCGTTCCCGATCGCGTTCTTTGTCTCGCTGCTGATCCCGAACTACTTCGTCGGCCTCGCGCTGATGAGCCTCGCGTGGCTGGGGCCGTTCGTCGCGTACGTGGTGCACCACAACAAGTCGGTGGAGCGGCACGAGACCGTGTTCACCGGCAGCTGGTGGCGCTACCAGCTCGCGCTGCTCGGTCGGAAGGTCGGCCTCAACATCGAGGCGGAGAAGAAGGCCGGCTACATGCGCGGGCCGGCCGTCGACCTGGCCGCCCGCGGCGGCGACGAGCGCACCAACCAGGCGAGCCTGCTGACCGCCCGCCAGTCGCCCGGCTACGTGCACGTGAAGGAGCTGGTCTCGGAGATGGTCGATCGGGGCTCCAGCCGCGCGCTGCTCGACTACACGGCCGAATCGGTCGGCGTGCGCTACACGATCGACGGCGTGTGGCACCCCGGCGAGCCCCGCGACCGCGAGTCCGGCGACGTCATGCTGGCCGTCATGAAGCAGCTGGCCAACCTCAACGTGAACGAACGCCAGAAGAAGCAAGAGGGCGAGTTCGGCGCCGTCTACCAAGGGAAGAAGTACGACTGCGACGTCGCCAGCCAGGGCGTGAAGTCCGGCGAGCGGGTGATCGTGTCGCTCCGCGGAGAGTCGCTCAAGGCCGGGTTCGGCTCGCTCGAAGAGCTCGGCATGCGCGAGAAACTCCGCGAGCAGTGGCTGCGGATCATGAACGCCGAGTCGGGCGTGATCGTTTACGCGGCCATGCCCGAGGGGGGGCTGACCACGCTCGTCGACATCGGCCTCACGGAGACCGACCGCCTGCTCCGCGACTTCTTCGCTCTGGAAGACAAGAACGAGCCGGAGTCGGACATCGAGAACATCCAGCCGCACTTCTACGACGCGGCCAAGGGCGAGTCGCCCGCCCCGATGATCCCGAGCCTCTCGCGCAAGTACCCCAACGTGTGGGTGGCCCGCGACCTGGTCGACCAGCAGACCGCCGAGCTGCTCATGGCGGAGGTCGAGCTCGACCGCCTCCTCATCACGACGGTCCACGCCAAGGACGCCGGCGAGGCCTGCCTGCGCGTGCTGAAGAAGAAGCTGCCCCACAAGGGCTTCGCCCGCAACGTGATCGGCGTTCTCGCCACGCGGCTGATCCGCAAGCTGTGCCCCGACTGCAAGGTCGCCTACGACGTGACCCCAGCGTTGCTCAAGAAGCTCGGCATCCCGCAAGGCAAAGTGACCAAGTTCTACCGGCCCCCGAAGGGCGAGGAGATCACCAAGCCGTGCCCGACCTGCTCCGGCATCGGCTACCGGGGCCGCACCGGGTTGTTCGAGTTGCTCGAGCCGGACGACCAGTTCCGCGAGAAGCTGCTCAAGGACCCGCAGCCGGAGACCCTCCGGAAGGCCGCCCGCTCGGCCGGGATGCGGACCTTCCAGGAAGAGGGCATCCTGCTCGTGGCGAGGGGAGTGACGTCGCTGCCCGAGCTGCAACGCGTGCTGAAGGAATGAACGCCCCCGGCGAGCGATCCCGGTAAGCGGCGCCCCACCAACGAAGCAACGACATGAACCTCTACTACGCCTTCGCGGGGATCATCGCCTTCGCCACGTTCGCGATGATGGTGCGCGAGGGGATCTGGAACAACTTGATCAACACGATCGCGATCGTGATCGGCGGGCTGACGGCGTTCGGCGTGCACCAGCCGCTGGTCGTGATGCTCGACGAGCGGCTCGGCGGCTCGTACACGTACCTGCTCGACTTCCCCGTGCTGTGGGGAGTGTTCGCGCTGGTCACCGGCGTGCTGAAGCAGCTGGCCAACCAGCTCTCCGACACCCGGGTGAGCTTCCCCGACGAGGTCGACAACTACGGCGGCGCGGCGATCGGCCTGCTCGGCGCGTACGCGATGACCGGCTTCGGACTGGCCACCTTCCACACCGCGCCGCTCAGTTACGACCTGGGCCGCAACGCGTACGCGATGGGCGTCACGGCGAGCGAAGCCGAGCAAAGCTTGAGCGACGCGAGTGGTCCGCTCCGACCGGATGTAGTTTGGCTGGGGTTGGTCGACTACACGATGAACCCCGCGAGACTCGGCGAGGCCGGTTTCAGCGCACCGCTGTGGGTCGCCGAGCACGGGCGGCACCGGCAGGCCTTCGAGTCGATCCAAGAGACCGCGGTCAAACGCTCCTAATCCCCCGCTCCCGACCGAAGCGGCATGGAAGAACAGCAGGCCAACCGAGTGGCTCTCTCCGACACGCTCACCGACGACGTGGTCGCGTACCGGTCGCTGAGCACGCTCGCCGTGCTCGGTGCGGTGACCGCCGTGCTGTCGTGCGCCGCGCTGGTCACGCCGTACCTGAGCCTCGCGCCGCTCGTGGCGGCGGTCCTCTCGGCCGCCGGGCTGCACTCGGTCCGTTCGAGCCCCGAGTCGCGCACCGGCGAGGGGCTGGCGGCGGCCGGGCTGGCCTTGTCGCTGGCGGTGCTGGTCGCCGTCACGGTCCGCGACCGCTACGCGCAGTCGCTCAACGTCACCGCGGCCGAGGCCGTCGCCGGTGAGTTCCTCGATCGCATCGCCCGGGGCGACACGGCGGGCGCTTTCGAGCTGACGCTCGACCTGCCCAGCCGCCAGCCCACTCCCGAAGCGGCCCGCGACAAGTACGCGGCCGACGAAGCGGCCGCCGAGCGCCTCGGAGAGTTCGTCGCCGACGACACCATCCAGCGCCTGCTGGCCGACGCGCGGGCCAAAGAGTTCGATCCCCAGGCGGTGGGCCGCACGCGGATCGACCGCTCCGGCCCCGGCCAGATCGGCGGCCTCTGGACCTATCGGCTGCCGGCCACCTCGGCCGGCCCGGCGACCGGCCTCATGCTGAAGGTCGAGCGGCCGGCGAAGACCGGCGCCGGCCTGGCCGCGTGGCGGGTGTCGCAAGTCGACTTCGCGCGTCCGGCGGACTGAGTAAACGGGGTCGACTCTCCGGTCGCCACGCAGCCGCTCCGTTTTTAGGCTCGGCAGCTCTTTGCGCCGCACGCGCTTCGCAGCCCGCACAGCTTATCGCCCGAGGGCGATCGGGGCCGTTTTTTCCGCTCCGGCCGACCGCTCACCGTGCATGCGGCCCGCTGGCTTCGTCGATATCACGAGCGATCAGGCGATACACCCTGGCAGAGCGGCGTGCGGTGCGTCGCGCAGGCGGAGACAAGACCCGTACGCTCGCCAGTCGGACGGATGCGAGCAAATTTCCCCCAGAAGGAGCTGATGGCGATGACCCTGCGATGGACCATGAGCGCCGCTCTGGTCGCCTTCGGTGGCGCGACCGCGTCTGCCGAGACGGCGATCGAAGCCGCGTTCGACTACCAACTGACCTGTTGTGAGACGCCCGCCTGCTGCGATGAGCCGTCGTGCTGTGCGGAGCCAAGCTGCGGCTGCGACGACGGCTGCTGCGGCGACGGCCTGTGCGGCGACGGCTGCGGCGACGCTTGCGGCTGCGGATCGACCTGCGGCCTCGGCCTAGGCGGCGGCGGGTGCTCGTTGCTGGGCGACTGCTGCCTGGGCGACGCGTACGCGCTGAAGGACTGCGTGGACCCTTGCGGCTGCTGCCCGATCGACTTCGGCGGGTGGACGCAGTTCGGCTTCCACACCGACAACATCCG